>JAUCFP010000006.1:1200000-1800000 GCA_030348385.1 Cytobacillus sp. NJ13 | reverse complement strand
ATAGTTTATAAAGAAGAAGAGCTTCTACACTATATGGAAAACGCTGTAAAAGTGAATCCAGAGCACCCGGTATTAATCGACCGGTATCTGACTGGGAAGGAGATTGAAGTGGACGCCATTTCGGATGGAGAAAATGTGCTCATCCCAGGCATTATGGAGCATATTGAAAGAGCTGGAGTACACTCAGGAGATTCCATTGCAGTCTATCCTCCGCAAAACATTTCAGAGGCAATCAAAGACAAGCTTGTTGAGTATACCGAGAAGATGGCTAAGGGACTTGGCATTATTGGACTCCTGAATATCCAGTATGTAGTGGCAAAAGGGGAAGTATATGTCCTTGAAGTGAACCCGCGTTCAAGCCGGACCGTTCCTTTCTTGAGCAAGATTACAAATGTGCCAATGGCCAAAATCGCCACGAAGGTTATCATGGGCCAAACTTTGGCTCAGCAGGGCTGCGGATCCGGCCTTCTACCTGAGAGAAAAGGTGTGTTTGTAAAAGTACCAGTGTTCTCATTTGCGAAATTAAGAAGAGTAGACATCACTTTAGGGCCAGAAATGAAGTCAACTGGAGAAGTTATGGGAAAAGATTCAACGCTTGAAAAAGCCCTTTATAAAGGCCTTGTTGCTTCCGGCATGAAAATCCAGCCGTTTGGAACGGTACTAATGACTGTCTCAGACAAGGATAAGGAAGAAGCTCTGCAGCTGGCAAAGAGATTTGTATCCATCGGCTACAGGCTAATGGCAACAAGCGGAACAGCATTATTCCTTAAAACTGCCGGCATTCCTGTAAAAGTGACTGGAAAGATCGGGTCAGAAGGGCCAAACCTTCTGGATGTCATTAGAAATGGCGAAGCGCAATTTGTAATAAATACTTTAACAAAAGGAAAACAGCCTGCCAGAGATGGCTTCCGCATTCGCCGTGAATCGGTGGAAAATGGCGTGCCATGCCTTACTTCTCTAGATACGGCAGAAGCAATCCTTCAAGTAATCGAATCAATGAATTTCTCAGCAGATGCGATGGATAAACCAGAACAAGTCCGGGAGGCGGTTTTATCTTGATCAGACAGGAACAATGCACTGTAATATCGCAAAATAAACTTGCCGAAAACATTTACGAGCTCACCCTTCAAGGTGAGCTTGTTCATGAAATGAAAGAGCCCGGGCAATTTGTGCATTTGAAAATTTCCGGGGGTTTTGATCCGATGCTAAGAAGGCCGATCAGCATTGCTGAGATTTTACCTGATGAAAGCCAGTTTAAGATGATATACCGTGCCGAAGGCAGGGGAACGATCATGCTTTCAGAAAAAAAACCTGGCGATTACGCAGATGTATTGGGGCCGCTGGGAAATGGGTTTCCTATCAGTGAAGCTGGCCGGGGGGATACAGCACTACTTGTGGGAGGCGGAATCGGAGTACCCCCTCTATATGAGTTGTCCAAACAGCTTGTAAGCCAAGGTGTTAATGTGATCCATGTCCTTGGCTTTCAGTCAGCAAGTGCCGTTTTCTATGAAGAAAAGTTTGCTCAGCTGGGCGGGACCTATCTGGCTACAGCTGATGGAAGCGCAGGAACGAAAGGCTTTGTTACAGATGTTATTAATAGATTTAATATTAATTTCGATGTTTTATATTCCTGCGGCCCGACGCCGATGCTGAAGGCGCTTGAAAATCAATACTCTCATAAAAACGTATACCTGTCATTGGAAGAACGGATGGGCTGCGGCATCGGGGCGTGCTTTGCATGCGTCTGCCATACAGGGGATGACCCTGATGGGTACAGTTATAAAAAAGTCTGCAGTGACGGACCGGTCTTTAAAGCAGGGGAGGTAGTTCTATGAACTCATTAAATGTCAGTCTGCCTGGACTGGAATTAAAAAATCCAATCATGCCTGCATCAGGATGCTTTGGCTTCGGCAGAGAATTCAGCCAGCTGTATGATTTGAGCCAATTGGGTGCGATCATGATCAAGGCGACAACCTTTGAGCCCCGTTTTGGAAATCCAACACCAAGAGTGGCTGAAACCTCTGCAGGGATGCTGAATGCAATTGGGCTGCAGAATCCCGGCCTGGAAAAAGTGGTGAATGAAGAACTGGTCTGGCTTGAACAATTTGATGTACCGATCATTGCCAATGTAGCCGGTTCGCAGGAAGAGGATTATGTTGCGGTTGCAAAAAAAATTTCGGCAAGCCCGAATGTACATGCGCTTGAACTAAACATCTCCTGTCCGAATGTAAAAACAGGCGGAATTGCCTTTGGGACTATACCGGAAATTGCTAAAAACCTAACGAAAAAAGTAAAAGAGGTTTCAGCGGTTCCTGTCTATGTGAAGCTTTCACCAAATGTCACAAATATTGTAGAAATGGCGAAAGCAGTAGAAGATGGCGGAGCTGACGGTTTAACGATGATCAACACGCTTGTTGGCATGAGAATCGATCTAAAAACAGGCAATCCGATTTTGGCAAATAGAACAGGTGGACTTTCAGGGCCAGCCATTAAGCCTGTCGCGCTTAGGATGATTTATGAAGTGAGCCAGCATGTGTCCCTTCCGATCATCGGAATGGGCGGCATTGAATCGGCAGAGGATGTCATCGAATACTTTTATGCAGGTGCAAGTGCAGTAGCTGTTGGAACAGCTAACTTTGTAGATCCTTTTGTGTGTCCGAAAATTATCGATAGGCTGCCCGAACTTATTGAAAAGCTGGGATATGAACATATTTCAGAATGTATTGGAAGGAGCTGGAAGAAACATGAAAAAGCCGCTCATTATTGCTCTTGATTTTCCAGGGAAAATGGAAGTTAATCATTTTCTGAAGAATTTTGAAAATGAAAAATTATTTCTAAAGATCGGCATGGAGTTGTTTTACCAGGAGGGTCCTGCCATTGTTCACGATTTAAAAGAACAAGGGCATGAGATCTTCCTTGATCTCAAGCTTCATGATATTCCTAATACCGTTAAAAGTGCCATGAAGAGACTTGCCGGGCTGGGCTGCGATATGGTTAATGTCCATGCTGCAGGAGGAAAAGCCATGATGGAAGCAGCACGTGAAGGACTTGAAGCCGGAAGTTCAGGGAAAAGGCCATCTTGTATTGCTGTGACGCAGCTGACTAGCACATCCGAACAGCAAATGAAATCGGAGCAATTAATTCCTGCTTCATTAAACGAATCTGTTCTTCATTATGCCAATCTTGCCAAAGCAGCAGGACTTGATGGTGTAGTATGTTCAAGTTTTGAGGCAAGGGAGATAAGTTCGCGAATAGGATCTTCCTTTTTAACTGTAACACCGGGAATACGCCTGTCATCTGACGACTCCGGAGATCAGAAAAGAGTTGCCACACCTGAATTCGCCAGAAACGAAGGGGCTTCCGCAATTGTAGTAGGCCGATCGATTACCAGAGCAGAAAATCCATTTGAAAAGTATATTCAATGCAAGCAATCTTGGGAGGGCATTCTAAATGAAGCGTAAAATAGCAGAAAAATTATTAGATATAAAAGCAGTTGCATTAAACCCAAACGATCCATTTACATGGTCTTCAGGATTGCGAGCTCCAATCTATTGCGATAACCGTCTGACATTGTCTTATCCTGAAGTTAGAAAAGAAATTGCTGCTGGCCTTCAGGCAATCATTCTGGATAAATTTCCTGACGCAGAACTAATTGCAGGTACAGCAACAGCGGGCATTCCGCATGCTGCCTGGGTAAGTGACATTATGGAACTGCCAATGTGCTATGTCCGCTCCAAGGCTAAAGACCATGGGAAAGGCAAGCAAATTGAAGGAAAAGCTGTCAAAGGCCAGAAGGTTGTTGTTGTTGAAGACCTAATTTCGACAGGAGGAAGTGCCATTACTGCTGTCAAGGCTTTAAGAGAAGCAGGCTGTGAAGTGCTGGGTGTTGCGGCTATCTTTACATACCAGCTGGAAAAAGGAAATGAAATGCTGGCCGAAGAGAAAATCGAAGCATATACTTTGACCGATATTGAAGCTCTGACAGAAGTAGCCGTTGAAAATGGCTATATCCAGGAAAAGGATATGAAGAAGCTGATTGAATGGCAAAAAGATCCTGCTGAGTGGGGAAAAGTAACACAATAAAGCATTCTTTGACAAATGAAAAAAGCAAGCAACAGAGCTTGCTTTTTTCATTGTTTTAATGACAGAACAGTTTCTTCATCTGGCGTAACGTAAACTGTCTGCTGATGGTCATATATGACAAATCCAGGTTTCGCTCCACTTGGTTTCTTCACATGACGGACTTGGGTGAAGTCAACAGGTACAGAACTGGAATTACGGGCTTTGCTGAAGTATGCTGCTAGGGATGCAGCTTCAAGAATTGTATTTTCTGCTGGTTCCTTGCTTCGGATAACCACATGTGAACCTGGGATATCCTTTGTATGCAGCCATATCTCATCCCTTGCGGCCAATTTGTTCGTTAAATAATCATTCTGCTTATTGTTTTTTCCAACCAATATTTCCGTTCCGTCTGAGGCGGTATAGCTGTCAAGAACAGGCTTAAGGTTCTGCTGTTTCTTGCTGCCCCGTTTTTGCCTTTCTCTAATATAACCGCCTTCAACAAGCTCCTCTCTTATTTCAGCAATGTCTCTTGTTGATGCAGTTTCTACTTGCTGCAGAAGAGAATCGAAGTATGACGCTTCCTCTTCTGCTTTTTTAATTTGCTCTTTTACGGCAATTACAGCATTTTTTGCTTTTTGGTATCTTGTAAAATATTTTTGTGCATTCTCTGAAGGAGTCTTTTGTGGATCCAGCGGAATGATAACCGCTCCGCCATTTTCATCGTAATAATTGATGACTTCAGCTTCCTTCATCCCCTTTTGAATCGCATAAATATTTGCTGTGATCAATTCTCCATACAATTGATGTTTATCGGCATTTTCTGCTTCATGCAGGGTTCTTTTCAGCTTCTCAATTTTTTTCTCATTCTTTTCTTTCTCATTTACTATAAAACGTTCAAGGTCATTGGATTGCTGTTTGACCCGGTCTCTTTCCGCTTTTCCAAAATAAAAGCGGTCCAGCATTTCGCTCAAGGAATTAAAATCCCTGCTTTCCCCTTTTATATGCTGGAGAGGCAATAAATAAAAGCTTTCTTTTTGTTCGCCTGCTGTAATGGCCGGCCTTATGGAATGATCCTTTAGGGAGCCTATTAAGTGCTGGAAGCTATTTGGAACAGTTGTCCTGTTTATAAGACCAGCCTGGTGTATTACTTCTTTTGCAAAAAGCGGTGAAATTCCAGCGAAGCTCCCTACAAGCTGTTTATCCACTTTCCCGCTGTTAAAGTCGATCTTACGAAGTAAATCTTCTTTGCCTGCCTCGAAAGGATTCATTTTATCCTGGGACGGAGGGAGAATGTACTCCTGTCCTGGCAAAATCGCACGATGGCTATTAACTGCATAAGATACATGTTTGACGCTGTCGAGAATAATATTGCGGGATTTATCCACCAGTGTAATATTGCTGTGTCTGCCCATTATCTCAACAATCAGCTGTTTATAGGATGTATCACCAATCTCATTCCTGCCTTTAATTTCAAACACGATTATACGGTCAAGCCCGATTTGATGCACATCTTCAAGTATATAGCCTTCCAGATGCTTTCTTAAAAGCATGCAGAACATTGGCGGCTCTGATGGGTTTTCGTGTGCTTCATTGGTAAGCTGGACTCTCGCATAGCTGGGATGTGCTGATAGCAAAAGCCTGTGATTCTTCCCATTTGCCCGCACAACTAAAATAATTTCATTCTTATAAGGCTGCTGAATCTTATTGATTCTGCCGCCCTTTAAAGTATCTATAAGCTCTTTCGTCATAGCTCTTGTAAACAAACCATCAAATGACATATTGGAACATCCTCTTCTATTAAAAATAACAGCCTATTACATGCTTCAGATATACATTATTCTTTCATTGAAATAATAAAAATCAAGTTTTAAGGCTTGGTCTATTGTCTTCACAAGGCGCTTCCGCTTTTCTAATACTGTCTAGCTCCAGCGCCTACCCCCTCGAGGTGTCGGGGTGGGCAAGGCGCTTCCGCTTTTCTTTTTAATAATAGCATTTTTTTGGACAGGGCTGAATATGCTTTCTTTAGAGTGAGATTGGACAACTCTGCTTCACTTGATTTAGCAGAAGAAGCAGGACGGTCTGCCATCTGGCGGATTCTCTTAAAGTCTGGCTGTGAGTGCTGATGAATTTCTTTACTATTGTATCCCTTCTCCATGCAGCTCATGGCTTTTCTCAAACCACAAAGGAGGAAGTGTGATGTCCGGATGAAGTTCCATGAAATGAATGAAAGGGAGGTTGAGCAAGCCTTAAATACAGATATTAAGGCGGGCTTAACAGAGGATGATGTAAAAAAACGGCTTAAACAATATGGGTATAACGAATTGAAAGAGGGAGAAAAGCAGTCGGCTTTACTCTTATTTTTTAGTCAATTTAAAGATTTCATGGTTCTTGTCCTATTAGCAGCGACCTTAATATCGGGGCTGCTTGGTGAATATATTGATGCGATTGCCATTATTGCAATTGTAGTCATAAATGGCTTTTTGGGCTTCTTTCAGGAGAGAAAGGCGGAAAAGTCTTTACACGCACTTAAGGAATTATCAGCTCCTCAAGTTATTGCTTTACGTAATGGACAATGGAAAAAGATTCCCTCCAAAGAAGTGGTGGCAGGGGACCTGTTGAAAGTTGCAACAGGAGACAGAATTGGAGCAGATATGAGAATCGTAGAGTCCAATAGCCTGGAAGTTGAGGAATCCGCTTTAACGGGAGAATCTCTGCCTGTTCAAAAGAGAACTGGTTCCTTGAAAACTGCTAATCTTGCTATTGGGGATATGGAGAACATGGCTTTCATGGGGACTATGGTAACCCGTGGCAATGGGCTGGGTGTAGTTGTCGGAACAGGGATGAATACTGCCATGGGACAGATTGCTGATCTTCTGCAGAATGCGGAAACCATGACCACTCCGCTTCAGCGAAGATTGGAACAGCTGGGCAAAATCCTCATTACGGCAGCTATTTTACTGACTGTTCTTGTCGTTGTGGCTGGTGTGGTGCAGGGGCAGGAATTATATACAATGTTCCTTGCTGGCGTTTCTTTGGCAGTAGCAGCCATTCCAGAAGGACTCCCGGCCATCGTGACAGTAGCTCTGTCGCTTGGGGTACAAAGAATGATAAGAAAAAAAGCAATCGTCCGGAAGCTTCCAGCGGTTGAAACACTGGGCTGTGCATCAGTGATATGCTCAGACAAAACTGGTACAATGACTCAAAACAAAATGACTGTCACGCATCTCTGGAGCGGCGGGAAAGAGTGGAGAGTTGATGGTATCGGCTATGAGCCGCAAGGCCATTTTTATAGAAATGAGAATCAAATTGAACCGAAAAGTGATAAAGCACTCCAGCAAATGCTGATGTTTGGCATGTTATGCAACCATGCTGAAATACAGCAGAAAAATAATGAGTTTGTGATTGATGGAGATCCGACAGAAGGGGCTCTGCTAGTAGCGGCCATGAAGGCGGGCTATAACCGGAGCAGTCTGTTAAGTCAATTCCAGATTATCAATGAGTTTCCGTTTGACTCTGCCCGAAAAATGATGAGTGTTGTGGTAAAGGATCATAACGGAAGACAATTTATTGTAACCAAAGGAGCACCCGATGTATTAGCCGGGAAAAGTGAATCAGTTCTTTGGGAGGGCAGGCGGCAGATTCTTTCGAGGGAGCTCTCAGGTGAAATTCAGGGAGCGATAGAAAATCTAGCTTCACAAGCCTTGAGAACGATAGCGATTGGCTATAAGGAAATCCCCTCAAAAAATGTCATTCTTGATGAAAAAGAGGCGGAGAAGGAATTAACATTTATCGGGCTGCAGGGGATGATTGATCCGCCAAGGCCTGAGGTTAGGGAAGCAGTCAAGGAATGCAAGGAAGCAGGAATTAAAACGATCATGATCACAGGAGATCATGTGATTACAGCACAGGCTATTGCCAAGCAATTAGGCATTTCAGCAAAAGGCTCTAAAGTCCTTCAGGGTAAAGATTTGGCAGAGATGACGGTTGAAGATCTTGAAGATATGGTTGAAGATGTTGCAGTATTTGCCAGAGTATCGCCTGAGCATAAATTAAAAATTGTAAAGGCTCTCCAGAATAGAGGTCATATTGTTGCCATGACAGGTGATGGAGTCAACGATGCCCCCGCCATTAAAGCGGCAGATATCGGAATATCAATGGGCATTACAGGGACCGATGTTGCGAAAGAGGCATCTGCTTTAGTACTGCTCGATGATAATTTTGCTACCATAAAAGCCGCAATAAAAGAAGGAAGAAATATTTACGAGAATATACGAAAGTTTATCAGATATCTGCTTGCATCAAATGTTGGTGAAATTCTGGTTATGCTGTTTGCCATGCTTCTTGCCCTTCCGCTGCCCTTAGTGCCAATCCAGATTCTCTGGGTGAACCTGGTTACGGATGGACTTCCTGCAATGGCTCTTGGCCTTGACCAGCCAGAGGAAAATGTAATGAAGCGGAAGCCAAGGAGCCCCAAGGAAGGTGTGTTTTCAAGAGGGCTTGGCTGGAAAGTGGTTTCCAGAGGATTTCTAATTGGACTTGTGACATTACTGGCATTCATTTTTGCTTATAGGGCAAATCCGGATCATCTTGCGTATGCACAGACAGTAGCATTTGCCACATTGGTAATGGCACAGCTGATTCATGTATTTGATTGCCGCAGTGAAAAATCCGTGTTCTCGAGAAATCCTTTCGGCAACAAATATTTAGTCTGGGCAGTCATCTCGTCCCTTGCTTTAGTGCTGGTTGTCATATACTATCCGCCGCTTCAGCCAATTTTCCACACCGTCCCTATTGAATTGCGCGACTGGTTTATGATCACAGGACTCTCAGCCGTTCCAACATTTTTACTGGCAGGCACATTTTTGGCAAGAAAAACAAAATGAAATATGTTATAATCCTTTAGGTAGTAGAGAAGAACTCTATTACCTTTCTTTTTTGCGCAAACATATAAATCTACATCATTACTTGATTTTTATACATAACTGCACAGGCATCATGCCGCTAACTGAAAGTAATAGTGCTTTTTATAAGCTGTGCTTTTCCCAAAAGGAAGTGTGAGAAATGGCAGTAAGCATGACTGGTTATGGCAGAAGCAAGAAAGATTCCGGGCAATGTTCCATTACGGTTGAAATAAAGACTGTAAACCATCGTTTTACCGAGTTTCAGATCAGAATGCCCAGACAGCTGATGCATATGGAAGACAAGATAAAGAAAAAGCTTAACGGGCATATCAAAAGAGGCAGAATCGAGGTTTATATCACCATTGACGGCGATGGCCTGTCCAGCAGGAAAGTTAATGTTGACTGGGAACTATTGGATGAATATTTTCAGTACATAACTGCAATTCAAACAAAGTATCAAATTTCAACGGATCTATCCATCGGGAATGTCATACGGGAAGAACTGATTGGCATCGAAGAAAAGGAGTCCGGCAATGAAGAATTGAGCCAGATGGTCCTTTCTGCTGCTGAAGAGGCATGCCTGCAGTTAATGGAGATGAGGAGGCTTGAGGGGGATGAGCTGGAAAAAGATCTCCGAAGCCATCTTAGTCTTTTAAGCAGCAGGGTGCTTAAGCTGAGAGAGTATGCCCCAAAGGTCGTGCAGCTTTACCGGGAGAGATTGGAAAAGCGTATGAAAGAATTTCTTGATGGCCAGGTGGATGAGCCGAGAATTTTAACAGAGGTAGCGATGTTCGCTGATAAAGCGGATATCAGTGAAGAACTGACAAGGCTTCAAAGTCATATTAACCAATTTGAAAAGACCCTTCAGCTTTCAGAACCGGCTGGAAGAAAACTTGACTTTATTCTGCAGGAAATGAACCGGGAGGCCAATACAATCGGCTCCAAGGCAAACAGTGCAGAGATAGCTGCCGAAGTGGTTGAAATAAAGAGTTTATTGGAAAAAATGAAGGAACAAGTTCAAAATATTGAATAGCAGTTGTTTAGATTCCGGCTCTGGGGGTCAAAATAAATAACTGATGATTGGAGGACCCAAATGTCAATTAAACTGATCAATATCGGATTTGGCAATATTGTTTCTGCCAACCGGATAATATCAATAGTCAGTCCAGAATCTGCCCCGATTAAACGGATCATTCAGGACGCACGTGACCGGGGCTCTTTAATAGATGCTACGTATGGCAGGCGCACCCGGGCTGTTATTGTTATGGACAGTGACCATGTCATTTTGTCTGCGGTCCAGCCGGAAACTGTTGCGCACCGGTTAAATGACCGTGATGAAATTGTTGATGAAGGGTAGGATTTTATAAATGAAAGAAAAAGGGTTATTGATTGTTCTATCCGGACCCTCAGGTGTAGGAAAAGGAACAGTAAGAAAAGAGATATTTGCTCAGCCTGATACTGCGTTTGAATACTCTATTTCAATGACAACGAGATCTCCGAGAGCGGGAGAAGTCAATGGAGTTGATTATTTTTTCAAAACGCGTGAGGAGTTTGAAGAGCTGATCAGGCAGGATAAGCTGCTTGAATATGCAGAGTTTGTCGGGAACTACTACGGAACACCAGTTGATTATGTAAGAGAAACACTGGACCGGGGCAAAGATGTTTTTCTTGAAATCGAAGTTCAGGGTGCCCGCCAAGTGCGTGAGAAATTCCCTGACGGCTTGTTCATCTTCCTGGTTCCACCTAGTTTATCCGAGCTTAAGAACCGTATCGTCACCAGAGGGACAGAGACAGAAGATATAATTAACAATCGCATGAGTGCAGCGAAAGAAGAGATTGAAATGATGAACTTATATGATTATGTTGTAGAGAATGATCAAATCGATCTCGCCTGTGAAAGAATTAAATCCATTGTGGTAGCAGAACACTGCCGCAGGGAACGTGTAGAACCTAAATACAAAAAGATGCTGGAGGTAGAATAAATATGCTTTATCCTTCTATTGATTCTCTAATGACAAAGATTGATTCCAAATATTCACTTGTTTCTGTTGCTGCCAAGCGTGCCCGCAAGCTTCAGATCAATGCCAGACCACAGCTTGAGAGCTATAAATCACATAAAAATGTGGGAAAAGCACTTGAAGAAATCCATGCAGACCAGCTTCATTACCGCCTGGGCGAAAAAACAGCCAATGAATCATACGAGTAAAATCGCTGAATAACAACCTTTTAAAAGGTTGTTATTTTTGTTTGAGGTTTTATTAGATGAAAATTCACTGCTCTTCTTGCATAATAAAACTATCATGAAACTAATAGCCATTAATGGCCAGTGCTGCTTATAGAAAAATATAGCCAGGCCGTTTTTAATAGAGATGAATTATTTATTGAGATTGGTGGGGTCATATAATGCTGACTGGAAAGAAGATATTATTATGTGTAACCGGTGGAATTGCTGTTTATAAAGCTGCAGCCTTAACGAGCAAGCTTACGCAGGCCGGAGCGCAGGTGAAAGTTATCCTAAGTGAATCGGCCGCTAAATTTGTTGCACCATTAACTTTTCAGGCGCTTTCAAGGCATGATGTTTACACCGACACTTTCGATGAAAAAGATTCGAAGGTTATTGCTCATATCGACCTTGCTGATTGGGCCGATTTGATACTTGTTGCTCCGGCTACAGCAAATGTAATCGGAAAGCTGGCCAATGGAATTGCAGACAATATGATCACAACAACCCTTTTGGCGGCATCATCACCGATCTGGATTGCGCCTGCAATGAATGTACATATGTACAGCCATCCTGCTGTCCAGAAAAATATTGAAACCTTATATCGTTTTGGCTGCAGATTTATAGAGCCTTCAGAAGGGTATCTTGCATGCGGCTATGTTGGAAAAGGCAGGCTGGAAGAACCAGAGAAAATTACAGAAACAATTGGAGAATTTTTTAAGCCCTCCAGATTGGAGCTAACTGGCCGGAAAGTGGTCATTACTGCCGGCCCAACAAGGGAAAAAATTGATCCTGTACGTTATATTACCAACCATTCTTCGGGTAAAATGGGCTATGCAATTGCGGAAGCAGCTGTATCTGCAGGAGCTGAAGTTATATTGATATCCGGTCCGGTTACAATTAATGCTCCTGCCGGCTTAAAACTGATAAAGGTAGAATCTGCTGAAGAAATGTATCAAGCGGCTATACGCGAATTTGATCATGCGGATGTTGTCATTAAGACCGCTGCAGTCTCCGATTATCGTCCAAAGGTGACTTCTGCGCAAAAAATGAAAAAACAGCCTGGGGATGAGGTATTGGAGCTTGAAAGAACAAAAGATATATTATTTGAACTGGGACAAAAAAAGAAGAAGCAAATCCTTATAGGTTTTGCGGCTGAAACTGAACAGGTTGATGAGTATGCACAGGGCAAGCTGAAGAGGAAAAATGCCGATATGATCGTCGGCAATAATGTAACTGCTGAAGGTGCAGGCTTTGGAACAGACACGAACATAGTGACATTTTTCAAAAAAGATGGGTCTTCGGAAAAGCTCCCCCTTATGTCAAAAAAGGATGTTGCAGTAAAAATACTTGAAGAAGCTGCGATCTTGTTAAAGGATGAGCATGAATGAATATTGCGAGAGTCATTGTCGATGTACCTGCCAAACAGACTGACCGGGCATTTGACTACAAAATACCCTCTCAGCTGAAAGGTGTCATTCTCCCCGGCATGAGGGTTGTTGTTCCATTTGGACCAAGGAAGATCCAGGGGTTTGTAACAGCAATAAAAGCAGAGTCGGATTTTCAGCAGCTAAAATCCATTTCAGAGCCGATGGACTTAAATCCAGTCCTTAACCAGGAGCTTTTAACTCTTGGTGAATGGCTGACAGAAAAAACATTATGCTACAAAATTTCTGCCTTTCAGGCAATGCTGCCTGCAGCATTGAAGGCAAAGTACGAAAAGAAGCTTGTAATGGCAAAAAATGCAAATCGTAAACTGCTTCCTGAAAAAGTATGTACTCTCTTTCAGAAAACTGAAGAAATTACATGGGATGATGCAGTAAAAAGCGGAGCTTTGCCGCTTCTTCAAAAGGAAGCATCCCATGGAAATATCGAAATTATATACCAAGTAAAAGAACGAGTGAAAAAGAAAAAAGTAAAGCAGGTTTTCGCGGCTGCTGCCCCTAATAAGCTTGCTGATTACCTTCAGCAGCTTCCAGGCAACGCAACCAAACAGAAAGAATTGCTTGAGTATTTTCTTCATGAGGAGGGGCCGGTCGATCAGAAAGAGTTATTTTCCTTGCTTGGAATAACCTCGTCTACCATAAAAGGGCTTATGCAAAAAGGGCTGCTTGGCCAGAGGGACGTGGAAATTTACCGAAACCCATTTGGAGACCGTAAATTCGAAAGAACTGTACCGCTCTCTTTGACCGATGGACAGAGAAAGGCCATAATCCCCATCCTTAATTCTATTGAAAATAACAGGCATGAAACTTTTTTGCTTTATGGGGTAACAGGAAGCGGAAAAACTGAGGTGTATCTGCAATCCATTCAGCGAGTGCTTGAGGATGGCAAAGAAGCCATAGTCCTTGTTCCTGAGATTTCCTTAACTCCGCAGATGGTCAAACGCTTTAAGGGCAGGTTTGGCAATCAGGTTGCCGTCATGCATAGCGGCCTTTCAGCGGGAGAAAAGTATGATGAATGGAGAAAGATTCAGCGGAAGGAAGTCAAGGTTGTTGTCGGAGCGAGGTCGGCTATCTTTGCCCCTTTTGAAAACCTTGGAATCATTATCATTGATGAAGAGCACGAAACCAGCTATAAGCAGGAAGAAAACCCAAGATACCATGCAAGGGATGTTGCCATTGAAAGAGCGGGAAATCATAAATGTCCTGTTGTGCTTGGCAGTGCAACTCCCTCATTGGAATCTTTTGCGCGAGCACACAAAGGAGTTTACCATCTCCTCACTCTTGAAAATAGAATGAACAACCAGGCTCTCCCTTCCGTTGATATCATTGATATGCGGGAAGAGCTGCGTGAAGGAAACCGCTCGATGTTCTCAAGGAAGCTCCTTGAAAAAATTAAAGACCGTCTCGGGAAAAAAGAGCAGATCGTATTATTTTTAAATAAAAGAGGGCATTCTTCATTTGTTATGTGCAGGGACTGCGGATATGTTATTAATTGTCCTCATTGTGATATATCTTTGACTTATCATCGCTATAACCAGCAGATGAAATGCCATTACTGCGGCTATGAGGCACCCGTTCCGAATGCATGCCCGGAATGTGAAAGTGAGCATATCCGTTATTTTGGAACCGGCACTCAGAAAGTGGAAGAGGAATTGGCAAAAATATTGCCGGAAGCGAAGGTAATCCGGATGGATGTCGACACAACCAGCAGGAAGGGAGCACATGAAAAGCTCCTTGATCAATTCCAGGAAGGGCATGCAGATATTCTTCTTGGAACTCAGATGATTGCTAAAGGCCTTGATTTCCCCAATATTACCTTAGTAGGCGTGCTCTCGGCAGACACGATGCTGCACCTGCCTGATTTCCGCTCTTCTGAAAAAACCTTTCAGCTTCTGACTCAGGTAAGCGGGCGTGCTGGGAGGCATGAATTGGAGGGGGAGGTAATTATTCAGACCTACACTCCTGAACATTATAGTATTGAACTGGCGGGGGAACAGGATTACGATAAATTTTATGAAAGAGAAATGATGGTCCGCAAAATTCATAGATATCCCCCTTTCTACTATATATCCCTTGTTACCGTCAGCCACGAGGAATTAATGAAGGCTGTTTCGGTAACTGAGAAGATCACGCAGTACATTCAGTCAAAATTATCTGCAGAGAGCATAGTCCTTGGTCCGGTTGCATCGCCGATACCGCGGATCAATAATAGATATCGGTATCAATGTCTGATAAAATACAAGCGGGAGCCGGAACTTGGCCAGACGCTTAAGAAAATCCTGGATAATTATCAGCAGGATATTTCAACTGGGGGCCTATCCGTCTCCATTGACCTGAATCCATATATTTTAATGTAGTTTATTAAAGCTGAATAAGATTAGTTTGTTTGAACTTTGAGAACTGTTGGTCTCACAAGGAATGTTTCAACAGCTTCAAATCACACGGCTATAAGCGTCAGCTTTTTTAGGGGAGCGGAGCTTCCGTTTTTGTGGTTATGAATAAACTTAAATTGGTTGAAAATAGATAAAAATGGAGGAAATGTTTTGGCAGTAAAAAAAATTGTAACTTATCCGGCTGAGATTCTAGAGGCAGAATGCGAACCCGTTAAGGTGTTTGATAAGAAGCTGGGCAAATTATTAAATGATATGTATGATACGATGATCGAATTCGATGGGGTCGGGCTTGCTGCTCCGCAAATCGGGCTTAGCAGGCAAATTGCCATTGTTGATATAGATGATGATTTTGGAACAATTGAAATGATTAATCCGGTAATCCTTGAAACGAATGGGGTACAGACAGGCCCTGAAGGGTGCCTGAGCTTTCCTGGGTTATATGGTGATGTAACTAGGCCTGAATATGTAAAAATCAAGGCGCAGGATCGAAAAGGGAAATATTTTACACTCGAGGCTGAAGATTTCCTGGCAAGAGCGATCCTCCATGAAATTGATCATTTGCATGGGGTGCTATTTACCTCAAAAGTTACAAGATACTTGAACGAAGAAGAGTTGGAAGGATTGGAAGCTGAATGACAAAAATCGTATTTATGGGCACACCCTATTTCTCAGTGCCTGTACTGAAGCAAATAATAGAGGACGGATATGAAGTAATTGGAGTGGTTACTCAGCCTGACAGGCCTGTTGGAAGGAAAAAAGTCCTTACTCCCCCGCCTGTAAAAGTCGAAGCTGAAAGACAGGGCATCCCTGTGTATCAGCCCGAAAAAATCCGCCAGCCAGAAGAACTGGAGAAAGTTCTTGCTCTTAAGCCTGACCTGGTAGTCACTGCTGCGTTTGGTCAAATTTTGCCGAAGGAGCTTTTGGATGCACCCAAGTTCGGATGCGTAAATGTCCATGCATCATTGCTTCCTGAATTGCGCGGAGGTGCACCCATTCATTACTCCATTCTGCAGGGGAAAGAAAAAACAGGAATCACCATTATGTATATGGCTGAGAAGCTTGATGCCGGCGATATTTTAACACAAGTGGAAGTGCCGATTACGGAAAGAGATACAGTTGGCACTCTTCACGATAAACTTAGCGCTGCTGGATCAAAGCTTTTATCTGAAACACTGCCAAAGCTCCTGAATGGTGAACTCACTCCCGTCAGGCAAAATGATGAAAAAGCCACTTTTGCTTATAACATTAAAAGAGAACAGGAAAAAATCAACTGGAGCAAAACTGGAGAAGAAATCTATAACCATATCAGAGGGTTAAACCCATGGCCGGTTGCTTATACAACTTTTGACGGCAAAGTGATTAAAATCTGGAATTCGGAGAAGGTCAATTCTGCTGAAAGCAAAGAACCGGGAACAATAATCAGGCTTGAGGAAGATGGAATCGTTGTGGCAGCAGGGAATGAGACAGCCATTAAAATTACTGAAATGCAGCCTTCCGGAAAGAAAAAGATGCCAGCAGAACAATTTTTAAGAGGCGCAGGGTCCCATCTAACTGCCGGCGGCCGTTTGGGAGACCCCGAATGAAAAAGCTAAAGAAGAAAAATGTAAGAGAAACTGCACTGGAACTTCTTGAAGCCATTGAAAAAAATCAGTCCTACAGCAATCTTTTACTGAATAACGCCATTAAAAAGAACGAAATAGATCAGAAGGATATCGGACTTCTTACAGAACTGACTTATGGTACCCTTCAGCGCCGGATGACACTCGATTTTTACCTGCAGCCGTTTTTGGCAGGCAATAAAAAAATTGAAAGCTGGGTAAACCAGCTCTTAAGGCTGACTCTGTATCAGATGGTTTTTCTTGATAAAATTCCCGACCGCGCAGCTATTTTCGAGGCAGTAGAAATAGCAAAACGATGGGGGCATAAAGGGATTTCCGGCATGGTCAACGGCGTGCTCAGGAACGTTCAAAGAAAGGGGCTTCCTGATATTGAACAAATTGAAGGCAGTGTTGAACGCCTTTCCATTGAGACTAGCCATCCCGCCTGGCTGGTAAAAAGATGGGCCGATCAGCTTGGGTTTGAAGAAACAAAGAAAATGTGCGAAATTAACTTGACTGCTCCACTTCAGACTGCAAGGGTAAATGAGGTAAAGGCTTCCAGGGAAAAATGCCTGTTACTTCTAAAGGAAGAAGGATTTGAAGTGGAACCAAGTCCGTTTATACCAGTTGCCATTAAATGTTTAAGAGGAAACCTTGCCAATTCGCGTGTCTTCAAAGATGGCCTGATCACTATTCAGGACGAAAGCTCCATGCTTGCTGCTTATGCGCTTGGAGGAAATCCAAATGAAAAGATCCTGGATGCCTGCGCAGCTCCCGGAGGAAAATCCACACATATTGCAGAAAAAATGCAAAATACCGGACAAGTCATTTCACTTGATCTTCACGAGCATAAAGTAAAGCTGATTAATGATAATGCCGATAGATTGGGACTTTCGAATATTAAGACAAATGCCCTTGACAGCAGAAAAGTCCAGGAGCATTATGAAAATGAATCTTTTGACCGCATTTTAGTGGATGCCCCATGCTCAGGCCTTGGAGTTATGAGAAGAAAGCCGGATATGAAATACACAAAAAAAGAAGATGATTTATATCATCTTCATAAGATTCAAAGAAATCTTTTGGATGCCGTTTCACCTTTGCTGAAAAAAGGTGGTATTCTTGTTTATAGTACATGTACAGTGGACAAGGAAGAGAATCAGCATGTTGTCCAGTCATTTTTAAAGAATAATGCGGAATTTGAGGGAGATGTATCTGTTCGTGAGCGGATGCCTAAAGCAATTGCTCCGTTTATAGATAATTTTGAAATACAGATTTTACCGCAGGATATTGGTTCGGACGGGTTTTATATTGCCTGTCTGAGAAAGAAGGTGCAATAAATGGAACAAACAGCAGCAGAGAAAATAACAGCAGCCGAACAAAAACCATCCATTTATACTTTACAGCTGCATGAGCTGAAGGATTGGCTTAAAGAAAATAATGAGAAAGCTTTCAGGGCTGAGCAAATTTTTGATTGGCTTTACACAAAAAGAGTCACATCATTTGAGGATATGACGAACCTGTCAAAAGGGTTAAGAGATACGCTATCAGCAAATTTTTCGCTGACAACTCTTAAAACGATCATTCAGCAGGAGTCAGCTGATGGGACAATAAAATTTTTATTTGAACTTCATGATGGCTATTCGATTGAAACTGTACTGATGAGGCATGACTATGGTAATTCAGTATGTGTAACTACTCAGGTGGGCTGCCGAATCGGCTGTACATTCTGTGCTTCAACTTTAGGCGGGTTAAAACGCAATCTTGAAGCAGGAGAAATCGTTGCGCAGGTCGTAAAAGTACAACAGGCACTAGATGAGACAGATGAACGGGTCAGCTCGGTTGTTATTATGGGGATCGGCGAGCCATTTGATAATTATGACAGTATGCTGTCATTCCTGAAGATAATCAACCATGATAAAGGGCTGAATATCGGTGCACGCCATATCACTGTTTCGACTAGCGGTATCATCCCAAAAATCTATAAATTTGCAGATGAAAATATGCAGATCAATTTCGCGATCTCATTACATGCTCCAAACACCGAAATCAGAAGCCGCCTGATGCCAATAAATAGAGCATATAAGCTGCCGGACCTTATGGATTCAATCAGGTATTATATAAATAAGACAGGCAGACGGGTGAGTTTCGAATATGGCTTATTCGGAGGGGTCAATGACCAGGTGGAACATGCCGAAGAGCTGGCAAAGTTAATAAAAAATGTGAAGTGCCATGTTAACCTGATTCCAGTAAACTATGTGCCTGAACGAGATTATGTAAGGACACCCAAGGATCAAATTTTTGCTTTTGAAAAGACACTGAAGAACCACGGCATTAATGTAACCATTCGCAGGGAGCACGGTCATGATATAGATGCAGCATGCGGACAACTTCGTGCAAAGGAGCGAAAAGAGGAGACGAGGTGACAGAATGAAAGCTGTTTTTATGACAGATCAAGGCAAAGTCAGGCAGCATAATGAAGATAATGGCGGCATCTATGTGAACAGCAAGGGGCAGCGCCTTGCCATCGTAGCAGATGGCATGGGCGGCCACCGAGCTGGTGATGTCGCAAGCGAAATGACGTTAACAAGTTTAAAAGGATTCTGGGATCAGACAGACGATTTTCAGACTGCCGAAGAGGCGGAAGGATGGCTGCAGAAGCATATTGCAGAGGTCAACGCCATTCTATATGAACATTCGAAAGAAAATGAACAATGTGAAGGCATGGGAACAACTGTTGTTGCTGCAATATGTACCGATCGTTTTGCGACAATTGCCAATATCGGCGACAGCAGATGTTATATCATGAATGAATCGGGTTTTCAGCAGCTGACGGAAGACCATTCCCTGGTAAATGAGCTTGTAAGGTCCGGGCAGATTACCAAGGAAGATGCTGAGCATCATCCAAGAAAAAATGTGCTCCTCCGGGCATTGGGAACTGAAGCAACGGTTGAGATGGATATCAAAACCATTACGTTTGAAGAGGGCGATTTATTATTATTATGCTCTGACGGATTGTCCAACAAGGTAGCTGTTGCTGAAATGAGTGAAATCCTCAAAAGCGGACGAACACTGGAGGAAAAAGCCGAAGTGCTGATTGAACAGGCCAATAATAATGGCGGCGAAGACAATATTACGCTCGTGATTGCTGAGTATTTTGAAAGCAATGAGAGCGGGATGATAAATGATGATTAAGGGAAGAAGATTAAGCGGCCGCTATAAGATTCTTGATATGATTGGCGGAGGCGGCATGGCAAATGTCTACCTGGCCCATGACATGATTCTAGATCGAGATGTAGCCGTGAAAGTGCTTCGGATGGACTTTGCCGAAGATGAAGAATTTATCCGCCGTTTTCATCGTGAAGCCCAGTCAGCTACCAGCTTAGCCCACCCGAACATCGTCAATATCTTTGATGTTGGTGAAGAGGATACAATCTATTATATTGTGATGGAATATGTAGATGGACAAACGTTAAAGCAATACATACAGCAATACAGCCCGATCCGCATAGATGATGCGCTGGAAATTATGAAACAGCTCACCTCTGCCATATCCCATGCACATCAAAACCATATCATACACCGGGATATTAAACCGCATAATATTTTGATAGATAGGCATGGTAATGTTAAGATTACTGATTTCGGAATTGCCATGGCATTAAGCGCTACCAGTATAACCCAGACCAATTCTGTTTTAGGCTCTGTTCATTATCTTTCTCCGGAACAGGCCAGGGGAGGGATGGCCAATAGAAAGTCTGATATCTATTCCCTTGGCATTGTTATGTTTGAGCTTTTGACAGGCAGACTTCCTTTCTCAGGTGAATCCGCTGTATCAATAGCTCTCAAACATCTGCAGTCAGAGACGCCTTCCCTTAAGAGATGGAATCCGTCCATACCGCAAAGTGTTGAAAATATCGTTTTAAAAGCAACAGCTAAAGATCCTTTTCACAGGTATGATTCTGTTGAAGAAATGGAAGAGGATATCAGAACAGCTCTTGAACCCGAAAGGCTTCATGAAGAAAAGTTTATGGTCCCGATTGACGATGATGCTACAAAGGCAATCCCTGTTATTACAGATGACCGCCCATATCAAAGCATGGACGAAACACTTGTACATGCAAAGGATCCAAAGGGAGACACGCTGCCTGTGGCAAAACCTCTCCCTGAGAAGAAGAAGAAGGAAAAGAAGAAAAAGAAGAAAAAGAAATGGCCAATTATTCTGGTATCAGTCTTTTTGTTTCTGGCTGTATTAGGCATCCTGGCCATAACAGTTTTACCTGATCTGATGGAGCCCAAGGATGTCCAGGTTCCTGATGTGTCCGGTAAAGAGGTGGAAGATGCAGTAGCAGAGCTTATTGCCGCAGGGTTTACGATTAGGGATACAAAGCCGATAAGTGACCCTGATGTGGAAGAAGGTCTGGTAGTAAAAACTGATCCGAAAGCAGGCAGAACCGTAAAAGAAGGAACTTCCATAGATATCTTTGAAAGCACTGGCAAGGAAAAATTTGAATTAGCCGATTACCAGGGCAGGCAATTTGATGATGTAGTCCGATTGCTTGAAAGCAAAGATTTTAAAAGCATTGAAAAAACAGAAGAAAATAATGAGAGTGAGCCGGCTGGGACAATCCTGGACCAAAACTTCTCAGAAGGCGACCTTGTCGTTCCCGAAGATACGGAATTGATTTTCACTGTCAGCAAAGGACCTGCGCCCATTGCCTTAAAAGATCTGCGCGGCTATAACGAAAAGGGTCTGCAGGAGTATGAAGAATCGTCCGGATTAAAAGTAGAATATGGTGAAGAAGAATTTCATGAGGAAGTCCCTGAAGGACTAGTCATTAAACAGGATCCGGCACCAGGCACAAACCTGGCAAGGGGACAGAAAGTGACGGTGGTTCTTTCAAAAGGGAAAAAAGAACTTCTCCCTAAAACAGAAAATATTGAGATCAGCGTTCCATTTGAGCCTGCAGCCGAAGGTGAGCCAAATGAAGTTCAGATTATCATCAAGGATATGAATAATTCTGGTTCTGAACCAGTTCATACAGAGCTGATTTATGAAGATACGGTAATACCAATTGATATAACGATTGCTCCTGGACAGAATGCCACTTATAAGGTTCTGCGGGATGGCCAGGTTTTTGAAGAAAAGGAAATTCCTTATCCGGAAGAAGAATCATAAGCAAGGAGTGTTGCTATGCCTGAGGGCAAAATTATTAAAGCCTTAGCCGGGTTTTATTATGTTTTAAGCGGAGATGAAACCATTCAGTGCCGAGGCCGCGGAGTTTTCCGGAAAAATAAGGTTAACCCGCTGGTCGGTGATGAAGTTGTGTTTCAGGCAGAAAGTATTACAGAAGGATACATCTTAGAAGTAAAAGAACGGAAAAATGAGCTGATCCGTCCGCCGATAGCAAATGTTGATCAGGCCATTCTAGTGTTTTCAGCTGTTGAACCAGGCTTCAGCACCTCTCTATTAGATCGTTTCCTGGTGCTGGTTGAATTCAATCATATAAAGCCAATCATCTGCATTACTAAAATAGATCTGACAGACGAAGACGAGTATAAGGAAATTCAGCAATATGCATCAGATTACCGCAAAGCCGGCTATGATGTTTTGCTGACTTCCTCCGAAACAGAAGAAGGCGTTAAAGACTTAATGCCATATCTGGAAGGCGAGATATCCGTTTTTGCAGGACAGTCAGGTGTGGGGAAATCTTCTTTGTTAAATGTACTAAGACCAGACTTAGAGCTGAAAACAAATGATATTTCTTCACATTTGGGCAGAGGAAAGCATACAACCAGGCATGTAGAGCTGATAGAGGTTGGAAAAGGGCTTGTTGCTGATACCCCGGGATTCAGCTCCCTTGAATTTACAGATATCGAATTGGAGGATCTCAATTATTGCTTTCCAGAAATTCAGGAGAAAAGCGACCTGTGCAAATTTAGAGGCTGCCAGCACATGGCAGAACCGAAATGCGCTGTAAAGGCCGCCAGTGAAAACGGTGATATTCCTTCCTACAGATATGAGCATTACAAAACCTTTCTGCAGGAAATAAAAGATAGAAAGCCGAGGTATTAATTCATGGTAAAAATCGCACCTTCTATTTTATCGGCAGACTTTTCTAAATTGGGAGAAGAGATTAAAGATGTAGAGCGCGGCGGCGCTGATTATATTCATGTCGATGTAATGGACGGCCATTTTGTACCGAATATTACAATTGGTCCATTAATTGTTGATGCAATCCGTCCTGTGACAAAGCTGCCTCTGGATGTTCATTTAATGATAGAAGATCCGGATAACTACATTGAGGCATTTGCAAATGCGGGGGCAGATTATATCACTGTACATGCAGAAGCTTGCAAACACCTTCACAGAACAATTCATTTTATTAAATCTTTTGGCGTCAAGGCAGGGGTGGTTCTTAACCCGGCTACACCAGTTAATATGATAGAGCATGTTATTGATGATATTGATATGGTATTGCTTATGTCTGTTAATCCTGGTTTTGGAGGACAAAAATTCATCCATGGCGTTCTTCCTAAAATTGAGGCCGTTAAGAAAATGGCTGACGCAAAAGGTCTAAATATTGAAATTGAAGTGGACGGCGGAGTGAATGAAGAAACAGCACAATTGTGCATTGAAGCAGGTGCCAATGTGCTTGTTGCCGGGTCGGCAATTTATAATCAGAAAGACAGAGCCGGGGCGATTGCTGCTTTAAAAGGTTCGAGATAAAAAAGGGCCAGCTGGAATACAGCTGGCTTTTTTACAATTTAAGATATATATCATGAATGGAGCAATGAGAAATGATTATAAATATTTTAGCTGGCGGCCCTGAGGATTTGCTGCCTGAACTGTCTTCGTTCAGTGCTGCTGCTGACATTTGGGTCGGGGTAGATAGAGGAGTGCTTACTCTCATTCAAAATGGCATTCAGCCGAAAATGGCATTTGGCGATTTTGATTCTGTGTCAAAAGAAGAACTATTAATCATTGAAGAAAAAGTAAAAGAGCTGAACAGGTTCAAGCCGGAGAAAGACGAAACCGACATGGAGCTTGCCCTGAATTGGGCATTGGGCCAAAATCCTGAAAAAATCCGATTGTTTGGCGCCACAGGCGGCCGGCTTGACCACTTATTTGCAAATATTCAGCTGTTAATAAAGCCTGTACTTGCAGAAAACTTTGTTTCTGTCGAAATTATTGACAAAAAAAATAAGATTTATATTAAAGGCCCAGGTGAATACATCATAAAGCAAAATCCAAATTTCAAATACATTTCTTTCGTACCGATCACAATGGAAATTAAAGGTCTCACATTAAGAAATTTCAAGTATCCGCTCACAGATCGGACCGTCCCTGCCGGCTCTACTCTTTGTATCAGCAATGAACTTATTGATGATTGTGGTACTTTTTCTTTTACTGAAGGCATATTAATGGTTGTAAGAAGCAGGGATTAAGTGCCGGGCCTGTGCTGCCCTGCAAGGTGCTGGGGAGCAGGATATGAGTCCTGGCATGAATTGCTTTCTGATCATTTTTTGTATTCATGAGTACTCATCTTTCATTATTTGAATAAGATGGTAAAGACGATTTAAGGACAGAATGGATGCGTAAGATCGTGAGGAGGGACACGAGTAATGAGATTTTATACAATCAAACTTCCTAAATTTTTAGGGGGCATTGTGCGTGCCATGTTAGGGACCTTCAAAAAGGGGTAAACACCCATAAATGAAAAAGAAAATAGCATCAAAAACTGGGCACCTCTTTGGGGTGCTTTTATTTTTTGACTGAATGGGGGAGAATGATAGTGGATTTATAAAAAGGAAAATAAAAAGGACATCCTAAAAGGATGTCCCTGAGCATATTAAACGCGCTCAACTTTACCTGATTTAAGTGCTCTTGCAGAAACCCAAACACGTTTAGGTTTACCGTCTACAAGAATACGTACCTTTTGAAGGTTAGCACCCCAAGTACGCTTGTTAGCGTTCATTGCGTGAGAACGTGCGTTACCTGAAGTTGTTTTTTTACCAGTTACAACACATTTGCGTGGCATGTATGTTTCCCTCCTTACTAAAAGCATAAGCTGAAACTATTTTTCAATGCTTTCATTTGCAATAGTCAGATTCATCCATCTGAATTAATGAGGAATTCCTTTTCGGATTTCGACATTAAAAGATACTTTAATAATTTATCATACAACCCTTCTGATTGCAATAGTTTGCTTTCAAGAAAATTTCCTTGACATAGGGGCATGGAACATGAGCTATAATAGGGATGGGGAAGTATGACTTTCAAAATTACAGCCCATATAGTAAAATATCATAAGGTATGCATAAAGCTTTGGAGTTAGAAAGATCGCTGCCCAGCTGAAAAGGATGCATTCTCCTTTAACAGCAAGCTGGCCTCCATTTTACAATTAAGGGGGAACGCCAGCGTTTCCGTAAAGCGGGAGCGCTTGAAGAAGCTTTTTATTAAAAGCAATTTCCAAAGGGGGAACGAACCATGTCCATCGAATTAAAAACGAAGTTCGGGCAAATTGATATCTCTAATGACGTAATTGCAACAATCGCAGGCGGAGCAGCAGTCGACTGCTACGGCATCGTAGGGATGGCCTCTAAAAATCAAATTAAAGATGGCCTTACAGATATACTTCGAAAAGAGAATTTTACCCGCGGTGTAATTGTCCGCCAGGAAGAAGATGAAGTACATATCGATATGTATATTATTGTAAGTTACGGAACGAAAATTTCTGAGGTTGCCCACAATGTGCAATCTAAAGTGAAATACACCCTTGATAAAACAGTTGGGCTTAGCACGGACTCGGTTAATATTTACGTTCAGGGAGTTCGTGTAACGAACCCGTAGTGAGGAGGAAAGACTTGTGTCAAAAAGAGATTTAGATGGGAAGCTTTTTGCCGAAATGGTCATACAAGGAGCGAACCATTTATCTGCTAATGCAAAATTAGTGGATGCGTTAAATGTTTTCCCTGTTCCTGATGGAGACACAGGAACGAACATGAATTTGTCAATGACTTCCGGTGCAAAGGAAGTAAAAGCTAATATTCAGGAACATATTGGGAAGGTGGGCTCTGCTCTTTCTAAAGGTTTGCTGATGGGGGCACGCGGGAACTCTGGAGTAATTCTTTCCCAGCTGTTCCGAGGCTTCTCAAAGCACATTGAACAGAAATCATCCATCAATGGCAAAGAGTTTGCTGATGCTTTGAATTCAGGTGTAGAGACTGCTTATAAAGCTGTGATGAAGCCGGTTGAAGGAACAATCTTAACGGTTGCTAAAGATTCCGCTAAACAAGCGGTGCTGGCTGCAAAAAATGAAGATGATATCATAGTGATTATGGAGGAAGTTTTAAAAGAAGCACGCGCTTCTTTAAACCGCACTCCGGATCTTCTTCCAGTCTTAAAAGAAGTTGGGGTTGTAGACAGCGGCGGCCAGGGTCTTGTTTTTGTATATGAAGGATTCCTTGCCGAGCTCAAGGGCGAAAAACTTCCTGATACACCAGCAGCCCTTCCAAGGATGGATGACCTGGTTAGCGCAGAACACCATAAAAATGTTCATAGTTTTATGAACACTGAAGATATTGAATTTGGTTATTGCACAGAGTTTATGGTCAAGTTCGAAACTGAAAAGCTATCTGCTAATCCCTTTGCAGAAGACAAGTTCCGCCAGGACTTAAGCAAATATGGCGACTCGCTTCTTGTGATTGCGGATGAACAGCTTGTAAAAGTACATATCCACTCTGAACAGCCAGGAGATTGCCTGACATACGGACAGCGCTATGGCAGCTTAATCAATATGAAGATTGAAAACATGCGCCAGCAGCACACCAATTTGATTGATGACGTTCCTACACCATTGGCAGCTGAAGCTAAGCCAAAGGAAAAGCAGGAGTACGGAATTGTGACAGTATCAATGGGCAGCGGGATTGCTGATCTTTTCAGAAGCATCGGAGCACATGCCGTCATTGAGGGCGGCCAGACGATGAATCCCAGTACGGAAGATATTGTAAAGGCCATCAAAGAAGTGAATGCCAAGAAAGTAATCATTTTGCCAAACAATAAAAATATCATCATGGCTGCACAGCAGGCTGCAGAAGTGACTGAAGAAGAAGCAGTCGTTGTTCCTTCCAAGACCGTTCCTCAGGGAATGGCAGCCCTGCTTGCTTTTAACCCTGGTGCCGGACTTGCAGAAAATGAAGAAGGCATGACAGACGCCCTTCAGCATGTGAAGACAGGCCAAATTACATTTGCTGTCCGTGATACAAGCATCGATGGCCTCGAAATTGAAAAAGATGATTTTATGGGCATCGCAGATGGGAAAATTGTTGTCAAGAACAAGGATAGAGTGCAGGCTGCCAAAGATCTTCTCGATGGAATGATCGATGAAGACTCTGAGATCCTAACCGTATTAAAAGGTGAAGATGCGGCAGAAGAGGAAGTGGATGCCCTTATCAGCTATATTGAAGATAAGTATGAAGATGTTGAAGTCGAAGTGCATGATGGCAAACAGCCACTATACTCTTTTATATTCTCAATTGAATAACCAATAAAAAAAGCGAGGGCCCAGCCTTCGCTTTTGTCCATTTAAAAAGATTATATTTTTGTGAACTTCGGAAATATTAATATTTTTGGTTAAAGATTACTTACTTGCCTATTTAAATTATAATGTGCTAGTTATAAAGCAGGCGTTACATAGCCTGCAGTTAAAAGTAATTGAGCAGGGAGGGGTGGCGGACTGCCTTAAGAAAATATATTTGGCAGCCGTTCAATAAACGTGAATCCAAATTATAACCAGTCTGTTACAGCTGTTAAAGGCATTGGAGAGGAAACAGCAGTATCACTTGCAGAAATGAACATAGTCTCTGTAAAAGATTTGCTTGAATATTTTCCATATAGATATGAGGATTACAGGCTCAAGGACCTGGAAGAGATTAAGCATGATGAAAGAGTAACTGTGGAAGGAAAGGTGCACAGTGAACCTTCACTCTCCTATTATGGAAGGAAACGGTCCAGGCTGACTGTGAGAGTTCTTGTAGGCAGATATCTGATACAAGTGGTCATGTTTAATCAGCCATATTTAAAGAACAAAATTACATTGAACGAAACTGTTACAGTGACAGGCAAATGGGACCAGCACCGCCAGATCATTACAGCCAATGAATTAAAAATAGGAAATGCCTCCAATAACAAGGATTTTGAGCCGGTATACGCTGTGAAAGGAAATATCTCTGTCAAGGGAATCAGACGTTATATTAAACTGGCTTTTTCACAGTATGGGAATGAGATATCAGAAACTTTGCCAGAAAAATATCTTTTGCAATATAGGCTTTTAAATAGGCGAGATGCTATGAGATCGCTTCATTTTCCTGCCAATGATCAGGAACTTAAACAGGGGAGAAGACGTTTTGTTTATGAAGAATTCTTCTATTTTCAATTAAAAATGCAGGCACTGAGAAAGATTGAAAGAGAGCACTCTAAAGGGATTGCGCAAGCTTATGATCTTTCGGGGCTGATGGAATTTATAGACTCCCTGCCATTTGCATTAACCAGCGCGCAGAAAAGGGTAGTTAATGAGATCCTGTCTGATATGAAATCGCCTTATCGGATGAACAGGCTGCTGCAGGGGGATGTTGGTTCCGGCAAAACGGCTGTTGCGGCGATCGCCCTCTTTGCCAGCAGGACAGCAGATTTCCAGGGAGCTTTAATGGTTCCGACCGAAATCCTGGCAGAGCAGCATGCGGAATCTTTAAAGACGATGCTTGAGCCATTTGGCTTGCGATGTGAACTCCTGACAAGCTCCGTCAAAGGAAAGCGCAGAAGAGAAATTCTTCAGCATCTAAAGGATGGAGAAATTGATGTTCTTATAGGCACACATGCACTTATCCAGGAAGAAGTGGAATTTAATAAACTGGGACTTGTTATTACTGATGAACAGCATAGATTTGGTGTCGGACAGCGGCGGATCCTCAGGGAAAAAGGCGAAAATCCAGATGTTCTGTTCATGACTGCCACGCCAATCCCGAGAACATTGGCCATTACTGTTTTTGGAGAAATGGATGTTTCCATCATAGATGAAATGCCGGCAGGACGAAAAGCGATTGAAACCTATTGGGCAAAACCTGAAATGCTTGATAGGGTACTTGGCTTTATGGAAAAGGAGCTTTCAGCAGGCCAGCAAGTATATGTGATCTGTCCTCTTATTGAGGAGTCGGACAAACTGGATGTTCAAAACGCTATAGATGTCCATGCAGCAATGATGCATCATTTTCATGGCCGCTATGATGTCGGTCTCATGCATGGCAGGCTTCATCCAGAAGAAAAAGAAAATGTAATGAAGGCTTTTAGCCGAAATGAAACTCAAATTCTTGTATCTACTACGGTTGTCGAGGTGGGTGTAAATGTCCCAAATGCAACGATGATGGTGATCTATGATGCAGAGCGTTTTGGACTTGCACAGCTGCACCAATTAAGGGGCAGGGTAGGAAGAGGAGATAAACAATCTTATTGTGTCCTTTTAGCTGACCCCAAATCGGAAGTTGGAAAAGAACGCATGAAAATCATGACAGAAACCAATGACGGATTCGCTTTAAGTGAAAAGGACCTGGAGCTGAGAGGTCCAGGGGACTTTTTCGGAAAAAAACAAAGCGGGCTCCCGGAATTTAAAGTCGCCGATATGGTCCATGATTACCGCGCTCTCGAAACCGCCCGAAACGATGCAGCTTCTCTTGTAGAATCCCATGAATTCTGGCATTCAGATGAGTACCTGCCTTTGAGACATTATTTAAAGGAAACAGGAGTGCTGGAAGGGGAAAAACTGGACTAGGTCTAAGTGTAAACAAGCAGATTGCAGGAAAGTTCTTTCTTGCAATCTGCTTTTTTTGATTATATACTACTATTAGTACCTAGTCTTAATATCTCGGACGGTGGGATTTTTAATGAAAAGAAATAAAAAAGAACGCCAGCATTTATTAACGGACACAATAAAAGAAAATCCATTTGTCACGGACGAGGAACTTGCTGAAAAGTTCTCTGTAAGCGTCCAGACTATCAGGCTCGACCGCTTGGAATTATCTATTCCGGAATTGCGGGAGCGAATCAAGCATGTTGCTGAAAAAACTTTCGAGGATGAAGTCCGATCTTTACCCATAGAAGAAATAATCGGTGAAATAATAGATATAGAATTGGATAAAACTGCATTATCCATTTTTGATGTAAAAAATGAACATGTTTTCAAGCGAAATGGAATAGCCCGGGGTCATCACTTGTTTGCACAAGCCAACTCACTGGCGGTTGCTGTTATAAATGATGAACTGGCATTGACTGCAAAAGCCAATATTCAATTTACAAGGCCAGTGCGATTAAGTGAACGTGTAATAGCAAAAGCCAAGGTCCTTACAATTGATATTGACAGCGGAAGGACGATTGTTGAAGTCAATAGCTTTGTGAATAACGAACAGGTATTTAAGGGCGAATTCGATATGTTCAGAAAAAAATAATCACTAAAGGATGAAGCATCATGAAAATTTCCATAGACGCAATGGGAGGCGACAATGCACCAAAGGAAATTGTCCTTGGCGCAATGAAAGCTGCTGCAGAGTTTAAGGATATATACATTACCCTTGTTGGCGATGAGTCAAAAATAAAGGAATACCTTACGTCAAACGAGCGTATTGAAATTTTACATACAGATGAAGTCATCTTGCCGGATGATGAACCAGTGAGAGCTGTACGCAGAAAGAAAAATGCATCAATGGTGCTTGCAGCACAGCTTGTCTCAGACGGTAAAGCGGATGCATGCATTTCTGCAGGAAACACGGGTGCTCTTATGGCAGCTGGCCTTTTTGTGGTAGGAAGGATTGATGGCATAGAACGCCCGGCATTATCACCTACGCTTCCAACGATAGGCGGGGAAGGGTTCCTATTGCTGGATGTAGGGGCGAATGTAGACGCGAAACCTGAGCATCTTCTTCAATATGCGATTATGGGATCCATATATACAGAAAAGGTCCGGGGTGTTTCCAATCCGAGAGTGGGCCTTCTAAATATCGGAACTGAAGAGAAAAAAGGCAATGAGCTGGCGAAAAATACATTTGACCTTCTGAAGAATGCTGATATCAATTTCATCGGCAATGTAGAAGCGCGCGATTTGCTTGAGGGAGCTGCAGATGTTGTAGTGACAGATGGCTTTACCGGCAATATGGTGCTAAAGACAATTGAGGGTACTGCTCTATCTGTATTTAAAATGCTAAAAACAGCTCTGACCAGCAGCTTTAAAACGAAATTGGCCGCCGCCGCCTTAAAGCCTGATTTATACCAGCTTAAATCCAAGATGGATTATTCGGAATACGGCGGTGCTGGATTATTTGGATTAAAGGCGCCGGTTATTAAGGCTCATGGTTCATCAGATGCAACAGCTATATTCAGTGCAGTCCGGCAGACCAGGAATATGGTAGAAAACAATGTCGCTCAAACTATTAAGGAAGCAGTTGAAAAAGAAGCAGAAAAAACAGCCATTAAATAAACTTATTTTACATAGGGGGAAGCATGATGGGTAAAATCGCCTTTTTATTTCCTGGGCAGGGATCGCAGGCTGCAGGAATGGGAAAAGCACTAGCCGAACAGGATGAAAAAGTAAAATCATTTTTCGAAAGTGCTGATCAAAAACTTGGCTTTTCACTATCAGAACTTATTTTTGAAGGGCCTCAGGAAAAGTTGACGCTAACAACAAATGCCCAGCCGGCATTGTTGACTACTAGCATTGCCATCCTCGATTACTTTAAAAGATCGGGTGTAACACCTGATTTTGTTGCTGGCCACAGCCTTGGAGAATATACTGCACTCGTTGCAGCTGAAGCTATATCCTTTGAGGACGGTGTTTATGCAGTCCGTAAAAGAGGAGAGTTCATGGAAGAAGCAGTTCCTAATGGCGAGGGAACAATGGCAGCGGTACTGGGACTTGACAGGGACAAGCTTACTGCAGTCACAGAAGAGGTTACTTCAGGCGGCAATCCGGTTCAGCTCGCAAATTTAAACTGTCCCGGACAGATTGTGATTTCAGGTTCAAGGGCAGGTGTTGAACTAGCTTCAGCAAAGGCTAAAGAAGAAGGTGCCAAGCGTGTGCTTCCACTGGAAGTAAGCGGTCCTTTCCATTCTGAATTAATGAAGCCTGCTGCGGAGAAGTTCAGGCAAATCCTGGACGAGATTGAAATCAAAGATGCAGCTGTTCCTGTCATTGCAAATGTAACGGCTTCTGAAATGACTTCCGCTTCAGAAATAAACAGCAGATTGATTGAACAGCTGTATTCTCCTGTGCTCTGGGAGGATTCAATCCGCAAAATGATAGAGCTTGGAGTAGATACATTTATTGAAATAGGACCTGGAAAAGTACTGTCAGGCTTAGTGAAAAAGGTAGATCGTTCCCTTAAAACTTATGCCGTGTCCGATGCTGAATCCTGCCAGGCAGTTACAGAATCCTTGAAGGAGGAATTGAAATGAAGCTAGAGGGAAAAGCCGCTTTAGTAACGGGAGCTTCCCGGGGAATCGGAAGAGAAATCGCTTTGGGTCTTGCTAAGCAAGGTGCAGATATCGCGGTTAACTATTCCGGAAGTGAGACAAGGGCGAACGAAGTAGTTGATGAAATAAAAGCATTAGGCAGAAATGCATTTGCTATCCAATGCGATGTGTCCAGCAGTGATTCTGTGGCAAACATGGTAAAAGAAACAGTAGAAAAGTTTGGCAAGCTTGATATTCTGGTTAATAATGCTGGAATTACGAAGGATAACCTGATTATGAGAATGAAGGAAGACGAATGGGATGATGTAATTAACATCAACCTGAAAGGTGTGTTCCTTTGTACAAAAGCTGTTACAAGGCAGATGATGAAACAGCGCAGCGGCCGCATTATCAATATTTCATCCATCGTTGGAGTCAGCGGCAATCCTGGCCAGGCTAACTACGTCGCTGCCAAATCAGGTGTTATTGGCCTGACAAAGACCTCTGCAAAGGAACTTGCAACAAGAGGCATAACGGTCAATGCCATTGCACCAGGTTTTATCACAACTGATATGACCGATAAGCTGAACGAGGATGTAAAAGAGCAGATGCTTAAGCAAATTCCTTTGGCGCGTTTTGGCGACCCTGCAGATATTGCGAATGTGGCAGTGTTTCTTGCTTCAGAGGACAGCCGCTATATGACAGGACAAACCCTTCATGTTGATGGCGGTATGGTCATGTAGTCTGTAACAGGCTTGTAATGCAAATTTTTTTATAAAACCTTTCAATAAAGGCTAAAAATAATCTATAATACTTGAGGGGAGGTGAACAAGCATGGCAGAAGTATTAGAACGTGTAACAAAGATCATCGTGGACCGTCTTGGTGTTGAAGAGTCTGAAGTAAAATTGGAAGCTTCTTTCAAAGATGATCTAGGTGCTGATTCCCTTGATGTAGTAGAATTAGTAATGGAATTAGAAGATGAGTTCGACATGGAAATTTCTGACGATGATGCTGAGAAAATCGCAACAGTCGGTGACGCTGTAAATTACATAAAGGCTAGCCAATAATCGTTAGGTGAAACACTCTGCAGTGAGGGCATCCCCCTCGCTGCAGCAATTTTTTATCGCAGTCTAACGGGCAGTAAGACTCCCGTTTCTAGACTTAGAGGAACTCAAAAACTAATAAGTGTGAACCAAACTGCCCGTAAAGGTCCGATTGGTTCAACTAACAATCATTGGGGAAAAGCACCCCGCTGATTGAGTTTCACTTTATCAGCAGATGTTTACTGTCCGGTGTTACCTGTGACATAGAAGGGCAGCGGGGATAAAGCTGTCGCCCTGCAGCAGGTGGCTGTGGACAGTAAATATGTCAGGCAAAAGCTCCGTTGAATAACGGAGCTTTCTTCTGTGAAGATGGCTGTACCCATATGAAACTTAAAATTGCTTTGTAAATAGAAGTTTTTTTGCGTTTTTCATCTTTATTACGTAAACTTAGGGAAGACCATTTAAGCTTTTTACTTAAGCAGAATATTAATTTTTAGCAAGGTGGATGCATAATGCGCAGCAATAGGGATAAGGAAAGAAAATCATTTCGCGCAATCGAAAAACAATTTAAAGAATTCCAAACGGAAATCGCAATTCATTTTGAAAATGAAAAATTATTAAAACAAGCTTTTACCCATTCATCTTATGTGAATGAGCATCGGAGAAAGCCCTATGAAGACAATGAAAGGCTGGAATTTTTGGGTGACGCTGTCCTTGAACTGACTGTTTCAAAGTTCCTTTACCTAAAATATCCTATGATGAGCGAGGGGGAATTAACAAAGCTGAGGGCTGCGGTTGTCTGCGAACCATCCCTGGTTTCATTTGCCCACGAATTGTCATTCGGCAGCCTTGTACTGCTTGGAAAAGGGGAGGAAATGACAGGAGGAAGAACCCGTCCGGCCCTGCTTGCAGACGTATTTGAAGCCTTTATAGGTGCACTATACCTTGATAAAGGATTAGATACGGTTGTCGGTTTTTTGGAAAAAGTTGTTTTTCCGAAGATTGATTCTGGTGCTTTTTCGCATGTGATGGATTTCAAGAGCCAGCTGCAGGAACTTGTGCAGCGGGATGGTGCAGGTGCAATTGAATATAAAATCCTTCAGGAAAAAGGACCTGCCCACAATCGTGAATTTGTTTCCACAGTTTCCCTAAACGGCAAGGAGCTTGGGACAGGCACTGGCCGATCAAAGAAAGAAGCGGAACAGCATGCAGCCCAAATGGCCCTTGAAGTATTGAAGAATCATATTAAGTGACATCAAAGAATAGAAACTTGGAGGAGACAGAGGGGGAGCAAGGTTGTTTTTAAAAAGGCTTGATGTTATTGGTTTTAAGTCATTTGCTGAGCGGATAACGGTTGATTTTGTTCCTGGCGTCACAGCAGTTGTAGGTCCAAATGGAAGCGGAAAAAGCAATATAACAGATGCCATACGCTGGGTTTTGGGTGAACAATCAGCTAAGTCCCTTCGCGGCGCGAAAATGGAGGATGTTATTTTTGCTGGCAGTGATTCCCGGAGGGCGCAGAATTTTGCTGAGGTGACACTGACCCTTGATAACGGCGATCAGGGGCTGCCGATCGAATATAGCGAAGTCAGTGTTACAAGAAGGGTCTACCGATCTGGAGACAGTGAATACCTAATCAATAAGCAAACATGCAGACTAAAAGATATCGTAGATTTATTTATGGATTCAGGCCTTGGCAGGGAAGCTTTTTCAATAATAAGCCAGGGCAGGGTAGAAGAAATTCTAAACAGCAAAGCTGAAGAACGCCGGACGATATTCGAAGAAGCGGCAGGCGTGCTTAAATATAAGACAAGAAAGAAAAAAGCGGAAGGCAAACTTTCTGAAACCCAGGATAATTTAAACAGGGTGAATGATATTCTTCATGAACTGGAAAGCCAGGTAGAGCCTTTGAAAATTCAGGCTTCGATTGCGAAAGATTATCTGCAGCAGAAGGAAGAGCTGGAGAAAATAGAAGTTGCCCTTACAGTTTATGAAATAGAGGAACTGCATTCAAAATGGGAGCAGCTCTCACGTCAGCTTGAACAGCATACTGAAGATGAAATGAAGCTATCGGCAGTTATCCAGAATAAAGAAGCGAAAATGGAAGAGTTAAAGGATCATATAGCAGCAATCGATGAATCAGTAAATGATTTACAGGACGTACTCCTTCATGCCAGTGAAGAGCTGGAAAAACTGGAAGGCAGGAAAGAAGTCCTAAAAGAGCGAAAGAAAAATGCCAGCCAGAATAAAGACCAGCTTCATCGAAACATGGAAGAACTTTCTATGAAGATAACTGAGTTAAAAGAGCAGGAAGAAAAGCAGTCGGCTCTCAAAGGAAAAGTGAAGGCAGAAGCAGTTAAGCTTCAAAAAGCATTAAAGGAAAAGCAGGATCAGCTCAAACTCTTCAGTGAAAATACGGAAGAGAAAATTGAATCGCTGAAAAGTGATTATATTGAAGTGCTGAATAGCCAGGCGGCTTCAAGAAACGAACTGCAGAATATTGATCAGCAGCTGAACCAGCAGGGTCAGCGCAGTTCTAAGCTTGAGATGGATAACGAAAAGTATATTGCCGACCGCAAGAAAAACGAAGAGAAAAAGCAAAAGATACAATCAGACCTTGAAAGCCTGCAAAAGGAAATAGAGAGTCAGGTACATGTATTCCGAACAGAAGACCGCAAGCTTGAATCATTAAAGAATAATTATCAAAAGCAGGAAAAAACATTGTATCAGGCTTATCAGTATTTGCAGCAGGCAAAATCCAGGCAGGAAATGCTTGAAGAAATGGAAGAAGACTTTTCGGGCTTTTTCCAAGGTGTAAAGGAAGTATTGAAAGCGAGGGGCAGCAAGCTGCAGGGAATTGAAGGAGCCGTAGCGGAATTAATTCAGGTGCCAAAAGAGTACGAAACGGCGATTGAAACTGCTCTTGGCGGTGCCATGCAGCATATCATCGTACAGACTGAGCAGGATGGGAGAAGTGCCATCCAATTCCTGAAAAAGAATTCATACGGCAGAGCAACCTTCCTGCCGTTGAGCGTAGTGAAGGGGAAAAAGCTTAACAACGGGCAACTGCAATCGGTTCAAGGCCACCCCGCCTTTATTGGTGAAGCTGCTTCACTGATCCAGTTTGAAGGAAGGCATCAGTCCGCTATTGAAAACTTGCTTGGCAATGTGGTTATTTCCCGGGACCTTAAAGGAGCCAATGAACTGGCGAAGCTGCTTCAATACCGTGTGAGACTCGTTACAATTGATGGAGATGTGGTGAATCCCGGCGGATCCATGACCGGCGGAGCTGTGAAACAGAAAAGCACTTCAATCCTTTCACGTAAAGGTGAACTTGAAGAGCTGAAATCCCGAATTGTGGATATGGAATCCAAGACAGCTAATCTTGAAAAACAAGTGAAACTGCAAAAAAGCGAAATCCAAAAACAGGAAACACGAATTGAACAGCTTAGAAAAACAGGTGAAGAGCTTCGTTTGATGGAACAGAAGGTAAAAGGAGAGCTTCTAGAAGTAGAGTTTGAGGAGAAAAGCATTAATGAGCGCCTATCTCTTTATGATATGGACAAAGCACAGTTTTCGGAAGATAGAGAAAGACTGCTGATCAGAAAGAGTGAGCTGGCAGATCTATTGGAGCAGCAGCAAAAACAAATAGCTGATCTTGATAATGAGATTAAAGCGTTAACAGAAAGAAAAAACACCCAGCAGACGTCAAAGGAAACTGTGGTATATGAAATAAATGAGCTGAAAATCAGCTTCGCTTCCAAGAGTGAGCAGCTGAATCATGCTGAGGACAAGCTAGCCGCAATAAATTCAGAGCTTGCTGTTAACAGGGAAAAGCTGAAGACAGTAAAAGAAGATTTAGAACTGCTCTCATCCGAAATGACGAATAGCTCTTCAGGTGAGCAGCATCTGGAAGAGGCAGCACAGCAAAAATTAAAGGAAAAAAATGAAACGCTGGAATTAATTGCTTCAAGAAGGGATGAGCGCTTAAAGCTCCAAACATCTTTAGAGGACCTGGAACTTGAGGCAAAAGAATTAAAACGCCAGCATAAAGGTCTGGTAGAAGTTTTGAAAGATGAGGAAGTTAAGCAGAACCGGCTGGATGTTGAGCTGGAAAATAGGCTGAATCATTTAAGGGAAGAATATTTGCTGTCTTTTGAAGGTGCAAAGGAAGAATACCCGCTGCAGATTGAGATAGATGAAGCACGAAAAAAAGTAAAACTCATAAAGCTGGCAATCGAAGAGCTTGGGGCTGTAAACCTTGGAGCAATCGAAGAATATGACAGAGTATCTGAACGATATGAATTCCTGCTTGAACAAAAAACAGATCTTCAAGAAGCAAAAGATACGTTATTCCAGGTTATTGATGAAATGGATGTTGAAATGAAAAGGCGATTTGAAGAAACGTTTGCAGGGATCCGTTTTCATTTTGAGTCGGTTTTCCAATCTTTATTCGGTGGCGGCAGAGCCGATTTACGCTTGACTCAGCCTGATGACTTATTGAATACTGGTGTTGAAATTGTCGCACAGCCTCCAGGCAAGAAACTGCAGAACCTTGGATTATTATCGGGTGGAGAAAGGGCGCTTACAGCAATTGCCTTGCTATTTTCCATTTTGAAAGTCCGTCCTGTTCCATTCTGTATTCTCGATGAAGTAGAGGCAGCTCTGGATGAAGCGAACGTCCAAAGGTTCAGCCAATACTTAAAGAGATACAGCGACGAAACCCAGTTCATCGTTATCACCCACAGAAAAGGAACAATGGAAGAAGCGGATGTCCTCTACGGTGTAACCATGCAGGAATCCGGTGTTTCCAAACTGGTATCTGTACGTCTGGAAGAAACCAGAGAATTAATTACTCAATAGCAGATTTAATGCGGGGCAGCGTGCAACCTGTTCCGTACTTATACATATTGCATTTATAAGGAAGTGAAAACATGAGTTTCTTTAAAAAACTAAAAGAAAAAATCACCAAGCAGACAGATAGTGTGACTGAAAAGTTTAAAGACGGTTTAACCAAAACGCGCGATAATTTTTCAAATAAGGTAAATGACCTTGTTTCCAGGTACCGTAAAGTGGATGAGGAATTTTTTGAGGAACTGGAAGAAATCCTAATTGGGGCGGATGTCGGATTTGACACTGTCATGGAACTGGTGGAAGAGCTGAGAAGGGAAGTAAAGCGCAAGAATATTCAGGATCCTCGCGATGTGCAGGCTGTCATCTCAGAAAAGCTTGTAGAAATATATGACAGCGCAGGCGAAATCTCCACAGAATTAAATATTCAGACAGAGGGACTAACGGTTATCCTGTTTGTTGGTGTTAACGGAGTCGGAAAAACGACGACGATCGGAAAACTTGCCCATAAGTTCAAAAATGAAGGGAAAAATGTCCTGCTTGCAGCAGGCGATACCTTCCGTGCTGGAGCGATTGAACAGCTTGAGGTGTGGGGCGAACGTGTCGGCGTTGATGTCATTAAGCAGGGGGCTGGCTCTGACCCTGCAGCTGTCATGTATGATGCCGTTCAATCTGCAAAGTCGCGCAAAGCCGATATTTTAATCTGTGACACTGCGGGACGCCTGCAGAACAAAGTCAATCTGATGAAAGAATTGGAGAAAGTTAAGCGTGTAATTGAAAGGGAAGTACCTGGTGCCCCGCATGAGGTATTGCTTGTTCTTGACGCTACAACTGGACAAAATGCCATGATTCAGGCTAAGACCTTCAAGGAAGCCACTGATGTTTCTGGTATTGTTCTTACAAAGCTGGATGGAACTGCAAAGGGCGGCATCGTTCTTGCAATCAGAAATGAACTTGAAATCCCGGTGAAATTTGTAGGCTTGGGAGAAAAAATGGATGACCTGCAGGAATTCAATGCAGAACAGTATGTCTATGGACTCTTTGCCGACATAGTCGAAAAAGAAGCAGAAGAAGAAGAAGAAGAAGAAGAGGAATAAGAATTGATAAACAGCCGGAGAACGAGGTCTCCGGCTGTTTTTTTATCATGGAAATAATATGTATTTTATTATAAATAATAGTTTGAATTTTATGATTTTTAGTGTAAAATTACACTATGTTGATAAATTTCTTTCAATTCAGGTCTGACAAACTAACTATATAAATATCCTCAGGAACTTTTTGTCAGTAAGCTGCGTCTATATTATGAAAGAAGTCATCAGGCTGGCAATATTTATAGTTATAAAGACTGCCTATAAAAAAACAAAAGGCTGATACTTACGATTTTAATGGGGGAGATTGGGTTGCACGGAAAATTAAAAGTGATCATTATGGCTTTATTCTGCTTTGTATTAATGTTTCATCCATTCCAATCAGCAGAAGCTGCCAGCACAGACATCAAAGTTTCTCTAGAGGAGGTCTTTGGGGGAAAAGTGAAAAGAGGAGAGGGGTTTCCTCTGCGTATTAAGATGGAAAATTCAGGAGAGGCATTTAGCGGGAATTTGCTGATAAGTTACCATCCATCCTACAATACGAGCGGTGCGGTTACCGTAAAAGTAGAGCTTCCTGCGGGAGCAGCTAAGGAATACTTGGTTTCCATTCCTGGCATGGCGGAGGACCACCCTTCCATGTATCAGAACATCCCATTGCTGACTCTTTATGAAGGAGATTGGCAAGACGGGAAAAAAGTTAGTTTTAAAGGTGAAAATACATTAAAGCCAAAATTTATAGATATGGCAACTGAAGTAATTGGTGTTCTCAGTGAGAACTATGACCGTGTAAAAGAATTAAGGACGCTTCCTTCCAAATCGATGATTGAACTTAATAAGGAAGATTTGCCGGATGATGCCACAGGATTGGAAACACTCGATTATTTGCTGATTGATGAATACAAGATTTCCCAGCTTAGTGACAAACAGCAAAAAGCTATAAGGGAATGGGTTTACAACGGTGGAGCATTGATTGCCGGAGGCGGACCTGATGCAAGCGGCGCCTATGGAGAGCTATATTCTTTGCTGCCAATGAAATCTGAAAACGAGGCCGCCGGTGCAGTGAAATTCCTGCTGGCACCAAAGGGAGAGGAGCCGGATTTTAAAGAGCTCAATCTCTTTACTGGTCCAATTGATACGGGTACGGAAGTTATCGCGGAAAGCGGTGATCTTCCAGCAGCAGTGAAAAAGGAGTATGGAAGCGGGACGATCTTGCAGACAGCTTTTTCACTGGGAGATGAGCCTTTATCTTCATGGCAGGGATACGACACATGGTTTGCAGACTTTATTAATCAGGCAACTGGTGCCGGCATTGGATCCAGCCCATATTCTCAGGATTACCTGGACCAGCTGTATTGGGAATTTGCAGAAGTGAATGAATTCTTTCCTGCATCCAATTTTTCAATCGGGCAGCTTATTGGACTTTTTGCCGGTTATATTATTCTGATAGTGCCTGTTCTTTATTTTGTATTAAGAAAGCTTGATAAACGGGAGCATTCCTGGTGGATCATTCCTTCTATCGCCATATTAATGGGTGCAGCTGTCTTTGGAATGGGGGCAAAAGATAGAATTTCTCAGCCGCAGCTCAACCAGATGGGGATATATAAAGTGAATAACAATCTGCTTACCGGTTATCAGGCTTCAACCCTGCTGTCAAATAAAAGCGGTGAATATATCCTCTCATTGCCCAAAGGCGAATTTAATGCAGTGGTTTATTCAAATAATTCCACTTCATCTGATCCCCTTAGAGGCGGAATCATGGCTGAAAAAGTAAAAAACAATGAGATTATTTTCCCTGAGGTAGAATATTGGTCATCCAAAACAATTTACGGAAAGGCCCAGACAGAAATCAGCGGGAAGTTTGAAGCGGACATAACCCTTAAGGAAAAAAGATTAACGGGAACAATCAAAAACGAAAGTGAGTATGATTTTGAAGAATTATATATTTGGTCAGGCAATGAAGCAATCAAATTAGGGCCAATCAAGAAGGATGAGACAATTAAAGTGGATAAAACCATAAAGCAGTCCCTGCTGAGCAGACCATATGGAGGAACTTTTAATGTGGCATACCCTGCCAATGGTCAAAATGATATTAATAGGTTAAGAAGAGAAAAGCTTGAATACGCCTCCACTACATTTCTGCTTGGGGATGTTGCTCAGCCAGTCCTTGCTGGTATTACAAAAGAATCAATTATTGATGTAGCCATGAGAGGGAAGAAGGAAAAACAGAATAACACAAATATGATCCTTCAGCCATTTGAGGCCATAAATGAGTTCTCCGGATCCTTTACACTGAAAGATGGAATGATGGCTGCTGATTGGAATGTGATTCAGGGTCAGATTTATGAAAAAGGCATGGGCAGCACGAATGCAGAAATGATGCTTGAAGACGGAGAATATGAATATATTCTCAGCCTTCCGAAGCAGCTGAAAGAGAAAACATATAGATTAGAAGAAATTTCGGTAAGGGTCAATAGCCAAAACGTACAGTATTCGATAAAAAACCATAAAACAGGTGAGTGGTTGCCGATTGAACCGGATCAAAGGAGCATAAAGCTGACAAGTAAAGATGACTTATCCCAGTTTGTTTCAAAAGAAGGCCGTTTTATTATAAAGCTTAATAAATCAGCTCAGGGTGATCCTTTCGTTCAATTGCCGGCTGTTACGATCAAAGGGGAGGTGGAAAAATGATCGAAATTATGGATTTATCGAAAAGATACGGAAAATTTACAGCACTTGATTCTTTAAATTTAAATATAGAAAAAGGCAGTGTATTTGGTTTTGTCGGACAGAATGGTGCTGGAAAATCCACAACCTTCTCCATTTTAGCAACCTTACTTGCTCCCACTTCGGGCTCTGCTTACGTAAACGGGTATGATGTTCAAAAGGAATCAAAGCTCGTGAGGAAGCAGATAGGTTATATGCCGGATTTCTTCGGGGTTTATGACCAGCTTAAGGCTGATGAGTATCTGCACTTCTACGGTGCGAGTTACGGAATACCATTTGCAGAACGCGAGAAGCTGATTCCGCAGCTTCTCGACCTAGTCAACTTGTCAAATAAAAGAGAGTCATATGTAGACCTATTATCAAGAGGCATGAAGCAGCGTCTCTGCCTGGCCAGGTGCCTTATCCATGATCCTGAAGTGCTGATTCTTGATGAACCTGCATCAGGACTTGATCCAAGAGCTAGGGTGGAAATGAGGGAAATATTAAAAGAATTGAAAAGCATGGGCAAAACAATTTTAATATCTTCACATATTCTCCCTGAGCTTGCAGAAATGTGCGATACCATTGGCATTATTGATCAGGGGAAACTGGTGGCTCAGGGGTCTGTCGCTGATATTCAGTCACAGCTGAGGGGAGAAAGGCTGATCATTGTAAAAGTTCATGGAAGCGCAGAAAAGGCCGTCTCCTTTTTTGAAGATGATCCTAATATATTCAAAGTAGCTTTGCTTGAAGACGGAGCATCTTTTCAATTTATTTATAAAGGGATAGCTGAAGAACAAACAGAACTGCTGAAAAGAGCCATTTTAAATAATTTGGCGATCACCAGCTTTGCTGAAGCAGAAACGGATCTGGAAGATGTCTTTATGGAAATTACAAAGGGAGTTGAGCTGACATGAAGAATTTAGTTGTAAATCCTGTTCTGAATAAAGAGTTTAAGCTCCGCTTCCGCAGCTTTAAAAGCTACCTGGGGGTACTCTTTTACCTCCTTGCATTAGGGCTGATCATTGTTGGTTTTATCTTTATAGAATCATTGTCAAATAACATGCAGGGCTTTTTTAAACCAGATCAGAGCCGGACAATGTTTATGGTTCTATCTATATTGCAGCTTGGCTTAATTCTGTTTATTACTCCCGGTTTAACAGCTGGGGTTATCAGCAGTGAAAGAGAGAGGCAGACCTTAAATATTCTGCTCACAACGACCCAAAGCTCTTCAAGCATTATATTGAGCAAGCTGATCTCTTCCATTTCATATTTGATTCTGCTTATTGCGGCAAGTTTGCCTCTTTATAGCTTTGTGTTTTTATTTGGAGGCATTTCCCCAGGTCAGCTGCTTACGACAATGGGTTTTTATTTATTTACCATTCTGGTTTATGGAAGCCTCGGGGTCTTGTTTTCAACGCTAATTAGAAAAACAATTGTCTCAATGGTTACCACCTATGGGGTTACTTTATTTCTAGCAGGAGGAACGGCATTCCTGACTTTGATTTTTATGCAATTAACCAATGCATATGGCTATACAGGGACTCAGCCCACAAATCCTCTTGCATACTTCCCGGCTATGCTCAACCCGGTCATTATTCTGATAAGCACCTTTGAGCCGGAAATGACCAATGAAATTACTAGATCAACAGGCATTGAATTTCCTTTATGGATTTCATACTTAATTTCGTACACATTGATTTTCATTGGAGCTATTCTGCTGAGCATAAAAAAACTCCGTCCCAATATGAAAAAGGGCTAACATTTATTCGGGCAAATCCCTGGAGACGGGATTGCCCGTAAATTTTAATAAGGGAATGATATCGGTGGAAAACCGCAATCAATATCTTAGACTTTTAAAACCGGTAAAAAGACAGCTCCTATTTCAGCTGATCGTTAAGGAATTCCAGGTGTTCCTTTTATCAGCTGCTGTCTTGGCCTTTTTTCTTATGATGGCAGCAAGATTTTTTGTTATCCCATTTCTGCAAAACTATCTCCTGCTGATGTTATTTCTGTCTGCTTTTTATGCAGCTTTTCGAATTTGGAAGAGGCGCCCTGACATGACCCAGGCTGCTTCATTGTATAACACGTTTGTAGCGGAAGACAGGGTCATGACAGCCCATTCTTTCCTTCACGATGATGGCATTCTGGCAAGATTGCAGCTGGCAGATGCAGTAAAGCACATGAAAAAGGTGCACCATCAGGTTTTAGTCAGGAAGAAAACTTACATTCTTCCCAAACCTTTTCTAATGTTTTTGTCTTTTCTTGGTTTGGCAGTGCTCTTATACATGATTCCGGGCGAGAAAATGGAATTGGCGCTAAAACAGGAGAAGGAAATCAAGATAGTTGAAGAAGCTAAAGAGAAACTTGAGAAAAAAGCTGAGAAAGAAAAGAATCCTGAAGTGAAAAAAGCATTAGAAGAAGCAAAAGACAAGATTGCAGAAAAAAAGTCTGCTGAGGAAGCATTGAAGGAATTAGCGAAGCAAACAAAAAGCTTAGAGTTAAAGGCAATGAAAGAAAAAGAAAAATCACTAGCCCTGGAAAATATGAAAAACGATCTTGATAAGAGCGGGTTAGAACAATTAAGCCGAATGCTGAAAGAAAAAGATCTGGCTTCCTTTAGGGAAGAGTTGTCAAAGCTTGATAAGCAGAGGACGGAACTTAATGAAGATCAAAGAAATACCTTGAAAGAGCTTACTGGCAGTGAAGTACCGTTGTCTGAAGAAGAGCTGTCAAGTCTCCTGGATCAGCTCGAAAAGGCATTGCAATCAGAAGAGCTTGTAAAACAGCTGGCTGCAGCACAAGATGCTCTGCAGCGTTCAGGGATTTCTTTACAGCAGCAAATGGCTGCGAATGGAATGACCCCGGGACAGCTCGCTTTTGCGCCGCCTGGCCAGCCTGGCAGTTCAGGAAACGCTTCCAATACGCCTCATCAGGGGCAGCAGAATAATTCAAATCAGCAAAATAAGCAAAATCAAGCTGGCAATAGCTCAAACAGTGGCAATGGCAGCGGATCGGGTTCAGGCAGCGGCTCAGGAAATGGAAACGGCTCAGGAAATGGTTCGGGTTCGGGCTCTGGTACCGGGGCTGGCTCAGGGAGTGGGTCAGGCAGCGGTCTTGGAGGAGGTGCCGGGCTCGGACAGGGATCCAGGGATCTGCTCACCATTCCATCTGGCATGGAAGGGAAGACGAATATTGAAAATGACAATGGCAGCATTGCACAGGGGAGTCCAGGACAGCAGCTTGAAGGGGAAGGTCCTGTCTTAAAAGGAAATATCAGACCTTACAGTGAAGTTTTCGGGAACTATGAAAAGTCGTACAGACAGAGTACAGACCGGTATAAACTTCCGGCTGATTTAGAGGAAATCGTTAAAAATTATTTTACAAGTATAGATCCTGACAAGGAGTGACTTCAATGTCCGCAACACAGGAAAAAGAACAGCAATTCGCACAAGCAGCAGATATTATTGCAAGAGTGAAAGATGAAATTCAAACATTCATAGTCGGCCAGGAAGAAGTAGTCGATCATGTTTTATGGAGCATATTCTCAGGAGGGCATGTTTTGCTTGAAGGTTTGCCTGGTCTGGGTAAAACCATGCTGATTAAAACCATTGCAGAAGTGCTGGATCTCAAATTTTCACGCATTCAATTCACCCCTGATATTATGCCATCCGATATAACCGGAACCATGCTGCTTCAGCCTGATGAAGCAGGCAGGCAAATATTCAGTTTTCATAAAGGGCCCATATTTGCAAACATCATCCTGGCAGATGAAATTAACAGGGCAACACCAAAAACACAAAGTGCCCTGCTCGAGGCAATGGGAGAAAAAACGGTCACTATAATGGGCGAAACCAAAAAGATGGAAAAGCCATTTTTTGTACTCGCAACTCAAAATCCGATTGATATGGAAGGGACTTACCCCCTGCCGGAAGCACAAACGGACCGGTTTTTATGCAAGGTGAATGTTGCCTATCCGACGAAAGAAGAATTAAAAGAAATTGCCCGGAGGACTACGGGGACGCAAAAAACTCATTTAAATAAAGCCGCCGGATTGAAGGATGTCATGGCCCTTCAGGAGCTTTCGAGAGAAATTCTCCTATCAGATGAAATCCTGGATTATGCTGTTTGGATGATCACTGCCACGCACCCGGAATCAGAGGGGGCACCAGAAACAGTGAAAAAGCACGTCCAATATGGCAGCGGTCCACGCGGCCTTCAGAGTCTGATAAGTATGGCAAAAGCAAGAGCCATGTGCTCCGGCCGATTCCATGTATCAATAGGAGACATTAAAAACGCTGCCTATCCGGTTTTGCGGCATCGTCTTATTTTGAACTTTGAGGGAGAAGCAGCGGGTATTTCGGCGGATTCGATTATTGAAGCTTTGTTAAACGAAACTTCCTGGGGAGCTAAAAGCTGATGAACAGCCATCATGCTCTACTTGCAAAGCTTCAAAAACGAAAGATTGCTGCAAAGACAAGGAAAAGAGGATTTCATTCAGGGTCCAGGCAATCCCATAAATTCGGATCTTCCATGGAATTCTCTGATTTCAGGGCCTATCAGCCTGGTGACGATATTAGACAAATAGATTGGAATGTCTATGGCAGAACACAAAAACATTATATTAAACGCTTCCTGGATGAGCAGGAGCTTTCTATTGCAGTTTACCTGGATGCAACGTCTTCAATGACAAAAATCCAGCAGAAATGGGAATATGCCAAATCGCTGGCATCAGCTTTGAGCTTTATGGTGCTTTCAAGTGAAGACCGGCTTTTCTTTTCAGCTGTTTCTTCTGCAGGCGTGCAGCCTATCAAAAGGAAAGGCTCTGTTTACAGCAGGCGAACGTTCATGGAGATCCAAAAAATTGAACCTGCAGCTCTTTCTACAAACTTTCTGGGCTGTCTGAAAGAAACTCTTTCTAAACATCAGCAGCTTGCTGTAATAATAGCAGATGGTTTTGAGCCGCTTCAGGATTGGGAAAACCTTTTTTGGAAGCTCAGGGGGTTAAAACAGGAGTTCTGGCTATTTCAGGTGCAGGCAGATGAAGAGATGACCCCTGCATATTCTGGAGATATTAAGTTAATTGATAGTGAAACAGGGACAGCAGTAAATGTCAGCATGGGCCCTTCCGTATTAGCTGAATATGAAAAGCGCCTAAAAGAACATAATGAACAGCTTGAGATTTTATGCAAACGGTATGGCGGCCAGTATATCTTTGCCCCGGAAACAAGAGATCTTCAGACCGTTCTTTTCAGGGATCTGTATGCGAAGGGGCTGGTCAGGTGAGGACACAATGCAATTCTTAAATCCTATCTATTTTATTTTAGCCATTTTTATAGGAGCAGTTATCCTATTTTATTTCTTTCGTAAGCAGTACATGGAAAAGACCATTTCATCCAATCTGCTCTGGGAGCAGGTTCTGAACGAATGGCAGGCCTCCCCTTGGCTGAAAAAGCTACAGCAGAATCTATTATTTTGGCTGCAATTATTGGCTCTGATCCTATTGATGCTGGCCCTTGTGCGCCCATTTTGGCTTGAAGACTCTTTAAAAGGGGAACATTTAATCATCATTATAGACCCATCCGCCTCTATGTCGGCTGAACACGGAGGAAAGAGCCGTTTTGAAATCGCAAAAGAGGAAATCCTTGACCTTGCCGCCAAGCTTAATGGCCAGCAGGTAACCTTGATTAAAGCAGGAGAGAAAAATGAGATCCTATTAAGCCGTGAAGATGATCCAAATGCCATTCGCAGAACCGTTGATGGGCTGAAACTTACTTATGAACATGAAAATATGGATAAAGCCCTCTTATTGGCAGGTTCCTTATCTTCAGGAAAAGACACAGCCCTTCATATTTTTTCAGATTCGGCTGTAAAAAATGATTTAATGGAGGAACTGGCTGGCCTATACACTGTTGTACATAATATTGGAGAGGATGCAGGGAATGTCTCGCTGCAATCGTTTGGAACAGCTTCAGCTGGTGATGGTATCTCAGCCATTGCGGTGATAGAAAACCAGTCTTCCGGAAATATAGAAACAGGTTTTACCGTCCAATTTGAGGATGAAGTCTTATTTGAGCAAAATTTATCATTGAAAGCAAATGAACAAACAACCGTACAGATTAAAAACCTGCCTGAAAAACCTTATTATGAGGCATCCATTTCCATTAATGACGGCTACAGTGCAGATAATTTCGCTGCCTCTATTTACACAGACCCAAAACCAAAGGTTTACACTATGGGGGATATAAATCCGTTTGCAGTGAAGGGCTTTCAAACCATAGGAGCCGAATTGCTGCAGACAGATCCCGCTGCTCTTAAAGGTTTTGAAATGAAGGGTGTGGTTGTAGCAGAAGGAAGCACAATATCGGAACTTCCAGAGCTGCCAATGATCTTTTTTAACACAGGCAAGGAAAAAACAAAACTTAAAGAGGCAATTTCGGGGGATGAGGATCTTTTATTTGAATATACAGACTTTGACCGTGTGTATATCAGTTCCGCTTCCGCTGCATTGAAAGGAGAATGGGAAACTGTTTTGAAAAGTGGGGACATTCCTTTAATCCAGAAGGGAATGCAGAATGGACAGCCAATTATTATTGTCAATTTCGATCTATCCGACACAGATTGGCCACTCCTGCCAGGTTTTCCGATCTTTTTGTATAACTCTTACCAGTGGTTATCCCAGCAAACAGATTTCCTCGGATATTTCAGTGCCGGAGAAGAAAGATGGATAAATATTGGCAGAGGAAATGGAAGCTGGGAGATTTTCAATAATAAAGACGAAAATCTATACTCCCTTGATCTAAACAAAGAAAACTTTAAAGCTCCTGTGATTCCAGGGACTTACCAGGCGGTATCAGGGAATCAAATATATTATTTTTCTGTCCTATTGGATGAAAGGGAGAAAAATGCAGGAATAGAAGAATCTTTCATATTGAATGAAGAATCTTCTGAAAAAAACAGCATGATCCAAAGGCCGAACGAAAGCCTCTGGTTCTGGCTGGCGTTAATTGCTTTTATACTGATTGCTATCGAATGGGAGGTATATCGCCGTGGGCATAGAGGTTAAATATCCCTTCCTGTTTCTGCTCCTGATTCCTGCTGTCATAATGGTCTTTTTGTATATTCGAAATCACAGGAAGAAAGGAAAAGAAAAATATTGGATTGCTATTCTGAGGCTGGTCATTTTCTCATTATTAATTTTTGCACTGACAGTTCCCCAGGTGGTCCTTCCGGTTAAGGGACAGACCGTCGTATTTCTGGCCGACCGGTCTGCAAGCATTGGCCCAAATGAGGAGGCACTCTCCTGGATAGAAAACAGTGCCAGCCACAGGAAAAGTGAGGATCAATTTACGGTGGCAGCTTTTGGCAAGAATGTAGTGCTTGAACAGAATTTGGGCAGGAACCGTGAAGCTATTACCGAATTTAACGGGAAAGCAGACGATTCTCAAACGAATCTGGAAGCAGGTCTGCAATTTGCCGCTTCACTCATTCCGAGGGATTCTTCTGGCAGAATTGTCTTGATGACGGACGGAAATGAAACGGCAGGCAAAAGCCTGGAGGCTGCCTCAGTTTTAAAGAATCGAAGTATCGAGATTGACTATGTACCATTAAGAACAGCAGCAGGTGACGATGTATCAATTTCAGAATTAAAGATGCCTCCATCACTTTATTTAGGAGAAGAGGCTCCGATTACAATAGAAGTTACCAGCAATGTTGCCAAAGAAGCTGATATCAGATTATCTGTAAACCATAAAGAGGTTTTAAAGGAAACCATTCAAGTGAATGAAGGGAAAAATGTATATACCTTTACTCACAAAGCAGATACAGCAGGGTTAACCGTATATAAAGCAGAGATAGCTGCTGACCAGGACGCCTTCTCTGAAAACAATACACTGCACTCGGTTGTAAATGTTAAGGGAACCCCTAAGGTGCTGATCGTACAAGGGAAGGACTCGGGTGATATTGCGAATCTGTTAAAAGGTTCAGGCCTCGAGACAGACACGGTTCTTCCAGAGGAGCTTCCAACCGTTCTCTCAGGATATTTGCAATATCAGTCGATTATTTTTAATAATGTTCCTGCAACAGTTATTTCAGAGCATCAAATGACGTTGATGGAGAAGGCAGTTAAGGAATTCGGCACCGGTTTTATTATGTTTGGCGGTGAAGAAAGCTTCGGGCTGGGGGGCTATTTTAAAACTCCGATTGAGAAATTGCTGCCGGTGGATATGGATATCAAGGGCAAGAAAGAAATGCCTTCCTTAGGCCTGGTATTAGTTATGGACCGTTCTGGAAGCATGGCCGGGAATAAAATTGAATTGGCGAAAGAGGCGGCTGCCCGTTCAGTGGAGCTGCTGCGTGAAGAAGATACAATCGGATTCATTGCATTTGATGACCGGCCATGGGAAATCCTTGAAACCGAGCCTCTCAAGGATAAAAAGAAGGCAATTGAAAAAATCAGATCTATTACACCAGGCGGGGGGACAGAAATTTTTACTTCTCTGGAACAAGCATACAGTGAGCTTGAAGAATTGCAGCTTCAGAGAAAGCATATTATTTTGCTGACAGATGGCCAATCTGCCACAAATGGAGACTATGAGCTTTTAATCGAAAGCGGGAAAGAGAAGAATATCACTCTATCAACTGTCGCACTTGGTCAGGATGCTGATAGAGGACTGCTTGAAGATCTTGCGGGAATGGGGTCAGGGCGTTTTTACGATGTTATAGACTCTTCCGTCATTCCGAGCATATTATCACGCGAAACGGTAATGGCTACGAGAACCTATATCGAAGACAATCCATTTTATCCAAGTGTCCAGCCCTACCCTGAATGGTCCTCACTCTTTGAAAAAGGTGTCCCAGAAATGAATGCCTATATAGCTGCTACGGCCAAGCCGCGAGCGCAGGTGCCGCTGTTAAGTGAAAAAGAAGATCCTGTACTTGCTGAATGGCAATACGGAATGGGGCGGGCAGCTGCCTTTACATCCGACTCCTCAGGCAAATGGTCAGGAGATTGGGCCCGATGGGAAAAGTGGCCATCATTTATTAATCAGCTTGTCACCAAAACCCTGCCGCAATATGAAAGTGAACCATACAGGGTTGCTGTTGAGAATAAGGATGGCAATACAGTGCTCAGCCTGGAGTCTGCGGCAAGCAAGTCTTTGCCCATTGAGGCATCTATCGTGTCGGAAACGGGCGATCAGATAGAAGCCAATATAAGGCTCACTGCTCCAGGTAAATATGAGGCGTCAATGCCTGAAAGTGCGGGAATGTATTTTTTAAATATTAAACAGACAGATCAAAATGGGAATATACAGGTTCATCAGACTGGATTTACTATTCCCTATTCAGAAGAGTATCTGCAAAAGGGAACAAATAAGGAGCATTTGGAGTCACTCTCAAAAATGACTGGCGGCAAGGAGCTGAAAAGCGGAGAAGAAGCTTTCAGATCGCTGAAAAAACCAGCCAGCACCAAACAGCCGATCAGCGAATGGCTTCTTCTCGCTGCATTCCTGATCTTTTTTTCAGAAATCGCGGTAAGGCGCTTTGGCTTAACTGCTCTCGCAGCGAGAATTTTGAAGAAAAACAGCAAGAAAAAGGAAAAGCCAGAGGAGCCTATGAAAATTCAAAACCTTAAAGCTTCCAGGGAAAAACAATCTCCTTCCGTGCAGATGCCCGTTAAACTTCAAAGGGAAACTTCTGTAAAAGAAACACCGGAAAAAACAAAAGAAAAGAAAAAACCAAACCGGCCAAAACCAGCAGCAGAACCCTCGCCGAAAGAAAGAGAAGAGCGCATGAAAAGGCTGCTGGATGCAAAAAATAGGAAAAATAAGTAAAATCAGATTGAATGCCAGTTTAATTTTTGCCTGAAGCTTTCATCTGGAAATAAGAACTGCCAACGCTGTAAAGATATTTTCTTGACATGATATGAAATTCTATGTAAACTTACTTTGTAAAGGCTTTTCACTTAACAAGGGGGAATAGGGATGCTCGAAAAAACAACGAGGATGAACTACCTTTATGATTTCTATCAGTCGTTGTTAACTCCTAAGCAGAGAAGCTATATGTCCCTGTACTACCTGGATGATTTTTCGCTTGGAGAGATTGCCGAGGAATATGATGTTAGCCGGCAAGCGGTATATGACAACATTAAAAGAACAGAAGCAATGCTTGAAGAGTATGAAGAAAAGCTATTATTATTTCATAAATTTCAAGAGCGCAGCAAGCTGATTGCAGAAATAAAAGAGATGCTCAAGGAAGGCTCCCCTTCCCGAGATGCATTGGAAGAAGCAGTGGCAGAGCTTGAGAAATTAGATTAGGAGGCGGCATATATGGCATTTGAAGGATTGGCCGACCGACTGCAAAATACAATTCAGAAGATCCGCGGAAAAGGCAAAATCAATGAAGCGGATGTAAAAGAAATGATGCGTGAAGTCCGTCTCGCCCTTTTGGAAGCGGACGTAAACTTCAAAGTCGTCAAAGAGTTTGTCAAAAAAGTCAGCGAACGCGCTGTCGGGCAGGAAGTATTAAAGAGCCTGACGCCAGGACAGCAGGTAATTAAGGTTGTTAAAGAAGAATTAACGGAACTGATGGGCGGAGAGCAAAGCAAAATTGCTGTCTCCAATCGCCCGCCGACAGTCATTATGATGGTCGGTCTTCAGGGTGCCGGTAAAACGACTACAACCGGAAAGCTTGCAAACCTGCTCCGCAAAAAGTATAACCGCAATCCGATGCTGGTTGCTGCAGATATTTACCGCCCTGCGGCGATTAAACAGCTCGAAACGCTTGGCAAACAGCTTAATATGCCGGTCTTCTCCCTTGGTGATCAAGTCAGTCCTGTTGAAATTGCAAAACAGGCAATCGCAAAGGCAAAAGAGGATCATCATGATTATGTTCTGATCGATACAGCAGGAAGACTGCATGTGGATGAAGCCTTAATGGATGAGCTAAAGCAAATCAAAGAGCTTTCCGATCCAGATGAAATTTTCCTTGTTGTAGACGCCATGACCGGTCAAGATGCGGTTAACGTAGCGCAAAGCTTCAATGATCTGCTGGGTCTTACTGGGGTTGTCCTGACGAAGCTGGATGGCGATACCCGAGGCGGTGCGGCTCTATCCATTAGATCCGTAACAAATACGCCGATTAAATTCGTCGGTCTTGGCGAAAAGCTGGATGCGCTTGAAGCGTTCCATCCAGAACGGATGGCATCCCGTATATTAGGTATGGGAGATGTCCTATCCCTAATTGAAAAAGCACAGGCTAATGTGGATGAAGAAAAGGCAAAAGAGCTTGAGCAGAAGATGCGCACTGCTTCCTTCACATTTGACGACTTTTTGGATCAGCTTGGACAGGTCCGCAATATGGGGCCTCTTGACGAGCTTCTGAAAATGATGCCTGGCGCCAACAAAATCAAAGGCTTGAATAATATCCAAATCGACGAGAAGCAAATCACTCACGTTGAAGCGATTATTAAATCGATGACAAAGGAAGAGAAAACTCATCCGGAAATCATCAATGCAAGCCGCCGCAAACGGATTGCCAAGGGAAGCGGAAGAACCGTGCCTGAAGTCAACCGTCTGCTGAAGCAATTTGAAGACATGAAAAAGATGATGAAGCAAATGGCTGGCATGCAGCAAAAAAGTAAGAAAAAAGGCGGGTTTAAGCTTCCTTTTAACCCTTTTTAGTAATGTCTAGCTCCAGCGCCTACCCCCTCAAGTTCACAAGCCAATCCTCCCAAAAAGGCAAAGAACGCCTTTTCGAAAGGCTCGTCTTGTGCTTGTCGGGGGTGATCAAGGCGCTTGCGCTTTTCCAGTCATTTAAGCTTTTCATAAGATGTAAAGAAAAAAACCTTTACAAACTAATTAACTATCTGATATTATACTATCTTGTGTGAAACTATTCGGAGGTGCTTTTTAAAATGGCAGTAAAAATTCGTTTAAAGCGTATGGGTGCTCACAAAAACCCTTTCTATCGTATCGTTGTAGCTGATTCTCGTTCTCCTCGTGACGGACGTTTCATTGAAACAGTAGGAACTTACAACCCGGTTGCTCAGCCAGCAATCGTTGAAATCAATGAAGAGTTGGCTCTTAAATGGCTTCAGACAGGCGCCAAGCCATCTGATACAGTACGCAACCTTTTCTCTAAGCAAGGCATTATGGAGAAATTCCATAACGCTAAAAACGGTAAGTAATTCACTATAAGATGAAAGAGCTTATCGAAACGATTGTTAAGCCCCTTGTTGATTTTCCGGAAGACGTTCAAGTGAATGTCCAAGAAGAGGATCAGCGCGTAACCTATCAGCTTTCCGTCAACAAGAATGACATGGGGAAAGTAATTGGGAAGCAAGGGCGCGTTGCGAAAGCAATACGGACCGTTGTCTATGCAGCAGGTTCATCAGAACAAAAGAAGATCTTTTTAGAGATCATCGAATAATTATCCTGCAATTGAGCAGGGTATTACCAAAAAAGGAGGGGCTTCCCCTCCTTTTTTTACAATCTAAAAAATCCTGCTGTTTGAACTTTATTGTCCTCTGATTTAAAACTTTATTCATCAACGGGCAGAATATATAATTAACACAGCATTTCACGAGAAAAGTTAAAATAAAAACATCGCCAACTAAGAATTTGACAGTAGTGTCAGTAACGCCGTTTTTTAATCGGATCAATTTGGGAGGCGCTGTACATGAACATTATTCAATCGGTTACAGTTAAGCAGGTGCTGACAGAGAACAGCAAGAAAGAACTGCTGGAAGGCTATATGGCCCAAAAAAAGCAGCTGCAGAAAGAAAGTGATCAGCTGAGGTTTGAACTGAAAAAACAGGAAAAAACCAAAAAACTGCATCCGGCCAGTCTAAAAAAGCATTTTGAAAAGGAAATTCAAATGAGGCAGGAAAAAGTCCAGCTCCTCGATTTTCAAATAGAACAATTACATATGCTACCATTAGGAAGCGAATTAAAAGAAAAAGAAGTCCAGGCGATTATTGAGATTCAAAAGGGTACCCGCTGGGAAGACATAGAAAAAGGGAAAACCATCATCATAAGAGATGGAATTGTAGATGAAATACGCTAGAGGTGATAGTAAATGCAGAAATGGTTCAACGTAGGAAAAATCGTGAACACCCATGGCATAAAAGGGGAAGCAAGAGTCATTTCCAAAACAGACTTTGCAGAAGAAAGGTATAAGCCGGGAAATAAACTTTATTTGTTCATGCCTGACACAAAAGGTGATCCAATTGAACTGATAGTGAAAACTCACCGTACCCATAAATCATTCGATTTGCTTACATTTGAAGGATACGAAAATATTAATGAGATTGAAAAAATGAAGGGTGGCATCCTGAAAATTTCAGAAGATCAGTTAGGCGATCTTGAAGAAGATGAATTTTACTACCATGAAATCATAGGGTGTACTGTTGAAACGCTTGATGGAGCGGAAGTAGGTAAAATCAAGGAAATTCTTTCTCCTGGAGCAAATGATGTATGGGTAATCAAAGCAAAAGGCGGGAAGGAAATCCTGATCCCCTATATTGAAGATGTTGTTAAGGAAGTTAATGTGGAAGACAAACTTGTGAAAATTAATGCGATAGAAGGTTTGCTTTCATGATGAATATTGATGTGCTCACGCTGTTTCCTGAAATGTTTGAAGGAGTTTTTGGGCATTCCATTTTAAAAAAAGCGGCTGAAAATGAAGCAGTGAAATATAATGTGGTCAACTTTAGGGAGTATGCCGACAATAAGCACAAAACCGTAGATGATTATCCATATGGCGGAGGGGCGGGAATGGTTTTAAAACCGCAGCCCATATTTGATGCTGTAGATGATCTTCGCAGTAAAAGCGGGGCATCTCCGAGGGTTATTCTTCTGTGTCCTCAAGGAGAACGCTTTACACAGAAGAAAGCTGAAGAGCTTGCGGAAATGGATCACCTGATTTTTGTTTGCGGCCATTACGAGGGATATGATGAAAGAATACGGGAACATGTGGTAACCGATGAAATTTCAATTGGAGATTTTGTGCTGACTGGAGGAGAGCTCGGAGCCATGGTCGTAATCGATAGTGTTGTCCGATTGCTCCCTGGTGTGTTAGGCAACGAAGAATCACACCTGAAAGACTCTTTCAGCACAGGTTTTCTTGAACACCCTCATTATACCCGTCCAGCGGATTTCAGGGGAATTAAAGTGCCGGATATCCTCATGTCAGGGAATCATCGCCTTGTCGAAGAGTGGCGAGCCAAAGAATCCTTGAGAAGGACGTATGTAAGGCGTCCTGATCTTCTTGAGGATGCAGAATTAACAAAAGATCAGCAAAAATGGCTAGAAGAAATAAAAAAAGAAGATAAATAACATTGAAGTTGCCGTCCAAGTATGGTATGATACTTTTTGTGACTTAGGCTGAACTTGTTCAGTTTATGTCTGATAAAGATGTTCCGCTGCAAACATATAGGTTGTGCAAGAGCGTCTGCTGAGAGGAGTTGAAAACGATGCAAAAATTAATTGAAGAAATCACAAAAGAACAGCTTCGTACAGACCTTCCGTCTTTCCGTCCTGGTGATACTGTACGTGTACACGTAAGTATTGTTGAGGGAACTCGTGAGCGTGTTCAGGTATACGAAGGTGTTGTGATTAAGCGTCGTGGTGGTGGAATCAGCGAAACTTTCACAGTTCGTAAGATTTCTTACGGTGTAGGCGTTGAGCGTACATTCCCTGTACACACACCTAAGATTGCGAAGCTTGAAGTTATCCGCCGCGGTAAAGTCCGCCGTGCGAAACTTTACTACCTGCGTAACCTTCGCGGTAAAAAAGCTCGTATCAAAGAAATTCGATAATAAAGAAAAGAAGGAGCTTGTTAATCAAGCTCCTTTTTCTTTCATGAAACAGCAGAATGCAAATAATATTACATAAATGTTAAATAATATATAAATAAGATTCCCATCGTGTTTATTAAGATGAATTTTTGTACAATAAACAATAGAAATCACTTACTGCGGTACAAGCAGGAATATTAGCATAATTTTTGACGGAAGAATGGTGGGGAAGGCTATGGCAAAAAAGAAAAATGAATTGTGGGAATGGACAAAAGCTCTTGTAATCGCAGTCCTGCTAGCGGCAGTCATCAGATATTTTTTATTTGCGCCGATTGTGGTTGACGGCTTGTCCATGATGCCAACATTGCATGATCAGGATCGAATGATTGTTAATAAGTTCAGTTATAAGATTGGAGAGCCGGAGCGCTTCGACATCATTGTTTTCCATGCACCGGAAAACAAAGATTACATCAAAAGGGTAATAGGTCTTCCTGGAGATAAGATTGAATATAAAGATGATACTCTTTATGTTAATGGAAAAGCTTATGAAGAGCCATACCTGGATGAATATAAGAAGCAGGTAATCGATGGTCCGCTGACAGAGCCGTTTACTTTAAAAGAAAAGATTGGACAGGAAACAGTGCCAGAAGGCCACTTATTTGTAATGGGTGACAACCGCCGCTTCAGCAAGGACAGCCGTCACATTGGCCCTGTTGCAATGGAAGAAGTACTGGGCGATGCCGGAGTAATATACTGGCCTATAGAGGACATTCGCATCGTTGATTGATGATTCTTTGTTTTATAAATACATATCGGATGGAGGTGCCAGCTTTGACGATCCAGTGGTTTCCAGGACATATGGCAAAAGCCCGCAGGCAGGTTACAGAAAAATTAAAACTGGTCGATATCATCTTTGAGCTCGTTGATGCAAGGATCCCTTATTCATCACGAAATCCGATGATCGATGAAATTATTCAGCACAAACCCCGGCTTGTTTTATTGAATAAAGCTGACATGGCTGATAAAGAAGCGACAAAAAAGTGGATCAGACATTTTCAAGATAAGGGCATAAGAGCTCTTGCGATAAACTCACAGGCGGGACTAGGCATGAAGGAAATCGTCTCCGCGTCTCAGGGGATTCTTCAGGAAAAGTTCGATCGAATGAAAGCGAAGGGTGTCAAGCCAAGAGCAATCCGGGCAATGATTGTAGGTATTCCAAACGCTGGAAAGTCCACCCTTATCAATCGCCTGGCCAAAAAGAATATTGCCAGGACAGGAAATACTCCCGGCGTTACGAAAGCTCAGCAATGGATAAAGGTAGGGAAAGAGCTGGAGCTTCTCGATACCCCTGGGATCCTATGGCCAAAATTTGAAGATCAGGAAGTAGGTCTTAAGCTTGCTCTGACTGGAGCAATTAAAGATACTATATTAAATCTTCAGGATGTTGCAGTATATGCCCTGCGCTTTCTCGGTGATAAATATCCAGATCGCCTGAATGAGCGATATCAGCTTGATGAAATCCCTGAAGATATTGTTGAAGTGTTTGATAAAATTGGCAGGCTGCGCGGCTGTCTGATGGGCGGCGGCGAAATTGATTATGATAAGGTAACAGAGCTGGTAATCAGAGAATTCCGTTCTGAAAAATTGGGGCCAATCACTTTGGAACTGCCTGAAGAGATGGCAGTTCGGAGTGAAGCTGAATAGTTTAGATGAAGACCTTCTGTCCACAGGAGGCCTTTATTTTTTTTGGAAAATGCCGATACATACATTAGATTGAAAAGGAGAAGGCCGTGGAAAAGTTAACCATTCGCCAAATAGAAGAAAAGATCAAAACAATTAAGTTAGAGGATGACCCTTTCCTTCACTCGATAAAACATGATGACAGAAAAGGCGTACAGCAGCTTTTAGCAAAATGGCATTTCCGAAAGCTGCAGCAAAAGAAGATATTTGAAAAGCATAAAGAAATGACCCAGTATGAAGTTCGGTACAGGAGCCAGGGTTTTCAGTTTATTGCCGGAATTGATGAAGTAGGCAGGGGGCCTCTTGCAGGGCCAGTGGTAGCTGCAGCAGTTATTTTGCCTGAAGACTTTTTCCTGCCGGGTTTAGATGATTCAAAAAAGGTGTCTGAGAACAAAAGAGAAGAGTTTTTTGAGATAATTAAGGCTAAGGCTGTGGCAGTCAGCGTTGGAATCATTGAGTCTGAAGAAATCGACCGCATCAATATATTTGAAGCATCAAAAAAGGCAATGTTATCAGCAATTGAAGGGCTGAACCCAAAACCAGACTTCCTGCTTGTAGATGCCGTAAAACTTTTAACACCATACCCAATGGAAGCAATCATTAAGGGAGATGGCAAAAGCATATCGATTGCTGCAGCTTCTATCATAGCTAAAGTCACGAGAGACAGAATGATGGCTGAAATAGGTACAGAATTTCCCCAGTATGGATTCGAGAAAAATATGGGCTATGGGACGAAGGAGCATCTTGAAGCCATCATACTTCATGGAATTTCTCGTTATCATCGAAAGAGCTTTGCGCCAATAAAAGATCGTATTAGTGAAATAGAATAGAAGGTGAAGGCATGAAGCCGTCTGAAATTATCCAAAGAATCATAAGCCATGACCAGAACAATGCAGTAAAAACAGCTGCATTTAGACCTGGGCAAATTGTCAGCGGAAAAATAGTAAAGCTATTTCGGAACCAGACGGCAGAGGTGCAAATAGGGTCTCATAAAGTGATTGCGCAGCTTGAAACCCCTTTGTCAGCCAACAGCAGATATTGGTTTAAAGTTGAGCCAGGTGTGGAAATGCTGCGCTTAAAGGTAATGGAGTCAGCAAATAGACCAGGTGCGGCAGCTCTGGCTGAAAGCCTTCTAAGCCAGCTCGGAATGCAGTTATCCAGAGAAAATAAAATGCTTATTCAATTTTTTCTTAAAGAACAGCTTCCAATAACTGGTGAAACTTTAAAAATGTCATCTGAATGGATCAAGGAAAGCCAATCTGCTGAAGATGGCCTGAGGACAGTAAAAGAGCTGATTATTAGGCAGCTTCCTTTTTCAAAGGATATTTTTTCAGGGCTATCCTCAGTCTTGCATGGGGACTCTCTTACTTCGCTTATGGGAGAATTACAGGAGGAGTTAAAGGGTGCTGATTTATCATCCAAAGGGCAGCAAATATATTCGCTCCTTGGGGATCTGACAAAGACTTCAAGAGAAAAACTAGGCCAGCAGGCTATAATCAGATTGTTTTCTGAGTGGCTGAATACAAAAAATCAGGCAAGATCAAATACTGCTTTCCAGCTCCTGAAAGTAATTGGGCTGATGCCGGGTGAAGCGGATGAGGCTGCGGCTCTAAAGCAGCTTACGGAAGGAAGCATTCAAAATAAACCGATTAGTCATGTCCTGACAGAACTTCTGAAAGCAAACGAATCCGGAAACAGGCAGGAATTTATATTGAACTTGGCTAAGCTTAATGGGTTTATTTCACAAAGGTCGGAAAGCAGTGGACAAGCTCAAACATTAGAAACCTTATTCAATGATATACGAAATGGAAAGATTTTTTTTCCTGCAGAAAGGAATTTGCTTAATGCCCTTTTCAAATCAGCTCTTTCTTACACATTAAATGCTGATTTGGGCCAATTATTGTCAGATCCACCTGGGTTAAAGCAGGCTGCTGTTCAGGCGGGGAGGATACTTGCCGGTGAGAAACCTTCGGTAGCTGCGGCTCTCACTCTGCAGGAAAAGACAATGCTGGAAGAACTGAAGAATAGCCTGCGAACAGAGTTGAATTTTACATATGACCAGAGGAATATTCATAGTGAATTAAAGAGAATAATCAGAACATTGGGGCTTTCTTATGAACATGACATTTTAAATTTATTAAAACATCACGATGAGGGAGCCGCCGAAAAGCTGGACACCCTTAAACCGCTCCTAATGGGCCTTTTAAATGAAGAAACTTCACATTCAGCTAAAGATGCAGCCGAACGGCTACTGCATAAATTAACCGGCTTTCAGGCTCTCTCACAGGAATCCGGTCCATTGCAGCACTATATCTTTCAGCTGCCGGTTTCCTTATGGGGGAAGATCTCCGATTTGACAATGCAGTGGAGCGGCCGGAAAACGGAAGCGGGAAAAATTGATCCCAGCCATTGCCGGGTTATATTTTATTTGAATTTGGAGCATCTGAATGAAACGATTGTCGATCTTCAAGTCCAAAACAGAATCATAAATATTTCAGTTATTACTGAGCACAAAGAAATAAAGGACTTAACAGCTCCATTTGCTGCTGACTTAAAAGAAAACCTTTTAAAATTAAATTATAAGCTGTCCTCAGTTTCCTTCCAAAAGCCGGAGTCTGCAGGAGATTCACCAATGGCAAGAGAAACAATTACATCTATTGTGCAATCAAATCAATTCAGCGGAGTAGATATAAGGATATGAAAAAAGATCATGAAAGACACAGGAAAGAAGCGGTAGCATTAACCTATGATCCTGAAAGTCAGGGAGCACCAAAGATATCTGCAAAGGGGAAGGGCCTGGTTGCTGAAAATATCCTTGCGAAGGCTAAGGAACATGATATTCCGGTTCAGGAAGATCCTGCTCTTATGGAGCTTCTTGGCAAGCTTAACATCAATGAGGGAATACCGGAAGAACTATATCAGGCTGTTGCTGAGGTGTTTGCTTTTATCTACAGGACTGATCAGGAAGCTGGGAAGAGGGAACATATGAAATAATCTATTCTGGTAAACCAATATGGTTCTTTCTCAGCGAATCAATTCCATGGGATGACAGCGTGATTTTACTTGAGTCTAATAGAAAAGAAAACTGTCGAAAAGACAGTTTTTCTTTATTTTAAAAAAATATTTTTATGATAAATTATGTTAAAAACATCTATTATGACAGGGTTTTTGCACTTTTTAATATTTCTAATTTTTAAAGAAATATAATATTTTAGAGTAAATGGTAGACAAGGGGTTTTTCATTTAATAAAATGAAAGCGCAGTCTATTTTTTTGAAGAGTTAGATAGGAGGATGGGAAATGAATATACATGAGTATCAAGGTAAAGAAGTCCTCAGACAATACGGGGTGGCAGTTCCGAACGGAAAAGTGGCATTTACAGTAGAAGAAGCTGTTGAAGCTGCTAAAGAACTTGGCACTGAGGTATGTGTGGTTAAAGCACAAATCCACGCCGGAGGACGCGGTAAAGCTGGCGGTGTAAAAGTTGCCAAAAATCTTGAAGAAGTTCGTACATATGCAGGTGAAATCCTGGGGAAAACACTTGTTACACATCAAACAGGCCCGGAAGGCAAGGAAGTAAAGCGTTTACTGATTGAAGAGGGCTGTGACATTAAGAAGGAATATTATGTTGGTCTAGTATTGGATCGCGCAACATCACGGGTAGTTTTAATGGCTTCTGAAGAGGGCGGCACAGAAATCGAAGAAGTGGCTGAACAGACGCCTGAAAAGATCTTCAAGGAAGAAATCGATCCTGTACTTGGTTTAACAGCATTCCAGGCGCGCAGAATCGCTTTTAATATCAACATCCCATCAAAGCTTGTCGGACAAGCTGTTAAATTCATGATGGGCTTATACAGAGCTTATATAGAAAAAGATTGCTCCATCGCTGAAATCAATCCATTAGTAGTAACTGGTGACGGCAAAGTAATGGCTCTGGATGCAAAGCTGAACTTTGATTCAAATGCTCTTTACCGTCAAAAAGACATCATGGCTCTTCGTGACCTTGAAGAAGAGGATGCAAAGGAAATCGAAGCATCAAAATATGACCTGAGCTATATTTCCCTTGATGGAAACATCGGCTGCATGGTTAACGGTGCAGGATTGGCGATGGCTACTATGGATATCGTTAAGCACTATGGCGGAGACCCGGCCAACTTCCTTGATGTTGGGGGCGGAGCAACCGCTGAGAAGGTTACTGAAGCTTTCAAAATCATCCTTTCTGATAAAAACGTAAAAGGTATTTTTGTTAATATTTTTGGCGGAATCATGAAGTGTGACGTCATCGCCACTGGTGTAGTGGAAGCAGCGAAGCAAGTAGGCTTGACTGTGCCTTTAGTTGTACGTTTGGAAGGTACGAATGTTGAATTGGGCAAGAAGATCCTTGCTGAATCCGATATCGATATCATCGCAGCTGAATCAATGGCTGACGGCGCACAAAAAATCGTTTCTTTAGTAGGCTAAGAATCAAAATTGAGCGGCCGTTCAGTGTCTAAGGCATATAGCGGAACCCTTTAGGCGTTATTGCCTGATAGATCTTTTGCTTATGACCTTTGAACGCAGGATGGCACTCTTTAGACCAGAAAGGAGAATTAACGTGAGCGTATTTATTAATAAAGATACTAAAGTTATAGTTCAAGGGATTACTGGTTCAACAGCCCTTTTCCATACTAAGCAAATGCTTGAATACGGAACGCAAATTGTCGGCGGTGTTACTCCGGGTAAAGGCGGTACTGAAGTAGAAGGTGTTCCTGTCTTCAATACTGTGGAGGAAGCAGTTAAGGCGACAGGCGCAAACGCCTCAGTTATCTATGTTCCAGCTCCATTTGCTGCAGATGCTATTCTTGAGGCCGTAGATGCAGAATTGGATCTTGCCATTTGTATCACTGAGCATATTCCCGTATTGGATATGGTTAAAGTTAAGCGTTATATGGAAGGCAAGAAGACTCGCCTTGTAGGTCCTAACTGCCCTGGTGTTATTACTCCTGATGAGTGTAAGATCGGCATTATGCCTGGATACATCCATACTAAAGGTCATGTTGGGGTTGTTTCCCGTTCTGGAACATTGACTTATGAAGCAGTACACCAGCTGTCACAAGCTGGAATCGGCCAGTCTACTGCTGTTGGAATCGGCGGAGACCCGGTTAACGGAACAAACTTCATCGATGTATTAAAAGCATTTAATGAAGATCCAGATACTTATGCTGTAATCATGATTGGTGAAATCGGCGGAACAGCTGAAGAAGAAGCTGCAGAGTGGGTTAAAGCGAATATGACTAAGCCAGTTGTAGGCTTCATCGGCGGACGCACTGCACCTCCTGGAAAGCGTATGGGCCATGCCGGCGCAATTATTTCAGGAGGCAAAGGAACAGCTGATGAAAAAATCCGTGTTATGAATGAATGCGGTATTCAAGTAGCGGACACTCCATCCGTAATGGGTGAAACCCTGATAAAGGTTTTAAAAGAAAAAGGCCTTTATGATCAGTGTAAAACTCATTAATTTTATTTAAATAATTCAAGAATAGTCCCTCAAATTGAGGGACTATTTCTGCATTGGCAAATCCAGGTATCCCCGCCCTTACCCCGCTTTTAAAAATTATTCAGGAGGCTCCCTATGAATGAATTTAATATGAGGCTCACCCATCTCCATCATTGCAGAGGAATGAGCTGGAAGATGATTTATTACATTCTGAAGAAAGATCCCCAATTAAAATGTATGTATAATGATTCAACCCGCCGAATGATGCCCCGCATATTCACCACTCAAGATTGTCCTTCAAATGTACTCCAAGATCTTCATTCCGATCAAATCCAGGAACAAATCCGCCAATACTCACCAAATGGCATTAGAACCATTACTATTTTTGATGAGGAATATCCAAGGCTATTAAAAGAAACGTACCAGCCGCCATGGGTTATTTATGCGAGAGGTGATATCGGTCTTCTGAATAGCGGATCTCACCTGGCCGTTGTCGGATCCAGACAGGCAACAGAGTATGGAGAAAAAGCCATTCAATACATGTTTCCCAAGCTTATTGAAAAAGGGGTTATTATTGTAAGCGGGCTGGCGGCTGGCATTGATGCCATTGCGCATAAGGAAGCAATCAAAAATAAAGGGAAAACAATTGGTGTCATAGCTGGCGGTCTGTTCCATATTTATCCCCAGGCTAATCAAAAGCTGGCATATGAAATGATGAAAAATCAGCTGGTTATTTCTGAATATCCGCCAGACACAAGACCCTCAAGATGGCAGTTTCCAATGAGGAACCGAATTATCAGCGGCATTAGCAGAGGCACACTGATAATCCAGGCAAAAAGCAAAAGCGGCTCCCTTATCACAGCTAATTATGCGGTTCAAGAAGGAAGAGATGTCTTTGCAGTCCCTGGAAATATATTTAGCCCGTTTTCAGGGGGAACCAATGAATTAATTCAGCAAGGCGCCAAACTGGTAAAATCAGCTGAAGATATTTTAGAAGAATTTCTTTACTGATCAGTAAATGAAATAGGAGCCTTGTTATTAATTAAGTGCTCCTTTTCTTACATCAGCTCATATTAATTGTGTTAATTTAAAGGAATTTTTACAAAAAGGTTGAAATTCTATTAAAACTGTTATACATTTTGCAACAGGTATTATGGAAAGAAAAAGACTGCTTGTTTATTCATTTTAGAATTTTTTCTTGGAAACGGTTGCGGAAATATTCCGCTTAAGTTTGACAAACTTGAATAGAATGTAGAATAATAATGAATATTTCAATACGCAAGCAGTAAAGCTGATGATAACAGCAAGCTGGCGAAGAATAATTCATATTAATTCAATTATGCTAAAAGACACTTAAACCGCTCCTCAGGATATAAATATCCAACCTGAGGCTGTTTTATAGGTTATTGATAAATGAAAGCAGGCAAGTTTAGCAGGGCAAGAAGTACCGCAATTCAAGATTGATTTTGCCTGAATGTTTAAAAATCCCTCTCAAGGAGGACTATTGATGTCAGAGTTTCTTGTAATCGTTGAGTCACCTGCAAAGGCGAAAACGATTGAGCGTTATTTAGGGAAAAAATATAAAGTTAAAGCTTCTATGGGCCATATAAGGGATTTGCCTAAAAGCCAAACCGGAATAGATGTTGAAAACAACTTTAAACCAAAGTACATAACCATTCGTGGGAAGGGTCCAGTTTTAAAGGAACTTAAGTCTGCGGCCAAAAAGGCTAAGAAGATTTACCTCGCGGCTGACCCGGATCGTGAAGGTGAGGCTATTGCATGGCATTTGGCACATAGCTTAGATATGGATGTGAATTCTGAATGCCGTGTTGTTTTTAACGAGATTACAAAGGATGCAATAAAAGAATCTTTTAAACATCCACGACCAATTAATATGGATTTGGTAGACGCACAGCAAGCAAGAAGGATGCTGGATAGACTTGTTGGTTATAACATTAGCCCGTTACTATGGAAGAAAGTGAAAAAAGGCTTAAGTGCAGGCCGGGTACAATCAGTTGCGGTACGGTTAATAATTGACCGAGAGAAAGAAATCAAGAGCTTTATACCAGAGGAGTACTGGTCTATTGATGGTGAGTTCTTGAAAGGAAAAACAGCGTTTGATGCCACTTTCTATGGTTTGGAAAATGAAAAGGTTGAATTGAAATCTGAAAGTGATGTACAGAATATCTTAAGCAAGATGGAAGGCAATAAATTCGAAGTTGCTTCGGTTACAAAGAAAGAACGAAAGCGGAACCCTGCGGCCCCCTTTACGACTTCCTCACTCCAGCAGGAAGCTGCAAGAAAATTGAATTTCCGTGCCAAGAAAACGATGATGCTTGCCCAGCAGCTTTATGAAGGTATAGATTTGGGCAAAGAGGGTACTGTCGGTTTAATTACTTATATGAGAACCGATTCAACTCGAATATCTGAAATTGCTCAAAATGAAGCAGCTGATTATATAAAGAACTTTTACGGCGAAGAATTTTTGCAGAGTGAAAAGAAAAAAGAAAAGAAAAACAGCAATGCCCAGGATGCTCACGAAGCTATTCGTCCTACAAGTACTTTAAGAGCACCAACAAGTTTAAAGGAATACTTATCTCGTGACCAGCTAAGGCTATATAGGCTTGTTTGGGAGCGTTTCGTTGCAAGCCAGATGGCGCCTGCAGTAATGGATACTATGAGTGTTGATCTTAAAAACGGTGAGGTTATATTCAGGGCTACTGGCTCTAAAGTGAAATTTTCTGGTTTTATGAAGGTTTATGTTGAGGGAACGGATGACCAGTCAGAAGAAAAGGATAATATGCTTCCTGACCTTAAAGAAGGAGACGAGGTTCTTAAGAAGGATATTGAACCCAAGCAGCACTTTACCCAGCCTCCTCCAAGATATACCGAGGCAAGACTTGTTAAAACGCTTGAAGAACAAGGAATTGGCCGTCCATCGACTTTTGCTCCGACTCTGGATACCATCCAAAAACGGGGTTACGTCGCCTTAGACAACAAACGTTTTGTTCCAACAGAGCTTGGTGAAATCGTTCATGAGTTGATGATAGAATTTTTCCCGGAAATCCTAGATATAGAATTCACCGCGAAAATGGAAAAAGACCTGGACTATGTGGAAGAAGGCAAAGTGTATTGGGTGAAAATCATTGATGAATTTTACGGAGACTTTGAAAAGCGGCTAGAGAAAGCAGAAAAAGAAATGCAGGAAGTTGAAATTAAGGATGAACCTGCAGGTGAAGATTGTGAGCAATGCGGAAATCCAATGGTGTTCAAGATGGGGCGCTATGGAAAATTCATGGCATGCAGTAATTTCCCTGACTGCCGCAATACAAAACCGATTGTAAAGGATATAGGTGTGAAGTGTCCGAAGTGCAAAGAAGGAAATATAATAGAAAGAAAAAGCAAAAAACGCCGGATCTTCTACGGCTGTGATAGATTCCCTGAATGTGACTTTATTTCATGGGATAAGCCCCTGCCAAGAAGCTGTCCAAAATGTGATAACCTTCTAGTTGAGAAAAAACTCAAAAAAGGTGTCCAGGTTCAGTGTGTTGAATGCGACTATAAGGAAGAAAAGCAAAGTTAAGGGTGGGCTTAAATGCTCACTCTTTTCTATTGAGGGATGTGCATCCAGAATACTTCCAGCCCGGTTTCGTTCTTTCGTTTATCTCAAAGTACAGCAGATGCAAATCGTTCACGAAACTTTATTATTTTTAAATCGTATTGTAAAATGGCAAAATGAATAAGAACAGGGTAAAGTAAGAGAGACTGTTTTTAAAAATATAAATTAATCATGCCATTGTCATCATAAGTATATATGGAGGTTCATTTTATGAGAGATACAGCAGTAAATGTAATAGGAGCGGGATTAGCAGGCAGTGAGGCTGCGTGGCAGCTGGCCAGCAGGGGAATAAAAGTAAACCTCTATGAAATGAGGCCAGTAAGGCAGACTCCTGCCCATCACACAGATAAATTTGCAGAACTTGTCTGCAGCAACTCTCTGCGTGCAAATACTTTAACAAATGCAGTCGGGGTATTAAAAGAAGAAATGCGGAAGCTGAATTCTGTTATCATCCATTCAGCTGACAGCAGTGCCGTTCCTGCCGGGGGAGCATTGGCAGTTGACCGCCATGATTTTGCTGCTCGTGTAACGGAACAAGTCAAAAACCATCCGAATGTAACGGTAATTAACGAAGAAGTGACAGATATTCCGGAAGGGCCAACTGTGATCGCTACTGGACCGCTGACAAGTGAAGCCCTATCCGGAAAATTAAAAGATCTTTCCGGCGAAGATTATTTATATTTTTATGATGCGGCTGCTCCAATTTTAGAAAAAGACTCAATCGATATGAATAAAGTTTATTTGAAATCACGTTATGATAAGGGAGAAGCGGCATATTTGAATTGCCCTATGACAGAAGAAGAATTTGACCGTTTTTATGAGGCTCTTACCTCCGCAGAAACAGTTCCATTAAAGGAATTTGAAAAGGAAATCTTTTTCGAGGGCTGTATGCCAATAGAGGTGATGGCAAACAGGGGAAAGAAAACCATGCTTTTTGGGCCGATGAAGCCGGTAGGTTTAGAAGATCCGAAAACAGGAAAAAGGCCATATGCAGTTGTTCAGCTTCGACAGGATGATGCTGCCGGAACACTTTATAATATTGTAGGTTTTCAAACACATTTGAAATGGGGGCCGCAAAAAGAAGTAATCCGCTTGATTCCAGGTCTCGAAAATGCTGAAATAGTAAGGTATGGCGTTATGCACCGGAATACATTTATCAACTCTCCAAAAGTCCTGCGCGCAACATATCAGTTCAAGAACCGGGATGATTTATTCTTTGCAGGGCAAATGACAGGGGTTGAAGGGTATGTCGAATCTGCTGCCAGCGGACTTGTGGCAGGCATCAATGCTGCAAGGCTTGTTAAAGGAGAGGATCCTATAGAGTTTCCTCATGAGACTGCGATTGGAAGCATGGCACGTTATATTACTACCGCTAACCCGAAAAGTTTCCAGCCTATGAACGCTAATTTTGGTTTATTTCCTGAACTTCCTGAAAAAATCAGGGGGAAAAAAGAAAGAAATGAAAAACATGCGGAAAGAGCATTAGGAACAATTCAGAACTTTGTGAAAAATTTGTAAATTATGTTGCGTTGGGCTGCTGAGTTGTGATACTATTTAGTAGCCCTTGCGAGGTGAACATTTAATGTCTGAAAATGTGAACGTTTCTTTAAAGTTGTTTATTGAATATTTACAAATTGAGAAAAATTATTCACAATATACAATTGAGCATTACCAGCATGATATTAGTGAATTTTTTATGTTCATGTCTGAACAAGCCATTGCAGATTTAACAAAAGTCGAGTATCAGGATGTCAGGATATTTCTTACTGATCTATACAATAAAAAGATGTCCCGTAAGTCTGTTGCCAGGAAAATATCAAGCTTAAGGAGCTTTTTTAAATTTTTGCTCAGAGAAGAGAAAGTGGCTGAAAATCCTTTTGCACTTGTTTCCATTCCGAAAGCGCAGAAAAAGCTGCCGGAATTTTTCTATGAGGAGGAAATGAAGCAGCTTTTCGATGCTTGTGAAGCAAGTACTCCTCTAGGGCAAAGAAATAAAGCACTTCTTGAACTATTGTATGCAACCGGCATCCGCGTCAGCGAGTGCAGCCAAATCCGCTTAAAAGACCTGGATATGTATTTATCAACGGTTCTTGTCCGCGGCAAGGGCAGTAAAGAGCGGTATGTCCCTTTCGGAAGTTTTGCCCAGGACGCACTTGACACATACATAAACCATGGACGTAAAGAATTGCTTTCTAATGGGAACGTGCAGGATAATTTGTTTCTGAATGCCCGAGGCGGTCCGCTTACAGCAAGGGGAATCAGGACTATACTGGATAAGATTATCGAGAAATCATCCTTATCAGGCAAAATCCATCCCCATATGCTTCGCCACACATTTGCGACGCATTTAATGGCAAATGGGGCTGATATGAGAACAGTTCAGGAATTACTTGGACACGCATTTCTATCTTCAACCCAGGTATATACACATGTTACGAATGAATACTTGAAAAAAACTTATATGGCCCATCATCCGCGGGCTTAGCAGAAGAATGTAAATACCGAATAGTCTGCAGAAAAAATCAAAGGCAATATGCTCCAAAGGAGGAGTCTTTCATGTCCGAATTTCATGCTACAACAATATTTGCTGTGCATCATAATGGAGAATGTGCAATGTCCGGCGACGGCCAGGTTACCTTTGGAAATGCAGTTGTGATGAAACACACTGCAAGAAAAGTCAGAAAGCTATTTAATGGTAAGGTGCTGGCCGGATTTGCGGGCTCAGTAGCCGATGCATTTACGTTATTCGAAATGTTTGAAGGAAAGCTTGAAGAGTATAATGGAAACCTTGAGAGAGCAGCTGTGGAGCTTGCAAAAGAGTGGAGAAGCGATAAGGTTTTGCGCAAGCTAGAAGCAATGCTTATCGTAATGAATACGGATAGTCTGCTGCTTATCTCCGGTACAGGTGAAGTTATTGAGCCGGATGATGGAATTCTGGCTATTGGATCAGGCGGCAACTATGCTCTTGCAGCTGGACGGTCTTTAAAGAGATTTGCAGGCGAACACTTGTCAGCAAGAGAAATTGCGAAGGCCTCACTTGAAATGGCTGCGGAAATATGTGTATATACAAACCACAACATCATTGTGGAAGAACTCTAATAAAAGGAGTGCTGTTGCATGGGTAAAGGAACAAATTTAACTCCCCGCCAAATTGTTGAGCGTTTGGATCAGTTTATCATCGGTCAAAAAGATGCAAAAAAAGCAGTCGCTGTTGCACTTAGAAATCGCTATCGCCGCAGCTTGCTTGAAGAAAAATTGCGGGATGAAGTAAATCCTAAAAATATACTGATGATCGGCCCAACTGGAGTCGGAAAAACTGAAATTGCGCGCAGAATGGCTAAATTGGTCGGTGCCCCATTTATTAAAGTGGAGGCAACCAAATTCACGGAAGTCGGATATGTGGGAAGAGATGTTGAATCCATGGTCAGGGATCTTGTGGAAACATCCGTCCGATTGGTTAAAGAAGAGAAGATGGCCAGTGTAAAGGAAAGAGCAGAAGAAAGTGCCAACCGCCGCATCCTTGAACTGCTTGTGCCGGGTGCCAAAAAGGCAGCTAACTATAAAAATCCTCTCGAAATGCTATTTGGCGGAGGTAATGATCAGCAGCAGGATACGTATCAGACAGAAGATTTAAACCTCCAGGAAAAGCGCAAGATTGTAAAAGAGAAGCTTGCACTTGGCGAATTGGAAAATGAAGTTATTACCGTTGAAGTAGAGGAGCAGCAGCCTTCCATGTTTGACATGCTGCAGGGCTCAGGTATGGAGCAAATGGGCATGAATATGCAAGATGCTCTGAGCAGCCTTATGCCGAAAAAAAGGAAGAAAAGGAAACTGACTGTACGGGAAGCAAGAAAGATCTTAACAAATGAAGAAGCCCAAAAGCTGATTGATATGGACGAAGTCGGCCAGGAGGCTGTATTCCGTGCTGAACAGTCAGGAATTATTTTCATTGATGAAATCGATAAAATAGCCAGCAAAAACAGCGGGGGTTCTTCAGCTGATGTTTCAAGGGAAGGTGTACAAAGAGACATTTTGCCAGTGGTAGAAGGTTCAACAGTAGTAACCAAATACGGTTCTGTAAAGACAGACCATGTATTGTTTATTGCTGCCGGGGCATTCCACATGGCAAAGCCTTCCGACCTGATTCCTGAATTACAGGGACGTTTTCCGATCCGTGTGGAGCTTACGAAACTAACTGTTGAAGATTTCTACAAAATACTCGTTGAGCCCGATAATGCATTAATAAAACAATATGAAGCATTATTGGTAACTGAAGGTATACAAATTGAATTTTCTGACGATGCTATTCGTAGGATTGCTCAATTTGCTTTCGAAGTTAACCAAAATACAGATAATATCGGTGCTAGGCGTCTTCATACTATCATGGAAAAACTGCTTGAGGATTTATCGTTTGAAGCACCGGATATCACAATGGAAAAAATCACAATTACCCCTCAGTATGTTGAGGAGAAACTGGGAGCCATTTCCCGCAATAAGGATTTAAGCCAGTTTATCCTATGACCCATAGTTTAAAGAACCATGTCATAGGGTACACGAGAAATGAATCTTAAATTTTTTACGAATGTTCATGAAGTAATAAGTTATTTAATCTTAACAAAATATATGTTTATGGGTTGTAGCAAATAGGAGGAAATACAATGGATTTATTAACAAAAACAAGAAAAATTAATGCAATGCTTCAAAGAGCGGCCGGAAAACCGGTTAACTTCAAGGAAATGTCAGAAACACTAAGTGATGTAATCGAAGCAAATATCTTCGTAGTGAGCCGCAGAGGCAAACTGCTTGGATTTGCTGTAAACCAGCAAATTGAAAATGAGCGCATGAAGCAAATGCTGGCAGATCGTCAATTCCCTGAGGAATACACTAAAAATTTATTTAACATCCAGGAAACTTCATCAAATCTGGATGTAGAAAGTGAATATACTGCATTCCCGGTTGAAAACAAAGATCTTTTCGAAAGTGGTTTGACTACAATTGTTCCTATCATCGGCGGCGGTGAGCGTCTGGGTACATTAATTCTTGCCAGATTGCAGGAACAGTTCCATGATGATGATTTAATTCTTGCTGAATATGGTGCTACTGTTGTTGGTATGGAAATCCTTCGTGAAAAAGCGGAAGAAATTGAAGAAGAAGCACGCAGCAAGGCAGTTGTACAAATGGCAATCAGTTCTCTTTCATACAGTGAGCTGGAAGCGATCGAGCATATCTTTGAAGAGCTTAACGGCAACGAAGGGCTACTTGTAGCATCAAAAATTGCTGATCGTGTAGGCATTACGCGCTCTGTAATCGTAAATGCCCTAAGAAAACTGGAAAGTGCAGGAGTTATTGAATCCCGTTCTTTAGGTATGAAAGGTACTTATATCAAAGTTCTTAACGATAAGTTCCTGGTTGAATTAGAAAAACTTAAATCAAACTAATATAGCCGCTAAAAAACCCGTCCTTTAAAGACGGGTTTTTTTTACAAATAGATTACATATTTTATTGGTAAATTTATGTATTTTTATCATTTTTTATAAGGATTTTAGTCTTATATTACATAATTAGTTATTGCGGTGTTTATATTGAATGATCCAAATTACCTACCAGTGAAATATATAATAAAATTAGATAGGAGAACGAATTCTTGTATTATTGGTAATTATTAGAAAAAACATTATAACTTTCAGCATATTTAAAAGATTTGTCGAAAATAGGACAAAAGAATCATTAAAATTAACCTTATGTTCATAGACATATTATTTCATATTCATTACAATAATGTTTATGATGACATAATTTGTCCATTATCACCAAATTTCTACAATAATTACCAAAATAAAATTGTTTTTATATGAGGTGTTATGATTGAAACTGTTTTCAGGCACTATATCAACTTTAGAACAAGCATTGGATTACTCTTCGCTTAAGCAAAAGGTAATATCTCAAAATATTGCGAATGCGGATACTCCAAACTATAAAGCAAAAGATGCAAGCTTTAAAGAGGCTTTTCAGAGCGCTCTAAATGGATCAATGGAAGCAAACAAAAGTGATTTCAGGCATTATGACTTTAAGTATGGATCTACCTCAGGACAAGGTGTAGTTACAAAACGCAATGCTTCGTACAATCATAATGGCAATAGCGTAGATGTAGATAAGGAAATGGCTGATCTGGCTGCAAATCAGATTTATTATAATGCAGTGATTGAACGAGTAAGCGGTAAGTTTTCTAGTCTGCAAAATGTATTGCGGGGAGGCAAATAGTAATGTCTATGTTTCATAGTATGAATAATACAGCATCGGCTCTTACTGTCCAAAGGCTCCGCATGGATGTGATTTCTTCGAATATGGCCAATGCGGACTCTACCAGAAGTGTGAATGGAGATGGACCCTACAGAAGGAAGTCAGTAGTATTGGAACCGAAAGAAGGTCAATTTTCTTCTTTTTTAAATATGGCAATGAGCCGAAAAGGCGGAAGCTCTGCAGGAAACGGTGTAAAAGTGTCAAGAATTGTAGAAGATCGAGAGACGCCAACTAAAATGGTTTATGATCCAACACATGTCGATGCTAATGAGAATGGATATGTTGAAATGCCAAATGTGGATCCTTTAAGAGAAATGACGGATCTAATGAGTGCAACAAGATCTTATGAAGCCAATGTAACTGTTTTTAATGCCTCTAAAGGCATGATGATGAAAGCTTTGGAAATCGGCAAATAAGGAGAATGTTAAATGAATACTGTAACTTTTATGCCAGTGAATGCTTTAATGCCTGCTGAAAATCAAAAGACTCATACATATACAGCATTCGATGCTCAGCAAAGTTTTTCGTCCGTTTTAAAGCAATCAATTGAAAAAATAAATAATGCGCAGATTCAGTCAGATGTTATGACTGAAAAGCTTGCAAAGGGAGAAAACGTCGACCTTCACCAGGTGATGATTACATCACAGAAAGCGAGCATTACAATGCAGGCTGCGCTGGAAATTAGAAATAAAGTAATTGAAGCCTATCAGGAAGCGATGAGAATGCAAGTCTAATTCTTTAATTTTAAAAAAATTGAAAGAATCCACTGAATGGTGAGGTTTTTTCAATTTTTTAATGAATGAAAATGATTAAAGCTAAAAACTAGTTAAGGCGGTTATTAGCTTAGACAGAATAACCGGAGGATTGTGATGAATGAGACACTACAGAGATATATAGGTAAAGTGAAAGAATACTGGGGCAGCAGGACAAAGAAACAGAAGACGGTTATGATTGGTGCTGCTGCAATATGTATATTGCTGATTGCGGCTGCCGCGATCCTAAGCACCAGGACTACTCTCGTTCCACTATACAGCAATTTAACACCCTCTGAGACTGGGACGATAAAAGAAAGTCTAGATACCAGGGGCGTTGTATCGGAAATCGCAGATGGCGGAACAACGATCAAGGTTCCTGAAGAGGTAGTAGATACTCTGAAAGTAGAACTGGCAGCAGAAGGAATTCCGAAATCCGGAAGCATTGATTATTCGTTTTTCAGCCAAAATGCTGGCATTGGCATGACTGAAAATGAATTTAATGTCCTAAAGCTGGAAGCAATGCAGACTGAACTTGCGAATTTGATGAAAGGGATCGATGGAGTAAACGATGCCAAGGTAATGATAAACCTTCCAGAGAAAGGCATTTTTGTAAATGATTCTTCTGAGGAAGCATCTGCCTCTATTGTTCTTAACACCAAACCAGGATACCAATTTGAAGAATCGCAAATCCAGGCGCTTTATCACCTGGCTGCGAAAAGTATACCAAATCTTCCCACTGATAATATCGTCATTACTAATCAGTATTTTGAGTATTTTGACTTAAAAAATAAACAAAATTCTTCACCTGAAAGCACCTTTGCAGCACAGCATGATATTAAAAAAGAGATAGAACGCGATGTACAGCGGCAGGTGCAGAATATGCTGGGCACTTTAATGGGGCAGGATAAGGTTGTTGTATCTGTAACCGCCGATATTGACTTTACCCAGGAAAACAGAGAAGAAAACCTCGTTACACCTGTTGATGAAGAAAATATGGAAGGTATAGCTATTAGTGCTCAAAAGATTACGGAAACGTTTACTGGCAATGGCGATGCTGCTGGAGGATTTACTCCGGCTGGCGGCAGCGATGAACCTGCAGGCACTGATTCGGCTACTTATCAGGAAAGCGGAAATTCTAATGGGGATTATGAACGGATAGAAGAGACTATTAATAATGAAGTAAATAAAATCCGCAGGGAGATTGTCGAAAGTCCTTATAAAGTCAGGGACCTGGGCATTCAGGTTATGGTGGAACCGCCGACAGCTGATGATCCTGCATCACTTCCGCAGGAAAGAATTAATGATATTACACAAATACTTGGGACTGTTATTCGTACAACCATTAATAAGGATGCTTCATCCGATGCTGAATTAACAGATGAAGCAATTCAGGATAAAATTGTCGTCTCCGTACAGCCTTTCAATGGTAAAGTTGAGTTTTCTAATGAGACTAGCACCAGAATTCCTTGGTGGATATATGCAATCGGCGGCGTACTGCTTTTAATCATTGCTCTATTAATCTTCCTTTTTGTTAAAGCGAGAAAGAAGCAGAAGAAAGAAGAAGAGATGGAAGCACAAACTGCAGAGACATTCAATCTTCCGGATGTAAATGACGAGCATGAAACAGAAAGTACAATGAGACGCAAGCAGCTGGAAAAAATGGCGAAGGAAAAGCCTGAAGACTTTGCAAAACTGCTTCGCACTTGGATCGCAGAAGACTAAGGAGGATGAAAAATGCCAAAAAAAGAGCAAAGAGAACTAACAGGTAAACAAAAAGCGGCAATTCTTCTTATTTCACTCGGTCCTGATGTTGCATCCTCTGTTTATAAACATTTAAGCGAGGAAGAAATTGAGAAATTGACTCTGGAAATCTCCGGGGTCAGAAAAGTTGATTCGTTTGCTAAAGAAGAAATACTTGAAGAATTCCATCAAATTGCCCTGGCACAGGACTATATCACTCAGGGCGGGATTGGTTATGCAAAAACAGTTCTCGAGAAAGCACTCGGTACCGAGCAGGCTTCGGCCATTATTAACAGACTGACGTCTTCTCTGCAGGTAAGGCCATTCGATTTTGCCAGAAAGGCAGATCCGGCACAAATCCTGAATTTTATTCAAAATGAGCATCCTCAAACAATCTCATTGATATTGTCCTATCTTGAGCCAGCGCAGGCCGGGCAAATCCTGTCAGAGCTGCCGCAGGAAATGCAGGCGGATATTGCAAGAAGGATTGCCGTTATGGATAGCACATCTCCTGAAATTATCAATGAAGTTGAACAGATTCTTGAGAGAAAGCTGTCTTCTACTGTAACACAGGATTATACTCAGACCGGCGGCATTGAATCGGTTGTGGATGTTCTTAATGGGGTTGACCGGGCGACAGAAAGGACTATTCTGGATGCACTGGAGATTCAGGATCCAGAGCTTGCTGAGGAAATCAAGAAGAGAATGTTTGTATTTGAGGACATCGTTACCCTTGACAGCCGCGCCATACAGCGTGTTATCCGCGACTGTGAAAGTGAGGACCTCATGCTTTCATTGAAAGTGTCCAGTGATGAAGTTAAGGAAATCGTCTTTAAAAATATGTCATCCAGAATGGTTGAAACCTTTAAGGATGAGATGGAATACATGGGTCCTGTGAGATTAAGAGATGTTGAGGAAGCCCAATCAAGAATAGTCGGCATTATCCGAAGATTAGAAGAATCAGGAGAGATCATCGTCGCTCGCGGCGGAGGGGATGATATTATTGTCTAGGCTTATTAAATCATATTCTTCCGCAGTGCCAAAAGAAGAAAAGAAAGTCATTTCTATCAGACTGCTGCAATGCAATTTAAACCATATTGAAGATGCATCTGAGCAAAACGCGGCTAGAACAGATGTAGAGCTTCAAGCCATGCTGAACAGTGCCCGTGAGGAAGCTGAGAGGATTGTAAATGCTGCGAGAATAGATTCAGAAAATAAAACTCGGCAAATGGACGAGCAGCTCGAAGCGCTGAAACAGGAAAAACAAAAGGTTCTTGAGGAAGCCCGCTCTGAAGGATTTGCTGCTGGCGCTGATGAAGGCAGACAAAGCGGTCTCCGGGAATACAGTGAACTGATCCATATGGCAAGAGAAGTTGTAAACTCAGCCAAACATGATTACCAGCAGCATATCGAATCATCAGAACAGACCATTCTAAATTTGGGATTAAAGGTTGCAGGAAAAATTCTTGGAGAAGTGCTTGATCAAAATAGTGACCAATTCCTTTCCATTGTAAAAAGAGCACTAAAGGAAGCGAGAGAGTACACTGAGATTCAGCTCCATGTACACCCTATGCATTATGATTTGATTCTATCCCATAAGGATGAACTAATCCGGGTATTTCCAAAAGAGACAGATTTATATATTTATCCAGATGAAGAACTAAGCGATACAAGCTGCATAATTGAATCAGGAAATGGACGAATTGAAGCCAGTGTTGACAGCCAGCTTGAAGAAATAAAAAGAAAACTCTTTGAGATGCTGGAGAGTGAGCCAAATTGAAACTTGAACAGCTGATCAATGAGGTGGATAAAATTGATAGCTTTAAGCGTTTTGGAAGAGTAAAAAGAGTAGTCGGTTTGATGATTGAGTCTCAGGGCCCGGAAAGTTCTATTGGGGATGTATGCATTATTCATATAGGCAAAGGACGCACAAGAAGGATCCAGGCGGAAGTAGTCGGCTTTAAGAATGAGAATGTGATTCTTATGCCTTTTACAGATGTACAGGATATTTCACCAGGCTCTCTTGTCGAGACAACATCTAGACCTCTTGAGGTGAAAATTGGTCCAGCTCTTATTGGACAGGCAATAGACTCACTGGGACAGCCTCTCGATGAGGCGAATTTGCCAAAGGGTTTGACGCCAGTCCTAACTGAACAAACGCCTCCTAATCCGCTGAAAAGGCCGCCAATCTCAGAACCTATTGAAGTAGGAGTAAGGATGATCGACAGCCTGCTGACAGTAGGAAACGGGCAGCGGGTCGGGATATTTGCCGGAAGCGGTGTAGGGAAAAGTACACTTCTTGGAATGATAGCCCGGAATACCAATGCAGATTTAAATGTGATCGCTCTTATTGGCGAGAGGGGCAGAGAGGTAAGGGAGTTTATTGAGAGGGACCTCGGACCGGAAGGTTTGAAGAGATCCATCGTAGTTGTAGCTACGTCAGACCAGCCGGCACTCATGAGAATTAAAGGGGCATACACGGCCACAGCAATTGCTGAGTATTTCAGGGACAAAGGCTTAAATGTCATGTTAATGATGGATTCAGTAACCCGGGTGGCTATGGCCCAGAGGGAAGTCGGCCTCGCAGTCGGTGAACCGCCAACAACAAAAGGGTATACGCCTTCTGTTTTCGCGGTCCTTCCTAAGCTGCTTGAAAGAACAGGAACAAACGAATATGGCTCTATAACTGCATTTTATACCGTATTGGTCGACGGTGATGACATGAATGAACCAATCGCTGATACAGTCAGGGGAATACTGGATGGACACTTTGTTCTGGATCGTACATTAGCGAACAAAGGACAATATCCGGCTATAAATGTCCTGAAAAGTGTAAGCCGGGTTATGAACCATATTGCAGATGCCTCCCATATAAAATCAGCTGAAAAAGTAAGGGAAATGCTGAGCACATATATTAATGCAGAGGATTTAATTAATATTGGAGCTTATAAGCGCGGGTCATCGATAGAAATAGACGAAGCCATTCGATTATATCCTTCGATTATCTCTTTCTTGAAACAGGAAACGAATGAAAAAATTTCTATCTTGGAAAGCATTGGACAATTAAAAGGATTAGCTGGAAAAGGGGAATAAAAATTGCAGTATCAATTTAAGTTCAATAAAATCCTGAAGATAAAAGAAAGAGAAAAAGATCAGGCGATTGATGTATACAATCAGGCTGTCAAACGATTTGAAGAAACTGCCAGGAAACTGTACGAACTTCTCAAAAAGAAAGAAGATCTGGAAGAATATCAGCAATCAAGGCTGGCTGAAGGTCTTCCGGTTCAGGAAATCAGGCATCATCAGCATTTTGTGAGCAGCCTTGAGAAGACAATTGACCATTATCAAAAGATGGTCGCCAATGCACGTACTCAAATGAATTTCCAGCAGGAAAAACTAATGGAAAAGAATATTGAAGTAAAGAAATATGAAAAAATGCAGGAAAAAGATTTAGCTGGCTTTTTGGAAAGCATGAAGCAAGCAGAAGGAAGGCAAATGGATGATATCTCGATTCAGCTGTATATGAATCGAGGAAATTAGGTGGTTAAATGGAAAGAATGCCAGAAGAACAAGAGACACCCAAAACAAGCAGGTTTCAATGGTTTATATTCGCTTTCTTGATCCCGATCCTTTTTGGAATAACTGTAGCCCTGCTCGTTTTCACATTATCAGGAAACAACATTTTTGAAACAGCCAGAGAATATAGCCAAAAGGTGCCATTTTTAGCTGCCATTTTTGATGAGAAAAACTCCCGTTCACAGGAAGTGATGGAGGAGCAGCTTATCGGACTGCAGGCAGAAGTTAAAGATCGTGAAGTAAGGATATCTCAGCTGGAAAGCCAGCTTGACAGCAAAGACTTGGAAATTGAGAGAGCAGGTCTTGAAAAGCAGAGGCTGGAAGACGAAATCAGCGAGCTAACGGCTATAAAGGAAGAAAACAAGCGGGCATTTAAAGATATCGTAAAGACCTATGAAAATATTTCCGCTAAAAAAGCAGCACCCATTTTAACTGAGATGAAGGATGAGGAAGCTGTAAAAATATTATCAAATGTTAATTCTGACGCGCTGGCTGCCATTATGGAGAAGATGAACCCGGAAGATGCCGCACGGTATACAGCACTCCTGACCGCAGCCAAAGAAAAAAGCGGATCGGATGATTAACACCAAGTTTTGAGAGGAGGTGAAACTAAGTGCAAATTGGAGGATTAGGATTTATTCAGTCACAATATTCATCCGAAGATAAAATATCTCTGCAAGATACAGGCAGCACTGGTTTTGGAAGTCTCTTCTTTGCTTTAACCGGTACCGCCAAACGGCAAGCAGAAAGCTTACCTGCAGCAGCTGATGGGGAGAAGAACGAACAGTTAAAAGAAATAATGGAGTTTCTTAAAGTGAGTGAGATCACCGAATTAGAAAACGGAAGAGAGCTGCTGGAGAAGATTTCCTTTCAAACAGAAACTGACATCATAGAGGTCATTTCAGAGCAGCTGAATCTTTCACAGGAAGAATTGGTGCAGATGCTAGAGGGTTTTATTGACCAGGTTCTGCCAGGTGTAAAGCTTGAAGATGTATATTCTATAGAAGATTTAGAAGATGTTGACAAAATCCAATTATTAATTTCAGCAATCTCAAATTTTGATCATAAAGAAGGTATGATCCTTCAGGGTAAAGATACTATCGGAGCATTAAAAGCTTTGAAATTGTATGACATTCTGTCTGCAAAGAAGGATTTTTTCAGCAGCAAAATAAATCTGAAGGAATTTCTAAATCATGTACAAGTAAAAGTTGAGGGGCTAATAAACAGTATTTCTGTTGATAAAGGCAGTATTATACAAAAAGTTTTTACCCCGCTAGCAAAGGAATTAAACACTATAAACCAACAAAATAACTCTGCTAATGAAATCTCGAGTCAGGCAGCCTCTAAAATCAATAACAGAGCAGAAACTGGTTTGCAGGGATTTATTCAGTTTCAATCATTCTCAAAATCGGAGCAGATGGCTCTGCTGAATCCGCTGGGAAGGACAGTAAGCGCAGATCAGCTTATGCAGCAATTTGAAAACATTTTATCCAAGAGCAGCTTTCTCAAAACGGGAGGAACACAAAAGTTATTTATCAAGCTGAATCCCGACCATCTTGGAGCGCTGCGCATAGAGCTTATTCAAAAGGAATCTGCGATGATTGCCAGGATACTTACATCAACTGGCTCAGCCAAAGAAATTCTTGATTCACATATAAATGGTCTAAAGCAGGCCTTCAGTTCACAAAACATTCAGATTGAGAGAATTGAAATCTCTCAGCAAATGACGCAGCAGGATCGCTCCTTTAACAGGGATCCCCAGCAGCAGGAACAGAGGCAGCAGCAGAACAAGGATGAAAATAATCCGCAGCCTGAGAGAGAATTTAACAGCTCGTTTGAAGAAGCTCTTCTTAATACAGAAGCATAGGAGTGATAGTAATTGGCAAACATAATAGATTCTTCCCTAATGCTATCAAACTACCAAAGCCAAACTCGAAAAACCGGCTCAGATATATTAGGCAAAGATGATTTTCTTAAGATTCTAATGACACAGCTGCAAAACCAGGATCCAATGAATCCTATGCAGGACAAGGACTTTATTGCGCAGATGGCAACCTTTTCGTCTTTGGAGCAGATGACTAATATGAATAAGACGATGGAGAAATTATTGGCTTTTCAGGAGCAGAACCAGCTAATGACTTACAATAACTTTTTAGGCAAAAATGTCACCTGGCATAAATTGACTGAATCAAGTGAACCAAACCAGGATCCAATTATTGAAGAAGGAACTGGAAGAGTAGTTTCTATCCAATATAAGAATAATTCAGCAGTATTTATTTTGGATGATGGAACGAAGCTTGAACCTGCAAATATTTCTCAACTAAATGAATAAAAGGAAGTGAGTGGGTGGATAAACTTATTTTTCGTCCGATCCACACCCAGCCGGTAATTACACCAAAAGGGAATGCAGTTCAAACTTCTAAGCAATCACATACTAAATTCTCTGCCCACCTCCAAACAGCCTTGCAGACTGAAGGCAATTTAATTGTCAGCAAACATGCAAAGCAGCGGCTTGAACAGAGAGGTATACATATAAGTGCAGAGCGGTGGAAGCAAATTGAAGATAAGTTACAGGAAGCCAAGGAAATGGGTGTTAAAGAATCCTTGGTATTGCTCGATAACGCAGCACTTGTAGTCAGTGTTAAGAATAATACAGTAATCACTGCGATGGATCGTAAAGAATCTCGAACACAAATATTCACTAATATTGATGGAACTATAATTCTGGATCAATAAAAACAATGGCTGGACCTTTTTAAGGAAGCCTTAGCTGCCGACTGACAGAAGCAGCATAAAAGAGAGGAGCAAAATTAATGCTACGTTCAATGTATTCAGGTATAAGCGGGATGAAAAACTTCCAGACAAAGCTGGATGTTATTGGGAATAATATTGCAAATGTAAATACATTTGGATATAAAAAAGGTCGCGTGAATTTTAAAGATATGGTAAGTCAGACTATTTCAGGTGCAACAGGAAGTGGAGATAACTCGGGCGGTATAAATCCCAAGCAGGTAGGTCTTGGTTCGCAATTATCCTCTATAGATACAATTGATACACAGGGGAGTCTGCAAACCACTGGCCGTGTATTGGATATAGGGATTCAAGGGGATGGCTACTTGATGGTTCAGCGAGGGAATAACACCTATTATACCCGCGCTGGAAATCTGTATCTTGATGATGATGCTAATCTCGTTACGGCATCAGGAGATAAAGTAAAAGGAGCTGATGGGGCAGCTATCCAATTAAACGGTGGGGATGCTACCGTTATTAAGAGCTTAAGTATATCGAATGACGGAACTATAAACTTCTTAATAGACGGGAACGATACACTGCAGTCTGCCGGACCAATTGGAATAGCACGCTTTAATAATAATGGAGGTCTTGAAAAAATTGGAGACAATCTATATAAGGACACTGTAAACTCAGGCGATGCAGTCCCATTAACCCCTGGAGAAGACGGTGCAGGAGTACTGGTTTCTGGGACCCTGGAAATGTCCAACGTAGACCTATCAGAGGAATTCACTGAAATGATTACAGCACAGCGCGGGTTTCAGGCAAACACACGGATCATTACAACATCAGATGAAATCCTGCAGGAGCTTGTTAATTTAAAACGATAATCTAAAGGAGGGTCAGGGCTGGAGGCACAGGATCTTTAGCCCTGAAAATGAACATTGATTAAAGTATCTCGCCTGAACGGCAAATCTTTTGTATTAAATGCTTTGTACATAGAAACAGTAGAGTCTTTTCCAGATACGACGATTACGCTCACTAATGGAAAGAAGTATGTTGTAAAGGAATCTGAAAATCAAGTCATGCAATCGATTTTAGGATTCTATCAATCTGTTAATCTTCTGGGGCAGCAGCTGGCGGAGGGAAATGAAAATGAAGAACAATAAGCTGTTAATGATAATGTTAATGATGCTTGTAGCGATCACACTTGTAGGAGCTATTGCCCTGGTGATTGTAATGAAATTTTCGGGTGATGATGAAACAAAAGAGCCAACCATTGATGAAGTGCTGGAGGCCTCTGTTGATATCCCGCAAGTTACAGCCAATTTAGCGAGTGATGATTATATCAGGATATCTTTTAAAATCCAGACTGAAAACAAAAAAGCTAAAGAGGAATTACAGAAAAGAGATTTTCAGGTGAAAAATCTCATCATTCAGGAATTGTCTGAAATGAAAGCAGAGGATATACAGGGGAAAGAAGGCCAAATCAAGCTGCAGGAAGATTTGAAAACCAAGATAAACGGTTTAATGCAAGAAGGAAAGATCGTTCAGGTGTACATTACTGAATCTCTCCTCCAGTGATAACCAATTAACTAACTGCAATAGATGGAGGTGAGGATTCATGTCAGGTGAGGTTTTATCGCAAAGCGAGATTGATGCACTGCTTTCCGCTCTATCTACCGGAGAAATGGATGCAGATGAACTGAAAAAAGAACAAACAGAGAAAAAAGTAAAAGTTTATGATTTTAAGAGAGCATTAAGATTCTCAAAAGATCAAATTCGCAGTTTAACAAGAATACACGAGAATTTTGCCAGGCTCTTAACCACCTTTTTTTCTGCCCAGCTGAGGACATATGTGCAGATATCGGTTGCTTCTGCAGATCAGATACCATATGAGGAATTTATCCGGTCCATCCCGAAAATGACAATACTTAATGTAATTGAAGTGCCGCCTCTGGATGGAAGAATTCTAATGGAAGTGAATCCAAATGTCGCATATGCCATGATGGACAGGCTGATGGGCGGCAGGGGGACAAGCATAAATAAAGTTGATAATTTAACAGAAATTGAAACAAAAATCATGTCTGCTACTTTTGAAAGGGCATTTGAAAACCTAAGGGAAGCCTGGAGCACAATCGCGGATATTGATCCGCTTTTGGCTGATTTTGAGGTGAATCCGCAATTTCTGCAAATGGTCTCTCCAAATGAAACAGTCGTAGTTATTTCATTAAATACGACCATTGGGGAAACGAGCGGGATGATTAATATATGTATACCTCACGTCGTTCTCGAGCCCATTATTCCCAAGCTGTCTGTACATTATTGGATGCAGACGGACAAAAAGGAAAGGGAGCCGGAGGTCATTGCCCGGCTTGAACGAAATATTCATAAAGCGGAAGTTCCAGTCATATGTGAACTCGGCAGTTCCGACATAGCCATTCAGGATTTCTTATCTCTTGATGTTGGAGATGTCATTGAGTTAAATCAGGGGATTGACCAGGCGCTCACAGTAAAAGTCGGGAATATTCCAAAATTCATCGGACAGCCAGGAAAAATGAACAAAAAAATGGCCGTGCAAATTTTAGACACTGTGAAAGGGGGAGATGAGGATGATGAGTGATGATATGCTTTCGCAAGATGAAATTGATGCTCTGTTAAGGGGAGCAGCTGACGACAGCGATGAAACAGAAAGTTATAATGAGGCATTTTTTCAAACTGAAGATTATCTGTCACATATGGAGCAGGATGCGTTAGGGGAAATCGGCAATATCTCATTTGGGAGCTCTGCAACAGCATTATCTACTTTATTGAATCAGAAAGTTGATATCACAACTCCAGCTGTTTCAGTTGTTTTGCGTCAGAAATTAGCTGAAGAATTCCCACATCCTTATGTAGCAATTCAGGTGAATTATACGGAAGGTTTCTTCGGAAGCAATTTGCTTGTAATTCAGCAGTCGGATGCAGCCATCATTGCTGACTTGATGCTTGGGGGAGATGGAACCAACCCGGCTGATCTAATGGGTGAAATTCAGTTAAGCGCGGTTCAGGAGGCAATGAACCAGATGATGGGTTCTGCAGCAACTTCGATGTCAACCATCTTTGGAAAAAAGGTTGATATTTCACCCCCTGCAATCGATATTCTTGATTTGCCGCAGGGAGAAGGTGCTGATCGAGTTCCTGCTGATGACATGCTTATAAGGATTTCGTTCCGATTAAAAATAGGAAGTCTGATCGACTCAAATATTATGCAGCTGCTTCCTCTGGAATTTGGCAAAAGCCTAGTAAATGAATTATTAAATCCTGGTCAGGAGCTTCCAGCAGATAGCGCTGTTTCAGAAGAGAAGCCAGCAGCGCAAAGACAGCCCGATTATCAGGAAAGCCATCTTTCGTTTGATAAGAAAACTGAAGGACACTCAAGCGGATTTGACCAGCCACACACTCAAACAGGTTATTCCGGAGAGCAGCCGGCATATTCACAGCCGGTTATGAATCAGGCATCAAACCTTCAAAGCTATATACCGGCTCAAAACCAGGCACAGCAATCCGGTCCACAGCATTTCGGAGGCTCTTATTCAAATGGAGTGCAGCCGAATGTACAGCCTGCAGCCTTTTCGAGCTTTGAACCATACCACATGCAGGAACATGAAACAAAGAATTTAGATATGCTTTTGGACATACCGCTTCAGGTAACGGTCGAACTCGGAAGAACCAAACGTTCCGTTAAGGAAATTCTTGAACTGTCTTCAGGATCGATTATTGAACTGGATAAACTTGCTGGTGAACCTGTTGACATTCTGGTGAATAGCCGATTAATCGCCCAGGGGGAAGTGGTTGTCATTGATGAAAACTTTGGTGTGAGGGTTACAGATATTATCAGCCAGAGCGACCGAATAAAAAAACTAAGATGATAAGCGGGGGTTATTAAAGTGGCACATAAAATTTTAATAGTTGATGATGCAGCTTTTATGAGAATGATGATAAAAGATATTTTATCCAAGAATGGCTATGAGGTAGTGGGTGAAGCTGCTGACGGTGCACAAGCTGTTGAAAAATATAAGGAAACTCAGCCTGATCTTGTCACAATGGATATTACTATGCCGGAAATGGATGGAATTACAGCTCTAAAAGAAATCAAAAAATTAAATCCGAGTGCAAAAGTCATTATGTGTTCTGCTATGGGCCAGCAGGCAATGGTTATTGATGCCATTCAGGCTGGCGCTAAGGATTTTATCGTAAAACCTTTCCAGGCTGATAGAGTTCTTGAGGCAATTGGCAAAACTTTGGGCTAGTGATTATTCTTTTTAGAGGGTGCAAAATGGTGTTGAATGTAAAGAAAGTGATTTCTTTGCTGCTGTTGTTTTCAATTGTTCTGCCGGGCGTGCAGCCGCTGGCCCAGGCAGAGCAATTGAATAATAGTGTTAAAGAATGTATGGAAAATCCTAATGAATGCGAGAAGCAGGAAACAAAGGAATCAAAAGATTCAAAGACAGACGAAGGGCAGACTCAACAGGATGAAAGCGGCACAATTGGTCTTACTTTTTGGGACTTTATAAAGATGATTTTAGCAACAGGCTTCACTATTGGACTTTTGTATGCTCTTTTAAAGTTCATTAACAAAAAAAGTAAGGTATATAACAGGTCGCAGTTAGTTGAAAACCTCGGCGGTACAGCTTTAGGTGCGAACAGGTCAGTTCAGCTGATAAAAGTGGGAAATCGCATTTTTGTAGTAGGGGTTGGAGAAAATATTCAGCTGTTAAAAGAAATAGACGATTCGGAAGAATACAGTCAAATCATCAAAGAGCATAATGACAACCTGGAACAGCTTATCCGTCCAAGCGATATTGTGACAAAGGTGATGAAAAGAACACAGCAAACAGTAGGAAGCAAGCAAGGCAGCCCAAACTTCAGCACGCTGCTCGGGATTCAGCTGGATGATATCAAAAAGGGCAGAAAAAAACTGTTTGATGAGTTAGAAAGAAAGGGCCAGAAGAAAGATGAATGAATTCATGGAGTTTTTTAATAGCAGTTCTCCTGAAAATGTATCTGCATCTGTGAAGCTTTTTTTATTGCTGACGGTACTTTCTCTCGCGCCCAGTATTCTAATTTTAATGACGTGCTTCACAAGGATTGTCATCGTTCTTTCCTTTGTCAGAACGGCGCTGGCTACTCAGCAAATGCCGCCGAATCAAGTTTTAATCGGCTTATCCTTGTTCCTGACATTCTTTATAATGGCACCTACGATGCAAGAAGTGAATGATCAGGCTTTAACACCTTTATTTAATGAAGAAATAAATCTGGAAGAAGCTTATGAAAAAGCTTCAGTCCCTTTTAAAGAGTTTATGAGTGCCCATACAAGACAGAAAGATTTGGCTTTATTTCTTGAATATTCCGGGGCGGAAGCTCCAGCTTCCATTGAAGATATCCCGCTTACGAGTCTTGTTCCGGCATTTGCCATAAGTGAAATCAAAACAGCTTTCCAAATTGGATTTATGATTTTTATTCCATTTCTCGTAATCGACATGGTTGTAGCCAGTGTATTAATGTCCATGGGGATGATGATGCTTCCTCCGGTCATGATTTCTTTGCCGTTTAAAATATTATTATTTGTACTTGTAGACGGCTGGTATTTAGTAGTTAAATCCCTTTTACAAAGCTTTTAAGCAGGTGAACATTCAGAATGACTCCAGAAACAGTTATATCCATTGCAGAAAGAGGGATTATCACCGTACTTTTGATTTGCGGTCCCTTGCTAATTCTTGCTCTAGTAGTCGGCTTGGTTGTCAGCATCTTTCAGGCAACAACTCAAATTCAGGAACAGACGCTGGCTTTTATTCCTAAGATCGTAGCGGTCCTTGTAGGCGTTGTTTTCTTTGGGCCATGGATGCTTAGTCATATGCTCTCTTATGCAAATGAAATTTTCTCTAATTTGACCAGGTTTGTTGGCTGATGACATGTTAGATTTTCTGCCTTCTTTTCCTGCCTTTTTACTAATTTTTGTAAGGGTGACATCTTTCTTTTTAATGATGCCCCTTTTTTCATACAGATCCATCCCTGCGGCACATAAAATTGGCCTTGGCTTCTTTCTGGCATGGATAATGTTCTTGGGAATGGATGTGCCGGTGCTTGAAATTGACGGCACTTATTTTCTTTTAATAATCAAAGAAGCATTAGTAGGGCTGATGGTCGGATTTATTGCGTATTTGATTCTTTCTGCGATTCAAATTGCGGGGGGATTCATTGATTTCCAGATGGGTTTTGCCATTGCAAATGTCATTGATCCTCAGACAGGTGCGCAAAGTCCATTAATGGGACAGTATTTGTATACGATAGCTCTCTTTTTTCTATTAACTGTCAATGGGCACCATTTAATGCTTGATGGAGTGTTCTACAGCTACCATTTTATCCCTCTGGATCAGGCATGGATTTCTTTCGGGGATGAAAATATGGCTGAATATGTAATAAAAGCCCTGAATACGATGTTCGTTATTGCCTTTCAGATGTCCATTCCTGTTGTCGGCAGTCTATTTCTTGTAGATGTCGCATTAGGGATTGTTGCCAGGACAGTTCCACAGCTAAATGTCTTTGTCGTCGGCCTGCCTTTGAAAATTGGCGTTAGTTTTATTGTTCTAATCATTGTTATGAGCGTGTTAATGTATGCTGTCTCCCTTGCGTTTGAAACGATGCTGCAGACAATGAGAGGGCTTATGGAGCTTATGGGAGGTTCTTAGAATGAAGTTATTTCTCTCTTTAGATCTCCAGCTTTTTTCCGGAGAAAAAACAGAAAAAGCCACACCGAAAAAGAGGCAGGATTCCAGAAAAAAAGGACAAGTAGCAAAAAGTCAGGATGTAAATACAGCCATCGTCCTTCTTGCGGTGTTTCTGTTTTTGCTGTTTGCCGGATCCTACTTGAAGAATATCATCCTATATATTTTTACGCACTCATTTAATGATTATATGATGATGCCGCTGACAGAAGCGAATATACAGGTAATCTTTCTCGATGTCTTAAAAGAATTGGTACTTTTTTTAGGTCCAATCATGCTGGTTGCCATGCTGGCAGGTATTGCTGCTAACTTCATGCAGGTGGGCACTCTTTTTTCAACAGAAGCTATACAGCCTAAATTGGAGAAAATGGATCCAATAAAAGGATTCAAGCGGATTTTTTCCATGAGAGCGATTGTGGAGCTGCTGAAGTCGATGCTCAAAATTGCTTTTGTGGGTGTCGCTGCGTTTGCTGTTTTATGGTTAAGAATAGACGAAATATTAATTCTTTCTCAAAAATCGGTTGGAACGGCGATGGTCACACTTGCCAGCCTGACCGTTCAAATGGGTTTAATTGCTTCGGCGGCACTCCTGTTTTTATCCGTCCTGGATTATCTATATCAAAAATATGATTTTGAAAAGAACATCCGAATGTCAAAACAGGATATTAAAGATGAGCACAAAAATATTGAAGGGGATCCATTAATTAAATCCAAGATTAAACAGAGGCAGCGGGAAATGGCGATGAGAAGGATGATGCAGGAAGTCCCTAAAGCGGATGTGGTCATCACCAATCCAACTCATTTTGCCATAGCCCTGAGCTATGATGAATCCAAAAGTGATGCTCCCATTGTAGTAGCAAAAGGCGTTGACTTTGTTGCTCAAAAGATTAAATTAATCGCAAAGGAACATGATGTGATCTCTGTTGAAAACAGGCCGCTTGCCAGGGCTTTATATAGCCAGGCGGAAATAGGGCAGGCCATCCCTGAAGAATTTTTTAAAGCTGTCGCAGAGATATTAGCTTATGTGTACAGAACAAAAAACAAAATTTAGCCAGAGAAATATTTATTAGAAATAGCTAGTCTTAGGAAGCTGATGAATGGCTGCCAAGGCGTTTCCGCTTTTTGTAAAATAAGAAAGTATTGATCTTTGAACTGTGATAACTGTCTAGCTCCAGCGCCTACCCCCTCGAGGTCACAAGCCAATCCTCCCAAAAAGGCAAAGAACACCTTTCCGGGAGGCTCGTCTTGTGCTTGTCGGGGGTGAGCAAGGCGCTTGCGCTTTTCTTGTAAGGAGAGAGTTTCGATGCAAGTAAGAGACTTATCGGTATTGATGAGTGTAATTTTAATAGTAGCCATGCTGATAATACCTTTTCCACATTGGCTTTTAAGTGTACTGATAATCATTAATATTGCGCTTTCACTCATGGTTTTACTGACAGCTATGAATATGAAAGAGGCGCTCGAATTTTCCATTTTCCCTTCGCTAATATTATTGATGACATTATTCAGACTTGGGCTGAATGTTTCTACAACCAGATCGATTCTGTCAGAAGGAGATGCAGGAAAAGTTGTTGAAACTTTTGGCTCTTTCGTAACGGGGGGAAATGTTCTTGTCGGGCTGGTTGTCTTCCTAATCCTCATCATTATTCAGTTTATCGTTATTACGAAGGGATCTGAGAGAGTCTCTGAAGTAGCAGCGCGTTTTACACTTGATGCTATGCCGGGTAAACAGATGAGTATCGATGCAGACTTGAATGCAGGGATGATTTCTGAGCACGAAGCCCGTGAACGCAGAGAAAAAATAAGCCGAGAATCCGATTTTTACGGTGCCATGGATGGTGCCAGTAAGTTTGTAAAAGGGGACGCCATTGCTGGAATCATCATTACGATAATTAACCTTTTATTTGGTGTGGTCATTGGGATGATGCAGATGGGGCTTCCCTTTGCAGAGGCAGCCATGAAATATTCAACATTAACAGTCGGGGACGGTCTCGTCAGCCAAATCCCGGCACTCCTAATTTCCACTGCAACGGGTATTGTGGTTACAATGGCAGCATCTGATGGAAATATTGGTAAAGATATTACTTCCCAGCTGTTTGCTTATCCGAAAATGCTATATGTCACTGGCGGAACTATTATTCTTTTAGGTTTACTGACACCAATCGGGCTCGTGCTGACTTTGCCGATTGGCGGCTTAATGATTTTCGGAGGTTACACGATTGCAAAGACTCCCCAGCCTGATAAGGAACAATTGCTGGAGATGGAAGAAGAAATTGAAACCGATGAAATGAAAAGTCCTGAAAGTGTGGTTAATCTTTTAAATGTAGACCCAATTGAATTCGAGTTTGGCTATGGGCTAATCCCTCTTGCCGATACGAATCAGGGAGGTGACCTTCTGGACAGGATTGTTATGATCAGAAGGCAGCTGGCGATCGAATTGGGGCTTGTCATACCTGTGGTAAGGATACGTGACAATATTCAGCTGCAGCCGAATGAATACAGATTGAAGATTAAAGGAAATGAAATGGCACGCGGCGAGCTTCTGCTCGATCATTATTTAGCCATGAGTCCTGGTATTGAAGATGATAGCATCGAAGGTATTGATACGATTGAGCCATCATTTGGTCTGCCGGCAAAATGGATAACAGAAGAAATGAAAGAGCAGGCAGAAATATTTGGCTATACAGTCGTTGACCCTCCATCTGTTGTTTCTACTCATATTACAGAAGTAATAAAAAGCAATGCCCATGAGCTATTAGGCCGCCAGGAAACAAAACAGCTGATTGACCATGTCAAGGAAAGCTATCCAATCCTTGTTGAAGAGGTGACACCAAATCCGTTGTCAGTGGGTGAAGTTCAAAAGGTACTTGCGAAATTATTAAGGGAAAACGTTTCAATCCGGAATTTGCCGGTTATTTTTGAAACGCTGGCTGATTTCGCAAAATCTACAAGTGATACTGACCTGCTAACCGAGTATGCCCGTCAGGCTTTGGCCAGACAAATTACCAACCAGTTTTCACAGCAGGGTGACTCCATAAAAGTCGTAACCCTGTCAGGGAAGGTCGAGAAATTGGTTGCAGAAGGTGTTCAGCAGACAGAGCATGGCAATTATTTATCCATGGACCCAACAGTATCGCAGAATATCCTGGAATCCATTGCTTCCCAGGTGGAACAGCTTTCACTGTTGGAACAGACTCCAATTGTCCTTTGTTCTCCAGCGGTAAGAATGTATGTAAGGCAATTAACAGAAAGGTATTTTCCGCAAATACCGATTCTTTCCTATAACGAACTGGAAGCAAATGCGGAAGTTCAAAGTGTCGGGGTGGTGAATATTGATTGAAGGTAAAAAAGTTTATGGCAGCATCGATGCCTGATGCGATGAAACAAATCCGTGCGGAGCTAGGCAAGGATGCTGTAATTCTAAATTCAAGAGTAGTATATACCGGCGGAGTCCTAGGCTTTTTTAAAAAAAGGAATATTGAAGTGATGGCCGCGGTGGACTCGAGTCAGGAATTAGAGCAAAAGCCTGCAGTAAAGTCCGCAGCGGTCCCGGCTCCTTCAGACCATACCAAGGGGAATGCAGGAGAAGCTCGATTTTCCAGCTTGAAAACTTCAGATGAGCTGATTAGAGAGATAAGCAGCCTGAAACAGATGATGTCCTCTTTGGCCAGTTCACACCAGGCAAGTCCTGTTTACCCGGAAGCGATAAGAAAAGTCCTGCTCATTCTTGATGAACAGGAAATTGAAAAGTCCGTTCAGGATCAGGTGCTTCAAGCATTGCTTGAAAAGTGGTACCTGTGCGGTGCGAACGCTAAGGATTCTGAAATAGAGGCCTGGCTGCACGATGAACTTATAAAGCAAATTGAGGATATTCCATTCGGCGGGATTTCTTTCAGCAAAAAATATATCAATGTAGCAGGCCCAACAGGAGTTGGAAAAACCACTACATTGGCGAAAATGGCAGCAGAGTGTGTAATTAAACATAAAAAAAAGGCTGCATTTATCACAGCTGACACTTATAGGATAGCAGCAATCGATCAATTAAAAACCTATGCAAGTATCCTGAATGTACCTTTGGAAGTTTGCTATACAATAGAAGATTTCAGACATGCAGCCGATAAACTGAAAGAATATGACGTGGTTTTAATTGATACAGCAGGGCGGAATTTTAGAAACCAACAGTATGTAGATGATTTAAAGAATGTCATTGATTTTGAGAATGAGATGGAAACCTTTTTAGTGCTTTCGCTTACCGCGAAACAAAAGGATATGGAAGATATATATAACCAGTTTTCCATTATTGACATAGATAAGCTTATCTTTACAAAGGCAGATGAAACGGCAACTTATGGTTCCATGTACAACATAATTCATAAATACAAAAAAGGTGCCGCTTATATTACAATCGGACAGGATGTTCCTGATGATATCCTGATGGCAGGGCCAGAGGTTATTGTTAAACAACTAATGGGGAATAAGAAATGAACGATCAGGCTGAAAGGCTAAGAGCCAGGCTGAAAGAAGAAGACAGCCGAAATCATCAAGTTAAAACAATAGCAGTTGTAAGCGGAAAAGGGGGAGTAGGGAAATCCAATTTCTCATTGAATTTTTCCATTTCCCTATGCAAAACCGGCCAAAGGGTATTGTTATTCGATTTGGATATTGGTATGGGGAATCTTGAGATTCTAATGGGAAGGTCGGCTAAATATTCAATTGCTGACTTTTTAGAAAAGAATATCCCGCTGAAAAATATTATTTCTGAGGGGCCTCATGGACTTGACTATATTGGCGGAGGGACTGGCCTTTCGCATTTTGTGAAACTGGATGATGAGCAAATTTCAAGATTCACAGGAGAACTTGCTGATCTCATCCAAAAATATGATTATATCATCTTTGATATGGGTGCAGGCATTACAGAAGAATCGGCGAAGTTCATACTCTCAGTCCAGGAAATTGCGGTTATTACTACACCTGAACCAACGTCTATCACTGATGCATACTCTGTAATGAAGCATATACATCTTTTGGATGCTAAGATTCCATTTCATTTGGTCATTAATCGATCTGAAGGAGAGAGAGAAGGGCAGGAAACGTATAAGAGGATTTCTGCTGTCGTATCAAAATTTTTAGGGAGGGAGGCTGACCTCTTAGGAATCATTCCTGATGATCGCAGCATACAGCAGGCTGTTAAACGGCAAATCCCTTTCATTCTGCATCAAGGGAATTCAGCGGCTTCAAAAGCAATTCGGAATATGACTGAGAAAGTTGGCGGCAGGCCTGTCAGCCATACTGGTGAACTCCATTCTGCCCAATTTATTTCAAAACTGAAAAAATTTCTTTTTAATAGGGGGTGAATCAGCATGAAGACAGTCAGAGTGCTCGTAGTAGATGATTCAGCCTTTATGAGAAAACTGATAGCGGATTTCCTTGCTGAAGATGACAGAATTCGAGTTGTCGGCACAGCCAGAAACGGGGAAGAGGGACTAAGGAAGATAAAAGAATTAAATCCTGACGCCGTAACCATGGATGTTGAAATGCCGGTTCTAAATGGCCTGGAAGCTCTCAAAATTATCATGAAAACCATGCCGGTCCCTGTTGTGATGCTTTCAAGCACAACGAAGGAAGGTGCTGAAAACACCTTCACAGCCATGGAATATGGTGCAGTTGATTTTATTGCCAAGCCATCCGGGCCAATCTCACTGGACCTGCATAAAATAAAGACTGAATTAACAGAAAAAATTGTGCAGGCGAGCAATGCAAATATGAAAGGTCTGGTTAAATTTTCAGCTATTGGAAAAAAATCTGCTGTAATCCAGCAAAATTATAGTAAAATAGAACCAGGAAAATCCGTTCAGTCCAGCCGTTCTGCTGCCAAATCGAGCCCAAATCTCAGACAGTTAATTTGCATAGGTACTTCCACAGGCGGACCGCGGGCTCTTCAAAAAGTGCTAAGTGACCTCCCTGGAAATCTTAACGCACCGGTACTGATTGTTCAGCATATGCCTGCCGGATTTACGAGATCGCTGGCCAGCAGACTAAACGGTTTATCAGATTTATCGGTAAAGGAAGCCGAGGAAGGGGATATTCTTCAGAACGGCACGGCATATATAGCTCCAGGAGGCTTTCATCTGACAGCAGCAAGATCAGGCGAGGATCTTGTAATTCATCTGGATAATTCACCGCCAAGGAACGGACACAGGCCTTCGGTTGATGTGATGTTTGAGTCCTTAGGTGAAATTAATGGGATTCAAAAAATTGCTGTGATCATGACAGGAATGGGAGCAGATGGAAAAAATGGCCTGATGGCAATGAAGAAAAACGGTCAAGTAAAGGCCATTGCTGAATCAAAAGAAACATCGATTGTATTTGGAATGCCGAGAGCAGTGATTGAGTCTGGTCTGGCAGATGATGTGCAGAAAATTGAACGTATAGCAGAATCCATATTGAAATTTGTTTAAAGCCGAGGGGGGCAGGCACATGGAGATGAATCAATATTTAGAGGTATTTATTGAAGAAAGCAAGGAGCATTTGCAGGCGTGCAATGAACAGCTACTTGAATTAGAGAAAAATCCTGAAGATATTAAAATAGTTAATGAGATATTCAGGTCAGCGCATACACTGAAAGGCATGTCAGCCACCATGGGATATGAAGATCTGGCAAATCTAACCCATCAAATGGAAAATGTGCTTGATGCAATCAGAAATCAGAAAATTAAAGTAAATGCTGAAATTCTGGATGTCGTTTTTCTGGCTGTTGATGATCTTGAAGCAATGGTCCAGTCAATTGCAGAAGGCGGTGACGGCAAAAGGGATGTTTCTGAAGCAGTAGAAAAATTAATGCTGATCGAAAAAGGGGAAAGTCCGGCGCAGTCTTCAGCAAGAGCTGAAACGGCAGCAGCAATTGCAGAACCGCAAGGACTGATCAAGAGTACATATGATGATTTTGAATGGACAGTTATTCAGCAATCGAAGGAGCAGGGCTTTGAGTCCTATGAAATATCAATAGCATTGCGGGCAGATTGTCTGCTGAAAGCTGCCAGAGTATATATGGTTTTTGAAGTACTTGAGAAGAGCGGGGAAGTGATCAAAGCAACCCCTTCAGTTGAGCAGCTCGAAGAAGAGCAATTTGATCAGGGATTTTCCGTAACAATTGTGACAAAAGAAACAATTGAAGATATCCGTCAGAAACTTTTGAATGTATCGGAAGTGGAAAGAATAGAAGTGCTGCCGCTATCAATGGGGAACTACAGCCCTCAGAAAGCTGCGAAAGTGGAAGAAGCTGCACTGCCTGCAGCGGAAGAGTCCACAGAGGCTGCTTCAGATATGCCAAAAGAGGAAAAGAAAGCCCCGGCAGCAAAGCAAGTCAGCAATAAAACGATTAGGGTGAATATCGAAAGATTGGATATCCTTATGAATCTGTTTGAAGAATTGGTGATTGACAGGGGACGGCTTGAACAAATATCAAAGGAATTAAACAATCAGGAACTGCATGAAACGGTTGAGCATATGTCAAGGATCTCAGGAGACCTTCAGAATATTATTCTGAATATGCGCATGGTCCCAATTGAAACGGTATTTAATCGTTTTCCAAGAATGGTCAGACAATTGGCAAGAGATTTAAATAAAATGATCAATCTCGAAATTGTCGGGGCAGAAACTGAACTTGACCGGACAGTTATTGATGAAATTGGCGATCCGCTTGTGCACTTAATCCGAAATGCACTGGACCATGGGGTTGAAACGCCGGAAGTCCGCAAAGAAAATGGAAAAAGTGAAGAAGGAAATGTCGTATTAAAGGCATATCACAGCGGCAATCATGTGTTCATTGAAATAGAGGACGATGGTGCAGGCATAAACAAAGAAAAGGTTATAAAGAAAGCACTGAAAAACGGCATCATTACTGAGCAAACGGCTTCCACTCTAACGGACAAACAAGCTTATGAACTGATTTTTGCTTCTGGCTTCTCGACTGCGGATAAAATCTCAGATGTTTCCGGGCGGGGTGTGGGTCTTGATGTTGTAAAGAATACAATTGAATCATTGGGAGGATCAGTTTCAATTGATTCAAAAGTGGGACAGGGATCCATTTTCTCCATACAGCTGCCATTAACCTTATCCATTATTTCAGTCATGCTCATTGAGATTGAAAAGGAAAAATACGCAATCCCTCTATCGTCTATTATTGAAACAGCTATTATCAGAAAAGAAGACATCTTAAGTGCACATAATCAAAAGGTGATTGATTTCAGAGGAAAAGTGGTTCCGCTCCTTTCTTTGAAGGAAATCTTTGAGGTGCCATCAGAGAGTCATGAAGACGAATTCATTTCCGTTGTCATCGTCAGAAAAGGGGAAAGGATGGCCGGGCTTGTTGTCGATTCCTTTATTGGACAGCAGGAAGTGGTTTTAAAATCCCTTGGAAACTACTTAACCAGCGTGTTTGCCATTTCCGGTGCAACTATTTTAGGTGATGGACAGGTGGCCCTGATAGTGGACTGCAATGCATTGATTAAATAAATTTATTTTGATGTTTATAAAGGAGTGAACAGGATGACTGAGACGGCAGCCGCGGATTTTAAATTGATTGTATTTCAGCTGAAAGATAAAGAATATGCGATTCCGGTTAATCAGGTGCGTTCAATTGAAAAGGTTGAACATATAACCCGGGTTCCACGAACAGCAGGCTTTGTAAAAGGAGTAATCAATTTACGGGGTATTGTGACGCCGATCATTAGTCTCAGAAGCAGATTTAATCTGGAAGAGGCTGAATATAATGAGCATTCACGAGTAATTATCGCGGTATTGGATGATATGGAAGTTGGGCTGATTGTAGATTCTGCAAATGATGTCATTGATGTTGCCTTTGAATCTATTGAACCCCCGCCGGAGGTAATCGGTTCTGAAGAGTCCAATTTTATCAAGGGTGTAACGAAAATCGAAAAGCGATTATTTATCCTGATAGATTTGGAAAGAGTCCTGAATCCTGAAGAATTGACAGCCCAGGATGGACGAGGGATAGCAGGATGAATTTTTTAGACAAGAATATCAGCAGCTTGAAATTGGATATTCTTAAAGAAATCGGGAATATTGGAGCAGGGCATGCGGCGACTGCATTATCAACGCTTCTCAATAAAAAAATTGATATGTCTGTGCCGGATGTAAAAATTGTTTCTTTTGATGAAATGATCGATATGGCTGGAGGGGCAGAAAATGTAGTGGCCGGGGTATTTCTGAGGATAGAAGGAGACGCCCCTGGCAGCATGTTTTTTGTCCTGCCTCTTGAACAGGCTGAAATATTCATTCGTGAACTGCCTGGAAACATACCTTTCTGTGCAGATGAATTGCCATATGATGAACTTGCCCTATCCGCACTGCAGGAGCTTGGAAACATTCTCTCAGGTTCTTATTTATCTTCTTTATCTGATTTTACCAAACTATCACTTTCTCCTTCAGTGCCGATGCTATGCGTTGATATGGTGGGAGCAATAATTGGCACAGGGCTGCTGGAAATTTCACAGGTGAGCGATTACGCCATCGTCATTGACACAGCTTTAAATGAAGAACTTCAAAATACGGATGCTGTAAATGGCCACTTTTTTTTGCTTCCAGATCCTGAATCATTTCAAATCATTTTTAAGGCCTTGGGAGTCCCAGATCATGAATAGTCTTCTTGAAATTGTAAAAGTTGGCATCGCAGATATGAATATTGTTAAAACTCCCGGCTTAATCAGGACATCAGGACTTGGTTCCTGTGTCGGTGTGGTTCTCTATGACCTTAGTGCAGAAATTGCCGGGCTTGCACATATTATGCTGCCCGATTCATCTCTTGCCAAAGGTACGAGCTTTAATTCAGCTAAATATGCTGATACTGCTATCAGGGACTTAGTGAGCCTTCTGTCGAAAAGTGGTGCAAGACCAACAGGATTAAAAGCGAAGATTGCCGGTGGAGCTCAAATGTTCAAGTACTCCTCCGGAAGTGATTTAATGAGGATTGGCCCAAGGAACGTAGAGGCGGTAAAACAGGAACTTTCATCCTTGAAAATTGCTATTTTAGGTGAAGATGTGGGGGGCCACAGCGGCAGAACAATCGAATTCAACCCTCAATCAGGCGAACTGATGATTCGGGCTGTAAACAAAGGTCAAGTGATTATTTAAGCGCCTGTTTTAAAGAATCAGCTTTTTTATTCCGGCTTTAAAAAATCTGTAAGCAAAATTCGCAAATTACAAGATTATCACCGCCAGCCATAAAAGCTGATTTTTCTCCGGATTATTTATAAATCTCTCCAGCCTCTTCGAAGAACAAGTCCCCTCTTTATTGGTTAATAGTGAGCGGTGAAGACGGAAGTTAATATTTTTATAGGAAACATTTTGATATACTGACAATAGTTAATAGAAATGGAAACGTTTGAGGAGGATGGCCATGGCAGACCTGATAACAGAAGAAAGCACATACTGGGCTAAATGGGTCGACTCTCGTGATGCTCAAGCGGGGAATTTTCTTGTGAAAAAATATTTGCCTCTTGTAAGCTATCATGTACAGCGGATATCCGCTACCCTGCCGAAGAATGTTTCAAGAGATGATATTCGAAGCCTGGGGTTAATGGGGTTATATGATGCGCTGGAAAAATTTGATCCTGCAAGAGATTTGAAATTTGATACATATGCTTCTTTTCGCATTCGCGGTGCAATTCTGGATGGATTAAGAAAAGAAGATTGGCTTCCCCGAAGTACGAGGGATAAAGCAAAAAAAATTGAAGCTGCCATTGAGAAGCTGGAGCAGCGGCTGATGCGCAATGCAACTTTGCATGAAATTGCTGAAGAAGCAGAGATGCAGGAAGATGAAGTGTATTCTGTTATGAACGAACATTTTTACGCAAACATCCTTTCAATTGATGAACAGCCCGATGCGGAAGAAAAAGATGGAAGCTACTCCATTAAGGATGAAAAAGCAATTATTCCAGAAGAAAAGGTATTAAAGAATGAAATTTTGGAAGAAATGGCTGAAAAAATCTTACAATTAAATGAAAAAGAGCAGCTGGTGCTAAGTTTATTTTATAAAGAGGAATTAACACTGACAGAAATTGGCGAAGTAATGGGCTTATCTACCTCCCGTATATCTCAAATACATTCAAAGTCAATTTTTAAGCTGAGGCAGCTGCTGGAAAAAGCAATATAACCTTATGTCATTTCTTTCTACAGAGGAAGGAATCAGCATGGAAAATCAATTTCAAATTATAGTCGATGCTCAACGCTTAGCTGCATTGATTCAGCCGTTAGATATTAATAAGCTGGATGAAGCCGTCCACCCTGAAAATTTGTACAAACTGCTTGCTGACGAAAAGATCACACTTGGTGTGAGTGAAGAAATAATCCAGAGAATCTGCAAAGATCCTTTCTCAGTGGAATATCCCATTCTATTGGCAAAAGGAATTCCTGCAGAAAACGGCTGTGATGCATACCTATTAAATGAAGTCACTTTTGACCAGCAAACGAGGAGAAAGGGATTTAATTTTAGAGATGTTCTTCATATTCCTTCTGTTAAACAGGGACAGCTCCTGGCATCTGTTATTCCTTCTACCCCCGGTGCTCCCGGAAAAGATATTTTTGGACAGTCCGTACCGGCAAAGAATGGAAAATCTTTAAGAGTCAAAGCAGGAAAGAATGTATTTGTAAATGGCGACAAATATTATTCGCTATTGGATGGTCAGGTTAGTTTTACTCCAAACAGCATTTCTGTAAATCCGGTATTTGAAGTGATTGGCGACCTTGACTTGAAAACCGGGAATATAAATTTTGTTGGGAATGTTATAATACGCGGCAATGTTCCTGCCGGTTATGAAATTAAAGCTGGAGGCGACATCATAGTTACCGGTCTTGTGGAAGGCTCTTTCTTGCAGGCGGATGGCAATGTGCTTATTTCTGGCGGAATTTCCGGCAGTCATAAAGGTTCAGTTGTATCGGGAGGTTCTGTTCAGGCAGCATATCTAAATCAGGCAAAAGTAACTGCTGAACAGGACGTAATAATAACAAAATCAATCCTCCACAGTCATGTGCATGCTGGCGGAGCGATCAGGTGCAGCGGCGCATTGGTCATTGGAGGTAAGCTTCTGTCCGGCTCTGATATGGAGATAAAAGAGCTGGGCAATCACTTATTCACTAAGACGGAGCTTTTTGCAGGGATGAACTCCAATTTGGATAAGGCCGAAAAAGATCTCATAAACGAATCAGCCAAACTGCAGGAAACAATCAAAAAGCTGGAAAGTATTGAAGGAAGACTGACAGAAATGGCCAGGCTTACAGGAAAGCTGTCGGAAGAGCAAAGAACCATTATACTCAAACAAAGGGCCACAAAAGCTCATTTGCAGGATAAATTGACCAAAATAAATGAAGAGCTTGCCGAACTGGATAAAGAAAAAGAAGAAAAAATGAATGCTTCCATTCTTATTTATGGGAAGGTCTATCCAAACACTTCTATGCATTTTGGAAAATATTCAAAAGTGATCCGGCAGACAGTCAAATCTTTTAAGTTCCATTTTTCAAAGGGAGAAATAAGAAGTGATCCTTTAGAAACAGCTAAAAACGATCCTTTATTAAGGAAGTGATCTGGGATGAGTTTAAAATCAATAGAACTGCAGATAGCACTGCCAAGAACGTTAGACGCAGGGAAAATCCAGGATCAGCTTCAGCAGAGGGGACAGACAATCAGCGGATTTGCTGCTGAAAGTACACGGAAAAATGCTGAAAAGCAGCGGACGGCCGTGATAAAACATGAGCAGAAACAAAATGTCAATCTTGGCAATGATGACAGCGAACCCCAAAAAGAGGCCGGGGGACATAATCGGAAAGAAAATCAGAAAAAAGACAGCAATGACAAACAGAACCATCCGTACAAAGGGAAGGTTATTGACTACAGCGGATAGAGGGATATCATGACAGCTTTTCTATTAGCTATTAGCCTGCTGCTGAATATTGTAGCGTTATTAGCCATAATTTTGCTGTTTCTGCGTCAGAATAGATTAATGGAAACAGAGAAAAAACAGGAAAAAGTGCTTGTTGAAATGGAAGAGGTTATATCTTCTTACCTTATTCAAATGAAGGAAGAAAACGATGATTTTATTAACAAATTTTCGCAGATAAATGCTAAAAACCAAATATCTGTAAAAGAAAAAAGTATCCGGTTAAATACGGAAAGAAAAAGTGATGAGCATATAGCTAGAGCTGATGAGAAATCAATGCGATTTGCCAGAGCATCCATATTCCAGGCATCTAAAGCCTACAAAAATAATTTAAGAGCTTCAGAGGAAGAATTGAATGAAACAGAAGGTTTAACATCTTTAAAGGAAGCTGAATCTGTAATGCAGTCAGAAGACAGTCAGCCGGTTAAAACAGCGATTTTTTCATCAATGGAAGATCAAGTGTTTGTGATGAAAAAACAGGGAATGAATGTGGAGGATATTGCAAAAAAATTAGGAAAAGGGAAGACTGAAATCGAGTTAATGCTTAAATTTCGTCAAAATCAGCAAGAATAGCTTGATTGTGAAAAACACTTATGCTATATTAACAAATGGTGTTAATACACACGCTTATGGATTTAGCCGGATGGTGCTGTTCTCATACAGTTGCCGGCTGAAAATGATATGAGCGGAGGAAATAAAAACCATTAGGAGGAAACACAAATGTCAGTAATTTCAATGAAGCAATTGCTTGAAGCTGGTGTACACTTCGGACACCAAACACGCCGCTGGAACCCTAAGATGAAGAAGTACATCTTCACTGAGCGTAACGGCATCTACATCATCGACCTTCAAAAGACTGTTAAGAAGGTAGAAGAAGCTTACAACTTCGTTAAGGAGCTTGCTGGAAACGGCGGTACAATCCTTTTCGTAGGTACTAAGAAACAAGCTCAAGATTCAGTTAAAGAAGAAGCAATCCGTTCTGGTATGTTCTTTGTAAACCAGCGCTGGTTAGGCGGAACTTTAACAAACTTTGAAACAATCCAAAAGCGTATTGCACGTTTAAAGGATATCGAAAGAATGTCTGAAGACGGAACTTTCGAAGTTCTTCCTAAAAAAGAAGTTGTTCAATTAAAGAAAGAGCAAGAGCGCTTAGAGAAGTTCTTAGGCGGAATCAAAGACATGAAGAGCCTTCCAGATGCTCTATTCATCATTGACCCGCGTAAAGAGCGCATTGCTGTTGCAGAAGCACATAAATTAAACATCCCTATCGTTGGCATCGTTGATACAAACTGTGATCCGGATGAAATTGATGTTGTAATTCCTGCAAACGATGATGCTATCCGTGCTGTTAAATTGTTAACAGGCAAAATGGCAGATGCTATCCTTGAAGCTAAACAAGGTGAAGAAGTTACAACTGCTTAATAGAAAAGCGGAGGCGCCTTGGAGCGCGGGAGCTGTATTGCTCTAAGGTGCTTTTTTCTTGATTTAAAGAAGGTGATAAGAGGGAGCACCCTTTATCACCTTTTTTTAAAGAAAAGGCAAAGTTTAGTTTTCCATACAGCTATATATGGTAAAGATATTATTACATAACTCATTAAGGAGGATCTCATAATGGCAATTACTGCTCAAATGGTTAAAGAACTTCGTGAAAAAACAGGCGCAGGCATGATGGACTGCAAAAAAGCACTTCAGGAAACTGATGGTGATATGGAAAAAGCAATCGACTTCCTTCGTGAAAAAGGAATCGCTAAAGCTGCTAAGAAAGGTGACCGTATTGCTGCGGAAGGTCTTACTTCTGTTAAAGTTGACGGAAACGAAGCTGTTATCCTTGAAGTAAACTCTGAAACAGATTTCGTTGCCAAGAACGAAGGATTCCAAACTCTTGTAAAAGAAATCGCTGAACACTTGCTTGCTAATAAGCCGGCTTCTGTAGAAGAAGCAGCTGGCCAGACAATGGCTAACGGTGCAACTTTAGAATCTCACATCAACAGTGCGATTGCTAAAATCGGAGAAAAGCTTTCTCTTCGCCGCTTCGAAATCAAAACAAAAACTGACAGCGATGCTTTCGGTGCTTACCTTCACATGGGCGGACGCATTGGTGTGTTAACAGTTATTGAGGGAACAACTGACGAAGATGCAGCGAAAGATGTTGCAATGCATATTGCTGCCCTAAACCCTAAATATGTTTCTCGTGATGAAGTATCACAGGACGAAGTAGAGCGCGAGCGTCAAGTATTAACTCAGCAAGCTCTTAACGAAGGCAAGCCTGAGAATATCGTTGCTAAGATGGTTGAAGGACGCCTAGGAAAATATTTCGAAGATGTTTGCGTAAACGACCAGGCTTTTGTTAAAAACCCTGATCAAAAAGTAGGCAAATTCGTTGAATCTAAAGGCGGAAAAATCCTTGAGTTCGTTCGCTACGAAGTTGGAGAAGGAATCGAAAAGCGTGAAGACAACTTCGCTGAAGAAGTAATGAACCAGGTTAAGAAGTAATTTTTGAATATTAATTAATTCAGCTATGATTCAGGGAACACTTTGTGTTCCCTGTTTTTCAAGAATGAGATAAAATTAAAGAAGCTTGGTGAGTTTTTATACTACATATGGAGGTTCTTATGAGCAGCCCTAAATACAAACGCGTGGTCTTGAAATTAAGTGGAGAAGCTTTAGCAGGAGAGCAAGGTTTCGGAATTAATCCTTCAGTGATTAAATCAATTGCTGCACAGGTTAAGGATCTGGCTGCATTAGGTGTTGAGGTTGCCGTTGTTGTCGGCGGCGGAAACATCTGGCGCGGAAAGATCGGAGAAGAAATGGGTATGGACAGAGCAAATGCCGACTATATGGGAATGCTTGCTACTGTCATGAACTCATTGGCGCTGCAGGATAGCCTCGAGAATCTCGGAGTAGAGACGAGAGTTCAAACCTCAATCGAGATGAGGCAGGTCGCTGAACCGTACATCCGCAGAAGAGCCATCCGCCATCTTGAGAAAAAGCGGGTTGTGATCTTTGCTGCAGGAACCGGAAATCCTTACTTCTCTACTGATACAACAGCAGCATTGCGAGCTGCAGAAATTGAAGCAGAAGTAATTTTAATGGCGAAAAACAATGTAGATGGCGTTTATTCAGCTGACCCTCGCATTGATAAAAATGCTAAGAAATATGATGAGCTTTCCTATCTTGATGTATTGAAAGAAGGATTGGCTGTCATGGATTCTACAGCTTCATCTTTATGCATGGATAACAACATTCCATTAATTGTGTTCTCAATTATGGAAAAAGGCAATATTAACCGCGCCGTAATGGGTGAAACAATCGGAACAATCGTTAGGGGGAAAAAATAATGCCAAAACAAGTTATTGCAGATGCAAAAGAAAGAATGACTAAAGCAATTTCAGCTTATACAAGGGAGCTTGCGAGCATCCGTGCAGGTAAAGCAAATGCTTCATTGCTTGATCGCATCACTGTTGATTACTATGGTGCGCCGACTCCTGTAAATCAGCTTGCCGGGGTGTCTGCTCCAGAAGCACGCCTTTTAGTCATTACTCCTTATGACAAATCCATTCTTGGAGAAATTGAAAAAGCCATCCTTAAATCTGATATCGGCTTAAATCCGTCAAATGACGGCAGTGTTATCAGACTGGCTATTCCTCAGCTTACTGAAGAACGCCGTAAAGAGCTCGTAAAGGTTGTCAAAAAAGAATCTGAAGACGCCAAAGTTGCTATCCGGAATGTTCGCCGCGATGCCAATGATGACCTTAAAAAGCTTGAGAAAAATGGGGAGATCACAGAAGATGATCTTCGCGGTTTTTCTGACGACATTCAAAAACTTACTGATGACCACATCAGTAAGATTGACGAATTAACAAAAGAAAAAGAAAAAGAAATTCTTGCAGTCTAATGACTCTATACTGAGAACCCTCTATCAATAGGGGGTTCTTTTACTCTTTGGGAGCATACATTATCAGATCGTGTGTTTAAGCACTGACTTAGCTGAAACATGCGCAGAAGGCTAGCATTCCTATCCTGAATTTAGTTTCTGGCAACATACTCTTTTATAGAGATATATTTAATTATTTTTGGTATGATATTATCATGCGGAAAGAGGCAATATCATAATTTTACCATTAGAATAATCTCTAAAAGATACTAAGACTGAATATCAGCTATCAATCAGCGGGGGACCCCCCCAATGACTGAAGTTTCACTTTATCTTTTATCGGAGGATTAACCTATTTTAAAGGAGCAGACTTATGTTTGATAAAATGAAGTTATGGAAGTCCCAAAACAGTTCTTCCGATCTCCGAGAGAGAGTTGAAAAAATAAAAGAATTGCAAATTCCTGAGCATGTTGCCATCATTATGGATGGAAATGGAAGATGGGCGAAAAAAAGAGCTCTTCCAAGAGTTGCCGGCCATCATGAGGGAATGAAGGTTGTCCGAAAAATCACCAGATTTGCAAGCGATATTGGAGTACAGACCTTAACTTTATATGCATTCTCTACAGAAAATTGGAAAAGGCCTAAAATGGAAGTGGACTTTCTTATGAAACTTCCTGAAGAATTTCTGGGAAATTTCCTTCCAGAACTGATAGAAGAGAATGTGCAAGTAAGAATGATTGGTTATTTTGACCACTTGCCTGCCCATACCCGTAATGCAGTTTCCAAAGCGATGGAAGAGACAAAAAATAACACCGGCCTGGTGTTGAACTTTGCACTTAATTATGGAAGCAGAGCCGAAATACTCGAAGCCGTCAAGCATGTCTTAAATGATTGCAAAAGTGGTATAATGGATGAAAATGAATTGAATGAAGAAAAATTCTCATCCTACCTCATGACGGGCGGGCTGAAGGATCCCGATCTGCTGATTCGTACAAGCGGTGAAATCAGATTAAGCAATTTTATGCTTTGGCAGCTTGCATACACAGAATTCTGGTTTACGGATGTATTATGGCCGGATTTCAATGAAGAGCAAATGCTAGAAGCAATCGAGGTATTCCAAAGCCGCCAAAGGCGTTTTGGGGGAATACAATAAAGGTGTTGAAAAATTGAATGAAGCAGCGTATTATCACAGCAATTATATTTGGTGCAGTCCTCTTGCCAGTCATTATCTATGGAGGCATGCCAATCATCATCCTGGCATACTTGCTGGCATCCATTGCACTATATGAACTATTGAAAATGAGAAATTTGAGCTTATTCTCGATTCCAGGCATTATTTCTTTACTATTATTGTGGACTTTCCTTTTGCCTAAAGAATTTCAGTCAATCCTGGATGATTTGAATTATACAAAAATTGAGGTAGCTCTTTTTGGGGTGCTTCTTTTCTTAACGTATACAGTCGCAACAAAAAATAAATTTACTTTTGATGATGTGGCTTTTTCGATTATGTCTACTTTATATGTTGGCATTGGGTTTTACTATTTTATGGAGACCCGCTTCGCAGATCAGGGTCTGACATATCTCTTTTTTGCATTATTCCTTATTTGGGCAACAGATTCAGGTGCCTACTTTATAGGGAAAGCGATGGGAAAGAAGAAGCTTTGGCCTGAAATCAGCCCGAATAAGACTGTGGAAGGGTCACTTGGTGGTGTAGTCTGTGCTCTTGCAGTGGCGGTATTATTTATTATCTTCACAGATATTGATGAGTCCATGCTGGGGTTATTAGTGATTACAGCCATCTTGTCAGTGTTCGGGCAAATAGGGGATTTAGTGGAATCAGCTTTAAAGCGTCATTATAATGTAAAGGACTCAGGAAATATTCTGCCTGGCCATGGCGGGATTCTGGACCGTTTTGACAGCTTATTATTCGTCCTGCCATTGCTCCACTTTTTTCACTTGCTGTAAAGCAATAGGCAGAGAGCAGCTTACGAATATTAGATAACTGCCTAACTCCAGCTCCTGCCCCCTCGAGCTGTCGGGGATGGGCACCAAGGAATGCTGCCTTGGATTAACTTCGCAGGAACAAGTGATCTTTACTTGTTCGGAAGGCGCTTCCGCTTTTCTTATAGGAGGAGACTATGAAAAATATCAGTTTAATGGGTGCAACAGGGTCGATTGGGACACAGACCCTTGATATCATTAAGGAACACCCAGAGGAATTTAAGCTGGCAGCCATGTCTGCAGGCAGAAATATAGATCTTGCCCGGAAAATTATCTCTGACTTTCAGCCAGAACTTGTCTCACTATCAGAAAAAAGTTCTGCAGATATTCTTAAAGCTGAGTTTCCTGGCATAACATTTACATATGGACATGAAGGTTTGATAGAAGTAGCTGTTTACCCAAAATCTGAAATACTGGTTAATGCAGTTTTAGGCAGCGTAGGACTTGATTCCACATTGCAGGCGATTGAGGAAAAGAAGACAATCGCCATTGCAAATAAGGAAACCCTTGTGACTGCTGGCCATCTGGTCATGGAAGCAGCAAAGCGAAACGGTGTAATGCTTCTTCCAGTAGACAGTGAACACTCAGCTATTTTTCAATCCCTGCAGGGGGAAAAAGAGAAAAATATTGAAAGGCTCATTTTGACAGCTTCTGGAGGAAGCTTCAGAGACCGCTCCCGCATGGAATTAGAAAATGTGACAGTTGAAGAGGCGCTTAATCATCCGAATTGGTCAATGGGAGCAAAAATCACCATCGATTCTGCCACTATGATGAATAAGGGACTTGAAGTAATTGAAGCACATTGGCTTTTCTCCATGGATTACCGTAAAATAGATGTCCTTCTTCATAAAGAAAGCATTATCCATTCCATGGTGGAATTTCATGACAGCAGTGTAATCGCACAGCTTGGCACCCCGGATATGAGAGTACCAATTCAGTATGCTTTAACTTATCCTGACAGGCTCCCTCTCCAATCAGCAAACCGGCTGAATCTTGCTGAAATTGGCAAGCTCCATTTTGCAGAAATGGACTTTGAACGCTTTCGCTGCCTGAAGTTTGCCTATGAAGCCGGTAAAGCTGGCGGATCAATGCCAGCTGTATTAAATGCAGCAAATGAAGCTGCTGTTGCTGCATTCTTAGATGGAAAGATTACCTTCCTGCAAATAGAAGATTTCATCGAAAGAGCACTGGGCAGCCATGACATTATCTCAAATCCAAGTCTTGATGAGATCCAGGAAACAGATTTGGAGACGAGGAAATATGTTAACTCGCTTCTATAAGCTTGCGTTCAAATGCATGGTGGAAGCAGCAATAAATTATATAATACTCACCAGCGCATTTGAACAACCTCTAAAAAAAGGTGGTTAAAACTTGAGTACAGTAATAGCCTTTATTGTTATTTTCGGGGCACTGGTATTTTTCCATGAACTTGGACATTTAATATTTGCAAAAAGAGCAGGAATTCTCTGCCGCGAGTTCGCTATTGGATTCGGCCCTAAAGTGTTTTCCTTTAAAAAAGATGAAACAGTTTATACGATTCGTCTATTGCCAATAGGCGGTTTTGTGCGCATGGCCGGTGAAGATCCCGAGATGGTGGAAATTAAACCTGGCTACCGCATTGGCCTGATCCTTAATGACAACGAGGAAGTAAGCAAAATTATTTTAAATAATAAAGATAAATATCCAAATGCAAGAATAGTTGAAGTTGAAGATGCTGATATTGAGCATGCCCTTGAAATAAAAGGATATGTTGAGGGCGAAGAGGAAGAGTCAATTCAAATTTTTAAAATCAGCCGTTCAGCCGTACTGGTTGAGGATGGAACAGAAACACTCATTGCCCCGTATGACCGTCAATTTGCATCAAAGACATTAGGCCAGAGAACTATGGCGATTTTCGCAGGCCCTATGATGAATTTTGTTCTTGCTTTTATCGTTTTTGTTCTAATAGCGTTATTGCAGGGAATTCCAACTAATGAACCTTCACTGGGCAAGCTGACCCCTGATGGTGCAGCTTATGAAGCTGGGCTTAAGGAAGGCGATTTAGTTCAAAGTGTTGATGGAGCAGAAATTTCCAGCTGGTCAGATGTGGTAGAAATCATTAGACAGAATCCAAGTGAAGAATTGGAGTTTTTGGTGGAAAGAAACGGCCAGGAATATACAATACCGGTTACTCCAAAGGTTCAGGATGTTGAAGGCGAAAAGATTGGAATTATAGGCGTATATAGTCCAATGGAGAAATCACCTTTAAAGGCCATTACCTATGGAGCTAAGGAAACCTATTTCTGGACTAAAGAGATTTTTGTCATGCTGGGCAAGCTTGTCACTGGACAGTTCTCAATTGATGCATTATCAGGCCCGGTAGGAATCTATGTTTCAACAGATACAGTTGCCAAATCCGGCATCTATTACCTAATGAAATGGGCAGGAATCCTAAGCATAAATCTGGGAATTATGAACCTGCTTCCAATTCCGGCTCTCGATGGCGGAAGATTAATGTTCTTTGCTGTTGAAGCTGTAAGAGGGAAGCCGATTGACCGCCATAAAGAGGGGATGGTCCACTTTATTGGGTTTGCCCTTTTAATGCTATTAATGCTAGTGGTCACTTGGAATGATATTCAGAGATTTTTCCTGTAAAAACTTAGCAGAGCTGCATGCAGAAGAAGTGGAAGGGCTCTGGTCTCAGGAAGCTATTAGCTTTTCCTGAAGGCCGGGAGACCCTTCTTTTATTGAAAAAGGAGATTCAATACATATTTTTAATTGAGGTGCAAATAAATGAAACAGAGCATGACGCTTATTCCTACATTAAAAGAAGTGCCAGCAGATGCGGAAACAAGAAGCCACCAATTATTGCTTAGAGCTGGTTTTATCCGACAGAACGCAAGCGGAATTTATAGCTATATGCCTTTAGCGAAAAAAGTTTTGCAAAAGGTTAAAGCGATTATCAGGGAAGAAATGGACAATGCAGGGGCTGCCGAGCTTCTGATGCCAGCCCTTCAGCAGGCTGAACTTTGGCAGGAATCCGGGCGCTGGTATACATATGGACCTGAACTGATGAGAATGAAGGATCGCCATGAGCGAGAATTCGCTCTGGGTGCCACTCATGAAGAAGTGATTACCAGTCTGGTTCGTGATGCCGTAAAATCATATAAGAAATTGCCATTGGCTCTTTATCAGATTCAGACAAAATTCCGTGATGAGAAGCGTCCTCGCTTTGGGCTTCTTCGCGGGCGTGAGTTTATCATGAAGGATGCTTATTCATTTCACTCAAATCAAGAAAGTCTTGATGAAATGTATGATAAACTTTTTACAGCTTATTCCAATGTATTCCGACGCTGCGGACTGAATTTCAGAGCTGTCATTGCTGACTCGGGTGCAATGGGCGGTAAAGATACACATGAATTCATGGTTCTTTCGGAAGTTGGAGAAGATACGATCGCTTACTCAGATGCTTCCGACTACGCTGCCAATATTGAAATGGCCCCAGTCATTGTACAATACTCAAAGAGCAATGAGGAACCTAAGGAATTGGAGAAGGCAGCAACAGAAAACCAAAAAACGATTGAAGAAGTTTCATCTTACCTGAACGTGGCTAAAGTGCAGTGTATAAAGACGCTTCTTTTTAAAGCTGATGAAAAATATGTTCTTGTCCTTGTCCGCGGAGACCATGAAGTAAATGACATCAAGCTTAAAAATCTGCTTGAGGCCGCTGCCGTGGAGCTTGCTGGTGCCGAAGAGACGAAGCAAATTCTCGGCTGTGCTGTTGGTTCTTTGGGACCTATTGGAGTGAAGGATATTGATATCATTGCCGATTATGCAGTGGAAGCCATTGTGAATGGTGTATGCGGAGCCAATGAAGAAGGAATTCATTATATTAATGTTAATTCAGAGCGTGATTTCAATGTAACCAAATATGCAGATCTCCGTTTCATTCAAGTGGGCGACCCTTCACCAGATGGACAAGGAACGATTCAATTTGCCAAAGGAATTGAAGTTGGACATATCTTTAAGCTGGGCACTCGCTATAGTGAAGCGATGGAAGCGGCTTATTTAGATGAAAATGGAAGAACACAGCCAATGATTATGGGCTGCTATGGCATCGGAGTTTCCCGCGCTATGGCTGCCGTTGCCGAACAGTTCAATGATGAGAATGGTTTTATCTGGCCGCGCTCAATGGCTCCATTCGACTTGCATCTCATCCCTATTAACATGAAAGACGAAGCTCAGGCTGCAGTTGCTGAGGAATTATATAAAATGTTAAAGCGGGATCGCTATGAAGTATTAATGGATGACCGCCAGGAACGTCCAGGTGTCAAATTTGCAGATTCCGACCTTATTGGCTTGCCAATACGCATAACTGTCGGCAAAAAAGCTTCTGAAGGCATCGTCGAAGTGAAAGTAAGAAAAACAGGTGAAATGCATGAAATCCACAAAGATCAGCTAGCCGAAAAAATTTCCGAATTGATATCGGCACTATAAAAAAATACGGGAATTGTTCCTTTTGATGTAGACGAAAAAACGGGTTCCAAATTGGAATCCGTTTTTTCAATCACTATATGATTCGATATGGTATAATTAAGTCCGTCTGTCTATTTATAATTTCATAACTAAAAAACTTAGACTTATTAATAGAAACAAAGTTTATTGGATGGGAGAGAGAAAGATGAGCGAACCTTCTAGATTTCAGCTCTTGCTCCAGCAGATGCAGCTAACTGAAGATGCCTTTGTGCAGCACTTTCATGATGCCCAGATCGAAAGGGTCATAGTCGAAAGACAGTCACGGAAATGGCATTTTTATTTTGCCTTTCCAAAGATTGTGCCTTGCAGTGTATATAGCCGCTTCACAGATCAGCTGGAAAAGACATTTTCCCATATCGCAGAAATTTCTTACAGCATAACTGTGAAAAATCAGGATTTTACTGAAAAGCTTGTACTTGAATACTGGCACAACTGCATCAAAGAAATGGATGGCATGGCGCCGCCGCTCATAAAGCTTTTGAATGAACAGGTTCCATCTGTACAGGGAAACAAACTTATCATTAAGGTCCGAAATGAATTGGAAGGATTGTCTATCAAGAAGAAGTACGCCGGCACTATTTCGGATGTTTTTCAAGTCTTTGGCTTTCCGGCCTTAACAGTTGATACAGAAGTATCTTCTGAAGGGTCCAATGAAGAATATGAAAAATTCATGGAGGCCAAACGCAAAGAAGACCAGGAGCGCGGTCTCCAGGCTGCAATCGAGATGCAGAAGAAAGAGGCCGAAGCAGAATCAGCAGATTCTTCAGCACCTCAGGGGCCGCTTACAATTGGTCTTACCATTAAAGACGATGCAGATTACCGTAAATTGATTGATATAGTTGATGAAGAGCGCCGAGTAGCCGTTGAAGGCTATGTATTTGCTGCTGAAACGAGAGAGCTCCGCAGCGGCCGGACACTCTTAACTTTCAAAATTACTGATTATACCAGCTCCATTCTTGTAAAAATGTTCTCGCGGGACAAAGAAGATGCTGCTTTATTTCAGTATGTTCAAAAAGGTATGTGGCTAAAGGTCCGAGGCAGTATACAGAACGATACATTTGTCCGTGACCTGGTAATGATCGGGAACGATATCAATGAAATTAAACCCATTCAAAGACAGGATACATCGCCTGCTGAAGAAAAAAGGGTTGAACTTCATCTTCATACACCGATGAGCCAGATGGATGCAGTTTCATCTGTCAGTGCACTGGTTTCACAGGCGAAAAAGTGGGGACACAAAGCTGTTGCCATTACAGACCATGCTGTTGCTCAATCATTCCCTGAAGCCTATGGTGCCGGGAAAAAGAATGATATAAAGATCTTATACGGAATTGAAGCGAACCTTGTCGATGACGGTGTGCCGATTGCCTATAATGATGCGCATCGCAAGCTTACCGATGATACCTATGTTGTATTTGACGTTGAGACAACCGGCTTATCAGCTGTATATGATACTATCATTGAGCTTGCTGCAGTTAAGATTCATGATGGGGAAATCATTGATCGGTTTGAATCCTTTGCAAACCCTCATCACCCTCTGTCGGCAACAACGATCAATCTGACTGGAATCACAGATGATCTGGTGGAGAATGCACCGGAAGTGGAAGAGGTTCTGAAGAAGTTCAATGAATGGACAGGAGATGCTGTTTTAGTAGCCCATAATGCTTCCTTCGACATGGGTTTCCTTAATGTCGGCTATAAAAAAATGGGCATAGGCAAAGCTCCTAATCCTGTTATTGATACTCTTGAACTCGCACGCTTTTTATATCCGGACATGAAAAATCACCGTCTGAATACGCTTGCCAAAAAATTTGATGTTGAACTCACCCAGCATCACCGTGCCATATATGACGCGGAAGCAACGGGTTATCTGCTTCTTAAAATGCTTAAGGGTGCAGATGAAAAAGGGATCGAATATCATGATCAATTCAATGATAATATGGGACAGGGAAATGCCTATCAGCGGGCAAGACCGGCGCATTGCACCCTGCTTGCACAGACAGAAGAAGGTTTGAAAAATATCTTTAAACTCGTATCCATCTCACATCTTGAATACTTTTACAGAGTGCCGCGCATTCCGAGGTCAGTCCTGCAAAAGCATCGTGAAGGTATTCTGGTTGGATCGGGATGTGACAAAGGCGAAGTTTTTGAAGGCATGATGCAGAAATCTCCAGATGAAGTGGAAGATACAGCGCAATTCTATGATTATCTTGAAGTGCACCCAAAAGCCGTCTATGCACACCTTTTGGAGCTTGAACTTGTAAGAGATGAAAAAGCGCTTGAAGAGATTATCGGCAATATTGTAAAACTGGGGGATAAGCTTGATCTGCCGGTAGTCGCGACCGGCAATGTCCACTACCTGAATCCAAATGATAAAATCTATCGAAAAATCCTTGTTAATTCACAGGGAGGCGCGAATCCTCTGAATCGCCATCAGCTTCCAGATGTTCACTTCAGGACTACCAATGAAATGCTTGATGCTTTTTCATTCCTTGGAAAAGAAAAAGCGAAGGAAATTGTGGTAGAAAATACGAACAAAATAGCGGATATGATTGAAGAAATTAAGCCGATTAAAGACGATTTGTATACGCCAAAAATTGAAGGCGCAGATGAAGAAATGCGCAGCATGAGTTACGGAATGGCAAGAAAAATATATGGTGATCCGCTTCCTGAGATCGTTGAAGCCCGCCTTGAAAAAGAACTTAAGAGTATTATCGGGCATGGGTTCGCGGTTATCTATCTGATCTCTCATAAGCTTGTAAAAAAATCATTGGATGATGGCTATCTTGTTGGTTCCCGTGGATCAGTCGGCTCCTCTTTTGTTGCGACGATGACCGAAATAACTGAAGTAAATCCGCTGCCTCCGCATTACGTTTGCCCGGAATGCAAGACATCCGAGTTTTTCAATGACGGGTCAGTTGGCTCCGGTTTCGACCTGCCTGATAAAGACTGCCCGAACTGCGGAGCCAAATATAAAAAAGATGGACATGATATCCCGTTTGAAACGTTCCTTGGTTTCAAGGGAGATAAGGTTCCCGATATTGACTTGAACTTTTCGGGGGAATACCAGCCGAAGGCCCATAACTATACAAAGGTGCTATTCGGGGAGGATTATGTATACCGTGCAGGAACAATCGGTACTGTGGCAGACAAAACAGCTTATGGTTACGTCAAAGCATACCAGCAGGATAATAATCTTCAAATCAGGGGTGCCGAAATTGACAGGCTGGCTTCCGGCTGTACAGGGGTAAAGCGGACAACCGGACAGCACCCAGGCGGTATTATTGTTGTGCCGGATTACATGGATATTTATGATTTTTCGCCTATTCAGTTCCCTGCTGACGACCGGACATCTGAATGGAAAACGACCCATTTTGACTTCCATTCAATTCACGATAATCTATTAAAACTCGATATACTGGGGCACGATGATCCGACCGTCATCAGAATGCTTCAGGACCTTAGCGGAATTGATCCAAAAACGATTCCGACGGATGACCCTGAAGTAATGAAAATCTTCAGCGGGCCGGAATCGCTTGGTGTGGCAGAAGAGCAAATCATGTGTAAAACCGGAACACTAGGCATACCGGAATTTGGTACGCGATTTGTCCGCCAGATGCTTGAAGATACAAAGCCGACCACTTTCTCAGAACTTGTCCAGATTTCAGGTCTTTCTCATGGTACGGATGTTTGGCTCGGAAATGCCCAGGAATTGATCCATAATAATATTTGTAACTTAAGTGAAGTAATCGGATGCCGTGATGATATAATGGTTTATTTAATCTATCAGGGTCTGGAGCCTGCTTTTGCTTTTAAAATTATGGAATCGGTCCGTAAGGGTAAAGGCCTGAGCGATGAGATGGAAGCGGAAATGAGAAAGAATGAAGTGCCGGAATGGTATATTGATTCCTGCAAAAAGATTAAATACATGTTCCCTAAAGCCCATGCGGCTGCCTACGTATTAATGGCTGTCCGGATTGCGTACTTTAAAGTGCACCATCCGCTTCTTTACTATGCAGCATATTTCACTGTCCGCGCAGAGGACTTTGACGTTGATGCCATGGTTAAAGGATCCCAGGCGATACGTGCGCTCATCGAAGAAATCAATGCAAAGGGACTTGATGCTTCTACGAAAGAAAAAAATCTATTAACTGTAATGGAGCTGGCTTTGGAAATGAACGAAAGGGGCTTTAACTTCCAAAAGGTGGACTTATACCGCTCAAGCGCAAGTGAGTTTATCATTGAAGGAAATTCTTTGATCCCGCCGTTTAATTCCATTCCAGGATTGGGTACAAACGCAGCATTCAATATTGTTAAAGCAAGAGAAGAAGGAGAATTCCTATCCAAAGAAGATCTGCAGCAGCGCGGAAAAGTGTCCAAGACAATTATCGAGTATCTGGATAACCACGGCTGCCTGGAATCCCTTCCGGAACAAAATCAGCTTTCTCTATTCTAAAAAAGAGAGCAGCCATATGTTCCAAACCCTTCTGCTGACAGCTATTCCATTTGCATAAAAAAATTGGTTATGGTATAGTTTTATTGGAAATACTAAGAATAACTCTCGCAAAAGGAAGAGTGGGGCAACCCACTCTTTCGTGTTGTGTACGGTTTTTTCCTAATATCGGATCTATGTTAAAACTATATGTTAATTAAAGTTTAGCAGAGCCAATATCTAATTTATTAGTGTAAAACATGAGCTAAGAATCCAGCAAAAAGGAGGGAAATGAATGAGCAAAGTGACTGAAACGGTGGAACAACTGGTCACCCCTATTGTGGATGAACTTAATTTAGAATTAGTCGACATTGAATATGTAAAAGAAGGGAAAGACTGGTTCCTTCGCGTATTTATTGATAAAGAAACTGGTGTTGATATCGAGGAATGCGGAATGGTCAGTGAAAGGCTAAGCGAAAAGCTTGATGCTGAAGATCCGATTCCTTACAACTATTTCTTGGAAGTTTCATCGCCGGGAGCTGAACGCCCTCTAAAGAAAGACAGTGATTTTGTTAAAGCAGTCGGCAAGAATGTTTTCGTTAAAACATACGAGCCGATTGATGGAGAAAAGACGTTCGAAGGTGTGTTAACCCAATTTGACGGAGAGACCGTTACGGTTGAAGTGAAAATCAAAACAAGGAATAAAAGGATCGAAATTCCTTATGAGAAGGTAGCGAATGCCCGTTTAGCCGTTGTTTTCTAATGACGGCTGATTGCGGGCTTGCTTATTAATAAAAGCAAATTGCTACTTTTAGCGTTGATCATTTTTATAAGAGAAATAAAGGGGGATATAAATCTCATGAGCAGTGAACTTTTGGATGCTCTGACATTGCTTGAGAAAGAAAAAGGCATTTCTCGCGATGTGATTATCGAAGCAATTGAAGCTGCATTGGTGTCAGCCTACCGCAGAAACTTTAACCAGGCACAGAATGTGCGCATTGATTTAAACCTAGGAAACGGAACGATGAGAGTCTTTGCACGCAAAGAGGTAGTGGATGAAGTATTTGATCCGCGTCTTGAAATCTCAGTTGAAGATGCTCAAAAGATCAACCCGAACTACCAGGTGGAAGATGTCGTTGAAATGGAAGTAACTCCTAAGGACTTTGGGCGCATCGCTGCCCAAACGGCCAAACAGGTTGTTACACAGCGTGTCCGTGAAGCGGAGAGAGGCATCATTTATTCTGAATTTATCGACCGTGAAGAAGATATTATGACGGGAATTGTTCAGCGTACAGATCCTAAGTTCATCTATGTGAGCCTTGGAAAGATTGAAGCGATCCTTCCGGCAAACGAACAAATGCCAAATGAGCGTTATCAGCCCCATGACCGCATTAAAGTCTTTATTACAAAAGTAGAAAAGACAACAAAAGGACCACAAATCTTTGTCAGCAGAACGCATCCTGGCCTGCTGAAGAGATTATTTGAAATTGAAGTGCCTGAAATTTATGATGGAACTGTTGAAATCAAATCAGTTGCCCGAGAAGCAGGGGACCGTTCTAAGATCTCCGTTCATTCAGACAATGAAGAAGTAGATCCGGTAGGTTCATGTGTAGGGCCTAAGGGCACACGCGTACAGGCGGTAGTAAATGAGCTTAAGGGCGAAAAAATTGATATTGTAAAGTGGTCTTCTGATCCGGTAGTTTTCGTTGCCAATGCACTAAGTCCTTCTAAGGTGCTTGACGTAATCGTAAATGAAGATGACAAAGCGACAACAGTTGTAGTCCCAGACTATCAGCTATCCCTGGCAATCGGAAAGCGCGGCCAGAATGCAAGACTTGCAGCCAAGCTTACAGGCTGGAAAATTGACATCAAATCAGAAACAGATGCCCGTGAAGCCGGAATTTATCCGCGGGATGAAACACTGTTGAACTTTGATAATGATGATTATGAAAACGAAGACTACGAAAATGAGGCAGACTTCGATTTTCAGGATGAGCTTTTAGAGGGAAAAGAATAGGGAAGAGGTGAATGATCGTGAACAATCGTAAAAAAGTTCCTTTGCGAAAATGTGTCGCTACCGGTGAAATGAGGCCGAAAAAAGAACTCGTTCGCATCGTTCGCTCCAAAGAAGGGGAAGTATCTGTAGACCCGACCGGAAAAAAATCAGGGCGCGGGGCTTATCTTTCCAAAGAAAAGGAAGCAGTTTTGTTAGCAAAGAAGAAGAATATCTTAGCCAATCATTTAGAAGTTTCCATAGATGATGCTATCTATGAAGAACTCTTGATGTTAATAGAGAAGGAGAAACGGCAATCCAAATGAACTCAAATCAATGGATGTCATTGCTTGGCTTAGCCAATCGGGCACGGAAAATTACTTCGGGAGAAGAGCTTGCTGTTAAAGAGATCAGAAACGGCAAAGCAAAGCTTGTTTTGCTGTCTGCAGATGCATCCGCAAATACGGCAAAGAAAGTTACAGATAAATGTAAATCATTTGGGGTTCCTTATAAGCTGATTCAAAACCGGGAAATGCTCGGTAAGGCTATAGGGAAGGAAGCCCGTGTTGTTGTGGCAGTGTTAGATGCCGGATTTGCAAAAAAGCTGTTAACGTTGCTCGATTAATACTAGCGGGGGTGAAAGTATGAGTAAAATGCGCGTATATGAATATGCGAAAAAACATAACATTTCAAGCAAGGATGTTATTACAAAATTAAAAGACATGAATATTGAGGTTTCCAATCATATGACTACGATTGAGCCGGCTGCAGTTCAGAAACTTGACGGCATCTTTATCAAGAATGACAGCCAGTCTCAAAAGCAGAGCAAGCCTCAAAATCAGCAAAAACCGCAAGGAAATCAAAAACCGGCTTCAAATAATAGTGCTGCCAATTCAACAGCTGCTAAAAGCAAGCCTCAGAATAAATCAGGTGAAAACAGAAACCAGGGACAGGGCAGCCAGTCCGGCAAAAGCTTCTCCGGCAATAACCGAGGCAATAGCAACAATAGAAACAATAATAACAACAACCGAAACAATAACCGAAACAACAATAAGAATAAAAACAGCAAAGGCAAACAGCAGCAGCAGACTCATGTGGCCCCAGCTCCTAAAAAGGTGAAGGAGCTTCCTTCAAAAATTACTTTCAGCGAATCACTGACTGTACAGGAACTGGCAAAGAAGCTGCACCGCGAACCTTCTGAAATCATTAAAAAGCTATTCATGCTGGGTGTTATGGCAACTATTAACCAGGATCTTGACAAAGATGCCATTGAGCTGATTGCAGGTGAATACGGTGTGGAAGTAGAAGAAGAGATACTGGTTGATACAACTGATCTTGAAGTATACTTTACAGAAAATGAAAATGCTGAACTAGTGGAACGTCCATCTGTTGTAACCATCATGGGACACGTTGACCATGGTAAAACAACATTGCTTGACTCCATCCGCAACACGAAAGTAACAGCAGGAGAAGCAGGCGGAATCACTCAGCATATCGGAGCTTATCAGGTTGAAGAAAACGGCAAAAAGATTACTTTCCTTGATACTCCTGGACACGCTGCGTTCACGACTATGCGTGCCCGCGGTGCGAAAATTACCGATATTACAATTCTCGTTGTTGCAGCAGATGACGGTGTTATGCCGCAAACGGTTGAAGCAATCAACCATGCAAAAGCAGCAGAAGTTCCAATCATTGTGGCTGTTAACAAAATGGATAAGGAAGCAGCAAATCCTGACCGTGTTATGCAGGAATTGACTGAACATGGCCTAGTTCCAGAGGCATGGGGCGGAGACACAATCTTTGTTCCAATCTCAGCTATTAAAGGCGATGGAATTGATGAACTGCTTGAAATGATTCTTCTTGTGGGCGAAGTGGAAGAATACAAAGCAAATCCTGACCGCAATGCCGTTGGTACAGTTATCGAAGCACAGCTTGACAAAGGACGCGGTTCAGTTGCGACCCTGCTTGTGCAAAACGGTACATTGAAGGTAGGAGATCCAATCGTTGTCGGTAACTCATTTGGACGTGTCCGTGCAATGGTTAATGATCTTGGCCGCCGTGTGAAAACTGCCGGACCTTCAACACCTGTTGAAATTACAGGTCTTAACGATGTTCCCCAAGCCGGTGACCGCTTCGCTGTCCTTGATGATGAAAAGACAGCCCGCCAGATTGGTGAAGCCCGTGCCCAGCAGGCATTGCAGGCCCAAAGAAACGAAAAGACAAGAGTAAGTCTGGATAACTTGTTTGAACATATGAAACAAGGGGAAATGAAAGACTTAAACATCGTTGTTAAAGCGGACGTTCAAGGTTCAGCGGAAGCATTAACTGCTGCCCTTCATAAAATTGATGTAGAAGGTGTTAATGTTCGTATCCTTCATACAGGTGTCGGTGCCATTAACGAGTCTGACATCACTTTAGCTGCAGCTTTTAATGCTATTGTGATCGGATTTAATGTCCGCCCTGACAATAATGCGAAACGTGCAGCAGATGCAGAAAATGTTGACATCCGCTTGCACCGCATCATCTACAAGGTAATCGAGGAAATTGAATTGGCGATGCAGGGTATGCTTGATCCTGAGTTCGAAGAAAAAATCATCGGCCAGGCAGAAGTACGCCAGACGTTCAAAGTTTCCAAAATCGGTACAATTGCAGGTTCGTATGTCACAGACGGAAAAATCACTCGTGACAGCGGTGTCCGCTTAATCCGCGATGGAGTTGTTATTTTTGAAGGGGAAGTTGACGCTCTTAAGCGATTCAAAGATGATGCTAAAGAAGTAGCCCAAGGCTATGAGTGCGGAATTACCATCAAAAACTTCAATGACGTTAAAGAAGGCGACGTTATCGAAGCATATATTATGGAAGAAGTGGAACGTTAATGATAATTGGGCTTGCAGCCTGTGAATGTATCATTTATGACACACATTCTTTGAAGGAAAAACGGGCTGTTTTGCAGCGGATTTTAACCCGGCTGAAGCAAAGATACAATGTATCTGTATCTGAGGTGGACTATCAGGACCTATGGCAGCGGACAAAAATTGCCATTGTGGCCGTTTCGTCCAGCCAGGTTTCAACGGAACACGAGCTGCAAAATGCGCTGAAGATGATTGATTCGTTCCCGGAAATTGAACGGACAATTACAGATTTAGAGTGGCTTTAAGAAGAGGTGATATAGAATGAGCCTTAGAGCAAATCGAGTTGGAGAACAAATGAAAAAAGAACTGGGCGAAATCATCGGCCGGAAAATAAAGGATCCGCGGGTTGGATTTGTAACAGTCACCGATGTTCAAGTTACTGGGGATCTCCAGCAGGCAACCGTATTTATTTCTGTTCTGGGTGATGAGGAACAGAGGGAAAATACGCTTCGCGGGCTGGCTAAAGCAAAAGGCTTTATCCGATCTGAAATTGGCCAGCGAATCCGGCTGAGAAAAACGCCGGAAATTCTATTCGAATTTGATGAATCAATTGACTACGGAAACCGTATAGAATCATTGCTCCATCAAATTCAGGACGAAGGCCGTTCCAAAGATGAGGAACGCTCCAAAGAAGAAGAATAATGGAATGGATAGACATTTTGTCTATCCATTTTTTTCTAATCAGACAAGAAAATATAACTTTGAAACGTTGATAACTGTCTAGCTCCAGCGCCTGCCCCCTCGAGGTGGCGAGGTGGGCAAGGCGCTTGCGCTTTTCTAATTACAAAGACAAGGTGGTACATAATATGGAAGGAATTTTACCGCTTTTTAAACCAAAAGGAATGACATCCCATGATTGTGTCTTCAGGCTGCGGAAAATTTTGCGGATGAAAAAAATCGGCCATACCGGCACACTCGATCCTGACGTAACTGGGGTACTCCCAATCTGCCTCGGGAGAGCAACAAAGGTGGCTGAATACATAACAGATGCAGGAAAGTCTTATGAGGGAGAAGTCAAAATAGGCTTTTCTACGACAACAGAAGATGCATCAGGAGAGGTGGTGGAGAGTAAAGATGTTGCAGCACCTATTGCCAGAAATCAGATAATGGAAGTTCTTCAAAGCCTGACCGGGGAAATTACGCAGACACCTCCTATGTATTCAGCAGTAAAAGTGAATGGGAAACGCCTCTATGAATATGCAAGACAGGGAATAGAAGTGGAACGGCCGTCCAGGAAAGTTACTATTTACTCTATCGAATTGCTCGATGACAGGGAAATGTTTGAGGGTGAGAATATTGCCTTTCGGTTCCGAGTAGCCTGCAGCAAAGGAACATATATCCGTACGCTTGCTGTCATGATTGGGAGTGAACTGGGATACCCCGCTCATATGTCTGAGCTGGTTAGAATCCAATCTGCCTCATTGAAACTTGATGACTGTCTGACTTTTGAAGAAATAGAAGACAGAGTAGAGAAGGGGACAATGGCCGAGGTTCTCCGACCTATGGAAGCTGCGCTCTCTCATTTGCCGAAATTTCAAATAAGTGATAAAGTAGCAGAGAAAGTAAAAAATGGGGCTGTATTAACTATCCCTGATCATTTACTCGACACCAAGGGCCCAATCGCATTAGAAGCAAAGGAAGGCCTTATTCTGGCGATTTATGAGCACCACCCCCGCAAACCTGGGTTAATGAAGCCAGTAAAGGTGTTAAGGAATGATCAATAAGCACTCGTTAGAAAGCTGTGCATTTTTATAGGTCCAGGCTCTGTAGAGAAAAGGTGAAATAATAATATGGAAGTTATTCATATACATCATCCCCACCGATTGGATAGAACCGACATGCCTGAAATGGCAATAGCACTTGGATATTTTGATGGTGTTCATTTGGGTCATCAGAAAGTCATCCGTGAAGCAAAATCTATAGCTGAACAAAAAGGATTAAAAAGTGCTGTAATGACATTTGACCCGCATCCATCGGTTGTTTTGGGGAAAAGCGTTCAGCATGTGGAGTATATTACGCCTATTGAGGATAAAATTGCTATCATGGCTGATCTGGGCATAGATTATTTGATTATCATCAATTTTACAAGGGAATTTGCAAATCTTCTGCCGCAGGAGTTTGTTGATCAATACCTGATTGGTCTTAATGCAAAGCATGTCGTAGCAGGCTTTGATTATTCCTATGGGCGGATGGGGCGCGGCACAATGGAAACATTGTTGTTCCATTCGAGGGATCAATTTGAATATTCGGTGGTTGCAAAGCTTGCAAAAGAAGATGAAAAAATCAGCTCTACGCTAATAAGGAAATACATCAGGGAAGGGAAAACAGCTGAACTGCCTGACCTTTTAGGAAGATATTGTAAAACATCAGGAATCGTTATCCATGGCGATAAGAGAGGCCGTACAATCGGCTTTCCTACGGCGAACGTGGATGTTTCTGATGACTGCATCATTCCTCCGCCCGGTGTATATGCTGTGAGATTCTCAGTAGATGGCAGCTGGTATGAAGGTGTCTGCAATGTTGGCTACAAACCTACCTTTAATAAGGAAAAAGGGGACAGGCCATCTGTTGAAGTCCATATTTTTGATTTCTCTTCAGATATTTATGGCAGGAAAGTTACTATTGAATGGCATAAACATCTTAGAAGCGAAAGGAAGTTTGCTGGCGTTCAGGAATTAATCGCCCAAATTGAGAAGGATAAACAGCAGACTGAGCAATATTTTGAGAAAAACAGGGTTTAGCCTTGCTTTTTGTCATAAAAAGTTGTATTCTAAGTAACGTACCAAATGAACCTTTGCTTGGCAAGTCGAGTCACCGACGCTTGCTCAGTAACAGGGGATTGAAAATTTAGGAGGTGAACCGGATGGCAATCACTAAAGAACGTAAAAATGAGCTAATCAATGAGTTTAAAACTCATGAAAGCGACACTGGATCTCCAGAAGTTCAAATCGCTGTCCTTACTGAAGAAATCAACAATTTGAACGACCATTTACGTACTCACAAGAAAGACCACCATTCACGTCGCGGTCTTTTGAAAATGGTTGGTAAGCGCCGTAACCTATTAACTTACCTTCGCAACAAAGACGTTGCTCGTTACCGTGAGTTAATCAATAAGCTTGGCTTACGTCGATAATCAACAGAAGCGGGATTTTTTCCCGCTTTTTTATTAGCTTTAAAAACTTGAATTTTGTTCCTAATCATGTACATACATAAGTAATTCTTATTTTAGCAAACGGAAAAATTGTGCATACTATAAGATGCCTAATTTTATTATGATTAAAGAGCATTTCATGCTTTTATATAAAACTGGACTGCAGGCAGTGCAGAGTTCATATGCCTCTGCTGCTGTCATGGCAGGATTATCTGCAGCTTATGCAGGTTAAATAACAATTGAACGGACCAGGCAGAATTGACGCCTGTCCTTAAGTGAAAGCAGAGAGGGGTACAAATATGGGACAAGATAAACATGTCTACAGCCTTGAGTGGGCTGGGCGCAAATTGACCGTTGAGATTGGCCAGCTGGCTAAACAGGCTAACGGTGCGGTTTTAGTGCGCTATGGCGATACTGTAGTATTAAGTACTGCTACAGCATCAAAAGAACCGAAAAATCTGGATTTCTTTCCGCTGACAGTTAACTATGAAGAACGTTTATATGCTGTTGGTAAGATTCCGGGCGGTTTTATTAAGAGAGAGGGCCGTCCAAGTGAAAAAGCGATTTTGGCCAGCCGATTGATTGACAGGCCAATCCGTCCATTATTCGCTGACGGTTTCAGAAATGATGTACAGGTTGTAAGCATGGTGATGAGTGTGGATCAAAACTGCTCATCTGAAATGGCTGCAATGTTTGGCTCATCATTAGCCCTTTCTGTGTCGGATATTCCATTTGGCGGACCGATTGCAGGGGTCAGCGTAGGGCGCATCGATGGAGAATTCATCATTAATCCATCTGTGGAACAGGCTGAAAAGAGCGATATCAGCCTTGTTGTAGCCGGTACAAAAGATGCGATTAACATGGTAGAAGCAGGTGCAGATGAAGTGCCTGAAGAAACAATGCTTGAAGCGATTATGTTTGGCCATGAGGAAATCAAACGCCTTATTGCTTTCCAGGAAGAAATTGCATCTGAAATCGGCAAAGAGAAAATGGAAGTTGTTTTATACCAGGTTGACCAGAACCTTGAAGCTGAAGTTCGCGGCATCTGTGAGAAAGATATGATTCAAGCAATCCAGGTGCAGGAGAAGCATGCCCGTGAAGCTGCCATTAAAGCAGTTAAAGAAGAAATTACAGCTAAATATGAAGATGAAGAAGCAGACGAAGACAAGCTGAAGCAAATCAGGCAGATCCTTGATAAAATTGTTAAAGCTGAAGTGCGGCGTCTAATCACAGAAGATAAAGTTCGCCCGGATGGACGTGGATTGGATGTTATCCGCCCGCTATCATCAGAGGTAGGCCTTCTTCCGCGCACACATGGTTCCGGTTTATTTACCCGCGGACAAACTCAGGCTTTGAGCATTTGTACCCTGGGAGCTCTTGGCGATGTACAGATTCTTGATGGGCTGGGAATTGAAGAAGAAAAGAGATTCATGCACCACTACAATTTCCCTAACTTCAGTGTAGGTGAAACTGGGCCAATCAGAGGGCCAGGACGCCGCGAAATCGGGCATGGAGCTCTTGGAGAACGTGCTCTTGAGCCGATTATTCCATCTGAAAAGGATTTCCCTTATACAATCCGTCTTGTATCTGAGGTATTGGAATCCAATGGTTCAACTTCACAGGCAAGTATTTGTGCAAGTACATTGGCTATGATGGATGCCGGTGTGCCTATTAAAGCGCCAGTTGCCGGTATAGCAATGGGTCTTATTAAATCAGGCGAGTATTATTCAATTCTGACTGACATTCAGGGTATGGAAGACCACCTTGGCGACATGGACTTCAAAGTGGCGGGTACTTCCAAGGGTGTTACTGCCCTCCAAATGGATATCAAAATTGAAGGCTTGTCACGTGAGATTCTTGAGGAAGCATTGCAGCAGGCGAAAAAAGGCCGCATGCAGATACTTGATTCCATGCTGAGCACTATTGGGCAGCCAAGAAAAGAGCTGTCTGAATATGCACCTAAGATTCTGATGATGTCAATCAACCCTGATAAAATCCGCGATGTTATTGGGCCAAGCGGAAAGCAGATCAATAAGATCATTGAAGAAACAGGCGTTAAGATTGATATCGAACAAGATGGAACAGTATTCATCTCATCTGTAGATGAAGAGATGAATCAAAAAGCCAAGAAGATTATTGAAGATATCGTACGTGAAGTGGAAGTTGGACAAATGTATCTTGGCAAGGTGAAACGAATTGAGAAATTCGGTGCATTTGTTGAAATCTTCTCCGGTAAAGATGGATTGGTTCACATATCTGAACTTGCTGAAGAGCGTGTAGGAAAAGTGGAAGATGTTGTATCCATCGGTGACGAACTTCTAGTAAAAGTTACTGAAATCGATAAGCAAGGCCGCGTAAACCTTTCCCGCAAAGCCGTATTGCGTGAACAGCGTGAGCAAAAGGAAAAAGCACAGCAATAATACTAACCTCTATTTAGGAGAGAAGCATTTTGCGGGGCGAAATTTCCTAAAAGCCAGGGGAAACCCTGGCTTTTTACATACACGAATATCCATGGGCGGTTGCCCTATACTGCATACCTTTGTAATATGCTTCCGTTCTACCTTGTCCCTTTGAATCATACTATGAATTGAAGGAGGCATGAAGAATGAGAAAGTCTATCCATATTGCTATCATGTTTGTTATAGCACTTGCTTTTATCAATAATCCTTTTACTGATCAGTATGTATCAGGCCTCAAACAGGAGACGGGAGCCGTAACTGTTTTCAAGGCTAAGGATTCGCTTTATGAAGAGATTGCAGCAAAAAAAGAGGAGTACAGCATTCCTGCACAGGATGCAAAAATAGATCGTGTATGGAAAGCCATTCCTGGCCTTAACGGAATTGAAATAGATGTTGAGGCATCTTATAAAAAGATGAAATCAGAGAAAGAGTTCAATGAAGATAAGCTTGTATTTAAACAAATTGAACCGAAGGTGAAGTTAAAGGACCTCCCTCCGTCACCTGTATATAAAGGCCATCCGGATAAACCAATGGTCAGTTTCATTATTAATGTGGCATGGGGAAATGAATACTTGTCAGGTATGCTGGCCACTTTAAAGGAACATAATGTGTCAGCAAGTTTTTTTCTTGAAGGAAGATGGGTAAAGAATAATCCGGAACTTGCCAGAATGATTACCGATGCAGGACATGAAGTGGGCAATCATTCGTACACTCATCCGGATATGAAAGTGATTTCTTCGGCTAAAACAAGGGAAGAAATCCAAAAGACAAATGATGTGATTGAAGCCACGATGGATGAAAAGCTGAATAAGCCAATTACATGGTTTGCCCCTCCAAGCGGCAGCTATAGGGATGAAACAGTGAAGATTGCTGCTGAGAAGAATCTCGGCACCGTTATGTGGACTGTTGATACAGTGGATTGGAAAAAGCCACCCCCTGATGTGCTGATTAATAGGGTGTTATCAAAGGTCCATAATGGAGCACTGATTCTGATGCACCCTACTGACTCCACCGAAAAATCACTCGATAGACTTATTACGGGGCTTAAGCAGAAGAACCTGCAGATTGGAACAGTATCTGAAATGTTAAGCGAGAAGAGAATCCAGAATCGGGAAAATAATAATCAGGATTTTGGAAAAAATAACAATAATAATATAAACTAATGGAAGCGTATGTCTTTGGGTTTCAGAACAGGAGGAATTTATTTGATCAAGAAATATACATGCCAAAACGGAGTAAGAGTCGTACTGGAAAACATTCCAACCGTCCGTTCTGTTGCGATCGGAGTATGGATCGGAACAGGTTCACGAAACGAAATTCCCGAAAATAATGGAATCTCTCATTTCCTCGAGCACATGTTTTTTAAGGGAACGAAAACAAGATCAGCCCGGGAAATTGCCGAGAGCTTTGATAGCATTGGCGGCCAGGTGAACGCCTTCACTTCAAAAGAATATACATGTTACTACGCAAAAGTGCTGGATACCCATTCTGACTTTGCTCTTGAAGTGCTTTCTGATATGTTTTTTAACTCCACATTTGTGGATGAGGAACTGAATAAAGAAAAGAATGTTGTTTACGAAGAAATCAAAATGTATGAAGACACGCCTGATGATATCGTACATGACCTTTTGAGCAAAGCAATCTATGAGAACCACTCTCTTGGCTATCCGATCCTTGGCACAGAAGGAACGCTGGCCACGTTCAATGGTGAAACATTAAAACAGTATATGCATGAAACATACACACCTGAAAATGTCGTAATCTCCATTGCCGGAAATATCGAGGAGTCTTTCATAAAGGAAGTAGAAAAATACTTTGGATCCTATAAAGGCGGAAAGAGAGAACGCTCTGAGCAGAAGCCTGAATTTCATTCAAACCATCTTGCCCGTAAAAAGGATACCGAGCAGGCACATCTTTGCTTAGGATTCGAGGGGCTGCAGGTAGGGCATGAGGATATATACAATCTGATTGTTTTAAATAATATATTGGGTGGAAGCATGAGCAGCCGATTATTCCAGGATGTCAGGGAACAAAAAGGATTGGCATATTCTGTTTTCTCTTATCATTCTGCCTTCCAGGATAGCGGAATAGTGACGCTTTACGGCGGAACAGGCGCTAAACAGCTGGACGTACTGTTTGAAACGATTCAGGAAACCCTTGCCACTCTTAAAAAAGAAGGCATTACAGATAAAGAGCTGAATAACAGTAAGGAACAGCTCAAAGGAAGCTTGATGCTTAGCCTTGAAAGCACAAACAGCAGGATGAGCCGCAATGGCAAAAACGAACTGCTTCTGGGCCGCCATCGTTCTATGGATGAAATTGTAGAGGAAATCGATGCAGTTTCCATGCAGGGCGTGAATGACATGGCGAATTCCATTTTTACAGATCAATACTCTGTGGCTTTAATCAGCCCGGATGGAGAACTTCCAAAAAACCTTTAATATGTTTGCTGTGGCCCTATTGCAAAAGCAGTGAACAGCATACTAGAAACAAACAGCCTGTATTCCTGCAGGCTGTTTTCTTTTGTCTTGGACTTCTAAAACTTCTGGCTGAACGATAAAAATATAGAGAAAGAGAAAAGAGGAGGGCAGATGATGAGATTAAGTGAGCTGAGCGGAAAGGAAATCGTGGATGTGAAGCGTGCGGAACGGCTGGGGGTACTTGGGCAGACAGATCTTGAAATAAATGAAAAAAATGGACAGATCCAGGCATTGCTCATCCCTTCATTAAAGTGGTTCGGCTTCAAGCGCCAAGGAGACGAAATCCGGGTTTCATGGCAGCATATAAGGAAAATTGGCAATGACATGATCATTATTGATATTCCGGAAAATGCTGAGCAGCAGGAATAGTCCTGAAAGAAGGGCCGATTAGGCCCTTTTTTTTTGGCTGTTTTTAGGCAATCTCCTTAATATCTTCAAAAATCCCCTTCCATTGCTGCCCATTTTCTTTTTAGTGGAAAACTCACCTATTGCCCCGTTCGCACATAAGATGTTGAAGTAGTTCAATACAACAATTCCCATATGGTTATTAGATGAATTGCCGGCCAAAAATAACGCCACATTTCGTTTAAGATAGATCTGCTTGTGCAATGGCTGTCTCGTGCCGCAGCTATTGTATAGTGGCGTTGCCGGTGCGAGGATACTTTTTACCAGGAGTCATGCGGTCATTGGCTTCAAAAATAAATGCTTTCTAAAAAGAAAGAAAAAAGAAGGTGAGTGTTGCATGCTGACAGGAACCCAAATAGCAGTCATCGGCGGTGATGCACGGCAGCTCGAAATCATCCGAAAACTGACTGAGCTTGATGCAAAGCTCTCATTAATTGGATTTGAGCAGCTGGATCATGCGTTCTCTGGTGCGGTAAAAGAAAAAATAGATGAAGTGGATTTTTCCAATATAGACGGGATTATCCTGCCTGTTCCCGGCACGGGTCTGGAGGGTCAGATCGAAACGATTTTCTCCAATGAAAAAGTGACTTTTGAAGAGGAAATTCTTTCGCAGACTCCAGCACACTGTACAGTTTATTCCGGCATAACCAATTCGTATTTAACAGGAGTTACTAAATCGGCAGACCGCCGTCTTGTTCAATTATTTGAACGGGATGATGTTGCTATTTACAATTCAATTCCAACAGTAGAAGGAACCATCATGATGGCGATCCAGCATACTGATTTCACCATTCATGGATCTAATATAGCTGTAATCGGCCTTGGCAGAGTCGGAATGAGTGTAGCAAGAACTTTTCATGCACTGGGTGCAAAAGTGAAAGTAGGGGCGAGAAAAAGTGAACATATTGCCCGGATAACGGAAATGGGTCTTACCCCATTCAACCTGAAAGAGATTGAGGATGCGGTAAAAGATGTTGATATTTGCATAAATACAGCTCCCCATTTAGTTGTAACAGCGTCCGTCATTTCGAAAATGCCTACACATACGCTTATCATTGACCTGGCTTCAAAGCCCGGAGGAACTGACTTCCGCTACGCGGAAAAACGGGGAGTGAAAGCGCTGCTCGCACCAGGCCTGCCTGGTATCGTTGCTCCGAAAACAGCCGGGCAAATATTGGCGAATGTTCTTTCTCAATTGATTATGGAAGATTTGCAAAAGAGAAAGGGGAATACAATATGAGTTTGAAAGGAAAAAAAATCGGATTTGGTTTAACAGGATCACATTGCACGTACGATGCAGTGTTTCCGGAAATAGAAAGGCTTGTTCTTGCAGGGGCTGAAGTGCTTCCGGTCGTTACCTTTACGGTAAAGAGCACTGAGACTAGATTCGGGAAAGGGGAAGACTGGGTTCAAAGAATTGAAGATCTGACTGGCAATAAAGTGATCGATTCAATTGTGAAAGCGGAGCCGCTTGGACCTAAGATTCCTCTGGATTGTATGGTGATTGCCCCGCTTACTGGAAATTCCATGAGCAAATTTGCCAATGCCATGACCGATTCGCCCGTGCTGATGGCAGCAAAGGCAACCCTAAGAAACGGCAAACCAGTTGTTCTGGGTATCTCCACAAATGATGCACTGGGTTTAAATGGGGTAAACTTAATGAGACTAATGGCTACGAAAAATATTTATTTTATCCCTTATGGCCAGGATGATCCTGTGAAGAAGCCAAATTCAATGGTGGCAAGAATGACAGCATTATCTGACACAGTGCTTCAAGCCATGGAAGGCAAGCAGCTGCAGCCTGTTTTAGTGGAAAGATATAAAGACGAAAATTAGCCCCCTATTTTTTCTAGCAAAAATTTTAGTCCTTTAGTGAGCGAATATGTTAGAATAAAGATTATTACGATAACCAACCTCCAAGCTATGTTTAAAATAATATTAACCTCTTGGAGTAATGACAATATGCTGATAATATAAATGGAAGCCTGCCATCTTTAAAATCAGGCAGGAAAACGGCTGCCAATTGACTTTGGCTGCCGTTCTATTGAATTTTGGGCATATTGTTTGTCACTAAAACTAATTTTGCTAGAAAAATATAATGGTACTGGAAGGGGAAAAGAAATTTGGAACAGAAAAAAGGATTTCATGTCGCGGTAGTTGGAGCAACTGGTGCAGTTGGCCAGCAAATGATCCAAACACTTGAAAATAGAGATTTTCCAATCTCTGAATTAACACTTTTATCATCAGCCCGTTCTGCAGGCTCGAAGGTAGCGTTCAAGGGCCAGGAGTATACGGTTCAGGAAGCAAAGCCAGAGAGCTTTAAAGGCGTGGACATCGCATTATTCAGTGCCGGAGGAAGCGTATCCCAGGAACTTGCTCCTCATGCGGTTGAACATGGTGCCATTGTGGTAGACAACACAAGTGCATTCCGTATGGATCCAAATGTGCCTCTTGTCGTACCTGAAGTAAATGAAGACGACCTTCATACTCATAATGGCATTATCGCCAATCCAAACTGTTCTACGATTCAAATGGTTGTTTCCCTAAAGCCGGTTAAAGAAAAATACGGTTTGAAAAAAGTGATTGTTTCTACTTACCAGGCTGTTTCAGGTTCAGGAGCAGCTGCTGTTCAAGAGCTGAATGAGCAGACAAAAGCCATTATAAATAATGAAGAGTATGAGCCTGCAATTCTTCCTGTTAAGAGCGATAAAAAACACTATCAGATTGCTTTCAATGCGATTCCGCAAATTGATAAGTTCCAGGATAATGGCTACACTTATGAAGAAATGAAAATGATCAATGAGACAAAGAAAATCATGCATATGCCCGAGTTGCAAGTGGCTGCTACATGCGTGCGTCTCCCAGTGGCAACCGGACACTCAGAGTCCCTTTATTTTGAAGTGGAAACAGACCGCGTGACTGCAAACGAAGTAAAGAGCCTTCTTGAAAATGCACCGGGTGTTGTCCTGCAGGATGATCCGGATAACCAGATTTACCCGATGCCTGCTGATTGTGTCGGTAAAAATGATGTGTTTGTCGGCCGTATCCGTAAAGATTTGGATGAGGATAAAGGCTTCCATATGTGGGTGGTTTCTGATAATCTTCTTAAAGGGGCAGCATGGAATTCCGTGCAGATCGCCGAAAGCTTAATTAAACTTGGCATAGTGAAATAGTTAACGTATTCTCTTCATGTTGAGAGGTTAGAGGTGTTTTAATGAATATCATCGTTCAAAAATATGGAGGCACATCAGTACGCGATGAAAATAGCCGCGAACATGCGCTTAGGCACATAAAAAAAGCGCTGGCTGATGGATATAAGGTTGTTGTCGTTGTTTCGGCGATGGGCCGAAAAGGCGATCCTTATGCAACAGATACACTGCTTTCGCTTGTAGAAGGCAATAACAGCAAGATCAGCAGACGCGAAACGGATCTGCTTTTATCCTGCGGTGAAGTCATCTCAAGTATCGTTTTTTCAAACATGCTAAATGAACATGGCATCACAGCAGCAGCTCTAACAGGGGCACAGGCAGGATTTAGAACAAATAATGATCATACAAATGCAAAAATTATCGATATGAAATGCGACAGACTTTTGAAAGAGCTTGAGAATCAAGATGTTATCGTCGTCGCAGGATTTCAGGGTTCTTCTAAAACCGGTGATGTCACCACGATTGGAAGGGGCGGCAGTGATACCTCCGCAGCGGCTCTTGGCGCAGCCCTAAATGCCGAGTGGATTGATATCTTTACAGATGTGGAAGGCATCATGACTGCTGATCCGCGCATAGCTGAAAATGCACGCCCATTATCAGTTGTCACTTATACGGAAGTCTGCAATATGGCGTATCAGGGTGCTAAGGTGATTCACCCTCGTGCTGTCGAAATTGCCATGCAGGCCAAGATTCCGATCAGAATCCGCTCAACATACTCCGATAGTCTCGGAACGCTTGTCACAACTTTGAATAAGAACAGGCGCGGAACAGATATTAAAGAGCGCTCGGTAACAGGAATTGCCCACGTATCCAATGTCACACAAATAAAGGTTCTTGCGAAGAAAGATCAATATGATCTTCAGTCTGAGGTCTTTAAAGCCATGGCAAACCAGGGGATCAGCGTTGACTTTATCAATATATATCCAAATGGCGTCAACTACACGGTTACGGAAGAAATGACGGATAAAGCGATTAGTATTCTAAAGGGCCTGGGTCACGATCCGCTGGTTGAAAGAGAGTGCGCAAAGGTTTCGGTTGTCGGTGCTGGAATGCAGGGTGTACCCGGCGTGGCTTCACGAATCGTGACGGCATTGTCCGAGCAGGGAATCCGCATCTTGCAATCTGCAGACAGCCATACAACAATATGGGTTCTCGTGAAGCAGGCCGATTTGATAAAGTCTGTTAATGCATTGCACGATGCTTTTCGCCTGGAAGAGGATTTGGCAGAATATGAGAGAACAGACATTTAATCTTAAAAATATCATGTTTAAAAAAGGGGAAGAAAGCCCTTCAGCGGTTAACGACGGATTTGCATCCTATTCGGCAGGTCCGCCCGTTTCTTCCCGGTCTTTTAAACATCAGCAAGGAGTGTAAACATGGTTCTATTTGGCCGAGTATCAACAGCAATGGTAACGCCATTCGATCATAAGGGACATATTGATTTCCCTAAAACGACACAGCTTATCAATCATCTTATTGAAAACGGTACAGATTCATTGGTCATTGCCGGAACTACCGGCGAGTCGCCAACACTGACAAAAGAGGAAAAGCTGGCATTATTCAAACATGCAGTGAAAGTGGCTGACAAACGCGTGCCTGTTATTGCCGGCACTGGAAGCAATAATACGTATGAATCCATTGAATTAACGAAAAAAGCAGAGCAAATTGGTGTAGATGCCATCATGATCGTGGCACCTTATTACAATAAGCCAAATCAGGAAGGGCTTTATCAGCATTTCAAGGCAATTGCGGAAAGCACGAGCCTCCCAGTAATGGTTTATAATATTCCAGGACGCTCTTCAGTCAATATTCTGCCTGAAACGATCATCCGCCTTTCGGAAATCTCTAACATCGCGGCAGTTAAAGAAGCAAGCGGAGATCTGAATGCAATGGCAAAAATCATTGCCAATACGGATAATGACTTCATGCTTTATAGCGGTGATGACGGGCTTACTCTTCCATGCATGGCAATTGGCGGAACTGGAATCGTATCTGTGGCTTCCCATGTGATTGGCAATGAAATGCAGGAAATGATCACAGCTTATCTGAATGGTGAAAATGAAAAAGCTGCAAAAATCCATCAAAAAATTCTTCCGATCATGGAAGGCCTTTTTGCTGCCCCAAGCCCAGTGCCTGTAAAAACAGCACTGCAGCTTAAAGGGCTCGATGTCGGATCCGTCCGTCTTCCAATGGTTCCGTTGACAGAACAGGAACGCAGCGCAGTTGCTTCCCTATTTAAATAATTCCGAGCTTGCCAACCAGTGTTTCGCTGGTTGGTTTTTATTTTTGTTAACAAGTCGTCATGGAGCCCAATGAAACCAGAAATCAAAAGCCTTAAGAAGAAAAGGGTGTCATAGAGCTCGCATGAAGCCCAAAACCAATAGCCTTGAGTGAAAACAGTCGTCATAGAGCTCGCATGAAGCCGCATGAAGCCCAAAACCAAAGCCGCCGTAAGTGGAAATGGTCGTCATGGTGCTTCAAAGTAGACTAAACCAGAGCCATGTATTTTCTTCAATGAAATGAAACCCTGTAAGCATACGAGAAGCCAAAAGTATCTGGCCGACTCCTATACGCCCCATGTATAAATTTGGTTGTCATGGTTTTATCACTTCAAGTATAATATGGATAACTGATCTTGATCGGCTGAACATGCATGGGAGGATACGTACATTGAAAAAGAGACAGAATGAAAGCATCAAGCTAGCAGCACTCGGAGGAGTCGGAGAACTTGGGAAGAATATGTATTTGGCAGAGGTGGACGAAGACATATATGTTATCGATGCCGGATTAATGTTCCCTGAAAATGAAATGCTCGGAATTGACATCGTGATACCGGATATTACATATTTAGTTCAAAACAAGGAAAGAGTCAAAGGGATTTTTCTGACACATGGACATGAGGATCACATTGGCGGCCTGTCTTATGTGCTGACAAAGGTCAATGTTCCTGTTTATGGAACAAAGCTGACTCTGGCGCTGGCAAAAGCCAAAATGAAGGAACAGGAATACAAAGGCAAAGCGCAGTTTATAGAAATTAATTCAGATACCAAAGTTGAATTTGATTCGGCAGATGTAACTTTTTTCAAGACTGGCCATAGCATACCGGATAGTGTCGGGGTGTCTATCCATACATCCGAGGGTGCGATTGTGTATACAGGAGACTTTAAATTCGATCAGGCAGCGACTGCTTTATACAAACCTGAAATAGGCAAAATGGCGCGCTTAGGGGAAGAGGGGGTTCTTTGCCTTCTGTCTGACAGTACAGAAGCAGAAAAGCCAGGGTACACCAACTCAGAATCGAAAGTGGCCAGAGAGATGACAGCTGCATTCTATGCAGCTAAGGGAAGAGTCATTGCAGCTTCATTTGCGTCTGACTTAATCCGTATACAGCATATTTTTGATGCTGCTATGGAAACGGGCAGGAAAGTGGCAGTGGTCGGGAGAAGTCTGCAAAAGATCTATGATATTGCCATGCAGCTTGGATATTTGCAGGTAGGAGAAGATGTGATTATACCTGTGGCTGAAATCGGCAAATACAGTGATGACCAAATCGTTGTTCTTACCACAGGTACTCAGGGGGAGCCGATTGAGGCCCTTCAAAAAATGGCAAAGCAGTCTCACAGACAGGTGAATATAAAGAAAGGTGATACCGTTTTACTGGCGGCATCCCCTTTAAGAGGAACAGAGGTATTAATTTTTAAAACGATCGATATGCTGTTAAGAGCGGGTGCTGAAGTCATCCCTGGGAAGGGAACTTTTAATACCTCCAGCCATGGCAGCCAGGAAGAACTTAAATTTATGATTAATCTGATGAGCCCAAAATTCTTCATCCCGGTTCATGGGGAATACCGTATGCTGAAAGCGCATGCTAAAATTGCCAAGGACTGCGGATTAGCAGGCGGACAAATTTTCATCCCGGATAAAGGCGATGTAGCAGAAATTAAGGATGGTGCAATCGTTCCCGGAGGAAAAATCCCTTCAGGAAATGTTTTGATTGATGGGATCGGTGTTGGCGACGTTGGAAATATCGTATTAAGGGACAGAAAGCTGCTTTCGCAGGATGGAATCTTATTAGTGGTGGTCACTCTCAATAAAAAGGAAAAGAAAATTTCCGCTGGTCCTGAAATCATTACAAGAGGTTTTGTATATGTCAGGGAATCAGAAAAGCTTCTGGAAGAATCCGTAAAAATAGTGAAGGAAGCGGTAGAGCAGAACCTTGCGAGTGAATCCTTTGACTGGTCCGGCATTAAGCAGGATATGCGTGACAGCCTGAATCAGTATCTGTATGAAAAAACAAAACGAAGACCAATGATCCTTCCAATTCTTATGGAGGGATAACAAATAAAACACAGCCCGGCATTGAATGCCGGGCTGTGTTTTTTGCCCTCGCTCTTCAGCAATAGAACGCATGAAAAAGAATCCCGCGTTCATACTAACAATATATTGCTTGAAGGGAGAAATAAGGATGGAAAACGATATGAAAAATAACCGCAATGAGGGCGGGGAAGGGCAAGAACAGCCGAAAGAGGATAAACCATCTGCCCTTATGGAAAAGATTCAGCAGCTTGGACAGACGAATGTGCCGCAGCTGTCTCAGGATTCCAAAATCCATTGCTTGACCATTGTCGGACAAGTAGAAGGACATCTGCAGCTTCCGCCGCAAAATAAAACAACAAAATATGAACACTTAATTCCTCAAATTGTAGCGATTGAGCAAAACCCAAAAATAGAAGGTCTTCTGGTCATTTTGAATACAGTAGGCGGTGATGTGGAAGCCGGACTGGCAATATCAGAAATGCTGGCATCTTTATCAAAGCCAACCGTCTCCATAGTCCTGGGAGGAGGCCATTCCATTGGTGTGCCTATTGCTGTGTCATGCGATTATTCATTTATTGCAGAGACGGCTACGATGACCATCCACCCAATCAGACTGACTGGCTTGGTAATCGGTGTGCCGCAAACGTTTGAGTATATGGATAAAATGCAGGATCGGGTAATTAATTTTGTAACAAAGCATTCAAATATTTCCGAACAGAAATTTAAAGACCTGATGTTTGATAAAGGCAACCTGACTAGGGATATTGGGACAAACGTGGTCGGCAGGGATGCTGTTGAATATGGCCTGATTGATGAAGTAGGCGGGGTAGGGCCTGCGCTGGCAAAGCTGAATGAGCTGATTGAAATGAATAGACCTAAAGAAGAAGTGATTGTTCAATGATCTTATATACCATGATGCCGCAGGAACTCATTTATCAAAATGAGCAGGATGATTTTGGAAAACAGAAAATTGTGTCATATGAAGGAATTCCCCTCCTGGTTGAAATGAATGCAGGACAGGAATGCCGTATCTTAAGAATCATGAGCAGCGACCCTACCCATTATATGGATGAAAGATATACTCCCGGGTCCATGATCACTTTAAGTCAGTTAAGCTGAGAAATACATTTAAAAAACACCTTAATTAAGAATTGATATGATATAATAAAAGTAACTTTAGAAGCAGCCAAAAAATGGCTGCTTCTTCTTTCATAGCAGACATGATGTATTACATAATGGGATTTTGATGATGCTGTTAATAAGAACAATGATAAGGTGATAAAATGGCCAAAAGAAAGAAAAGAAAATCTAAAAAAAACGAAACATTGAAACGGACAATGAAATTTGAACTTATAGCGCTGATCATACTGGCACTTGCTGTAATATCAATCGCTAAGCTTGGAGCGGTCGGCAAAGCAACCGTGCTTTTTTTCCGTTTCTTTATGGGAGAATGGTACATGCTCAGCCTGATAGGATTAGTCATCTTTTCAGGTTACCTGATGTGGAAGAGGGCTCTTCCCTACCTATTCCACACTAAATTAATTGGTATTTATCTCATCATCAGCTCCCTGCTGCTGTTAAGCCATGTCACATTATTTCAGCTTCTCTCAAATGGAGGGAAGTTTGATGATCCAAGTGTGATAGCCAATACATGGGAATTATTCCGGATGGAAGTCCGGGGAGAAACAAGCACAACCGATTTAGGCGGCGGAATGCTGGGGGCTATTTTTTTCGCACTGTTTTATTATCTTTTTGATGAGGCAGGTTCAAAGATTGTAGCCTTTTTATTAATTATTATCGGTTTCGTTCTCATTACAGGAAAAACGTTCGGAGATGCTGCCGGAAAAATGATGGCCGCAATGCTGAATTTCTGCAAAAAACAATGGGCTGCTTTTATAGATGATATGAAAGAATGGAAACAAAAAAGCAGAGACAGACGAGAAGAAAGGCAGTCGAGAAGAGAAGAAGAACAGCAGGCTCTCCAGCACGAAGAAGAACCTGAGACTGTTATTACCATCAATAATACTGCTGAACCGGTATCTGAACCGGCGCCAGAACCTATTATTTCAAGCTTTGCCGAGAGAGCTTATCAGGAAGATCCCCGGGAAGCGGTTTCTAATCTGCCTCAGGAAGCAGCAGAGACTGAACCGGAGGATGAGAATGCGCCGCCAATTACGTTTACTGAAGTGGAAAACAAAGACTATGAGCTGCCGCCAATCAGACTTTTGAAATTGCCAAGGCAAACCGATCAAAGCGGTGAGTATGAGCTTATCCATGCGAATGCAGCTAAGCTCGAGAGAACGTTTCAGAGTTTTGGGGTAAAAGCGAGAGTGACACAGGTTCATTTAGGACCGGCTGTTACAAAATATGAGGTGCATCCCGATGTTGGGGTAAAGGTCAGCAAAATCGTTAGCCTTAATGATGATTTAGCATTGGCTCTGGCAGCTAAGGATATCCGGATAGAAGCACCAATCCCAGGTAAATCTGCCATTGGAATAGAAGTCCCTAACTCTGAAGTGGCCATGGTTTCTCTAAGGGAAGTTATTGAATCCAAGCAAAATGACAAACCGGACTCGAAGCTTCTGATCGGCCTTGGCCGTGATATAACCGGGGAGGCTGTCCTTGCAGAACTCAACAAAATGCCCCATCTTCTTGTTGCCGGTGCGACAGGAAGCGGGAAGAGTGTGTGTATTAACGGAATCATTACCAGCATTTTGATGAGGGCAAAGCCGCATGAAGTAAAATTAATGATGATCGATCCTAAAATGGTGGAATTGAATGTATATAATGGGGTGCCGCATTTGCTGGCGCCGGTTGTGACAAATCCGAAGAAAGCAGCTCAGGCGCTGCAAAAAGTCGTCAGTGAGATGGAAAGGCGCTATGAGCTTTTCTCCCATACTGGCACAAGAAATATCGAAGGCTACAATGAGTATGTAAAAAGGCATAATGCCGAGGAAGAAGCACAGCAGCCCCTTCTGCCGTACATTGTTGTCATAGTGGACGAGCTTGCAGACTTAATGATGGTAGCGTCCTCTGATGTCGAAGATGCAATCACTCGCCTTGCTCAAATGGCAAGGGCAGCAGGCATCCATTTAATCATCGCAACCCAGCGTCCTTCTGTAGATGTTATCACAGGTGTAATCAAAGCGAATATACCATCAAGGATTGCATTTGCCGTTTCATCCATGACGGATTCCAGAACCATTTTGGATATGGGCGGTGCGGAAAAACTTCTGGGAAGAGGAGATATGCTCTTCCTGCCTGTTGGTGCTTCCAAGCCAGTCCGTGTACAGGGTGCCTTCCTGTCTGATGAAGAAGTAGAAGAGATAGTGGATTTTGTCATCGGTCAGCAGAAGGCACAATATCAGGAAGAGATGATTCCAGAGGATATTCCTGAAGCGGCAGGAGAAGTGGATGATGATCTTTATGAAGAAGCTGTTGAATTGATTCTGGAAATGCAGACTGCTTCTGTATCCATGCTGCAAAGGAGATTCAGGATCGGCTATACCAGGGCTGCAAGGCTAATTGATGAAATGGAAGCAAGGGGCATTGTCGGTCCATATGAAGGCAGCAAGCCAAGAGCTGTGCTGCAGGGCAAGCCTTCGGAAGAAGCAAGCTCCTAAATTTTATAAGCATGACACATTAAAAAATGGCCAGTCTTCGTACGGTCATTTTTTAATGTTTTTGAAAGATATATGCCAAAAAAAATGACGGCAATAAAAAAAGGTATGGGAATATGCCATACTACTAAAAACGCTTACATAAAATGAAAGAGGTATGGTACTTTCAACTCATCTCAGTATAGGATTTTTTGCCATGTGCATTTTTAGCCGAAATCCTAAATGTAATCGTTTTCAAAGTAGTATTATACCAGAAAAAAGGAATTGGTACAGAGGGATTCACAAACATTTTGTTCTTTTCACCTTTTTTCGACAAATTGATAAATTTCTATTTCTTTATTGGGTAAAAAGTGTTATAGTATTTTCGATTAGTAGGAATGATTGAACATCAGAGGTCTGATGTCTTGAGAACTGAAGTTGGAGGAACCCTGCATGTCTATTAAGTCAGATAACCGGCATTTATATTTGCAAGTCATCGATCGATTAAAACAAGATATTGAAGATGGAGTTTATAAAGAAAAAGAAAAACTTCCGTCTGAATTTGATCTTGCCAAACAGCTTGGTGTTAGCAGAGCTACACTGCGGGAGGCGTTGCGGATTCTTGAAGAAGAAAACGTAATTATCCGCCGTCACGGTGTAGGCACCTTTGTCAATGCAAAGCCGCTTTTTACATCAGGCATCGAACAGCTTAATAGTGTCACAAATATGATTTTGCAGGCAGGGATGAAGCCGGGAACCGTTTTCTTAAGTTCTGTAACTATGGGACCGACTGAAGATGATATCCGCAGATTCTCATGTTCGTTAGACCAGGAGATTGCCGTGATTGAGCGGGTAAGAACTGCAAATGGTGAACCGGTCGTTTATTGTGTGGATAAAGTTCCTGAGAATATTCTTCCGGACACATTTTCCCACGAACAAGAGTCGATCCTCAACATGCTTGAAGAAGAGGCAAACCGGAAAATCACTTATGCTGTTGCCCAAATCGAGCCTATTGGCTATCACGAGAAAATTTCACCTATTCTGGAATGTGACCCGGAAACGGCATTGCTTGTATTGAAGCAGATGCATTTCGATGAAGCGGATACTCCGATTCTCTATTCGGTCAATTATTTCAGAGCTGATAAGTTCAGTTTCCATGTCCTCAGAAAGAGAATCTAGCTCTTGGGGGATACACGAAACACAAATCATTCATTCCGCTAATGCAAAAACAATTTCTTAGGGGGTACCAACCTTGAAAAAGCGTAAATTTGGATTGGCGCTATCTTTAGTTCTTGCTGCTGGAACGATTCTGGGTGCTTGCGGCAAAAGTGAAGAAAAAGGCGGAGAATCAGCTGGCGGAGACGAAAAAGAAAAAGCATTCTCTGTAGCGATGGTAACAGATGTCGGCGGTGTAGATGATAAATCATTTAACCAATCTGCCTGGGAAGGTTTAAAGGCATTTGGTGAAGAAAATGGACTTGAAAAAGGAAAAGGCGGATTTGACTATCTTCAATCACAGTCAGATGCTGACTATTCTACAAACCTTAATACATTAGCTCGTCAAGATTTTAATCTTGTTTTTGGTATCGGCTTCCTAATGGAAGGTGCGATCAATGAGATTGCTCAACAGCAAAAGGATGCGCATTTCGGTATCGTTGACGCGGTTGTAGATCAGCCAAACGTAGCAAGCATCATGTTCAAAGAGCAGGAAGCTGCATTCCTTGCAGGTGTTGCTGCAGCCACAGCAACTAAAGAAAACAAAATTGGTTTCATCGGCGGTATGGAAATTCCGGTTATCGAGCGTTTCGAATCTGGATTCCTAGCTGGTGTTCAAGCGGTAAACCCTGATATTAAAGTGGAAGTTCAATATGCTGGAGCATTTGATAAAGCTGAATTAGGTCAGACAATTGCTTCTAAAATGTACTCTTCTGGCGTAGACGTAATCTTCCACGCTGCTGGCGGAACAGGCAACGGTCTATTCAAGGAAGCTCGTGACCTTAAAAAGAAAGACCCGGCAAGAGAACTTTGGGCAATTGGTGTTGACTCAGACCAGACAGCTGAAGGTGTAGTTGAAATTGATGGCAAAGAGCACAATGTAATCCTTACATCTGCACTTAAGCGTGTAGACAATGCTGTTAAGGACCTATCTACAAAGGCAAAAGACGGCAGCTTCCCTGGCGGAGAAACGACTACTTACGGATTGGCTGAAGACGGTGTAGGCCTTGCTCCTATCAATCCGGAAGTATCTGCAAAAGCAGAAATCGAAGGTGCAGTTAAAGAATGGCAGGAAAAGATCAAGAATGGTGACCTGACTGTTCCATCTACAAAAGATGAACTGGCTTCTTTCTCAGCTGAATAATTAACTTTCAAGGAATAAGCAGGTTGCACTGTGGCCTCTTATTCCTTTTTTAAAAGTTTAATTGAAGGACAGAAAGAATTCTGTATTTCACTTAGATTTTTAATGCATTTATATTTTACTATTCTTTAAGGGGAACTTGGCGTTTTGGCCAGGTTTTTCTAAGAATTGCCAAGGTCTGACCTCTTACTACTAATGATTTCCTTATATTTTGAGCAAGGAGTGAAACAAATGGATTATGTTATTGAAATGCTCAACATCCGCAAGGAGTTTCCTGGAATCGTAGCCAATGATAATATCACGCTTCAGCTGAAATCAGGTGAAATTCATGCGCTGCTTGGCGAAAACGGTGCGGGCAAATCAACATTGATGAACGTCCTTTTTGGCTTATATCAGCCTGAAAAGGGTGATATAAAAGTTAAAGGAAAACCGGTGAGCATCACCGATCCAAATATAGCAAACGACCTGGGCATCGGGATGGTTCACCAGCACTTTATGCTAGTAGACCGTTTCACCGTCACAGAAAATATTATTCTAGGAAAAGAAACGACTAAAGGCGGAAAAATAGATATTAAAAAAGCTGAGAAGGAAGTCAGGGAAATTTCAGAGCGATATGGACTTGCTGTAGACCCACAGGCGAAAATTTCAGATATTTCTGTAGGAATGCAGCAGAGGGTGGAGATTTTAAAGACCCTGTATCGGGGAGCGGAAATCCTTATTTTTGATGAACCTACAGCTGTTCTGACTCCTCAGGAAATTAAAGAGCTTATTCAGATCATGAAAACCTTAATTCAGGAAGGCAAATCTATTATTTTAATCACCCATAAGCTGAAGGAAATTATGGAAGTTTGTGATCGTGTAACGGTTATCCGCAAAGGGGTCGGTATCGGTACGGTTAATGTCAGCGAGACGAATCCTAATGAACTTGCCAGCTTAATGGTGGGAAGGGAAGTTACATTTAAAACGGATAAAACAGACTCGAAACCGCAGGAGCAAGTGCTTGAAATTCAGGATTTACATGTAAAAGATTCCCGGGGGCTTGGCGTGGTTAATAAACTTAACCTTAATGTACGGGCCGGGGAAATTGTCGGTATTGCCGGTGTAGACGGAAATGGACAGTCTGAGTTAATAGAAGCAATCACAGGTTTGAGGAAGTCTGAAAGCGGTTCAATTAAATTGAATGGCAAGGACATTATTAATATGTCTCCACGTAAGGTAACGGAGAAGGGGGTAGGGCATATCCCTCAGGACCGTCATAAGCATGGACTTGTCCTCGATTTTCCAATTGGAGAGAATATGGTTCTGCAAACCTATTACAAAGCTCCATTCTCTAAAAAAGGTGTTCTGAACTTTAAAGAAATCTACAGCAAAGCAAAAAAGCTGATTAAAGAATTCGATGTCAGAACCCCAAGTGAATATACACTTGCAAGGGCACTTTCTGGAGGTAACCAGCAGAAAGCTATAATCGGACGTGAAATTGACCGCAATCCAGATCTCCTGATCGCTGCTCAGCCGACACGCGGATTGGATGTTGGAGCGATTGAATACATTCACAAACGTCTGATTGAACAGCGTGACCAGGGGAAAGCAGTGCTGCTTATTTCATTCGAATTGGATGAAATTATGAATGTCAGCGACCGTATTGCTGTTATTTATGAGGGTGAAATTGTAGCAGTAGTTGACCCGAAACAAACAACTGAACAAGAATTAGGTTTATTGATGGCCGGTTCTAAACGGAAGGAAGCGGGTGGCGAAAACCATGTCTAATCGCATGAAGAATATTGTCGTACCTATAGTTGCCGTTCTGCTCGGTGTATTAGTTGGTACAATCATAATGATAGCAACAGGGTATAATGCCGGATCTGCATTTATTTCCCTATGGAACGGTGCTTTCGGAGAAATTTACTACACTGGTGAAGTAGTCAGACAGGTGACTCCTTATATTCTTGCCGGTTTGGCAGTTGCATTTGCTTTCCGTACAGGCTTATTTAACATCGGAGTTGAAGGACAGCTGATCGTCGGATGGCTCGCAGCTGTTTGGGTAGGGGTTGCATTTGAACTTCCAAAGTTCATCCATCTGCCGCTCGCTGTTCTTGCAGCTGCAGCAGCGGGTGCGCTATGGGCTTTCATTCCAGGACTGCTGAAAGCCAAGTTTAAAGTCCATGAAGTTATTGTCACGATCATGATGAACTATGTGGCATTGCATGTAACGAACTATATAATCCGTACGGTTCTTTCAGAAAAAAGTGACCGTACTGAGATGATTGCAGACTCTGCATCACTGCGTTCCCCATTTCTTGAGGGATTAACTGATTATTCTCGTCTGCACTGGGGAATTTTAATTGCTTTAGCGTGTGTGTTTATTATGTGGTTCCTATTAGAAAAAACATCAAAGGGATACGAATTGCGCGCTGTAGGCTTTAACCAGCATGCATCTGAATATGCAGGCATGAGCGTCAGCAAAAACATTATTCTTTCAATGGTAATCTCAGGAGCATTTGCTGGTCTTGCAGGTGCAATGGAAGCTTTGGGTACATTCGGATACGCAGCCATCAAGGGCGGTTTTACCGGAGTAGGGTTTGACGGTATCGCAGTTGCACTTCTAGGCGGTAACGGTCCAATCGGAATTGTTTTTGCAGCATTGCTATTCGGAAGCTTGAAGGTTGGCGCCTTAAACATGCCGCTTGAAGCTGGAGTTCCAAATGAACTGGTAGATATTATCATTGCTCTTATTGTGTTCTTTGTTGCAGCAAGCTATATGATTCGCATCTTTATTGACCGTATCAGCAAAAAGGGGGTGAAGTAAGTGGGCTTAATGGAGATCCTATTAATTATTATTCCATCAACTTTGCTTTGGGCAGCCCCGCTTATTTTCACTGGATTGGGCGGAAATTTTTCAGAAAGCTCTGGTGTTGTAAATATTGGTTTAGAAGGCTTGATGGTAATTGGAGCATTCACTGCCATTGTCTTTAACCTTACGTTTGTAGATGTATTTGGCAGCATGACACCGTGGGTTGCTCTCCTTGCTGCGATGGTTGTCGGAGCACTGTTATCCATCCTCCATGCTGTTGCTTCTATTACGTTTAGAGCAGACCAGGTAGTCTCAGGTGTTGCGATTAACCTTCTGGCAATTGGAGCTGCACTGTTCCTGGTTAAATTCATTTATGGAAAAGGCCAGACGGACATTATTCAAAAAGGGTTCAGCAAGGTGGATATACCATTTTTGAGCGATATACCTGTAATAGGAAAACTGTTTTTCTCAAACACATACTATACTTCATTTGCAGCGATTGCCGTTGCATTTCTTGCCTGGTTTGTGATGTTTAAAACTCCATTCGGGCTAAGGCTGAGGGCGGTTGGTGAACATCCAATGGCTGCCGATACAATGGGTATTAATGTTACCAGAATGAGATACATTGGGGTATTAATCTCCGGTGCCCTAGCAGGAATTGGCGGCGGTGTGTATGCACAATCCATTTCTTCAGATTTCGGCCATGCAACGATCAGCGGCCAAGGCTTTATGGCATTGGCAGCATTGATTTTTGGTAAATGGCATCCGCTTGGTGTTATGGGTGCGGCTTTATTCTTTGGATTTGCGCAAAGCTTGAGTATCATCGGCTCAAGCCTTCCATTCCTTGAGAATATTCCAAATGTATATCTTCTTATTGCACCATATGTTTTAACGATTCTGGCATTAACTGGTTTCATAGGACGCGCCGATGCTCCAAAAGCATCTGGTACTCCATATATAAAAGGAAAGCGCTAAACAGCAAAGCCTCATTTCTTTTGGAAATGGGGCTTTTTATTGCTCATTGAAATCCTGCATACTTGTCTTTTGTTCCTCATTTTGAGAGATGCATTTTGTTCGCAATCATTCATCTGCAAAGCTTCCCGATTTTCTTTTATATAACCTTCCAATACAGCCAATAACTTGAAATAAAGAAATAGGGCAAGGTATAGTAAGAATATGATTTATAACAAAGGATATTATAGAAGATAGCAGCAAAGTGTTTACATATAGGGGATGTTCCTTATTCTTCATATTGACCGTACTTTGGACTCATCAATCTACCGACAGGAGGAAAAGAAATGGCTCTAATCTCTGAATCCGTAAAAGCCATGAATGGCTATAAGCTTCATGTAGTTAAAACAGAGAAATATAAAACCAATACACTGGTCTGGAAAATGAAAGCTCCGCTTGAAAAGGATACTGTTACATTAAGATCTTTATTGCCGCATGTCCTGCAAAGCAGCAGTTCGTCTTACCCTGCAACTGGAAAGCTGCGTTCTTATCTTGATGAATTATATGGTGCAACTCTTTTTGTGGATTTGGCGAAAAAGGGCGAGTATCATGTCATTACCATTTCAGTTGAAATTGCGAATGAGAAGTTTCTTTCAGACCCGACTCCTCTATTGAAAAAAGCGTTTCAATTTTTATCGGAGATCCTGACTAAGCCAAATGTGCAAGGCCGCGCTTTTGACCAGGATACGGTTGAAAAAGAAAAAAGGACGCTGAAACAGCGGATTCAATCCGTTTATGATGATAAAATGCGCTATTCCAATTTCCGGCTGGTACAGGAAATGTGCAAAGATGAGCCTTATGCACTGCATGTGAATGGCGAGAAAGAAGATGTGGACAAAATTACGCCTGAAAGCCTTTATGAATATTATCAGCAGGCAATGGCGCAGGATGAGCTTGATTTATATGTTATAGGTGATGTGGATGAGGCAGATGCCGAATCCTACGCAGGTGAACTTTTATCTTTTAAGGAAAGAACACCTCAGACAGCGCCAGCATCTGCAGGAAAAGCCAAGGAATCTGTTAATGAAGTCAGGGAAGAACAGGATGTGAAGCAGGGAAAACTAAATATCGGCTACCGGACAAATGTCGTTTACGGAGATCCTGATTATTATGCCCTTCAGGTATTCAATGGAATTTTCGGAGGTTTTTCTCACTCAAAATTGTTCTTGAATGTCCGCGAAAAAGCCAGTCTCGCATACTATGTAGCCAGCCGACTTGAAAGCCATAAAGGCTTAATGATGGTTATGTCGGGAATCGATAACAGTAATTATGACCAGGCAGTGAATATTATTAAAGAACAGCTGGAAGCCATGAAAAACGGGGACTTTACCGAACAGGAAATGGAGCAGACCAAAGCGGTCATAAGAAATCAGCTTCTGGAGACTGTTGATACAGCCCGAGGGATTGTCGAAGTCCTCTATCATAATGTTGTGTCAGGCAAAGCAATTACGCTTCAAACCTGGATGGATGAAATGGATAAGGTAACTAAAGAGGAGATTGCCGAAACAGCTAAGAAGGTCAGTTTGGATACAGTGTATTTCCTGACAGGAAAGGAGGCGGGCAAGTAATGGAAAAAATCACTTTTGACCAGCTTCAGGAAGAGCTGTATTATGAAAGCCTCGAAAATGGGCTGGATGTATATATTTTGCCGAAAAAGGGATTTAACAAGACATACGCCACGTTTACAACGAAATATGGTTCGATCGACAATCATTTCCTGCCCCCCGGAAAAGATGAATTTGTAAAAGTTCCAGATGGGATTGCCCATTTTTTGGAACACAAGCTTTTTGAAAAAGAAGACGGCGATGTATTCCAGCAATTCAGCAAGCAGGGAGCATCAGCAAATGCCTTTACTTCTTTTACAAGGACGGCTTATTTATTCTCCAGCACGTCCAATGTAGAGTTGAACCTTGAGACGCTGATTGATTTTGTGCAGGATCCTTATTTTACAGAAAAGACTGTTGAAAAAGAGAAAGGCATCATCGGTCAGGAAATCACCATGTATGATGACAATCCTGACTGGCGCTTATATTTTGGCCTGATCGAAAATATGTACAAAAACCATCCGGTTAAAATCGATATCGCAGGTACGATCGAGTCCATTTCCCATATCACGAAAGATATGCTGTATGAATGCTATGAAACCTTCTACCACCCAAGCAACATGCTTTTGTTCATCGTCGGGCCCGTTGATCCGGATCAGATTATGTCCCAGGTGAAGAATAATCAAAGCAAGAAGGATTATAAAGAGCTGCCGGAAATAAAACGCCAATTCGAAGAAGAGCCTGCTGAAGCTGCCGAAAAGAAAAAAGTTCTTGAGATGAATGTTCAGACATCAAAGTGCCTTGTTGGGATAAAGAGCAGTAATGCAAACCAGTCCGGCAAGGAAATGCTTAAAAATGAACTGAGTCTGAATGTGATGCTGGATATCTTATTCGGTAAAAGTTCTGAGCACTACAGCTCACTGTATAATGAAGGATTAATTGATGACACGTTCTCTTTTGATTACACACAGGAAGAGGGCTTTGGTTTTGCCATGGTTGGCGGGGACACAAATGACCCCGACCGCTTGGCAGAAACATTGAAAAAGATGCTGCTGGATGCAAGGGAAAAGGGAACTATTTCACAGGAAACACTTGATCGGACAAAGAAGAAGAAAATAGGCGCATTCCTGCGTGCCGTCAATTCACCTGAATATATAGCCAATCAATTTACCCGGTATGCTTTTAATGAGATGGATTTGTTTGATGTAGTGCCGACGCTTGAAAGCATCACACTTGAGGATGTGGAAAATGCGGCTGGTAATTTGATAAGCGAAGAACGGTTTACGGTTTGTCAGGTTGTGCCTAAGAAATAAAAAGCTGTTTCAGCAGAGCGCCATAAAAGGCGCTTTGCTTTTTTCGGGAGTGTATAAAATGAGAAAATTTGCGTTAATAACTGGAGCGAGCGGAGGAATCGGCCAGGAAATCAGCATCAAACTGGCGGAGGAAGGCTATTCGCTTTATTTGCATTACAATCAAAACAAACATAGTATAAACAGTCTGCTGGACCGCCTGCAGACCTTTGAGGGAGAATATATTCCGATCCAAGCAGATCTTTCTGTACAAGGCGGCTATAAAAAAATTATACCAAATATCTTTTCGCTTGATGCCATTATCCATAATAGCGGGTCAGCACAATATGGACTTCTTACGGAATTGCCGGAAAAGGAAACAGAGGCGCTGATGAATCTTCATGTGACCTCACCGCTCCTGTTGACCAAAGAGCTTCTGCCAAAACTTATCTCAAAGGGCAGCGGGAATGTCGTAGTTATTTCTTCTATATGGGGCCAGACGGGTGCGGCTTGTGAAGTTGCGTACTCAGCAGCAAAGGGTGCTCAAATTGCTTTTGCAAAAGCTTTAAGCAAGGAAGTTGCCCTCAGCGGAGTGAGGGTTAATGCTGTTGCTCCAGGTGCCGTCGAGACCGCCATGCTGAATGATTTTACTGAAGAAGAGCTCGATGCCGTAAAAAGCGGCATTCCTATGGGCAGGCTTGCATTGCCTGCTGACATTGCCAACTCTGTTTCCTTCCTTCTTTCAGAGAAGGCCTCCTATATTACCGGACAGGTTTTGGCAGTAAATGGCGGCTGGTATACCTAACTGCAAATCGTTCAAAGAAGTGTCACATATTTTTTGGTTTATGCCATTTGTGCATGCATATTTTATTCAGCCCCTAAGCACAATATAATTGTACAACATTTAAAGGAGGCAAAATTATGTCTGTACTAGATAACTGGCAGCAGTGGAAAGACTTCCTTGGAGATCGTCTTCATCAGGGGACGAATCAAGGGATGAATAAGGAAACTGTAAATGACCTTGCATTTCAAATCGGCGATTATTTAGCCAAGCAAGTGGAGCCGAAGAATGACCAGGAAAAAATCCTTGCTGATCTTTGGTCCGTAGCAAGTCCGGAAGAGCAGCATGCCATTGCAAATATGATGGTAAAGCTTGTTCAAAACGACGGTACTCACTAAGATTTTAATAGCAATTAGCGAAAAGAGAGGATTACCTCTCTTTTCGTTTTTTCCCCAAAAAGATTTCCTTCCCGGCCAAACGGGTTTTTTCTTTCATATTGGCAAAAAATCATATATTATAGAACCTAGATGAAAATTTAGGATAAGTTTAATAAAAATTTACATAACCAAAAGTTAAATATACATATAGAATGCGCAAATAGGTGCGCATCATGCAGGAGGAGGTTTTCCGGTGGAGAAAACAGAATGGTATTTGGAATATGAAATCCAAAAGAATCGTCCCGGCTTGCTTGGTGACATTTCTTCCCTGCTGGGTATGCTTTCCATTAATATTGTGACGATCAATGGTGTGGATGAAGGCCGAAGAGGCTTGCTGATCTTGGCTAAGGACCACGAACAGATTGAACGCTTAAAATCTATTCTTAATACAATGGATACGATTAAAGTGATTAAGCTCCGGGAGCCTAAACTGAGAGACCGTCTTGCTGTTCGCCATGGAAGATACATTCAAAGGGATGCCGACGACAAGAAAACGTTCAGGTTTGTCAGGGATGAGCTGGGCCTCTTAGTAGATTTCATGGCCGAATTATTTAAACAGGAAGGGCACAAGCTAATAGGGATCAGGGGAATGCCAAGGGTTGGAAAGACAGAATCCATTGTCGCTTCCAGTGTCTGTGCTAACAAACGCTGGCTATTTGTTTCATCCACTCTGCTGAAGCAGACAATACGCAACCAGCTGATCGAGGATGAATACAATGAAAACAATTTGTTCATAATAGACGGAATTGTCTCAACCAGACGTGCAAACGAACGGCACTGGCAGCTCGTTCGGGAAATTATGCGCCTTCCTGCAGTAAAGGTAGTTGAGCATCCGGATATTTTTGTGCAAAACACTGAATACTCCCTTAATGATTTTGATTATATTATTGAGCTCCGTCATGATCCTGAGGAAGAGATTACTTATGATGTAGTAGAGAAAAACAATATGTTCTCTGAATCTGATTTTGGAGGCTTTGATTTTTAGTAAGTTGGAAGGTGTTGTAAATTGACAGAACTAGGCAATCGTTTAAAAGAAGCGCGGCTGGCTAAAGATATGAGCCTTGACGATCTGCAAAAGGTCACAAAAATACAAAAGCGCTATTTGATGGGAATTGAAGAGGGCGATTATAGCATGATGCCCGGAAAGTTTTATGTCAGGGCATTTATAAAGCAATATGCTGAAGCGGTTGGAATTGAGCCGGAAGAAATTTTCGAGCAGTATAAAAATGACATTCCGGCACAGGTGGATGATGATATTCCGGAAAAGCTATCCCGTGTTCAATCCAGAAAAGATCTTTCGGGCAGGACTTCAAAAGTATTCGATATTCTTCCAAAGGTACTCATAGGTGTCTTTATAATTGGTCTTATCGCGGTCCTTTATAATTTCCTGGGGGCCAAAGATCAGGCGGATAATGATGAAAAGCCATCAGATCGGACAGATGGACAGACGGTAATAGAAGAGTCTGAAAACCTTGCAGATAGTAAAAAAGAAGAAAATGATAAAGATGAATCAGCAGGTAAGAAAGAAGAATCTGCTGACAAAGAGTCTGCTGAGGATAATGCCGAGGATCAAGAAGCCGAGGAAACGCCAAAGCAGGAGGTTGCTGTGGTGCAATCCAGCGGAAATGGAACGGTTTATGAATTGAAAAATGCGGACAAGTTTGAACTTGAAGTTGTGTCTACAGGAGAAACTTGGGTGAATATCAAAAACGGCAAAGGAAATTCCTTCTACCAGGGAATGCTGACAGCTGATGGCACGAAAAGCCAGAAGGTAGACTTTTCAAAGGAAACGGAAGCTTCCATTGTAGTCGGAAATTCGACTCAAACTGAAATCTATGTAAACGGCGAAAAAATTGAGTATAAGGTGCCGCCTTCACAATCCGTTAAGCAGGATATAACCATTAAGTACGCGCCGAAGACCGAGTAGTCATCTTCTTTAGATGACTATTTTCGCTTTTTATGTAAAAATTATCAGTAAAAGGTTTACAGCGAATGTTTGAGACCTTTTTCTGCAAGAAGCTTCATTTACTATACTTGGAGGTAAAACATGAATCTGCCAAATAAAATTACAGTGTCACGTATCATGATGATACCAATATTTCTGCTCGTAATGCTTGTTCCTTTTTCCTGGGGACGTGTAGAGTTCCTTGGAGCGGAAATGCCGGTAACCCATCTGATTGGAGCTCTTATCTTTATCATTGCTTCAGTTACGGATTGGGTCGACGGCTACTTTGCCCGCAAATACAATCTGGTTACAAATCTGGGCAAGTTTCTTGATCCGCTTGCAGACAAGCTCCTGGTCTCTGCGGCATTGATTGTCCTGGTTGATCTTGAGCTGGCTCCATCCTGGATTGTGATTATTATCATCAGCCGTGAATTTGCCGTAACAGGTTTAAGGCTCGTTCTGGCGGGGGAAGGAGAAGTAGTCGCAGCAAATCAGCTTGGCAAAATCAAAACATGGGCTCAAATTGTGGCCATTTCTGCACTGCTTTTACATAATATTATTTTTGAAATGGTTTCAATTCCGTTTGATCTGATTGCCCTATGGGTTGCGATGTTCTTTACCATCTGGTCCGGCTGGGACTATTTTGCAAAAAACAAGCAGGCCTTCATTAACTCAAAGTAATTTTTTTAGCCAGAAAGGGGCTTTTGAATGAATGCAGAAATTATAGCTGTCGGGTCTGAGCTTTTACTTGGACAAATCGTTAATACAAATGCCCGCTTTCTTTCCCGGCAGCTTGCTGAACTGGGCATTAATGTTTTTTACCATACAGTGGTTGGCGATAACCCTGAACGCCTGAAGTCTGTGATCAAAATTGCTGAAGATCGATCAGATTTGATCGTTTTCACTGGCGGGCTGGGGCCGACAAAGGATGATTTGACGAAAGAAACGATTGCCCGCCATCTTGGCAAAGAGCTTGTCATGGATGAACAGGCGCTTGAATCCATACAGCTGTATTTTAAACGGACTGACAGAGAGATGACTGAAAATAATAAAAAACAGGCTCTTGTACTTGAGGATGCACAAGTGCTTCCTAACGAGCATGGAATGGCTCCTGGAATGATTTCCGATAATGGCGGGCATGTTTTTATGCTACTTCCGGGACCGCCAAATGAAATGGAGCCTATGTTCCTGAAACATGCTTTTCCAGCCATGCAATCCAAGCTGGGCACTGATGATGTGATTGTTTCCCGGGTATTGCACTTTTTCGGGATTGGAGAAGCCATGCTTGAAACTGAGATTGAAGATATTATCGATGCGCAGAGTAATCCAACGATTGCCCCGCTTGCCTCTAATGGGGAAGTCACGCTAAGGCTTACGGCAAAGCATAGCCAGCCTAACACCGCTATGGTGCTGATGGATGAAACTGAAGCCAAAATCCTCGATCGTGTCGGCGAATTCTTCTATGGCTACGATGAAACTTCCTTGATGTATGAGCTTACCAAGCTGATCAAGGAAAACAATATGACTATTTCCGCTGCTGAGAGTTTAACAGGCGGCATGTTCCAGCAGGAGTTTACATCTATTCCGGGAGCAGGCAGTCTTCTAAAAGGCGGAGTGGTTTGCTATACAAACGAAGTTAAGGCTGAAGTTTTAAAAGTCCGCAAAGAAACGATTGATAACGAGGGGGTCGTCAGTACTCAGTGCGCTGCAGAGCTTGCTGAGAATATCGCCAGTCTGACTAACTCAGATATCGGGATCAGCTTCACAGGTGTTGCAGGTCCTGACGAACTGGAAGGCAATCCGGTGGGAACCGTATATATAGGCATCTGGATAAAAGGAAAGCCTGTCCAGACTGAAAAGCTGAACCTTGGGGGAACCAGGGCAGCAAACCGGGTCCGTACGGTAAAATACGGCTGCCATTTTCTTATAAAAGCATTAAAAGAAAGTCAGAGCGCCTAAGCGTTCTGATTTTTTAATAGCCTGAAAAATAGACAGAATACTTATCGAAATGCCATTTCTCCTATTGATTCACACCTGAAAATTCCATTTTCCTCCCCATGAATTGATATTTTCGGGCAAAATGTCCCGGTGAAAAAAATCGAATGGATGTTCGACTTTTTGCTCGACAAATGCATTGAAAAGGTTTATAGTAGAGTTAGGTTTTGAGATGAGACAACACGAATCTAATCAAAAGATAGATTCGTCTATATAAAAGGAGGAACTATTAGTGAGTGATCGTCAAGCAGCTCTTGAAATGGCGTTAAAACAAATAGAAAAGCAATTTGGTAAAGGTTCTATCATGAAGCTTGGTGAACAGACTGACCGCAAAATTTCCACTGCACCAAGCGGATCCCTTGCCCTTGATGCAGCTCTTGGGGTAGGCGGCTACCCAAGAGGACGTATTATTGAAATTTATGGACCTGAGAGCTCAGGTAAAACAACAGTAGCCCTGCATGCAATTGCAGAGGTTCAGGCAAGCGGCGGACAAGCAGCTTTTATCGATGCTGAACATGCTCTAGACCCTGTTTATGCACAAAAGCTTGGTGTAAATATTGACGAGCTTCTTCTTTCCCAGCCGGATACAGGTGAGCAGGCGCTTGAAATTGCAGAAGCTCTTGTTCGAAGCGGCGCTGTTGATATCCTGGTAATTGACTCTGTTGCAGCCCTTGTGCCAAAGGCTGAAATTGAAGGGGAAATGGGTGACTCCCATGTTGGTTTGCAGGCCCGCCTTATGTCCCAGGCGCTTCGTAAACTATCAGGTGCAATCAACAAATCTAAAACCATTGCGATTTTCATTAACCAGATCCGTGAAAAAGTCGGAGTTATGTTCGGAAACCCTGAAACCACTCCTGGCGGACGCGCATTGAAATTCTACTCTTCTGTCCGTCTTGAAGTACGCCGTGCAGAAACCCTTAAGCAGGGCAATGAAATGGTTGGTAATAAGACAAAGATCAAAGTTGTCAAAAACAAAGTCGCTCCTCCATTCAGAGTAGCGGAAGTAGATATCATGTACGGTGAAGGAATTTCGAAGGAAGGGGAAATCATCGATCTTGGCTCTGAACTGGATATTGTTCAAAAGAGCGGTTCATGGTACTCATTTAACGAAGAGCGCTTAGGCCAAGGCCGTGAAAACGCCAAAGTATTCCTAAAAGAAAATCCGGAAATCCGCCTCACTATCCAAAAACAAATCCGTGAACACTACGGACTTGACGAAGATAAAGTAATCAGCGGAGACGAAGAGCAGGAAGAATTCGAGCTGATCGATTAATACAAAGAAAAAGCAAAGCCCGGGCGGCTTTGCTTTTCTTATGGATAATTAGTGCATTTTTTAATATAGCCAAAACTTGCTCAAAATTATTAAGAGTTCAAACCAATCGAAATATTAAGAAAAGCCATTAGGACAAACCCTTGACAATAAAATTCCACAGCTTTACAATTAAAAATGTATATTTTACATTTTATATGTAAAGAAATTCTTATTGAGTTAGACATTGTCTGGCTCCAGGCTCCATTGGCTATTCATACGTTAATATTATGCCAGCCCAAAATGGATGCCCAATGCTTTTTTAAGATTGAAACGTTTAAAAGCCTTAGTGCTGTATGTTGAATTGGACAATGTACATGCCGACACTTTAAAAAACGTAACACAAACAAGTTCATAGCAAGAGGAGGTGAAATGATGGATCTAGTAACAGCAATCATCTCCATTTTGCTTGGCCTAATCGTCGGTGCTATTGTTGGCTATTTTGTTCGCAAATCTATTGCCGAAGCAAAAATTGCAGGAGCTAAAGATGCTGCTGAGCAGATTTTGGAAGACGCAAAGCGAGAAGCTGAGGCTACTAAGAAAGAAGCCCTGCTTGAAGCGAAAGATGAAATTCACAAGCTTCGCACAGATGCGGAAAGTGAAATTCGTGATCGAAGAAATGAACTGCAAAAACAAGAAAATCGCTTAATGCAAAGAGAAGAGAACCTTGATCGCAAAGATGAAACGTTAGATAAACGTGAAGTGCTTTTAGAAAAGAGGGACGATTCTCTTAGCAAAAGACAACAGCATATTGAAGAGATGGAAAGCAAAGTGGACGAGATGATTAAAGAGCAGCAAGCTGAGCTGGAACGTATCTCAGGCTTGACTCGTGAAGAGGCAAAGTCCATCATTTTAGAGCGCACTGAGCAGGAAGTGGCTCACGATGTCGCTATTATGGTAAAAGAGAGCGAGACTAGAGCGAAAGAGGACTCAGATAAGAAAGCGAAGGAAATCTTGTCACTGGCTATCCAAAGATGTGCAGCGGATCATGTAGCAGAAACTACTGTATCAGTTGTCAACCTGCCAAATGATGAGATGAAAGGGCGCATTATTGGCCGTGAAGGCCGTAATATCCGTACTCTGGAAACTCTGACTGGAATTGATCTCATAATCGATGATACGCCGGAAGCGGTTATTTTATCCGGTTTTGATCCAATTCGGCGTGAGACTGCACGCTTAGCTTTAGACAAACTGGTTCAAGACGGACGCATCCATCCAGCCCGGATTGAGGAAATGGTTGATAAGGCCCGCCGTGAAGTGGATGAACACATCCGTGAAATTGGTGAACAAACCACTTTCGAGGTTGGTGTTCACGGTCTGCATCCAGATTTAATCAAAATTCTTGGCCGTTTAAAATTCCGTACAAGCTACGGTCAGAATGTGTTAAAGCATTCAATGGAAGTGGCTCAGCTTTCAGGTTTGCTGGCTGCCGAATTGGGACAGGACGAAACATTGGCACGCCGTGCAGGATTGCTTCATGATATCGGTAAAGCAATCGACCATGAAGTGGAAGGAAGCCATGTTGAAATTGGTGTGGAACTTGCCACTAAGTATAAGGAGCATCCTGTTGTCATCAACAGTATCGCTTCACACCATGGAGACACAGAGCCTACATCGATCATTGCGGTACTTGTCGCTGCAGCTGATGCTTTATCAGCAGCAAGACCTGGAGCAAGAAGAGAGACGCTTGAGAACTATATTCGCCGTTTGGAAAAGCTTGAAGAGATTTCAGAATCCTATGATGGCGTTGAAAAATCATTTGCCATTCAGGCAGGACGCGAAATTCGCATTATGGTTAAGCCTGAACAAATTGATGACCTTGAAGCTCATCGTTTGGCAAGGGATATCCGTAAGAAAATTGAAGAGGAACTTGATTATCCAGGACACATCAAGGTCACGGTTATCCGTGAAACGAGGGCCGTTGAATATGCAAAATAAAGCGATGCACATGCATCGCTTTATTTCTATTTCGGGGTGTGCTTTATATTGATGCAGAAAACTGTGTTAAACTAATAAAAATGACTGGAAAAGCATACATATATCTTTAAAAACAGAAAGGGATATGACATGAATATATTGTTTGTCGGAGATGTAGTAGGATCCCAGGGGCGGGATATGATCACTGAATATGTACCGAAGCTAAAAGAAAAATACCGCCCTCATATCACGATTATTAATGGGGAAAATGCAGCGGGTGGAAAGGGAATTACGGAAAAGATTTACCGCGGCTTTCTGGAGGCTGGTGCTCAGGCGGTAACTCTCGGAAATCATACTTGGGATAACCGGGAAATTTTTGAATTCATTGACCGCGCTAAATATATGGTTCGTCCGGCCAATTTTCCTTCAAATAATCCTGGCAAAGGCATGGTGTTTTTAAAATTTAATACAGAGGAAGTAGCGGTTATCAGCCTTCAGGGCAGGACTTTTATGAATACAAGTGATTGTCCTTTCCAAAAGGCGGATGAACTGATAAAAGAAGCCCGTGAAAGGACTCCGTTCATTTTTGTTGATTTTCATGCGGAAGCAACAAGTGAAAAACAGGCAATGGGCTGGTATTTGGATGGAAAAGTATCAGCAGTCGTTGGTACGCATACACATGTGCAGACAGCCGATAACCGTATTTTGCCTGGCGGGACAGCCTTTATGTCTGATGTGGGAATGACAGGCCCTTATGACGGTATCCTTGGTGTTGAAAAAGAAGCTGTAATCAAAAGGTTTTTGACTGGACTGCCGGTTCGATTTGAGGTTCCGAAAGAAGGCAGGACCCAATTAAGTGCAGCATTCATTGAGCTGAGTCCAAAAACGGGTCTGGCAAAAAAAATTGACCGGATCTTGATTAACGATGACCATCCTTTTTACTCATAAACTGATAAAACCTGCATTCGGATGTCCGAGTGCAGTTTTTTAGTTTTTGCAGAAAATTCAGCTTAAAACCATGCTTTTTTTGTCCAAGCCGGAATATGTGAATTCTAAGCTGAATATAGTAGCAATGGAATGATATATAGACCTGGTGCTAAATTCCATCAAAGCGGGATGTGCATGAACGGAAAGTAATTGCTTATCTGAAGGCATTCTGCCTTTGCAGAAGGCGAATCAGCGCTTTGAGCAATGCATACAGGAGGGGTAAAACGAGGAGGAGCTAGGAATGGAAATATTAAAAGTTTCAGCAAAATCTAATCCTAATTCTGTAGCTGGTGCGCTTGCCGGAGTTCTTCGCGAAAGAGGAAGTGCGGAAATCCAGGCAATTGGTGCGGGTGCATTGAACCAGGCTGTTAAGGCAGTAGCGATCGCAAGAGGATTCGTAGCGCCTAGCGGAGTGGATTTAATTTGTATCCCTGCATTCACGGATATCCTGATTGACGGCGAAGAGCGGACTGCCATTAAGCTGATTGTGGAGCCGCGTTAGGCAAAAGCTTCAGAATGGGAAATCATCCTTTGTTATATGCATAAGTCAGCAAAATATAAATTCGTGCAAAAATATTAAAACCTGTTTGCATCTTAGGCAAACAGGTTCTTTTTTTAATAAGATAAAGCTATGCAGATAATGGGAGGAAAACAGCGTGAAAATATTTGATGCACATTGTGATGTCCTATATAAAATGTTTATGGACAGAAAGGTTGACTTTAAAAATTCAGGCAGTCTTCAGGTGAACCTGGAAGGGCTGCAGGCTTCCCGTTTAAAGGTTCAATGCTTTGCTATATATGTTCCTGAATCTGTCCATCCGGAAATGAAGTTCAACGCAGCCCTATATATGACCGATCTGTTTTACGATAAAGTGCTTAAACCCAACCCGCAATTAAAGCTCATTAGAAGCAGCCGGGACATCGACCTGCTGCAGAATGATGAAGTAGGGGCAGTGCTGACACTGGAGGGATGTGAGGCAGTTGGCTGCGATCTGCTTAAATTGAAGACGCTTCTCAGGCTGGGAGTGTCTTCAGTGGGATTGACCTGGAATTATGCAAACTGTGCGGCTGATGGAGTGCTTGAAGAAAGGGGGGCAGGGCTTTCTTTATTTGGCAAACAAGTGGTATATGAATTAAATGCCAGCAAAGCATGGTGCGATGTATCCCATCTTTCTGAACGCGGGTTCTGGGATGTGATGGAATGGGCGGACTATCCTTTTGCCTCTCACTCGAACTGCTATTCGCTGTGCCCGAATCCCCGCAATTTATCAAACGAACAGATCGAAGCTCTGATTGACCGGGACAGTGTGATGGGCATTACATTTGTGACGGAGTTTTTATCAGGAAAACAAACAGCCACGATTACTGATATCCTAAGACATCTTGAACATGTATGTTCACTTGGAGGAGAAAATCATGTAGGCTTTGGTTCGGATTTTGACGGTACGGATGGAAGAGTTACAGGTTTGGAGGATGCAAGAAAATACGATAGCCTGATAAATGAATTAACAAAATATTATTCTGATATACAAGCTGAAAAATTTTCATTTCGGAATTTCTATAACAGATTTCCAAGGTGAAAATGGTGAAAAAACTGAATATCAAGGGATGTGGGAGACCTATTTAATCCAAAAAGAAATAATCTTTTTAGTATTTTTCAAAAAATAAAAAAATATTCATCTTTTAGCCAATAAATATTCAGAAAGGGTTGCTTTTTTATACACATAGGTCTAGAATTGAAAGCGTTTAGTACCCATCCATCTTCCAGAATATAGCCTTTAAGGTATGGTGAAATAACAGGATTGACTGGACAAGTACTACACTTATATTAAATAAACGTTTTTACATAATTTCTTAACGTATCTAAAGGGGTGTAAGACATGATCAATCAACTTTCATGGAAAGTTGGAGGACAGCAAGGGGAAGGTATCGAAAGTACCGGGGAGATTTTCTCCATTGCGTTAAATCGTTTGGGCTACTACCTGTACGGTTACCGCCACTTTTCATCACGTATTAAGGGCGGGCACACGAACAACAAGATTCGCGTCAGCACGTCACAAATTCGTTCTATTTCGGACGATTTAGATATTCTGGTAGCTTTTGACCAGGAAACAATCGATTTAAACTACAAAGAACTTCACGATAAAGGGATCATGATTGCAGATGCGAAATTTGATCCAAAACAGCCAGAAGATACGAATGCAGCTTTGTTTGCAGTGCCTTTTACAGAGATTGCTACAGAGCTTGGAACATCCCTGATGAAAAACATGGTTGCTGTTGGTGCGACATGTGCAGTTCTAAATTTAAATATTAAAGTATTTGAAGAAGTAGTTCAAGAGATTTTTGGGCGAAAAGGACAGCAGGTTGTCGATAAGAACATGGAAGCCATTCAGGCTGGATTTGATTTCATGAAAGAAAAGCTTAGCGATGATGTGGAATTAATGGAGCTTGAAAAAGCTGACGGGCTGAAGCGTTTATTCATGATCGGAAACGATGCAATCGCTCTTGGTGCGCTTGCAGGCGGATGCCGCTTCATGGCCGCTTACCCAATCACACCTGCATCCGAAATCATGGAATATCTGATTAAGAAACTTCCGGCGCTTGGTGGATCTGTCATCCAGACAGAAGATGAAATTGCCGCAGTTACAATGGCAATCGGTGCAAACTACGCCGGTGTCCGCTCAATTACAGCATCTGCTGGTCCTGGACTTTCCCTTAAGATGGAAGCAATCGGCCTTTCAGGGATTACTGAAACACCGCTTGTTATCGTTGATACACAGCGTGGCGGCCCTTCTACAGGACTACCGACAAAGCAGGAGCAATCTGATTTAATGGCAATGATTTACGGAACTCATGGCGAGATTCCAAAAATCGTGCTCGCTCCTAGTACTGTACAGGAAGCATTCTATGATACAGCTGAAGCTTTCAACCTTGCAGAAGAATACCAGTGCCCGGTTATTGTCCTCTCAGACTTGCAGCTTTCTCTTGGAAAGCAGACAGTGGAGCCGCTTGATTTCAGCAAAGTTGAAATCCGCCGAGGAAAGCTTGTTACAGAAGAACTTCCTGAAATTGAAAACAAAGGCTACTTCAAGCGCTTTGAGGTTACAGAAGATGGAGTTTCACCTCGAGTGATACCTGGCATGAAGAACGGAATCCACCATGTGACGGGTGTGGAGCATGATGAAACTGGAAAACCTTCAGAATCAGCTGCTAACCGCAATGCGCAAATGGATAAGCGTTTCCGCAAGATTGAAAATATTAAATTCAATACACCTGTTCACAAAAATGCTCCTCATGAAGAATCAGATTTGCTGATCGTCGGCTTCAATTCAACACGCGGTGCAATTGAGGAAGCAATGAGCAGACTTGAACAGGACGGTATTAAAGTGAACCATGCACAAGTTCGCCTGATCCATCCTTTCCCAACTGATGAGTTATTGCCGCTTGTGAAATCAGCTAAGAAAATCGCTGTAGTAGAAAACAACGCTACAGGACAATTAGCGAACATCATGAAGATGAACGTCGGACATGCTGAGAAAGTACATAAGCTATTGAAGTACGACGGAAATCCATTCTTGCCGCATGAAATTCACACAAAATGCAAGGAGTTGTTCTAAATGGCCACATTTAAAGATTTTCGAAATAATGTAAAACCAAACTGGTGCCCAGGCTGTGGAGACTTCTCCGTGCAGGCTGCGATTCAGCGTGCGGCAGCAAATGTTGGTTTAGAGCCTGAGAACTTAGCTGTAGTATCAGGCATTGGATGCTCCGGACGTATTTCCGGCTATATCAATTCATACGGTTTCCACGGCATTCATGGGCGTTCACTGCCGATCGCCCAGGGTGTGAAAATGGCTAACCGCGATTTAACAGTTATCGCATCCGGCGGTGACGGAGACGGATTCGCGATCGGTATGGGCCATACGATCCATGCGATCCGCCGTAATGTGAACATCACTTATATCGTAATGGATAACCAAATCTATGGTTTAACAAAAGGGCAGACTTCACCGCGTTCTGCGGCTGGTTTCAAAACGAAGTCTACTCCGCAAGGTTCTATTGAGCAGGCGATCTCTCCAATGGAAATGGCATTAACTGCTGGTGCGACTTTCGTGGCACAAAGCTTCTCTACTGACCTTAAAGATCTGACTGCGTTAATCGAAGCAGGCATCAAGCATGATGGCTTCTCTTTAATTAACGTGTTCAGCCCATGTGTTACATACAATAAAGTAAACACATATGACTGGTTTAAAGAAAACCTGACAAAGCTTAGCGATGTGGAAGGCTATGATCATTCAAGCCGTGAAATGGCTATGCAGACTCTTATGAAGCACAGCGGCCTTGTAACTGGCTTAATCTATCAGGACACAGAGCGCAAGTCTTATCAGGAATTGCTTTCAGGTTACTCTGAAACTCCTTTATCACAAGCGGATCTTGATCTTGATCAAGCTCACTTTGATAAACTTGCAGCTGAATTTATGTAATCATAAGAAGTCCGGGAATCCCGGGCTTCTTTTTTCATGTGTTGAATAAGATTAAATGTGACATCTATCACACACAAAACATTAAATTTAGTCTAGTATTAGTGAATGTGCAGGATTAAAATTATCCCTGATCGTACATACAAGTAATAGCTTCTGATAAGAGGCTGAGTGCTGTTTTCTATTGTTTTAACCATCAGAAAGCCTTATACTATAATAATGTGCACATATATAAATTGCACCACATGATTATAGCTGAAAATTGAGTTTAAATGATAGATGCTGCTCAGGAATAGAGAAAGGGGATACATGATGAACGAAAAACAACGTCTAGAAAGCCAGCAAGTGCAAACAGCAAATCCTTCGGACAAAAAATCCGTAAAGGATTACAGCAAATACTTTGAAACTGTTTATACTGCACCTTCCTTAAAGGAAGCGAAAAAACGCGGTAAAGAAGAAGTGAAATATCATAAAGATTTTAAAATTCCTGAAGAATTTCATGGCATGGGGAATGGCCGCAAATTCTATATCCGCACTTACGGCTGCCAGATGAATGAGCATGATACCGAAGTTATGGCTGGTATTTTCCTTGGTCTTGGCTATGAGCATACAGAATCAGTGGAAGATGCAAATGTCATTTTACTTAATACATGTGCCATCCGTGAAAATGCCGAGAATAAAGTGTTCGGAGAACTTGGCCATCTAAAACATTTAAAAAAGGAAAATCCCGATCTCCTAATTGGTGTCTGCGGATGTATGTCACAGGAAGAATCTGTTGTTAACAAGATTCTTAAAACATATAACCAGGTAGATATGATATTTGGAACACACAACATTCACCGTCTTCCTAACATTCTTCAAGAAGCGTATATGTCGAAGGAAATGGTTATTGAAGTATGGTCTAAAGAAGGGGATGTAATTGAGAACCTTCCTAAAGTACGCCGCGGGAATATTAAAGCATGGGTCAACATTATGTACGGCTGTGATAAATTCTGCACGTACTGCATCGTTCCTTATACACGCGGAAAAGAGCGGAGCAGACGTCCTGAGGATATCATTCAGGAAGTGCGCCAGTTAGCGGCACAGGGCTACCAGGAAATTACCCTGCTTGGGCAAAACGTAAACGCGTATGGAAAAGATTTTGAGGATATGAATTACGGTCTTGGCGATTTAATGGATGAAATGCGCAAAATCGACATTCCGCGAGTACGCTTTACAACCAGCCATCCGCGCGACTTTGACGATCATCTGATTGAAGTGCTTGCCAAAGGCGGCAATCTGGTAGAGCATATTCACCTTCCAGTTCAATCTGGTTCTACAGATGTCCTGAAAATCATGGCCCGTAAATATACAAGGGAACAATATTTGGAGCTGGTTCGCAAGATTAAAGCTGCTATTCCAGAGGCTACTTTTACAACTGATATCATCGTCGGCTATCCTAATGAGACAGAAGAGCAATTTGAAGAAACAATATCTCTGTATAGGGAAGTAGGCTTTGATGCTGCTTATACGTTCATTTACTCACCTCGTGAAGGCACACCAGCGGCCAAAATGGTGGATAACGTGCCAATGGAAGTGAAGAAAGAACGTCTTCAGCGCCTGAACGCAGTTGTTAATGAATTATCGGCAGAAGCAATGAAAAAATATAAAGGCCAGACTGTCGAAGTTCTTGTGGAAGGGGAAAGCAAGAACAATCCTGAAATTCTTGCAGGATACACAAGAAAGAACAAGCTGGTAAACTTTAAGGGACCGAAAACAGCGATCGGCAAAATTGTGAATGTAAAAGTAACCGATGCGAAGACTTGGTCCCTAAACGGAGAAATGGTAGAAGAACTAGACGCGGTTGAGGTGAAGCAGTAATGGCTAAATACACAAAAGATGAGATTGTAGAACGTGCGAAGGAATTGGCACGCATGATTGCAGAGACAGAAGAAGTGGATTTCTTCAAGCGTGCAGAAGCACAGATTAATGAAAACGAAAAGGTTAGTGCTACCATTACAACAATCAAAGGCTTGCAAAAGCAGGCTGTCAATCTTCAGCACTATGGTAAAGCTGAAGCATTAAAGAAAACGGAAGAAAAAATTGCCCAGTTGGAACAGCAGCTGGATGAAATCCCGGTTGTCCAGGAATTCAAGCAATCCCAGGTGGATGTTAATGAATTGCTGCAGATTGTGGCTAATACGATTTCCAACACTGTAACAGACGAAGTCATTACTTCTACAGGCGGAAATCTTCTGAGCGGTGAAACGGGATCAAAAATCAGCAACAGCAGCTGTACACATTAATAAACAGATAGCGAAACACCCTGCATCAATTAGTGCAGGGTGTTTTTTACGTTCTATATTTAAGGGAGGAGTTGGTATTGGCCATGGGTTGTGGGGGGGCCTTTTATTGGTTTCGTAATAGTTCTACTGCCTTTAGAAATTCTTTTCTGTACTCCTGCTGTTCGATGATCGCAGCATTTAACGTTGACAGCAGGGATTGATTCAGCATTTTAGTCCCTGCATCATCAGATTTTTTGTCCAAAAAGTTGAGGAGAAAAGTATATACAAGGAGCAATGTCGAATAGTTATCCACATATGTGAGATTGATAGCCCGTCCGCCTTTACCGCCAGCAGCATGGTTATTGATCGACGGTATTCCGGCTTCTGCAGCCATATCAATAAACTCCTTTGGAATACCCAGCTGCTTGAGGACTTCCGGATCCAGATCCAGCTTTTGCATATTTTGACTTAGCATGGTACTCCCTCCCTTCTTTTTGGACATTTTAAGATTCTGCATAGAAAGAATTGCTTTATCTTTAATTACGCTTTGTTGCTTTGCTGCTGAGTTGTAGTGTTCACAGAAATGGCTGTGGAGTCTCCTCCATTTGCAATATTGTATTGAACAGAAAGAATTGGAATGTTGATCAGTGCAGCGTTAATAGCAAAGCCTCCACCAGAAATCGGCAATTGGCCGTTTAGGTTTGTTTGAGGAAGGTTTGCTTGTGCAGCGAAAGTAAAAGCTTCCGCTTCATTCCCGCTGTCTGCTCCATTTACTGCTCCGCCGCTAGGCAATATGCCATTATCGTTTTCGTAATCGTCATAGCATCTTGATAGCATATTTTTTCACCTCCTTCAATTGATTGAAGTGGCTGTTTTCTAGATTATGAGTCTTTCTTCATCATGTCTGAAAGATCCAGATCCAGAAGTTTTTTTCCATTTACAGATAGTTTCACCTGTTTATAATCCTCGGATGTTTCCACAACAGGCAGCAGATTTTTTAATACAGGAATCATATTACCGATCCTGGAGGAATTTTTTGTGAAGAGCCCTTCTAGGTTTTTCAATGGTTTAAGAGATTCCATTAGATTTCCTTTTAACTCTTCAGACTGAATTTTTTCAAATCCTTTTGTATAGTATCCGCCCAATGTTTCAGTAAACTTGGTTACCATTTGTTCAGTATATTGTTTTGCTTCTTCCCCTGTCAGCTCTTTGCCATTGATTGAAACTTTATAGTTGGAGTTCTCCTTGTCTGCCATTCCTGTTCACCTCCTTATCGATAGTTTATTATATTGATTCTTGAGCCAAGCTGTCTCCGCAGATGCAGCAGGACAAACGTGCATTTTTCAATCACATACCCATCAGTGAGTTTTAAGGCCTTACCATAGGTATACACATTCCTTATATATATAGAAATTCTCCTGCTGGATTTGTTCAGACCGGAACATTCGCCCGCTCCTGGCATACTATAAATCATGCCAATACTTTTGCCTAACATTCATCAAAAATTATCGCACACTAGTCTAATATCCCGCATAGGATGAATTGAAAATGAATGAGGAGGGTTCGCTCGCAATGGGAGATTACAGAGAGATTATAACGAAAGCGGTCGTTGCGAAAGGACGTAAATTCACACAGTCCAATCATACGATCTGCCCGTCACACCATCCGTCAAGCATACTTGGCTGCTGGATCATAAACCATACGTACGAGGCGAAAAAAGCTGGAAAAACAGTGGAAATCAGCGGCCATTATGACATTAACGTTTGGTACTCCTTCAACAACAATACAAAAACCGAAGTTGTTACCGAACGGGTTGAGTATAAAGATGTCATTAAATTGAAGTACCGTGATCCGGACTGTTTGGATGATCATGATGTCATCGCCCGTGTTCTGCAGCAGCCGAGCTGCTGTGAAGCAGTCATTTCTCCAAACGGCAACAAAATCATCGTCACTGTGGAAAGAGAATTCATGGTCGAGGTGATCGGCGAAACAAAAGTTTGTGTAGCTGTTTACCCAGACAAGTGCGAATGTGATGATGACGATTGGGGACTTGATGTGGACGATGAAGAATTCGAGGATTTAAATCCGGATTTCTTGGTGGGAACTGAAGAAGAATAATGACAAACTAGGAGGTTTTGCTTCCTAGTTTTTCTTTTTATATTTCATATTCCAGCGAATTAACGACAGTATCTTCCGCCTTTAGTCTGAATTCATCTGCAGAGTCTTTCCTTAAAATGGAGGTATAAGATGTAAAGGGGAGAGACAAGGATGAAAATATTTCAATTGAATTTGAAGTGCAATGATTTAGACAGGATGAAAGAATTTTATGTAAATGTGCTGGAGATGGAGCTGCTGACGGAGACTGAGAGTTATTTTACGATCATGGCCGGCTCAACAAAGATTCATTTTGAGAAAGATGCAACGATTCCTTTTTATCATGTATGCTTCAGGACTAATACTGAGTACTTTGATCATATGTATCAGAAATTAGGGGCTGAAAGTGTGCTGCTGCCAAATGAGTGCGGCGAGTACAGTATGTTTTGGAAAGGAAAGCAGGCCTATTTTATCGATCCGGACGGAAATATTATGGAGATGCTGGAGCGGCCTTTGGATGGTGTAAAAAAGGAGGGTGTCCGCTGGCATGATGTTGGGGAAGTTGGCTTGCCTGTCAAAGATGTATCTGCAATGGAGCAGGAATTTGATCAGTATCTGCACAATGAACAGATGGATTCCAGCGGGACGTTTGCTTTTTACGGAGACAGGAAAGGGGTTTTTGTGCTTGTGAAGGAAGGGCGGAACTGGTATCCAACAGGAAGAGCTGCCGTTATTTCTCCTATTAAAATATTTGCTTCGGGACCAAGGGATGCCATGTTTCAGCATCAGGAATATCCTTATGAAGTGATCGTGAGAAAGGAATGGGAAGGGAGCATCCCAGCTGTGCAATTTCGCATAGCACGTCCGACAAACCAGCTTGATAAACTCATTTCCTTTTATGAAAAAGGACTGGGTCTGAAGAGAGTCGGCGAGTTTCGGAATCATGAAGGCTATGATGGCATTATGATTGGTCTGCCTGATAGCCAGTACCATCTTGAATTTACACAATCCAAGGAAAAAATGGAGCTTCCGCAGCCTACAAAGGAACATCTATTAGTCTTTTATGTTGGAGACCGCCTGGAGCGGGATAACATTGCCGAAAGGCTTGCTGCTTTTGGGTATTTGGAAACAGAACCGGAAAATCCATATTGGGGCAGAGGCGGATTGACGATAGAAGATCCTGATGGATGGCCGATTGTATTGATGAATACGCCAGGAATATGATGCTTCCGGTTTGCCGGGAGCTTTTCAAATGATAATTTTACAATGAATAAGCCATCGTTTTCCTAAATATGTTAAAATAGCAAAGTAGTAAAATGAATGCAGAAAGGTTGAGGGTTTATGTTTAAAAAGGTTGCCTCTGATGTGCTGGGATTAAGCGATGTGGGAAGCGTCATCCAGCCGGCTGATTATGACAAAGTTGATGCTGACGATTATGTCCTGCACGAAGATAATGAGAAAATTTATTTCCTGATCAAGTCCAAGTCGGATGAATACTGCTTTACGAATAAGGCGCTTATTCATCTGGATGGTACAAGTGCAGTCAGTAAAAAACGAACTCTAAAGCGCTACAGCTACCGCGAATACAGCATTTCAAATGTTATGCTGGAAACAGCTGGTACGGTAGATTTGGATGTAGAAATAAAATTCGTGATCGGATCTCAGTCTTTCTCTATTGACGTACATAAAAAGCATATCGAAGAATTGAAAGATTTATATAAAGCTCTGATCCGTATTTCCGAAATCTGCCGAGAAAATGAAGTGTCCATGGAGTATGCTGAAAAAAGCCTGAATTTGGCATCAAGCACTCTTGGACGTTCAGTGTCCAATCAGGACGCCAACGTAGTGGACAATTTCCGTGTATTGAATGAAACAGCCTTCAATTGGCTGATGAACAGCCGCAAGAAATATAATGTGAAAGACTTCGGATATGTGTTTGAAAAATACATCAATAACTAAGAAATACTGGCAGCTCTCCACTGGGGAGCTGCTGTTTTTTATCGCCAAATATTGCACGTCTGAGTCAGCCGATAATCTATGATATAATGAAAAAGACGTTTTTAGAGGAAATCTCTAAAACAGGATTATAAAATAATAGATTATGGATCGTTGGAGGATTTTATGGCAGCAGCATACACGCCTATGATACAGCAATATTTACGGGTAAAGGCAGAATATCAGGATGCCTTTTTATTTTTTCGGCTTGGCGACTTTTACGAAATGTTTTTTGATGATGCACTTAAAGCATCACAGGAGCTTGAAATCACATTAACAAGCCGCGAAGGAGGCACGGAAGAACGGATTCCCATGTGCGGAGTGCCGTATCATTCAGCACCTGTATATATTGAACAATTGATTGAAAAAGGCTACAAAGTCGCAATCTGCGAGCAAACAGAAGATCCGAAACAGGCAAAAGGTGTTGTGAAGCGGGAAGTCGTACAGCTTATCACGCCTGGAACAATGATGGAAGGCAAAGGCCTTCAGGAAAAAGAAAACAATTACATTGCATCGATTTCGGTTTTTGAAGATGAAACTTTTGGATTTGCCACAAATGATTTATCAACAGGTGAGACGAAAGTAACAATGTTAAGCAGCGGGTTTGATGAAGTTTTGAACGAGCTGTCCATGTCAGGAGCAAAGGAAGTGGTCATCTCTTCCGATTTTGATGGAGAATGGCAGCGGAAAATGAAAGAACGATCCGTTATGGCGATTTCATTCGAGGATGATTGCGGAGTCCGAGAATCTTTCCAGGGGCTTTTGGCTGATTTAAATCAGGACAAGCTTAGGACAACTTCTTCCAGACTGATTAATTACCTGTACCGTACGCAGAAGAGAAGCTTGGATCATCTTCAAAAAGTGGCTACTTATCAGATTAATCAATACATGAAAATCGATTATTTTTCGAAAAAGAATCTTGAGCTGACAGAAACCATCCGCAGCAAAGGCAAGAAGGGCTCGCTGTTATGGCTATTGGATGAAACGAAGACAGCCATGGGCGGACGCCTGTTAAAGCAATGGATCGACAGGCCGCTTATTGATGAACAGGAAATCAAGCGCCGTCATTCGCTGGTTAAAACGTTAATGGACTCTTTCTTTGAACGGGAAGAAATCAGGGAAAAGCTGAAGGAAGTCTATGATCTGGAACGCCTTGCAGGAAGAGTGGCTTTTGGTAATGTGAATGCACGTGACCTTGTGCAGCTTAAGAAGTCTCTTCAGCAGATACCTATTTTAAAAGAAATGGTCTCAAATCTGCCGAATGAAGAAGCAATGAGGCTTGCTGAGCGCCTGGATGCCTGTGAAGAAGTCACGGATACTTTGGAAAGCGCGATTATGGAAAATCCGCCGCTGTCTTTGAAGGATGGAAACATCATTCAGGATGGCTATCATGAAGAGCTGGATAAATACCGTGATGCCAGCCGCAATGGGAAGACCTGGATTGCCCAGCTTGAGAAGCAGGAACGTGAAAAAACAGGCATAAAATCATTAAAAATCGGTTTTAACCGTGTGTTTGGCTATTATATTGAAGTAACCCGCGCCAATCTGCATCTATTACAGGAAGGGCAATATGAGCGCAAGCAGACCCTGACCAATGCGGAGCGATTTATTACGCCTGAATTAAAGGAAAAAGAGGCACTCATACTGGAAGCGCAGGAAAAGTGTGTGGAGCTCGAGTATGAATTATTTACGAATGTCCGCGAATATGTAAAAGAGTATATTCCGAGATTGCAAAAGCTGGCGAAAATGGTAAGTGAGCTGGATGTTCTTCAGTGCTTCGCTGCTGTCAGCGAGCAGAGGCATTATATAAAGCCAAGCTTTTCAAATGAAAGACGGGTTTATATCAAAGACGGCCGCCATCCAGTCGTTGAAAAAGTGCTGAACGCACAGGAATATGTGCCGAATGACTGTTATATGGATGCCGACCGGGAAATGATGCTGATTACTGGGCCGAATATGTCCGGTAAAAGTACGTATATGAGGCAAATCGCACTTACAGCCATTTTAGCGCAAATCGGCTGCTATGTGCCTGCTTCTGAAGCCGTGCTGCCGATTTTCGACCAGGTATTTACGAGAATCGGGGCCGCCGATGACCTTATTTCCGGCCAGAGTACGTTCATGGTCGAGATGCTTGAAGCGAGAAATGCAATTGTGAATGCTACGCAAAATAGCTTGATTTTATTTGATGAAATCGGCCGCGGAACATCAACCTATGATGGGATGGCTTTGGCGCAGGCAATCATTGAATATATTCACAACCGGATTGGTGCGAAGACATTATTTTCCACTCACTATCATGAATTGACCGTGCTTGAAGAAGAACTGCAAAAAGTGAAAAACATCCATGTCAGCGCAGTCGAGCAAAATGGACGGGTTGTGTTCCTTCACAAAATTAAGGAAGGAGCGGCAGATAAAAGTTACGGAATACATGTTGCCCAGCTTGCAGAGCTCCCGAATGAACTGATTGTAAGGGCAAATGAAATATTAACTGGGCTGGAATCGAACGATCCCGGTCATGTGAAAAAAGAGATTCCTGCTGCAGAAAAAATGGCAGAGCCTGCTGCCCAATTATCTTTCTTTGAGGAGCCGGAAGACGTGAAGAAACCTTCAATAGGCTCTAAGGAAAAGAAGATAATTGATAAAGTCAAAGCGCTCGATATCCTTGATATGACGCCAATGCAGGCATTAAATACATTATATGAACTGCACAGGAAATTGAAGAATTAGTAAACAGGGGGTGACGAGATGGGGAAAATCATTCAGCTGGATGATGCGCTTTCTAATAAAATCGCTGCCGGCGAGGTGGTGGAGCGGCCTGCATCAGTGGTAAAAGAATTGATGGAGAATTCGATTGATGCAGGAAGCACGATTATTGAAATCGAAGTGGAAGAAGCCGGCCTGGCCAAAATCCGCATCATCGATAATGGCGATGGCATTGAGGAAGATGATGTCCTGAATGCCTTTCATCGTCATGCTACCAGTAAAATTAAAGACGAAAATGACCTTTTCCGCATCCGCACGCTCGGATTCCGCGGCGAGGCATTGCCAAGTATTGCGTCGGTTTCCAGGATTGAGATGAAAACCTCAACCGGGGATGCCGGCACACGTGTTGTCATCGAAGGCGGAAAAGTGGAAGTGATAGAAAAGGCGCCCGGCAGAAAAGGGACTGACCTGACCGTAACGGATTTATTTTTCAACACGCCGGCACGGCTTAAATATATGAAAACGATTCACACAGAGCTTGGCAATATTACGGATGTGGTTAACAGGCTGTCGCTTGCCCATCCGGAGGTCGCCATCCGCCTGGTCCATAATGAGCGAAAGCTCCTGCAGACGAACGGAAACGGGGATGTCAGGCAGGTGCTCGCTGCAATTTATGGGCTAACTATTGTGAAAAAGATGGTTCCAATTGAGGCAAGTTCTCTTGATTTCAAAATCAGCGGCTATGCAGCTCTGCCAGAGATTACAAGGGCATCAAGAAATTACATTTCTACGATGATCAACGGCCGCTTTATCAAGAATTACTCATTGGCCAAAGCCATTCAGGAGGGGTATCATACCCTGCTGCCAATCGGCCGCTACCCGATTGTGCTCCTGAACATTGAAATGGATCCGCTCCTTGTTGATGTGAACGTCCATCCGTCGAAAATGGAGGTACGCTTAAGCAAGGAACATGAATTGAATGAACTTGTATCAGGTGCTTTGAAGGCTGCATTTAAAAAAGAGGAACTGATTCCTTCGGGATTTACACAGCCGAAGAGCATGAAGCCTAAATCGGAACAGACTGCACTTGATCTGGATCATTTGCCGGAGCATCGGGAGCATGTGCCTGCTTATGTGCGTGAAACGAGGGAGGAAGCTGTCCGGCAGTATCCGAATGAGGGAGTTCTGCAAAGTCCGCAAAGTCCTCCAGCTGAACCGCCAGCAGCAGAATCACCCGAAGTGCAGGATAGTCCTTTCATGGATTTTAGCCCTTCTGCTGAAGAAAAGCCTGAAGTGAATCAGTATTTATTCCAGCCTGAAGAGCCGAGAGCTGCAGGACGGGAACAATTTTTCGCAGAGTCCGCCACAGTGGAGGAGCCATCCCGGGTGCCGCCGCTCTATCCGATCGGGCAAATGCATGGGACTTATATTTTTGCCCAGAATGACCGTGGTCTTTATATCATTGATCAGCACGCCGCGCAGGAGCGGATCAAGTACGAGTATTTCAGGGAGAAAGTCGGCCAGGTTGAAAGCGAATTGCAGGAAATGCTCATACCGCTGACCTTTGAATACTCAACGGATGATTATATCAAAATTGATGAATACAAAGGCGAGCTTGAAAAAGTGGGGGTATTTCTGGAGCAGTTCGGACATAACAGCTTTATCGTCCGTTCCCACCCGCAATGGCTGCCAAAAGGCGAGGAACAGGAAATCATTGAGGATATGATTGAACAGCTCTTAGCCATGAAGAGAGTCGATATTATAAAGCTGCGGGAAGAAGCTGCAATCATGATGAGCTGCAAAGCTTCCATTAAAGCGAACCACCACCTGCGCAATGATGAAATCCAGGCGCTGCTTGATGAATTGCGGAGGTCCTCCGATCCGTTTACATGCCCGCATGGAAGACCGATTATTATTCATTATTCGACTTATGAAATGGAGAAAATGTTTAAAAGGGTAATGTAGAGCGAAAGACGCTGAACCTGGTGGGTTTGGCGTCTTTTTTTATTGTGACAATAATAATATTATGTAAACTAATTGGAGGTTTGCTCATAAAAATCAGATTTCGCTCATATAATCAGAAATTCGCTTATAAATTCTGATTTTCGCCCATAAAAACAAAATTTCGCTCATAACCCTTTTTTTCCCATCCCATCAGCGCCGTAATTCTACTGTATAAACAAAAAAGCACCCATTTTGCAAAAATGGATGCTCTTCTTATAAATTATCTAACCAATGTATGAAGTTTATCAATATATTTTAATGCAACCCCTGTTCCAACCGCTACAGATTCAAGTGGATTTGGAGCCAGGTGCACAGGCACGACAATTTCTTGGGATAACCAATCCTGCATGCCGTTAAGGAGGGCGCCGCCGCCGGATAAAATAACTCCGCGGTCAACGATGTCACCGCTCAGTTCGGCAGGGCTGTCTTCTAAAGTGGCACGGATGGCCTCTAGGATATGCAGGAGGGCTTCTCGCATTGCATCACGAATCTCAAATGAAGACAATGTAATCGTTTTTGGCAAACCAGTTACCAGGTCCCTTCCTCGGACTTCCATTGTCAATTCTTCATGGTCGATTAATGCATAGCCGATTTCCATTTTAATTTTTTCAGCTGTTCTTTCTCCAATAAGGACATTATACTCTTTGCGGACATGCTGAATAATGTCATCATCGAGTCTGTCGCCGCCGATGCGGATGGAGTGGCAGGCTACCACGCCGCCAAACGAGATGATGGCCACTTCCGTTGAACCGCCGCCAATATCTACAACAACATTTGCAACAGGCTCATCAACAGGCATGCCTGCACCGATTGCAGCTGCTACCGGTTCTTCAATAAGATGTACTTTTTTTGCTCCGGCATTTCGTACTGCATCCTGAATAGCTCTTCTTTCTACAGAGGTAGAACCTGAAGGAGTACATACTACCACATTAGGTTTTCGAATCGCAAATCCAACTTTCTTCGATGCTTTTCTCATAACCTGGCGAAGCATTTCAGTCGTTGTATCATAATCAGCAATAACCCCATCTTTAAGAGGGCGAATCGCAATAATACGGCCAGGTGTCTTACCAATCATTTCCTTCGCTTCTTTACCAACAGCTAACACTTTTTTCGTTTCTGTATCAATTGCTACTACAGAAGGTTCATTTAAAATAATTCCCTTTGTTTTACTGTATACAAGGATATTAGCAGTCCCTAAGTCAATTCCAATTTCAGATGTATTTATCATGAATTATTCACCCAGTTTCAATTTTATATTGTCACCATATAACCTTCTAATAAAGTAACATGATTTTGGGGGTTAGCCTTTGTTTGTTATGGAATCGTTAATAAATTGTAATTTTATAAGAAAATTTTAGAAAAATTGTCGAATAGAATGGGCAAAACTTGTTCATAATGCATAAATGTTCTGTTTTTGTAAAAAGAATGGTAAGATGATACCTGAAAAATTTTCCTGCTTTATGTTAGGATAATAAATAGAATAGCAGTAAAGGCAGTGAACAGATGATAGAAAAAGAAAAGCTTGCAGTGCTGATTGGCCCTACAGCTGTTGGAAAAACAAAATTAAGCATTCTGCTGGCGAAAAGATTTAATGCCGAGATTATCAGCGGAGATTCTATGCAAATATATAAAAGCATGGATATCGGCACGGCAAAAATTAAAGAGGAAGAGATGGAAGGGATACCGCATCATCTAATTGACATTAAAAATCCTGAAGATCCCTTTTCGGCAGCTGAATTTCAGGAACTGGTCCGAAGCAAAATCACAGAGATAACTTCAAGAGGCAAACTTCCAATGATCGTGGGAGGCACGGGATTGTATATTCAATCCGTTATTTATGATTACCAATTCTCTGATGCCCCTTCAGATGAAGAATTCAGAAAAACATTGGAGGAACGCGCCGAAAGGGAAGGGGCCGATGCCCTTTTTAAGGAGCTTTTGGCAATAGACCCTGAAAGTGCAGAAAAAATTCACCCCAATAACATTAGAAGAGTGGTCAGGGCATTGGAAATTTACCATTGCACAGGGAAAACGATGTCTCAGTATCAGGAGAATCAGGATCCAGAACTTCTTTATGATACGGCACTGATTGGGTTGACCATGGATCGGGATACCTTATATGAACGCATCAATCTCCGAGTTGACATCATGATGAAGGAAGGCTTGCTTGAAGAGGTTAGATCCCTTTATGATCAGGGATTAAAGGATTGCCAGTCCATACAGGCCATCGGGTATAAAGAGCTGTATGAATACTTTAATGGACGTGTTTCTCTGGAGGATGCCGCAGGAAATCTGAAGCAAAATTCAAGAAGGTATGCAAAAAGGCAGCTAACATGGTTTCGAAACAAGATGAATGTGGAATGGTTTGATATGTCCGATACAGCCGACCCTCATGAGTTTGAAAAAAAATTCGCTGAAATTTCTGCTCATATTGAAGGAAAGCTGAAAATAAAATCGAATACATAATGTTAGAGATAAAAGAGGAGGATTATAATGAAATCAGCAATCAATATTCAGGATCAGGTTCTTAACCAGCTACGCAAGGATAATACGAATTGTACCGTGTTCTTATTAAACGGATTCCAAATTAGAGGCTGTATTAAAGGCTTTGATAATTTTACTGTACTATTTGAATCAGAAGGAAAGCAGCAGCTTGTCTACAAGCATGCGATTTCAACATTCGTTCCCCAGCGCAATGTTCAGTTGGATTTAGAAAACCAGCAATAAAATATAACTCAGTCAGGAAGAAAAGCCCGCTTTGAATGAAGCGGGCTATTTTCTTATGCGGGGACCGATAAGAAAGACAAAAATATTTAATGAAATGGACGCTATCTGAATACATATAGGTATGGGAATTTATTGTTTCTATGAGAGCAAGCTGATTGCGGGCTCGTTTCCCTTGTCCATCATGAACGGCTTAATTACTCTGTGCCATGCTGAAACGGAGTATAGCCATAGCTGATGGAAGTTTCACCTTATTTCTCGGGAAACCGCATGAACCGACACTCCTGCATCATTGATTGCTGAAATGGACGGGAATTTGTCGTATTTTAGCCTAAGAACCGTAATCTCGCGGATGCATATAGGCTTTTGTCACAACGATTACTTCTATGCGTATACTGTGCTAAGAATGTGAGGTGATAGCTTTTGGACCAGCCGATTCGCCTGAAGAATAACGGACAGATCAGCATCGTGCTCAATTCACAAAAGCGAAAAACATACACAAAAGAGCTTCCCGAATCCCAAGTTGCTCCAAAAGCCATTCCGCCTGAGCATACAGCCCTGAAAGAAATTGAAGAAGAACTTGGCGCTCTTGTGGGAATGGAAGAGATGAAGAAAATGATCAAGGAGATCTATGCCTGGATTTATGTGAATAAAAAGCGGGAAGAAGCCGGTCTCAAAGCTGGAAAGCAAGCATTGCATATGATGTTCAAAGGCAATCCCGGCACCGGTAAAACAACGGTTGCCCGATTAATAGGCAAGCTTTTTCAAAAAATGAATGTGCTGTCAAAAGGCCATCTGATTGAAGCAGAGCGGGCCGATCTTGTCGGTGAATACATTGGCCATACCGCCCAAAAGACAAGGGATTTGGTGAAAAAAGCAATAGGCGGGATCCTGTTCATCGACGAAGCATACTCTTTAGGCAGAGGCGGCGAAAAAGACTTCGGCAAGGAAGCCATTGACACCCTCGTCAAGCATATGGAAGATCGCCAGCATGAATTTATCCTGATACTGGCGGGTTACTCAAGAGAAATGAATCATTTCCTGACTTTGAATCCAGGTCTTCATTCCCGATTCCCCCTGGTTGTTGACTTTCCTGACTACTCGATTGAGCAGCTGATGGAAATCGGGGAGCGGATGCTGAAGGAACGGGAGTATACTTTAAGTCACGAATCCGAAAAGAAGCTGAGGGAGCACTTACACTATGTAAAAAATAATCTCAGCCCGAACAGCTTTTCGAACGGGCGCTACATCCGGAATATCATTGAAAAATCAATCCGGGCTCAGGCCATGCGCCTGTTAATGCAAAACAGCTATGACAAACATGATCTGATGACCATCAGAAGCAATGATTTGGTGTTTGATGAAGCCGATTAAGGGGATATTGTAATAAAAAGATAATGTCAAAGAACATTGGCATTGTTTTTTATTGAAGGAGGAATATAAAATGAACACTATTACGGTTTATACAACGAATACTTGCCCTTACTGTACAATGGTGAAGAATTTTCTGGATGAGAAAGGGCTGGAGTATAAAGAGGTTAATGTGCAGAATGACCAGCGAGAGGCACAAAAACTGGTTGCAACCACCGGACAAATGGGAGTGCCGCAGATCAATGTGAATGGCAAATGGGTCATTGGCTTTGATCCAAATACGATTATGGCGAATGTGAAGCAATAATATTGAGGGGACCTGCTCGTGGATTGAGCAGGTCATTTTTTATGGAATTGTGAACTCTGCAAATAAAATGGGATACTTGCACAAAAAATACCTGTATTCGCAAACAAATAGGAAAATTAGCAAAGAAAATGTCTAAACTGGCAAACAAACAGCTTAATCCGGCAAATAAACATCTGAACCGTGATTCTGTTTGTCTTTTTAAGTATAATCTCGAAAGAACATCAGGATAATCTGATGTTTTTTATTTTAAAGAAAGAATTTTCAAAAAACATTGACCGATATTCACGGGGGTGTTTTAATAATTATAAGTGGTTGGGTCACCTAACCATTTTATTCGGAAGGAGCTTGAGAAATGAAAATACTAATTACTGAATTAATCTGGAAAGAAGGAATTGAAGAGTTAATAAACAATGGCTTTCAAGTGGATTATGAAGAGAATCTATGGAGTAACCGTGAAGAATTATTAAGTAAGATCAACATTTACGATGGTTTAATTGTGAGAAATCAAACAAATGTAGATCTGGAATTAATGGCAGCTGGTACTCAATTAAAGGTTATAGGCAGGCTTGGAGTTGGACTTGATAATATAGACACAACATCAGCTAAGAAAATGGGAATCCCAGTTGTTTATGCTAAAAATGCCAATGCTACTTCGGTGGCCGAGTATGTAATGATGGCCATGCTAAGTGTTTCCAGGCCTCTTCATCTTGCTGATTATGATGTCAGGAAAGGCAATTGGGATAGAAAAACATATACCGGAATAGAAATTGCGGGTAAAACGCTGGGCCTTATAGGATTAGGTGAAATCTCACATCGCGTTGCTAAAAGAGCAATATCGTTTGGAATGAAAGTGATTGGTTATGATCCCTTTATTGCGGATTATGATCACATCGTTTCTGAAACTGGGGTTCAAATAAAAGAATCATTAGCAGATCTGCTTGCTGAATCTGATTTCATTTCCTTGCATGTTCCGCTTACACCTTCAACCAAGTATTTAATCTCCGAGTCAGAACTTCAATCAATGAAGGTTACTTCCTATATTATTAATACCTCCCGAGGCGGTATTATAAATGAACGTGATCTTGCAGCTGCTTTGACCAATGGTGCGATTGCAGGAGCGTTTCTGGATGTGCTTGAGACAGAACCAATCCTCCCGTCGAACAAATTATTGTCCTGCTCGAATGCTGTTATTACTCCGCATATTGCTGGTTTAACTGAAGAATCACAAATTAGAACGTCCTTATTGGTGGCAAAGGAAGTGGCGAAGGTTATGAAGAATCAGCCATCATTATGTGTAATATAAAAAGTTTCCGAAAATTTAAATAAATCAATTGACTTTACCGTTTAAGAGTGGTTTAATTAACCTATAAACAGTGGTTGGGTCACCCAACCAAAATAAAGAGGAGGCAATTGAATGAGTAATAACAGTCAATCTACAACTCTTGCAGAATCGCATTCTCCTGAGTCTAAAGAGGTTAGCACACATAAGTTTTTAATTCATCATAAGGGAGATCATGTAGGGGTAGCGACTAGTCCAATAAAAGAAGGAGAACAGGTTATCGGAATTTTTATGGATGATAATTCTGAGGTGTCTGTAAAGTCTCGCGGGGATATTCCTTTAGGGCATAAAATTTCATTAGTGGACTTAAATAGTAATCAGCCAGTCTTAAAATACGGAATTCAAATTGGGTTAACTACAACAGAATGGGCTGTAGGAGACTATGTCCATACTCATAATATTAAAACGGCGAGGTGGTAAAAATGAATAATACACTAATGGGTTACCGCAGAGAAAATGGAAAAGTTGGAATACGCAATCACGTCATCATTTTGCCTGTTGATGATATCTCAAATGCTGCCTGTGAGGCTGTTGCAAGACAAGTTCAAGGAACGATGGCCCTGCCTCACGCATATGGAAGACTTCAGTATGGACCAGACCTTGATCTTCATTTCAGAACAATGATAGGAACCGGTTCAAATCCAAATGTGGCAGCGGTTATTGTCATCGGCATTGAAGAAAACTGGTCCAAGAAAATCGCGGAAGGTATTGCAGAAACTGGGAAACCAGTATCCTATTTTTCTATCGAGGGAAATGGTGACTTTGAAACAATCCGCCAAGCATCATGGAAAGCTAAAGAGTATGTTCAATGGGCATCTGAACTGCAGAGAGAACCGATCGAACTAAAAGATTTAACGATCAGCATCAAGTGTGGGGAATCGGATACAACTACAGGACTGGGTTCATGCCCAACAGTATCTCAGGCAGTTGACCGCCTGGTTGATGCCGGTGCGACCGTATTTTTTGGGGAAACATCTGAATTGACTGGTGGGGAACATCTAATCGCACAAAGAATGGCAACTCCTGAACTTCATGAAAAGTTTATGGCTATTTATAAAGATTATGTTGGCGAAATCGAATCCAAAGGAGTAGATTTGCTTGGTTCACAGCCAACACAGGGAAATATTGCAGGAGGCCTATCAACTATAGAAGAAAAGGCTCTTGGTAATATCGCCAAAACGGGCACTAAGGATGTAATTGGGGTACTTGATCCAGCGGAAAAGCCTGAGAATGGCAATGGCTTGTATTTTATGGATACTTCTTCAGCAGCTGCAGAGTGCATTACGTTAATGGCAGCTGGCGGAGCAGTACTCCACCTTTTCCCAACAGGGCAGGGTAATATTATCGGAAATCCAATTGAGCCTGTTGTGAAAATTACCGCAAATCCCATAACAGCAGGAACAATGAGCGAGCATATTGATGTAGATGTACAGGGATTATTGTCCCGTCAGATTTCCCTGGAAGAAGCAGGCGACAAATTAATGGAAGTTATTTGCCGTACGGTAAATGGCCGATTGACCAGTGCTGAGGCTTTAGGACATCGTGAATTTGTCATGACAAAACTATACCGAAGCGCCTGATTTAATTTCTCCCTGCACATTTATGAGCAGGGAGAATCCTTTTTTAAAGAGAGTAGAAAAAAAGGAGTTTAGACATGAACAAATATAATGAATCGGATCTAAAGGAATTCTGTGAAAAAGTTCTTGAAAAAATGGGAATGCGCAAAGATTATTCGGAAGTTGTCGCGGATTCACTGGTAAAAGCAAACTTAGAAGGCACGGATAGCCACGGAATCAGCAGACTTCCCATTTATGCCAAACGATTCATGGATAAAAGAATAAATGTGAATCCGGATATTAAAGTCACTAAAAAAGCTCCATCCGTGCTGCAGGTTGATGGCGATAATGGACTGGGCCATATAGTAAGCTGGAAGGCAATTAAAGAAGGCATTGAAACGGCAAAAGAAAATGGCACTGCAGCAATCGCGATTCGTAATAGCAATCATTTTGGGACTGCTTCATATTTTTGCCAGATGGCATGCGAGCAGAATTTCGCATGCATAGGATTTACTAATTCCCCGCCAGGCATTGCACCCTGGGGAGGGAAGGAAGCTTTCTTTGGCACCAACCCAATCGCTTTTGGCTTTCCAACTGGCAACGATCAGCCTGTAATCATTGATTTATCAACCAGTATAGTGGCTAGAGGGAAAATCATATTGGCCGCTAAACAGGGGAATGAAATACCGGATGACTGGGCAATAGATGAAAATGGATATCCCACCAAAGATCCTGCAGCTGCTTTAAATGGGTCTGTATTACCGCTTGGAGGTGCAAAAGGAGCTGCACTTGCACTTGCGGTTGAAATATTAACTGGTGTGCTTTCAGGAGCGGCATTTGGCCCTCATGTGAAAAACCTATATGATGATAGTGAAACAGAGAATGCTAATGTTGGACATTTCTTTTTGCTATTAGATATTGAAAAATTTATGGATTTAACACTGTTCTTTACTTCCATTCAAAAACTGCTTCAGGAAATGAAGGAAGTGCCTAAGAAACCAGATGTAAGCGAAATACGCTATCCTGGAGAAAGAAGAAAAAGAGAAAGTGAGGGCAGGTTATTAACAGGAATTGAATTATCAGGCAATGTGGAACAGGAATTAAAAGAATTGGGTGAGAAATTCAATATCCATTTTCCTGAGGCGATGTCACTTGATCATTCCAGGAAAAGTCTTTCTCTATAAAAAAAGCTGTATGGTGATTATTGCCCCATCCAATTGGATGAGGTATATAACACCATGACAGCTTTTTTAGTTGGATAATGTATTTTGTGAAATCGAACATTCTACACTTTCAATATGGTCTATCATACGTTCCTGGGCTAACTCAATGTTGTGCTGTTTTATTGCCTCAAGAATCCTTTCGTGCTCTTGAACAGATTTTAACGCACGGCCCGGAATGTTAATTGACTTTGTACGTGACTCGGACAGCAGATCGATTAAAAAGTGCATAATCCTTACTAGCACAACATTATTTGAATGATCTGCAAGAGTCATATGAAATTTATGATCTAATTCAGCCAGACGGTCAAAATTCTGGTCACCACTTACAATTTCGTTTGCTTCCTTAAGGATTTGATCTAATTGCTTAATAAGATCCGGGCTTGAATTCTCAATGGACCATTTTACTGTCCATTCCTCAAGAATTTTTCTGACGGAGAAGAAATCTTTAAATTGATCTGAGGATACAAAGAACGCTTCAGTCATTTTTTGTATCTGCTGCTCTGGAGAAGCTACAAAGACCCCTGTTCCGTGTTTAGCGGTTAAATACCCATATGCTTCGAGTATCTTATAAGCTTCCCTTACTGTATTTCTGCTGACAGAAAGCTCCATTCCCATTTCTCTTTCGCCAGGGATTTTTTCACCTGCTCTGTATACGCCATTTTGGATTTTTTTCTTTATACTATCGGCTACCTGCTCCGAAATTCCTTTTCTATTAATGTCCAAATTTACCCCTCCAACCAATGTTTACTGATGGGCATTCTTTTATAGGCAAAATGGTTCAATGGCCCAACCTATTTTATTAAATCATTAACAGGTCAAGTAATCAACACCGCTATCTTAATTTTCTCAAAAAGGAAAATATAGCTGCCTTTAATGGCAGCTTTAAATAAAATGAACGATTAAAAATCCTAATGCTGCTAAGGCAGCAGCTCCGATAACTCCCGTGAAAATCACCTTGCCGTTTAACTTTTTAAATTCACTATAATTAACTCCTAAACCTAAACCTGCCATGGCCATAGATAATAAGAAAATACTTAGTGCAATCAGCATTTGAGTGATTTTATCAGACAGTATACCTGCAGTATTAACCAGGCACATAAACAGAAAGCCGAAGATGAACCAGGGGACCGGCAAATCTCTGAGTCTTGTTTTCTGTTTCTTTAAGCTGTTCTTATTAAATATCATTCCAAGTATAATCGCTGCGGGAATTAATAATGCTACACGTCCCAGTTTTACTAGAATTGCAGTATCACTGCTGACATCTCCTCCTGGAGCTGAAGCTGCAATCACATGAGCAAGCTCATGCAAAGTTGCTCCAGTTAATACACCATAATCACGGGGGCTTAAATCCAGCACAGGAAACATAAAGGTATAAATAATTGTCACCATGGTACCCATAATGGCAATAAAAGCTACGGAGATAGCAGTCAATTCATTTTTAGCCCTGATTAGGGGGGCGACAGCAACTATGGCAGCAGCGCCGCATATTGCAGTTCCAACTGCAATCAGTGTGGATAAATGGCGGTCGATCGAGAGAAGTTTTCCGATATACATCATAAGGACAAGTGTGAAAACGATTACAATAATATCGGCAATAATAATAGAAAAACCAGCGGCAAATATTTGTTCAACATTGAGTCTTAATCCCATCAGAATAATCCCTGCACGAAGAAGAGTCTTGCTGCTGAATGTAATCCCGGCAGATGCATCGCCTGGCACATCCATTATGCCTTTCCAGCTCATGCCAAGCAGTATGGAAACAATCATAATTCCCATTACAGAAAAAATGGGTAATTTCGCTATTGAACCAGCTAATACAGCAAGTATTAAAGTAAGCAGGACTCCTTTTAACCAGCCCTTTTGAAGCTTTAAGGTTTTTATTTTTTTTCTTGTGTGAAGGGGAACTGTTTTTGCTTTATGCAGTTTTGTTGCTCCAGCATTGCTCAATCTTCTGCCTCCTTTTTAGTGAAATTGGTCTGGTGGTTAGGAGACCCAACCAATTTAATTTTATTTAAGCATTTTTAAAAAGGGTTATCAAGAAAAATATAAAAATTAAATAAAAAAATTTAGAAAGTATTGATTTTTTAGAAAATTATAAATAGAATATGGATAGTGGTTGGGTGACTGTACCATAACTCAAGTAATCTTCTTTAAGAAAAGTCATTCCATAAAAAAGATTTTAATAGATCAGCAGGGTAGTGAATAAAAAGGAGGAATTTTAAGGGGGAAATCATATTATTCTAATCAAATAACAATATTAACAACTTATTTATGTAGACGACTTGGCGGCGGTAAATCTGATGAATCCTTGCAGTTTTTCAATCATGTATTTGTAAGGGCTTACAATATAGTGCGGGAGGCGAATTATATGAGAGTATTTCTGTCTATCTTATCAATCCTATTGTTAATATTTGTGAGCGGCTGCTCCAGCAATGTTAATGGCAAAGAGCCGGATGCAGAATATGTTTTGAGACTGGGCCATCTTCAAACGGAAACTCATCCCTACCACAAAGGGGCATTGAAGTTTAAAGAGCTGGTGGAAGAAAAATCTAACGGGCGGATAAGAATTGATATATTTCCAAGCAGCCAATTAGGAAATGGAAGAGACCAAATAGAAGGAGCGCAAATTGGCTCCATCCATTTTCATATTGGGTCAGTAGCACCAGTAACCAATTTCGCCCCTAAATTTAATTTGCTTAACCTTCCATATTTATTTGAAAGCCGGGAGCATGCTTTTCGGGTCCTGGATGGGGAGATAGGCAAAGAGATAGCTTCTGATTTAGAGAACAGGGGCCTTATCAACCTCGGCTATATGGAGAATGGCTGGAGGCATATGACAAATAATAAAAAACCCATTAAGACAAGTGCCGATGCAGCGAAATTAAAACTGAGGGTCCAGGAGTCACCTCCATACATCTCATTCATCAAAGCTCTTGGCTCAACCCCTGTTCCTGTTCCTTTTGGTGAGCTCTATACTGCTCTGGAGCAAAAAGTGGTGGATGGCCAGGAAAATCCGCTTGCTCAAATCTATTTAAATAAATTTCATGAGGTGCAGAGCTATTTGACTCTAACTGCCCATAATTATGATGCTGCAGTTTTTCTGATGAGCAAAACAACATTTGATACTTTGCCGGCAGAACTTCAAAATGCAGTATCTGAAGCTTCTAAGGAAGCGGTTGATTATGAACGGGCAATAGCACTGGAAGATGAGGAAAAGTTGCTGGATGAGCTGAGAAAATCGGAAGTTCAAATTGAAGAAAATCCGGATTTGGAATCATTTAGAAAAGCAGTCAAGCCAGTATATGACGAATTTGAAGATTCTATAGGAAAAGAGCTGTTTGATAAGATAGAAAGCTTAAAATAAATGGCGGGGGTGTAGAGAAATGAGTGATTTTTTCGGGAAATTGAGTGACAAAGCGGATAAGTTATCCAGAAATATTGTTATCTTGTTTTTTGTCATTGCCTTTATCTCCACAGTGTATCAGGTATTTTCAAGATACGTCCTGCAAAGTGCGATTGCAAAAAGTATACTCCCTTTTGCAGACTTCAGTATTTTCAACTTAACCTGGATTGAAGAACTTATCAGGTACATGTTTGTATGGATCGTTTTCTTAGGGATCGGAATCGTATATAAAAGCAAAGGGCATGCCCAAGTAGAAATTCTCCATCATTATTTATCTGAAAAATGGAAAAGTAGAGTCATGCTGCTGGTTGAATGTATTAACAGTGCACTTTTTCTGTTTCTCATTATTTATGGATCAAGAATATTGAAGTTCTCTATTCAGCAAATTTCTCCTTCGCTTGGCCTGAATATGACTTTTATTTACGGAGCAGTCCTAGTCAGTTCAATTGTCTGTTTTGTTCACTCATCGGTTAATATTTTGGAGCTGCGCACTGCAAAAAGGGATGAAAGAGTGGTCGTTCAAGTAGAATCCCAAAATACAAATATGGGTTAGTTGAAAGGGAGGGAATTTGATGACGGTAGCAATAATAGTATTGGCTGTATTGTTTTTATTAATGATTCTGGGTGTGCCAATTGCAATATCTTTAATTATAGCTTCCATTTCCGGATTTATTTCAAGCATTTATTATATTCCTCTTGAAGTGGTTCCACAGCGTTTGATTACATCAGTTGATTCCTTTCCGCTGCTGGCGATTCCATTCTTCATGCTTACAGGGGAATTTATGATGTCAGGGAGTATGGGTAAAAGAATAGCGGCATTTGCTTTTGCCGCAGTGGGCTGGGTAAGGGCAGGACTTGCCCAGGTTTCAACCTTAACAAGTATGTTTTTTGCCGGGATATCCGGTTCAGGTGCTGCAGATACAGCTGCTGTAGGTAAAATGATGATACCGATGATGGAGTCAAAGGGATATGATAAAGGGTTTGCAGCTGCCACTGTTGCAAGTGCGGGCACAATAGCTGTGGTTATACCTCCATCCATTCCCATGATTGTATATGGCGTAACTGCAGGAGTATCCATAGGAGACCTGTTCACAGCAGGCATCATACCCGGGATATTAATAGGCTTGTCTTTAATGATGTTAAACTACTGGTTAACCAGGAAAAACAATTATTCTGAAGAAAAAAAGACATTCGAATTCACAACATTCCGCAAAACTTTTTATGAAGGGATATTGGCTTTGCTCTTGCCATTAATCATTATTTTCGGCATCAGGGGAGGGATCTTTACTCCTACAGAAGCCGGAGCAGTAGCAGCTGCATATGCTTTTATCATTAATAAGTTTGTTTATAAAGATATGGATTGGAAGGATATACCCGAAGCGTTTATAAACGCTGGAAAAATGTCTGCGATGGTTGTCTTTATTATAGCCGGTGCAAATTTATTCGGATGGTTACTAACGGCTGAACAAATTCCGCAGCAGCTTGCACAGCTTGTAATGAACGCAACAGAAAATAAATATCTGATACTATTTATCTTCAATATTATCTTCTTTATTGCAGGGTGCTTCCTGAACGCATCAGCAGCGATTACGATCCTAACGCCATTGCTTCTCCCGATTGCTCTCGGAGCAGGCATTGACCCGGTCTTCTTCGGATTAATCATGGTTGTTAACTTATCAATCGGTTTAATTACTCCTCCAGTTGGATTGGATTTGTTTATAGTGAAGGGAATAGCTGATGTTTCCTACGATAAATTAATCAAGGCTGTGATTCCTTTTATTGCCGTAATGGTTTTTGATTTATTTATTATTACTTATTTCCCTGCGATATCAATGTTTTTAACAACCCTATAAATATTAAAAGAGCATCGGCTATCCGATGCTTTTACTTGTTCCCAGCCTCTTAACCGGAAGCTTCCAATTATATGTGTAAGATAAAACCCGCAAAGCGGTAATGAAGATAAACAAAGTGTAAAGTTCAAACGGTGCTTCGGCGATTCCAAGTCCGACTCCAAAACCGCAAAGGATAGCCCAGACCGCATAGATTTCAGACCGCAATACAAGCGGTTTTCTCCTTGCAAGCAGGTCACGGATTATGCCGCCGCCGCTTCCTGTCAGTACTGCAGCCACAATCACAGCGCTTAATGGATGGTTCATTTCCGTTGCGTACAGTGCTCCTTGGATGGCAAACGCGGATAATCCGATTGCGTCTGTGAAATTGCCCCATTTTTGCCAGTGTTTGAGCAGGTTGTTCGGGAACAGCATTACTGCTGTGATGGATAAAAGGGCAATCTGAAAAAATAAACCCTGTTCCCAAAGGGCAGAAACAGGAACACCTATCAGCAGGTTTCGGATGGCCCCGCCGCCAAAAGCGGTAACAATACCCAGAATATAAACACCTAAAATATCATATTCTTCTTCCATGGCCACAATTGCGCCGCTGACAGCGAAGGCAACAGTGCCAATCATACTTAAAACTTCCCATGTCATATGCCATTTCTCCTCATGATGCAACTCTCTAAATCTATGTTATTACAGTCAATTAAAAACGTAAATTCTTTCCAAACAATATGATTTTAACACGGAAAAAAAGAAATACAATACTTTTTTAACACTTTTTAAATGGACGGTGGAAATGCCTATATATAGCGGTAAAAATTAGTATTTAAGCATGTTTTTTGTTATGATGTTATCAATTAAAATAAGCAAATGAAAGAGGGATGCTGGTTGGAACATAAGCCAGATTATGAAAAAGTCATTCTTGTCGGCTGCCATACTGATGAAGATGACCAGCGGTTTGAATATTCAATGGAAGAATTGGAATCGCTGACTGAAACGGCAAACGGAAAAGTTTTAGCTTCGATTACTCAAAAAAGGGAACGGGTTCATCCGTCTACATATATAGGAAAAGGGAAAGTGGAGGAACTGGCTGCACTTCAGGAAGAAATGGAAGCAGATATTATCATTTTTAACGATGAGCTCTCACCAAGCCAGGTTCGCAACTTATCAGCAGATTTGGATGCCAGGATCATTGACCGCACACAGCTGATTTTAGATATCTTTGCGCAGAGGGCGCGTTCTAAAGAAGGGAAGCTGCAGGTCGAATTGGCACAGCTGCAGTATCTGCTGCCGCGCCTGTCAGGCCAGGGTGTCCAGCTTTCAAGACTGGGCGGAGGAATCGGCACGAGGGGGCCGGGTGAGACCAAGCTTGAATCAGACCGCCGCCATATCCGCCGCCGCATTGATGATATTAAGACCCAGCTTTCTGTCATTGTGCAGCATCGTGACAGATACCGTGAACGAAGGAAGAAAAACAAAGCATTCCAAATAGCGCTTGTCGGCTATACAAATGCAGGGAAATCCACGATTTTTAACAGATTGTCCGAAGCGGATTCCTATGAAGAAAACCAGCTGTTTGCCACACTTGACCCGATGACCCGCAAGCTGATTTTGCCAAGTGGATTTATCACACTTGTGACAGATACAGTCGGATTTATTCAGGATTTGCCGACTACGCTCATTGCAGCCTTCCGTTCCACTCTGGAAGAAGTAAAGGAAGCAGATCTTCTTCTTCATGTGGTCGATATGTCCAATCCGGATTATTACCAGCATGAGCAGACAGTCAATAAACTGATAGAAGATTTGGAAAATGATAAAATTCCGCAGCTGACGGTATATAATAAGAGAGATTTAAGGCATCCTGATTTTGTCCCGACCGCCAGAACAGAAACGATTCAGATCAGTGCCTTTGAAGAAGATGACCGCAATGAGCTCAAACGGAAAATCGAGCAGATGATCCTGGGAATGATGAAGCATTACCATGTGGAGGTGCCTTCGACAGAAGGAAAACTGCTGTCACAGCTCAAGAACGAAACCATCCTGAGGGAATTGACTTTCAATGAAGACAAGGAACTCTATGTTTGCAAGGGCTATTACCTCGAAGACCATCAGATCTCAGGGCCTTTAATGAAATATACCGTATAGTTAGGAGAACATCATGTTTCAACAGTTATCACAAGGGGAAAAGCTCCAGCCGATAGTAAAAGAAGTGGAGCAGCAAATTTCAGAAGTATTAAAGAGCATTGATGAGCGGATTGATGAGAATCAATTCCGTGTATTAAAGAGCTTTCAAAATTTCAAAGTCAGCGATTCGCATTTCATTCCTTCAACCGGCTATGGATACGATGATATCGGCAGGGATACATTGGAGGAAATATATGCAGAAGTTTTCGGCGGGGAAGCCGGATTGGTGCGTCCGCAGATTATATCAGGCACGCATGCTATTTCCATTGCACTTTTTGGCGTATTGCGGCCGGGTGATGAATTGCTGTACATCACAGGCAAGCCATATGACACACTGGAAGAAATCGTTGGAATCCGGGGAACTGGAAACGGCTCGCTGAAAGAGTTCGGAATTGGATACAAGAGCATCCCGCTGAATGAAGACGGAAGCATTGATTATCCTGCAGTTGAAAAATCAATAAAACCGAATACGAAAATGATTGGCATACAGCGTTCTAAGGGATACGCAACAAGACCATCATTCACAATCGAACAAATAGAAGAAATGATTCAGTTTGTAAAAGAAATTAAGCCGGATGCAATTGTTTTTGTTGATAATTGCTATGGAGAATTTGTTGAAGACCGCGAACCTTGCCATGTTGGGGCAGACTTGATGGCCGGGTCGCTTATTAAGAATCCCGGCGGGGGGATTGCCAAGACGGGCGGTTATATTGTCGGTAAGAAGGAGTGGGTGGAAGCCTGCTCCTACCGAATGACTTCACCGGGAATTGGGGCAGAAGCGGGTGCGTCCCTTTACAGCCTTCAGGAAATGTATCAGGGCTTTTTCCTTGCTCCCCATGTTGTTGGCCAGGCGCTGAAAGGGGCTGTTTTTACTGCAGCATTGCTTGAGCGGCTTGGAATGAACTCCAACCCAAAGTGGGACAGTAATAGAACCGATTTGATCCAATCTGTTCAATTTGATGATAAAGAAAAAATGGTGGCGTTTTGCCAGGCGATTCAATTTGCATCTCCAGTTAATTCCCATGTAACCGCCTATCCAGCTTATATGCCTGGATATGAAGACGATGTTATCATGGCAGCGGGTACCTTTATTCAGGGTGCAAGCATTGAACTGACGGCTGATGGCCCCATCAGGCCGCCTTATGTTGCCTATGTTCAGGGCGGACTGACTTATTCACATGTGAAAATGGCTGTATGCATCGCTCTGAACCAATTGCTGGAAAAATGTTTAGTCCAAATAAATTAGGTAAATATTAAGAAGGACAGCTACATAGTTAGTTGTCCTTTTCTGTTCTTTACTGAGAATTATATGAAAATATGAAAGGAAAAAATTTTTTGAAAAATTCATGTTATAAAAGCTAACATATTGTTGACAGATTATCTGACATTACATATAATAAACTCAAGAAGTAATAGAAAAGGAGGAGAATTAGTTGACTGGAAGCGAAATTCGACGTTCCATGCCGCTTTTTCCAATTGGTACTGTCATGCAGCTGACTGATCTGACCGCCAGGCAGATTCGCTACTATGAAGAGCACCAATTAATTTCTCCAGCTAGAACAGACGGAAATAGAAGGCTTTTTTCCTTAAACGACATCGATGTCCTTCTGGAAATTAAAGATTTGATTGATCAAGGCGTGAACATGGCTGGGATCAAGCAGCTATTTTTCGTAAAAGAACAGCAAGCGATAACTGAAAACATGAATAAGCAAGCAGAAAAAGCGAGACGTGATCTATCAGATGAAGATATACGGAAACTCCTTCGCAAGGAAATTGTGCAGGCGGGCCGATTTAATCGTTCATCATTGCGTCAGGGCAACATGCACCGCTTTTTCCATTAAAAAAGCCGTTTTTAAGCTCGTTGATATTGTCTTGGGTTTCTGAGCGCACATTAACAGAGCAAAAAATAAATCACTCATGTAAATTTAAGGGAGGAACTACCAGTGGCAAAGTTTACTAAAGAAGATATTAAGCGTATTGCAGAAGAGGAAAATGTAAAATTCGTACGTTTGCAGTTTACGGATATTCTTGGAACTATCAAGAACGTGGAAATTCCGATCAGCCAGCTTGAAAAAGCTCTTGATAACAAAATGATGTTTGACGGGTCTTCAATCGAAGGTTTCGTGCGTATTGAAGAGTCAGACATGAATCTATATCCAGACCTTGATACATGGGTGGTATTCCCTTGGACAGCAGAGAAAGGAAAGGTTGCACGTTTGATCTGTGATATTTACAATCCGGACGGAACTCCATTCCTTGGCGATCCGCGCAGCAACTTAAAACGTATTTTAGCGGAGATGGAAGAGTTAGGATACTCTGATTTCAACTTAGGGCCTGAGCCGGAATTCTTCCTATTCAAGCTAGACCAGGCTGGAGAGCCGACTCTTGAACTGAACGATAATGGCGGATACTTCGACCTTGCGCCAACTGACCTTGGAGAAAACTGCCGCCGTGATATCGTGCTTGAGCTTGAAGAAATGGGCTTTGAAATTGAAGCATCCCACCATGAGGTTGCACCTGGACAGCACGAAATCGATTTCAAATATGCGGATGCATTAACAGCTTGCGACCAAATCCAGACGTTCAAGCTGGTTGTTAAAACAATTGCCCGCAAGCACGGCCTGCATGCGACATTCATGCCAAAACCGCTGTTCGGTGTTAACGGATCAGGCATGCACTGTAACGTTTCATTATTCAAGGATGGCAAAAATGCATTCTTCAACGAAACAGGCGATCTTCAATTAAGTGAGGATGCCCGTCACTTTATCGCAGGAATCATCAATCATGCGACAGCATTTACTGCAGTAACAAACCCAATCGTTAACTCTTATAAGCGTTTGGTGCCTGGTTATGAAGCACCTTGTTATGTTGCTTGGTCAGCGCAAAACCGTTCACCGTTAATTCGTATCCCTGCTTCCCGCGGTGTAAGTACACGTGTTGAAGTAAGAAGTGTAGACCCTGCTGCAAACCCATACCTTGCAATGGCTGTACTTCTAAAAGCTGGTCTTGACGGAATCAAGAACAAATTGACTCCTCCGGCACCAGTAGACCGCAACATCTATGTAATGAACAAGCAGGAACGTGAAGAAGAAGGCATCAAGGATCTTCCGGCTACATTGGCAGCTGCACTTGATGAGCTTAAGAAGGATGAAGTCATCGTATCCGCTCTTGGCGAACATATCTTTGAACACTTCATTGAAGCAAAAGAAATTGAGTGGGATATGTTCCGTACGCAAGTGCATCCATGGGAGCGTGAGCAGTACCTGAGCATGTACTAAAAAGTAAACCCCTTTACACCACTGGTGTTGAGGGGTTTTTATATACGGGCAGAAATTTAATAAAGTTTATATATTTTTGCTTTGCCCGGAAAATGCCCGATTTTAAAGCAAAAAAATTATTCAAGGACATTTTTCATGTATTCCTCGAATTTACTCATTTTTTCAGTTTCAATCTTTTTACTAATATGCGAATAAACATCTGCGGTTATTTGAATGCTTCCATGTCCCAATCTCTCCTGGATGTATTTCATGTCTGCCCCTGCTTCTAATTTTAAATAAGCTTCAAAAATCTAGAGCATTGTAGGTGGATGATATGGGAATAGCTGGACCTATTAATCAAAAGATATTTCAAAGCGAAAAGAAGAAATTTGTCCTTGGTCAGTTAATTGAATTAGGAGTTAGAGAGCCGCAGCATGGTATTCCCATCGATGAATTAAAATATGACGAATTAAAAGTATGAATTGCTCTTGGCTTCATTCAGAGTAATCGATGCTGAAAAAGATGAAAATAGGTGGTTCTGATGACAAAGAAACCTAATCCGGTATTGCAAAAGGCAAGAGAAGAAGCCTAACAAGGGGATTTGCGAAAAGGGAAGTATATTAATCAGTGGATAGAGCCTTTTTACTTTTCTTTTTATTAAGAATTTGAGGTTTTCTTGAAACTACAATTAAAGAAATAATAAAGCTAATCGCTAAGATTGCTGATAATGTCCATGCAAAAAGTTCGAGTGGTGTCATTATTTAATGACCTCCTTCTTTGGGATTTATCTAAAAGTTATGCTGACATACTTGTTAATATCCCAAGAAAGCTAATATAAAGGAAACAAAAGAAATACATTATGTAGAGATGAACAAGGTTAAGGTCCTGTGCTGTTAATCCAAAATATCCGAGGATTAGTGCAAAAAATGCCAGAGACCGGAAAAATTTAATATCAAAAAAATGCGGATAAAGTACTAAAAAAGAAACCCCTTGACACTATTGGTGTTGAGGGGTTTTTGTATTCGGGCAGAAATTTTATAAAAGTTATGTTTTTTGCTTTGCCCGAAAACTGCCAGATTTTAATGCAAAAAAATTATACAAGGGAATTATTTAGGGGCACGATTAAAACGATAAAAGGTATCATCATTGCCCCAAACCTGCAAAATTTAATTTTTTCCTTTTTAAATTAACCTGCCTCTATAGTTGAATAAAAAGAACGGCTGTAAAATGGCAGCCGTTCTTTAAGTAATGCACCCATTTGTTTAAGTAGAAATCTTAACAATCTTTTCTTAACCTAACAATACCTAATCTCTTAAATGTGTTAGGGCATTTCAAAAAGCGCACTCTTTTTAAAGAAAAGCGTTGCGGAATAATAAAAATCGCGAAAGAGCTGCAAAAATAGCACCTTAGCCCCTTTATATAGTTTCTCGGAAATTAAATTTCCATTTTAGCTCTATTCTTTGGACTAGAGTATTTATTATTGAATATTTACGAAAACCTTCCCACTTGCAAAACAAAAATTCCACTAACAGCAAAGTAAGTTTTTTAAAAACAGGCAGTAACACGCACCTGTACATAGGAAGCTTGTCCCTTTCAAATTTAACTCCTTTACATATATTGAATCATGTAAGCAATAAATTAAAAGGAGAGAAAAAAATGGAACAAGAAACCTCAAATAGAATATCACCATTTCAGTCCCTTATTGATTCCTTAGACCCTAGACTTTCATTTGTTTGGTTACCGCCGATAGGAGACGGAACGACTGCCCCAAGTATATTTGATAACTCACTTCAAGGCTATATTACTGTAACCATAGAAAATCTGACGACAGGTGTTACACTCGATCAGTTAGAAATTCTCGCAAATTCCGAAAGCAATTATAGAGTTAACTGGAGAGCAAGAAATGTTCAACGAGGAGATCAAGTTCAATTTCTCGTTGAGGTAAACGAAGTTACTCGAAATGGGGTAGAACTTTCACCTATTGAACTAGACCCTGTTGTTGTTACGGTCGCACCAAATACGTTTCTTAATAATCAGAACGTTCCGATTAGATTTAGAATTGATAACGATCCCGTCATCCGTGCCCGCCAGTTAAATATTCAGGGTGATACAGCCACGCAGATTGCAGAACAATTAAATGCTGAGTTCTTTTTAACTTTCCAACAAAGTGCCTTAATTCTTACCAACGAGGCATTCACTGCACTCGAGGTAGCAGGTGCAATTGTAACAGTATTTGACTTAGGAGTTTCGGAAACTGCCAATCTTCTAAGATCGCTGGGGTTTGATGTAATTGGAATTGCTCAAGCGCTTCAACAAGTTTTCGGTTTGGGTGCTCAGGCTGCGGCCACTATCTTAAAGGACATCGGTTTTGTTGTTACGGAGGTTGCTCAAGCGCTTCAACAGGTTTTCGGTTTGGGTGCTCAGGTTGCGTCACTAATCTTAAAAGCAATCGGGTTTGTTGCCAACGAGATTGCGGCTGCTCTTCAGCAAGTTTTTGCATTGACTGCTCAAGCAACGGCTGAAGTCTTGAAAGCAATTGGGTTTGTTGCCAACGAAATTGCGGCTGCTCTTCAACAAGTTTTTGGATTGGCTGCCCAAGCAGCGGCGAATATCCTAAAAGCAATCGGGTTTGTTGCCAACGAGATTGCGGCTGCTCTTCAACAAGTTTTTGGACTGGCTGCCCAAGCAGCGGCGAATATCCTAAAAGTAATTGGATTTATTGCCAACGAGATTGCAGCTGCCCTTCAACAAGTATTTGGATTGGCTGCCTTAGCAGCGGCTGAAGTCTTAAAAGCGATCGGGTTTGTTGTTAACGAGATTGCGGCTGCTCTTCAACAAGTTTTTGGACTAGCTGCCTTAGCAGCATCTGAAATCTTAAAAGCGATCGGGTTTGTTGTCAACCAGATTGCAGCTGCTCTTCAACAAGTATTTGGACTAGCTGCCTTAGCAGCGGCTGAAATCTTAGAAGGGATCGGGTTTGTTGCCAACCAGATTGCGGCTGCTCTTCAGCAAATATTTGGACTAGCTGCCCTAGCAGCGGCTGAAGTCTTAAAAGCGATAGGGTTTGTTGTCAACGAGATTGCAGCTGCTCTTCAACAAGTATTTGGATTGGCTGCTCAAGCAGCCGCTGTAGTCTTAAATGCGATTGGGTTTGCTTTCAACGAGATTGCGACTGCTCTTCAGCAAGTTTTCGAATCATCTTTGCTGCAAATAAGTCAGATTCTCAAGGATGCTTTTTCCTTTACTGCAAAAGCCATTGCTCAACTTCTAAACAGTGTATTTGATGTAACGAACGATATTGTTGCAAGTATATTAAATGATCTTGAATATGCTTTAGGAGAAATAGGCGAGGCACTTGAAGATGTATTTGGAGATGTTGGCGAATTTTTCTGTGATCTTGTTTCAGATATTCCTGTTCTTGGTGACCTATTTTGCTAGATACTGTAAAATAGCTTAACATCAATAGGTTACCAACAAATTCACCGTGGATGATAATCCTGCTTCTTAAGTATAAGTAGAAATCAAAAGCTCTTCTCACTCGAGAGGGGCTCTAATAATTTTCTTCAGTAATTTCCTCAAAAGTGACTCCATAAAACTCTGCAAGCTTTTCTAATTTGTCTTTCCTGGGAAAACTCTTATTCAAATCCCAATAGCCAATAATAGTATAATGAACCCCGATAGCTTTAGCTGAGAGTGTAGTAATTGTGGGATGAAGAAGTCAATTTAATAATTGGCTTTTTTTGTTTGCTTAAAAATACAAAGCCCGAGGGTTTTTCCGAACGCAAGTGCACCCATGGGAGAGCGAGCAGTACCTGAGCATGTACTAAGAGGTAAGCCCCCTGCTGCCATTGGCAGCTGGGGATTTTTTGATTGGAAAGCAAAAGACAGTATATTGCCTAAATCACAGGCTATTTACTGTCTTGATTTTTGTTATTTAAAAACTATTGATTTTTTCTTTTGCTGCTTTATCTTGATCGGTTTTATTTCCGCGTAACGATATAAAGCAATTAACATAGGGAGCGGTAAAATTAAGTAGAAAAAGTTAATGTAATGGAATACCATATTGCCTGGTATTGTAAGAAAAAACTGTATCCTGCTATATAAGAATAATAATAACAAAAACAAGAATAGGCTTTTCCAAAGTTTTTTATTTAATATTTGTTTGCTGTAAGAATAACCGAATAATCCTATAAGGCCAACAACAGATAAGGGCAAGTAATAATTAGTGAAAGATAACCAATACCCAGACCAATTAATTTTATCAGAATAATTTAATAGTAAAAGTAAATTTCGAAAAGTAGATATTAACATGATCCAAAAATAAATTTTCCAAAACAAGTTCATGAGCCCCTTATATATAACTTAGAATTCTATTGAAATATTATCATAAAAGTCATCAAGAGACATACATAAATTACGGATTTGATAAGGAAAACTAAGATGGCAATGGCAAAACTTTTTTGAGAAAATACTAATAGGGAATTTTAACAATTTCATTATTCAATTATTAAAGCGGTTCTAATTAAAATACAAAAACCCCGTTTGCTGATGAACGAGGTTTTAACTAATTTGTATTTCCCTGCATCTCTCTATTCTTTATGTCTGATCTTTAAGAAATCGAGACATGTCAGCAGTGCATCTCCTCCAAATCCTGCAATCACCGCAAGGAGAACTACCTTTAAGGCAGAGTCAGGATCTGAAGATACGACCAAAAAAACAGCCGCCAAAGCCCCCATGATTACTTCTTCAAAGACCCCCAGATAGATGAATTTTTTTGTCCTTCTGGGTTTGACCATTTTGCCTTCTTTCCGAATATGTCCAACGACACCGACCAGCCCACCAATCAACAAAGCGAAGGTAATGTTCAAAAACATTTTTTCTTCACACTCCTAAAGTCGAGATTTTGGACAAGCGACCTTAGGTTGATTCTCGGTGTATTACCATTATATAGAAAGTGGCTATAAATTAATATGCATAAAAATACCGAATTTTCTGAACAATAAAATAGTCATACATGACTGTAACTTTATGCCAAATGATAAAGTATCAGTTACTTTCGTATGATTTCGCTAATAGCATCAGGTAATAGGAACTGATAACCTTCTTAAAATTGGAAAAAATAAAAAGCAGGCAGAGGCTGCATGCTTTTTATCATTTCTATTAATGCATATGGCGGTATACACCTATAACCTTGCCAAGGATGGAAACATTTCGAATGATGATAGGTTCCATTGTAGAGTTTTCCGGCTGAAGCCGGATAAAGTCCTTTTCTTTGAAGAATCTCTTGACAGTTGCTTCGTCTTCCTCTGTCATAGCAACCACGATATCTCCATTATTTGCAGTGCTCTGCTGTTTGACGATGACATAGTCGCCATCAAGGATTCCGGCTTCAATCATACTTTCGCCCATGATTTCAAGCATGAATACATGCTCGTCAGCAGGTGCCATTCTTTCTGGAAGAGGGAAGTATTCTTCAACATTTTCAATGGCGGTTATTGGCTGCCCTGCAGTTACTTTACCGACGATCGGAACATTGACTGCACTGACCTTAGGGATGTGAGAAGACTCGTCCAGATCTAAAATTTCAATGGCGCGCGGTTTAGTGGGATCCCTGCGGATCAGCCCTTTGCTTTCAAGTCTAGCAAGATGGCCGTGAACTGTTGAGCTTGAAGCCAGGCCGACTGCTTCCCCAATTTCCCTTACAGAAGGCGGATAGCCTCTCAATTTAACTTCTTCTTTTATAAACTCTAATATATCTTGCTGCCTTTTTGATAATTTCACCATCTTTATGCTCCTCGTATGTTTTTGTTGTCTCAATTATAGCATCAATTACCATATGATACAAACATAAGTTCGAATTTTTATTGACACAAAACAAATGTTCGGTCTATAATAAAAACATCAAATGCGAACATATATTCTTTTTAGAGGTGGTATATCATGCTGGAAAAATTGTGGAAATCATATTCTTATGCTATTATTCTCTTCGTTTTAAGCTTGGCAGCATCGTTTATTATGCTCGTGCAAATAGAAACTCCTGATACGGAAAAGTTTGTGAAAGTCACTGTTGCAGAAGGCGACTCTTTATGGAAGATTGCTGAGAATTTTTCGGCTGAACATTCGCTGTCTACAGATCAATTTATTAATTGGGTAGAACAAAATAATGAGATCGCGGCCGGAAGGATTTTTCCGGGCGATGAAATTGTTATTCCAGTAAAAGCACTGGATGATGAGCCTTTTAAAGAGCTTGCCAGTTCAGACCTCTATGAATAAGGAGAAGTTATGAAAGCAATTATTTACTGCAGGGTTAGTACAACAAAGGATACTCAGGAAACGTCCCTTTCAAGGCAGGAAGAAGAGCTGGTGAATCTGGCGAAAAAGCATGATTTTGAAGTGGTAAAGGTGATTCGCGAACAGGCCAGCGGATACGATCTTGAAAGAGACGGTATATTGGAGCTTTTAGACTTAATTAAAGAAAAGGATATCAAGGTTGTCCTCATTCAGGATGAAACCAGGCTTGGGCGGGGCAATGCAAAGATTGCAATACTCCATTGCGTCTTAAAAGAAGAAGTCCAGCTGTACAGCATTTCGAATAACGGCCAGCTCGAGCTTTCGGAATCAGATTCGATGGTGCTGAACATTGTTGGGATGGTAGAGGAGTATCAGAGAAAGCTTCATAACATCAAAATCAGACGCGGCATGCAGCGGGCTGTTGATAAAGGATACCGGCCCGAGAAGAACTTAAGCAATCAGGGAGCAAATGGCGGCAGGGAAAGAATAGAGGTGCCGATAGAGGAAATTGTCCGGCTAAGGAAAAACGAGTTAACATTTGCAGAGATTGCTGCAACACTCAGGGGCTTTGGCTATAATATCTCAAAAGCAACTGTCCATAGAAGGTATAAAGAGCATATGGAATCACTTGCTGAATAGAGCACTTTTCTTGTCAAAAGTGTTCTTTTTTAGTATGATGGCAGTTGAGTTTCAGTATTGTTCCATATCTGAAGCTACTGTATAATAAGAACTTCTATTTAGAATATCCAAAGGTAAACTTTTGATATAAAGGAGCTTTAATATATGCTGCCAAAACAAAAACTTGCCCGAATTAATGAACTGGCAAAGAAGGCAAAGGAATCAGGATTAACAGAAGCAGAAGCGAAAGAACAGACTTCTCTCCGCAAAGAGTATTTGGAGACTTTCCGCTCTGGCATGCTGAACACGCTTAAAGGTGTTACAATTGTTGATCCGAAAGGAAACGACGTAACTCCGAAAAAGCTGAAAGAATTCCAAAATAAAAACCGCCTTCACTAATATTATAAATGCAAGGGATACACAATGCTGTATTCCTTCTTTTAATAGAATGCGGAGATGACTTTTACGGATCTTTTGCCGGATATCTCCGCTTTTTTACATATGCCGGGTCTTTTTGTGTCAATATAGTAACAAACCGGCTTTTTTGTCCTTTTCCTGACCCTATTGGTTGTGAAAAAAAGGGACACCCGATAATATTAAAAGAGTAAAGAATTACTACTCGAAAGGATGTATTGAATGTTTAATCACACAGATGAACTATCCATCAGTTCCATTCGTACTTTATCAATCGACGCCATTGAAAAGGCGAATTCCGGCCATCCGGGGATGCCGATGGGTGCAGCGCCAATGGCTTATACACTTTGGACACGCTTCATGAACCACAACCCGAAAAATCCAGAATGGTTCAACCGTGACCGTTTCGTCCTTTCTGCTGGACATGGCTCTATGCTTTTATACAGCCTTCTTCATCTTTCCGGCTATGATGTTTCCATGAATGACATTAAAGAGTTCAGACAGTGGGGAAGCAAGACGCCTGGCCACCCAGAATACGGCCATACTCCAGGTGTTGACGCAACAACAGGCCCATTAGGACAAGGTATTGCAATGGCTGTGGGTATGGCAATGGCTGAACGCCACCTGGCTGCGACATACAACAAAGACAACTTCAATGTTGTTGACCACTATACATACAGCATCTGCGGGGACGGAGACCTTATGGAAGGTGTTTCGGCTGAAGCTGCTTCCCTTGCCGGCCACTTAAAGCTTGGAAGACTGGTTGTTCTTTATGATTCAAATGATATCTCACTTGATGGAGACCTTGATAAGTCTTTCTCTGAAAGTGTTGAACAGCGCTTCAAGTCATACGGCTGGCAGTACATCCGTGTAGAAGACGGCAATGATCTTCACGAAATTGCAAAAGCAATTGAAGAAGCGAAACAAGATGAAAGCCGCCCGACGATGATCGAAGTGAAAACTGTCATCGGCTACGGTTCTCCAAACAAATCAGGCAAATCTGATGTTCACGGCGCTCCGCTAGGTGCTGACGAATTGAAATTAACGAAAGAAGCCTATAAGTGGACCTTCGAAGAAGATTTCCATGTTCCACAGGAAGTATATGATCACTTCAAGCAGCAGGTTGTGGAAAGCGGCTCTAAAAAGCAGCAGGAATGGGAAGACCTTTTTGCACAGTACAAAGAAGCACATCCTGAGTTAGGAAAACAGCTGGAGCAGGCAATCAATGGCGAGCTTTCTGAAGGCTGGGATAAAGACATTCCTGTTTATGAAGAAGGAAAGAGTCTTGCAAGTCGTGCTTCTTCCGGAGAAGTGCTAAATGCAATCGCACAGAACCTGCCTTCATTCTTTGGCGGATCTGCTGACCTTGCAGGCTCCAACAAAACAATGATCAAAGGTACAGGTGACTTTACGGCTGAGTCATTTGACGGCCGCAACATCTGGTTCGGTGTGCGTGAATTTGCAATGGGTGCTGCATTGAATGGAATGGCACTTCACGGCGGATTAAAAGTATTCGGCGGAACATTCTTCGTGTTCTCTGATTACCTGCGCCCGGCAATCCGTCTGGCTGCACTTATGAACCTGCCTGTTACGTATGTATTCACACATGACAGCATTGCTGTCGGTGAAGACGGCCCTACGCATGAGCCTGTAGAACAGCTTGCTGCATTGCGTGCAATGCCAAACCTATCTGTTGTCCGTCCTGCTGATGGAAATGAAACAGCATCTGCCTGGAAAACAGCAATCGAATCAACAAACAAGCCAACTGCATTAGTATTGACCCGTCAAAACCTTCCTACATTAAAAGGAACAGATTCAGCGGCTTACGAAGGCGTACAAAAAGGTGCTTATGTTGTTTCACCAGCTTCCAACAGCATTGCGGATGTATTATTGCTTGCTGCAGGATCTGAAGTCAGCCTGGCTGTTGAAGCACAAAAAGCGCTTGAAGGCGAAGGCATCCATGCATCAGTAGTCAGCATGCCTGCCTGGGACCGCTTCGAAGCACAATCAAAAGAGTATAAAGAAAGCGTAATTCCTAAGACAGTCAAGAAACGTCTTGCCATTGAAATGGGAACTTCACTTGGATGGCACCGTTATGCAGGTGACGAAGGCGATGTTCTTGCAATCGACACATTTGGCGCATCTGCACCAGGTGAGAAGATTATGGAAGAATACGGATTCACAGTTGAAAACGTTGTAGCACGCGTAAAAGCATTGCTGCAGGGATAATATTAACTGACGAGGGAGAGCTGAGAGGCTCTTCCTTTTTTGTATGGTTGGTTCTCTAAAAAATAGGATTACATTTCAGTAAAACCGGGAAAATAACGAAGTAAATATTTTGTTCTTCTAATATAGCAGCTCTCCCACCAAGAATCCTCATAATCAACTGAATTCTTCGTTTTCGACAAAATTAGTGAAAGTTTTTAACATCTTCAGACAGATTCCTTATGTTTGGTTGCTTATAATTGAAAGAAATGGATCGTACCGGAAGGAGGGGCCAGATGAGAGCTTATCAATTGTATTTAATAGAAGATGAATTCGCGTCCCATTATTTTGGCAGAGAACGGATGTTTTTTCAGTTGTTTGAAGAGTATGAGCGTTCGTCAGGTGAAATGAAGTCTATTCTATCGAAGCAAATTGATTTTGTGACTAAGCCAATCCCGGGTTTGAAAGTGCATCAATACATCCATCAGCAGCTGCAGCGAAAAAAGGACTTTATTATAGAAAAAAGTGCATACTATATAGAGATGAGTAAAAGAAGCAGGGCGAGGCTTGAAGTGTTTGAACGGAGCCTGGTTTTAGAAGCGGGTGGCAGCTATGAGGCAGAGACGGTATTTTTCGAAGTGCTGCGAAAAAGCGAGTCTTCCTTCCTGGCTGTTGACCTCCAGCATAAGCGCTATGGGTGGCTAAAACCGATAAAAGAGAGAAAATTCGTCTAAAATAAGAGAAAAAATGAAGCAAATATTGTATAATAACCTTTGGTCTAGTACACTGTATGATAGACAACATGAAGGAGGAAGTTAGTATGGGTATGTACATTCTAGTTGGTGTACTGGCGCTTCTTGCCGGTGTAGCACTAGGATTTTTCATTGCTCGAAAATATATGATGAGCTACCTGGAGAAAAATCCGCCAATTAACGAACAAATGCTTAAAATGATGATGATGCAAATGGGCATGAAGCCATCTCAAAAGAAAATCAACCAAATGATGAATGCCATGAACAAGCAGTCAGGCAAGTAATCAGGGACAAGCATCCCATCGGAAACCACTTTTCTGTTACAATACAAGGAAGGTGGTTTTTTTATGGCAAAAATGAAACCTTTTTTGAACCAGACCGTATTTATACTATGACAAATCATGAAAGGAACGAGCAAATGAAAAAAGTATTTCTAATAGGGCTCCTTACCGTTTCTATGTTATTAAGCGGCTGTTCCGTTCTGGGAGAAGTGAATAATTCCATTGACTATGTTAATGAAGCGACTGATCATATCAATACGTTAAGCGACTTTGCTGAAGAGGCTCCGCAAATGATTCAGGATGCGGCAGCGGATCCGGCATTAAAGCAGGAACTTGAAGACCGTTTGACGACACTTAAGCAGGAAGTTGAAGATTTTATCGCCCTTCAAGATATCCCGACGATTGCAGAAGATGTTCATCAGGAGCTGGTGACCCAGAATAAAGCGCTTCTGGCTGAGATCAATAAAGTATTGGAGAACGGCAACCTGGCACTGGATCAGCTGGAGAACTCTGAGCTGTTCACTACCATTAATGAGGCAACAAGCCTGATAAACCGCATAGAAGCATTAGGCCAATAAAGCATCCGTCAGGGTGCTTTTTTCTGAGAGAAAAAATCTTCCTTATTTTCTCAATATTTGTTAAACTATTTAAGCTATTATGTTTCGGATTTCGGAGGATGGGGTATGAAGGTTTTTTTGGATTTGATGTGGTTTTTTAAACAGGAGAAAAAAGCTTATGTAAACGGGATCATTCTGCTGTTATTTGTGGCTCTGCTTCAGCTGGTCCCGCCCAAGGTTGTCGGCATTGTGGTCGATTCGATTAAAAATGGCGAGCTGACTGCAAAAGCATTATTAATGTGGATTGGACTTCTTGCTGTTGTTGCCCTCATGATGTATGTGCTCCGCTATTATTGGAGAATTATGATTTTCGGTTCGGCCGTTAAGCTGTCCAAACTCCTGCGCAACAGGCTTTATCAGCATTTTACGAATATGTCACAGTCCTTCTACCAGAAAAAGCGGGTGGGGGATTTAATGGCCCATGCGACAAATGATCTGCAGGCGATTCAGCAGACAGCAGGCGCCGGGGTCCTCACATTTGTCGATTCACTGGCGACAGGCGGTTTCGTTATCATCGCCATGGCGACAACAATCAGCTGGAAGCTTACATTGATCAGTCTGATTCCAATGCCGTTCATGGCACTTTTGACAAGCTGGTATGGAACACTTCTTCATAAACGGTTCCACAAAGCACAGGAGGCTTTTTCTTCACTGAATGACAAAACTCAGGAAAGTGTTTCAGGAATTAAAGTCATTAAAACATTCGGCCAGGAAAAAGAAGATATTGAAGATTTCCGAAGGCAGTCAGAAGATGTAGTGCAAAAAAACATTTCTGTTGCACGGGTTGATTCTTTGTTTGATCCGACGATCAGCATTATTGTAGGGATCTCTTTCTTCCTTTCTATTGCATTTGGATCAAGATATGTTATTGCAGGAGAGCTGACAATCGGGCAGCTGGTTTCATTTACTACCTATCTTGGTCTCCTGATTTGGCCGATGCTCGCATTTGGCTGGCTGTTCAATATTGTCGAGAGAGGCCGCGCCTCCTATGATCGAGTCTCTGCGCTTCTTGCAGAAGAAATCGATATTAAGGATGATGAGACTGGCATTAATGAAGTTCCGAGCGGTGATATTGCGTACAAGATTGAGGAGTTCGCCTATCCGGGTGAACAGAAAGCGCTGCTTAAGGATATTCATTTTAGACTGGAAAGAGGAGAGACTCTCGGCATAGCAGGTAAAACGGGTGCTGGCAAAACCACACTGCTGAAGCTATTGATCCGTGAGTTTGAAGGCTATAAAGGGGAAATAATTTTTGCCGGACATCCAATAAATCGCTATAAAATCGAAAAACTGAGGGAAGCGATTGGCTATGTCCCGCAGGAGCACTTCCTGTTCTCGGCCACCGTTGCGGAAAATATCGCTTTCACTAGGCCAGATGCAGACCTTGAAGATATTTATGCGGCAGCGAAACTGGCCAATATCCATGAAGATATTCTCGATTTCACAGATGGATATAAAACCGTTGTTGGAGAAAGAGGGGTCTCGCTATCCGGAGGACAGAAGCAGCGTATTTCCATTGCACGAGCCATTCTGATGAAACCGGAAGTATTGATTTTGGATGACTCCCTTTCTGCCGTTGATGCGAAAACAGAGGAAGCGATTCTCGCTTCATTGCGTGGTGAGCGGGCAGGCAAGACAACGATCATAACCGCTCACAGGCTGAGCGCCATTCAGCATGCGAATCTCATATTGGTGATGGATGAAGGGAAAATTGTTCAGCAGGGATCACATGAGGAACTGATGGCTGAAGAAGGCTGGTATAAGAATATGTATCTGCGTCAGCAGCTGGAAGAGCTTGTGGAGCATGGGGGATAAGACTATGGAAAAGACACCGATTATGAAGGGAAAAGAGCAGCGGAAGGTCCTTTTCCGGCTGCTTTCCAATACAAAACCGCATAAGAAAACAATTATACTTGCCTTCAGTCTGCTTCTGTTAACGACGATTGGAGACATCCTAGGGCCGATTCTTGTCAAAATTTTTATTGATGATTATTTAACACCAAGGAACCTGGTTTTCGAGCCGTTATTTGCCCTTGGTGCAGCCTATCTGGGCATTCAAATTATGAATGTGCTGGTATCCTATTTTCAGCTGCTGAAATTTCAGGAAATTGCGCTTAAAATCATTCAGCAGCTGCGTGTGGATGTCTTTTCAAAAGTTCAGTCACTGGGCTTGAGATACTTTGATAAAACGCCTGCCGGAAGCATTGTATCAAGGGTTACCAATGATACAGAGGCAATTAAAGATATGTTTGTCAGTGTACTGGTTACCTTCATTCAGGGAGCCTTCCTGCTGACAGGGATCTTTGTGGCGATGTTTATCCTGAATGTGAAGCTGGCCCTATTCTGCCTGGTGATTCTCCCGATTCTTTTTATTATCATTCGCACGTACCGTAAATACAGTTCGGTATTTTATAAGGACTTAAGGGAAAGGCTGAGCCAGCTGAATGCAAAGCTGAGTGAATCACTGCAGGGAATGTCCATCATCCAGGTATTCAGGCAGGAAAAAAGGCTGCGGAAGGAATTTGGCGATATCAATGAGCAGCATTACCAAGCAGGTATGCGCAATATCAAAATGGATGGTCTGCTGTTAAGGCCGGCCATTGACCTTGTGTATGTTCTGGCACTTATTATTGTATTGAGCTTCTTTGGTATTTCTTCCTTTAACAGTCCGATCGAAATCGGTGTGCTGTATGCCTTTGTCAGCTATCTGGACCGCTTCTTTGAGCCTGTGAATCAGATCATGATGAGGCTTTCTATGTATCAGCAGGCAATCATTGCGGCTTCAAGAGCGTTTGCGCTGCTGGACGAAAAGGAACTTGCTCCGGCACAGGAGGATAACCTGTCTGATGGAATTATGGAGGGAGAGATTGAGTTCAGGAACCTCAGCTTCTCCTATGACGGCAAACGGGATGTATTGAAAAATATTACTTTTACAGCCAAGCCGGGTGAAACAGTTGCCCTGGTTGGCCATACCGGCAGCGGCAAGAGCTCAATCATTAATTTAATGATGCGATTCTATGAATATGAGCGCGGCGATATTTTCATTGACGGAAAAAGCATTAAGTCTTATTCAGCTGAAGAATTGCGCACGAAGATGGGGCTAGTCCTTCAGGATCCTTTCCTATTTTTCGGGACGATTAAGGATAACATCAGACTTCATAATAAGAAAATGACAGTTGAAGAGATTAAAGCTGCCGCTCAGTTTGTTCAGGCCCATACATTCATAGATAAGCTGGAAGACGGATATGAGCATGCGGTGGTTGAGCGCGGATCGACTTTCTCGAGCGGGCAAAGACAGCTTATTGCATTTGCAAGAACAATTGCTGCCAATCCGAAAATTCTTGTCCTGGATGAAGCAACAGCCAATATTGATACAGAAACAGAGGAAGCGATACAAACCGCACTGGGAAAAATGCGGAAGGGCCGCACGACAATTGCGATTGCTCATCGATTGTCTACGATACAGGATGCAGAACTGATTCTCGTTCTTCATCAAGGGGAAATAGTAGAAAGAGGAACGCATCAGGAATTGCTTGCAAAGCGCGGCTTGTATCATAAAATGTATCTGCTTCAGAACGGGTCCGCTGAGAAAGTGGAAGATGCAGTAGGTTAATAGAAAAGACGTGTGATTGCCCACACGTCTTTTTGTTTCTTAAAAGGTGTAGGATTCTCCATCTTCAGGCACTAATACTTGATGGGAGATTCCTTTGTCTTTACTGTAGCTTTTTAATTCCTCTTTTGAGAGTGTCCAATGGTTGACCGCCTCCATATGGACAGAAATAATCTTGGCATCTGGGGCAGCTTTGGAAACTGCATAGATATCCTCTTTCCCCATAACAAGCGAGCCGCCTTCAAGAAACTGGTTATCTCCGCCATTTACTACAATGACTTCAGGATTGTGTGTTTCAATGACTTCCTGAACAGCATCATACCAAACTGTATCTCCTGCTACATAAAGTGTTTTTTCACAGTGATGTTTGAAGACCACTCCACAAACAAGACCGGCCAGTTTTAAAATTTCGCCCCTGCCATGTTCGCCCTTTGTTTTTATTAGTTGGATATCTCCAAAAAATGTATCTTCATGGAGGACTTCAATATTATTAAAACCTGCATTTTTCACTTCAGCAGCATCTTCTTCATTTTGCACAAACATTTTAATGTCCTTTGGCAATGCTTCTTTGGCTGCATCATCAAAGTGGTCTAAATGCAGGTGGGTAACAATCACGGCATCCACATTATGAATGATCTCATCAATGGAGACTGGCAACTCCGTTAAAGGATTGTTTTGATCTTGCCTTAATGAATTCGGGAAAGGCGGGTAAGTCCCTTTTTCTGCTAAGAAAGGGTCAATTAAAAACTTTTTCCCTGCATATTGGACAACTAGTGTAGCGTTACGGATTTGCTGTATATTCATATTAATGTACTCCTTTTCTTTGATTTACGTATAGTTTATACTAGGACCCATTGGCACTTACATAGATAAAATCAAGTCTTTTTGCCGTTTAACTTGAAAAGTGAAAGGAGTTGAAGAAATGCTGGATCATACGGATCAGCGTATTTTAGAGGAACTGTCCAAAAACAGCCGGATCACCATGAAGGAGCTGGGGGGGAAAGTCCATTTAACTGGCCAGGCGGCAGCATCAAGAGTGGCGAAATTAGAAGATCAGGGCGTTATTGAAGGATACACAATCAAAGTAAACCAGGATAAATTAGGATTTCACATCCATGCTTTTATTACGGTTATTACTCAAAGTATGTATCATCAGCCGTATCTGACTTTTGTCAAAGCACAGGAGGAAATCATTCATAATTTTAAAATCAGCGGAGATGGCTGTTATCTGCTGGAATGCAAATTCCCATCTAATGAACGGTTAGATCAATTTTTAACACACTTGAATAAGCATGCAAACTACAAATTATCGATTGTTATTAATAAATAGATGTTAAGGATATAGAGAAGGATTCATGAAGAGAAATGAATGTAAAAAACAGCCTGCATTGGTTGCATGGCTGTTTCTTAATGTGTCTGCACTTTTTTTATAAAGGTTCGGTTATATTCATTTAATAGGGCATCCAGTTCCTGGCTGTACCGGATTGCTGCGGCAGAGCTTAAGCCGCTTTTCATGGCCACTTGAATTAACTCTGTTCTTTTTTGTTCAATCAATGTAAGCAGTTCCTGTTTACACATGGCCAATAGTTCCTCTCTGATTATTTCTTATATGTAGGCCTTACTCTGCCAATTCGGTTCCATGTCAAAAGCTGAAAGATAATAACAGAATTTGTTAAGTCCTATACTAGTATATCGAATTATGGTAATTAATTCAAAAGAAACTTGTTTTAAACTTTAATAACATTTACATTAAAAATACATGTTTTAGGTTGAAATTTAATATCAATTATTATAATAGCAGTTGGTTTACTCAGAAATGTGTGAAATTTTCAGGACACAAAATGTTCACATTCTATCCATTATCTTTTCTATATGGGATTTGTTAGAATGAAATGGGAATGAATGAGTATCAGGAGTTGTGACTATGACAGATTTGAATGTATTTATTGCATTAGGGGCAGGGTTCTTAAGCTTCATTTCACCTTGCTGCCTGCCGTTATATCCAGCATTCTTATCGTATATTACAGGAATGTCTGTAGGGGAGATTAAAGAAGAGAATGCGATGCTGCAAAGACGGAGCATGCTGCACACGCTATTCTTCCTGCTTGGATTTTCGGCTATTTTTATTGCAATTGGGTTTGGGACTACTTTTATTGGCCGTTTCTTTACTGAATATCAAGACCTCATCCGCCAGCTTGGGGCAATATTTATCTTCTTCTTTGGCCTGCTGGTAGTGGGAGTCATCAAGCCGGAATTCTTAATGAAAGAAAGACGATTCGAGTTTAAAAACCGTCCTGCCGGATTGCTTGGTTCGGTATTAATCGGAATGGCATTTGCTGCCGGCTGGACCCCGTGTACAGGACCGATTCTCGGAGCCGTGATTTCACTCGCAGCATCTAATCCAAGCTCAGCAATGGTTTATATGATTGCCTATATCCTTGGTTTCGGAATTCCATTCTTTGTGCTTTCGTTCTTTGTCGGCAAGCTGCAATGGATCAGACGAAACAGCGCCAAGATTATGAAAATCGGCGGCGTATTGATGATGATCATGGGTGTTGTCTTATTCTTTGACTGGATGACAAAAATTATTGCGATACTTTCACCGTTATTTGGCGGATTTACAGGTTTCTAAAAAGCAGGAGCACATTCAAATTGGGAATGTGCTTCTTTTTTTGCTATAAGCAAAAAGGGCTATGTCAGCTGGTCGAAATTTGTCATATTCTTTCAATTGAAATTAATCTGATACTTCGATATATTGAAATATGTGTTCCTTGGGCGTGGAAAAGTGTATCTCTCTAAAGGAATATTTTTTTCTATTGGATGTTTTATAATTGTTTTTATGGGTATTTTTTACTATGAATGTAGTATAATAGAGATATAGCTTCCAATGCACTACAAGGGGGAAATAGCGGTGGCGAGAATTTTAATAGTAGATGATGCAAAGTTTATGAGAGTTACCCTTGGCAGCATTTTGAAAAAAGCAGACCATGAAATTGTGGGAGAAGGGGAGAACGGAATAGAAGCCGTGCACCTATTCGAAACTCTAAAACCTGATCTGGTGATGATGGATATCACAATGCCTGAAATGAGCGGACTTGAAGCTGTCAGGGAAATTAAGAGGGACAACCCTAATGCAAAAGTAATTATGTGTTCAGCCATGGGCCAGCAGAAGGTAGTGGTTGAATCCATTGAAGCTGGCGCGAAAGATTTTATCATAAAACCATTTGATGAAGGCCGTGTATTAGAAGCTGTGAATCGGGTATTAAGCTAAGAGATGACTCAGGGTACCCTGGACATAAGGATGTGTCCGGGTATCAGCTGGAGTGGCTTTTTTATTGAACTTTTATCCTTCTGAGTACCTAAATCAAGCCTATTAAGATATAATATGGTTAGTAATCAAATGAAATAGAGGATGAAATCGAATGGACTTTGTATTAATTTCATCAATCGGTGCCGTTTTTATGGCGATCTTCGTGATGTTCATCCGCATGAAGGCCGCAAAAAAGCCGGCTTCCGCCAAGAAAATCATCTTGCCGCCGATTTTTATGAGCACAGGTGCTCTTATGTTTGTCGTTCCTTATTTTCGCGTTACCCCAATGGAGATACTGGAAGCAGCCACAGTTGGAATGCTGTTTTCCATCCTTTTAATTAAAACATCCTCCTTTGAAATCAGGGATAGCGATATTTATCTGAAGCGTTCCAAGGCATTCGCTTTTATATTGATAGGATTGCTTGTAATCCGGATTAGTGGAAAAATGGTCCTTAGCTCAACGATTGACTATGGTCAGCTGAGCGGTATGTTCTGGATTCTCGCGTTTTCAATGATCTTACCGTGGAGGATAGCGATGTATATGAATTACCGGAAGCTTCATCAGGAGCTGCATGGGTCAGGGAATCCGAAAACAACTTGATAGAATGAAATCCGCCGGGCATGGGCTCGGCGGATTTTTGTGTTTGGATTAATGGACACCATTCTTGGGGTCCCAAAGTCCATACATCTTCCTGATTTCTACGATTTGGCCGATGTGATAGGCGTTGTGGATGGTTAGATTGGAAATGACAGACGACCAGGGTTCAATTGGTTCCTGGTAGGCGGATGAGAGAAGCTTTTCTTCACTGCATTCTTCCAGGGCTTTGATCCATTCAGACAATACGTTTTGAAGAGCTTTTTTGGCAGAGTGCCAATCCTCTTCAGTAACGGATTCATTGGTGCTGAATGTTTCGTCATTTGCGATATGGGTTTGAGCGAGAGGCAATTCTTTGAATCTTGTTAGATAGCGGTCATTCCAGAAGGTAAGGTGGGTGACGATCTGCCAGACCGAATTGGCGGTTCCAGACTTGAATGATGCTTCTTTTGCTGATAGTCCTTCGATGGCAGCTGATAACGGGACAAACCAATTGGGCTGGTCGAGGCAGGCGGATAGCTGTTTTAGTAAGACTTCTTTTGTGGTCATTGGATTTCTCCTTTTTGGGTAGAGTACTCTTCATTTCTATTCAATAAAGTTAGAGAGTATCCTTTTTTAAGTTCGGAATAATAAAAAACCATTTCGGAGATCCGAAATGGCTTAGAATAAATGTTCATATGGAGTCATGTTTATCTGTTTTTCTGTCAATTTCTTTCGCAGGAATTTGTGATCCCGTTTTGGAGTGGCTAGAATATAGCCTCGAATCAGGAGGTCCTGATTAATTTGTGCTGCCTTTTCCTTTAGGGCAAGTTCGCCGATTTTTCCGGCTATTTTCATTCTTGCTACATCCCTGAACAGTTCAGGCACTGGACTTACGAGATCCTCAAGCAAATCTTTTTCCTTCTGCTGCCAAAGATGGCGCGTTTCATTGACATAATGCTCTTCCCAATCCAAATCTGATTTGCCATCTTCTTTCGGCATTCGCTTTAAGAATTTGCGGAACATAAAAAAGCCGCCGATCGCGAAGAAAGAAATCAAAACAACAACCCAAAACAATATAAAATACATAAACCAGCCTTGTAGCATTTCCTTCACCTACACACATATTTTCCTGTCCTTATTATAAGCCTTGTCCCGCCAAACGACAAGAAAGGAAGCATTAGTCTTGAAAGCAGCACCATTTGCCTTTATAATAGGAAGAGTCTTTACGGGGCTGATTGGGGTGCTGGTGCCCTCCACGGTCTTCAAAACCGCTTGTGACCTGCGTGCCAGGTCAGCTGGGTTCGATTCCCAGGCGGTCCCGCCAAAATAAGATTTTCAACGTTACATCGAATAAGTGTTTGACTTATTCCCAAACGGATTTCGACCAGTCTCACGAAAAACTGTGTTTGGCTGTAACGAAAAACCGTTTTAGACTGATACATAAAACCGTTCAACCTCTTACGTAATTTTTATTATGGAAGGGGTTTTTATTTTGCGACAAAATCAATTTAGACGTCTTAAACGTGAAGTAAAATCAGTAAATGTTGGCGGTTATGCCTATTCAATTTCAGAAATGTTTGAGCAGTTTATGTTAATTAAAAAGGGAGAGGGATTAGCCAAAAGAACCATTAAGGAGTATTACAATAACTTTCAATACTTTATGGATTATATTGGTCGTGAACTATCAGCAAAGGAAATGACAACAGAGGTTTTTACTGGGTGGATAAGTTACATGTGTGAAGAACTAGACTACTCTCCTGCAACTGTAAATATAAGAGTGAGAACAATGAGGTCTTTTTTAAGGTACATTTATGAAGATAAGCAATGGATTCTAGAACCTATACACAAACGCTTTAAGACAATCAAAGCACCTATCGATAATGTTGAAGCTTTAACGCCTGAGGAGTTTAAACGGTTAATTGGTGCAATAGATGAATCCACTTATACTGGGTTTAGAACAAAGGTAATTTTGTTTATCCTATTAGATACAATGGTTCGGGTGTCTGAATTAGTTGATATTAAAAGAAAAAATATAGATTTTAAAAAATTAACTATTCAATTAGAAGCTGCGGATACAAAAGTAAGAATTGCTCGAACCGTTCCCATATCACCAAAAACAGCGAAATTACTAAGTGAGTATATTGTTGAAACTGAGGATTTTGGGAATGAATATATGTTTTTAACATATGAAGGTGAAAGAATGAGTGAGGCTACTGTACGGGACAATATTAGGGTATATGGTCAGGTTGCAGGTATTAATAATAAACGCTGCAGTCCTCACACTTTACGTCATACAGGGGCGTTATTCTATATATTAAATGGAGGCGACCCGTTCAGTTTGCAACATATACTTGGTCATTCTCATATGAACATGGTAAGACGTTACGTACAAATGACAAATATGGATGTGCAAAATCAGCATAACATACATTCCCCGTTGAATTATGTCTTTAGTAAAAAGTAAAAAAGAAGAATATGGTGGAAATAAAGAGAACAGTCATAAGGCTGTTCTTTTTTTGTTGAAAAGGAGAGAAAAAGAAGAATTTTTGCTTATTGGAATTCCGCATTGCAATACATTTGTTTAAGTTTGCAATACTTTTGCTTTAATAGCTAAATAGCTACAAAACTTTTTAGAATAAAACTGAAGGAGTTACAGATAATAAACACAAGCAATAAATGTTCTGACAAATTATCTGTCCTTGTATAGGAGAAAGAACTAACAAAAACTGGAGGTGAAGGAATAAAAAGTGTTCTAGTAGGGGGAAGGTTGTTATTAATATTCATATTGGAAATAGTGTCGAAATCTCTAAGGAGGGCAAGAAATGACTAAAGTTATGAGGAATTCCTAAATCAAGTTTATCAATTGGTATGTGGAAAGCATATACATAATAATGAATGCAAGGTGATGGAGTTTGGGGCAACGGAATACGAAATTAAGTGAATTTGAAATTAAAATTCTATTATCAAAATACGGATTAGAATTAGAAACAAGTTTTTCCAACTATAAAAATATATATAGTGAAATTGAAGTGAAATGCAAAAATAATCACATTAACAATATAAGGATGTACCAAATTACTGATAAGAGAAGGAAAGGTGAATATAAATGTCCAGATTGTCAAAAAGATGAGTTACTTAGAATAATGAGGAACTACTATTTATCCGTTGGATTCCCTACTCAAAGAGCATTTAAAGCGATAAACGGGTTACCAAACTATGGAACTTATAATAATTTGTTTGGAAGTTTTAAAAACGCTATTTTGACAGCGGGAATTCCAATCCCGGAGGAGAGAGAGGGATATTTTGATAGGAAAAGCTTGACAGATAATGAAATGTTGATATTATTGAAACATTTTACTAATGAAAAGCTTAAAACTAGTATCACACTTCTAACCTATGATGAAATTGATGAAATTTCAAATATGCCACATTCATCCTGTTATGCTAATAGGTTCGGTTCATTAGAGAATGCCTATAAGAAAATTGCAATTAATAGCGGAGAGTTTAATCGCAGAATGATTAAAAAAGATATGAAAGAGAAATATTTACAAGTTAAAGATTTAATAGGTAGAACTCCAAATAGCAGGGATTTGGATGAGTATAGTAAAAAGGGTATTTGCTATGCCATGAAAACTTATGAAACACATTTTGGAAGCTTGTTTAATTTACAAACTGAATTGGGATTTAAACCAACTGGAAATGGATTGATGAGAAATATTACTGATGAGGAATTGATAAATAATTTAAGAATCCTTGGGAATGAATTAGGAAGAATTCCCACTGTGATTGATGTGGAAAATAGGTACTCATATGGTTATGAAAATTATGCAAAAAGGTTCGGCACATTTGATGATGCTCTTATTAAGGCAGGATACAAAAATATTCGTAGGAGGGTATTTATTACAAAAGGTGGAATAAAATGTTTTTCATTAATTGAATATGAATTTACAAATATGTTGGAAGAGTATGGTTATAACTTTAAAAAGGATGTTTTATATTCAATGTTTATACCAGATTTTAAAAGGAAACTAAAACTTGATTATATACTTCTTATTAATGATGAGACGCACTATGTGGAGATTTTTGGAATTGAAGGCAGCGATGCCTATGAGAAAATAAAGAAACTTAAGCGAGAGACTTTTAATGAAGAAAAATTAAAACTAATTGAGTTTAGTCATAGTGAAATATCTAGAAAAACAACTTCAGAGTTGAAAAATTTGTTAATGACTAAAATTCAATAATTGCTACGATTTATCACGGTAAAGTGGTAATTATGGAGTGGTATACATTTAATAGTCCCCGTGTTTTAGGAAGAAATGGTAGCACCTCCATCCCTACTATAAGTGACTTAAAAACTTCGATTCGAGACAAATATCTCAGAATATCTCTTCAATTAGGTTACCATTTATTTCGTTAAGAATTGAGAATAATATCAATATGGTACACCTATTAAAAGAAAAAATAAATTATTGTTGCCATACCATAGTATGGCGTTGTATAATGTGATAAGCCACACTTTAGTATGGCTAGATTGTTTTAGGAGTGATTATCATTATAGGATTAGAAAAAATTATTAAGACATTCAATTTAAATGCTACTCAAATTGCCAAGGAACTTGGCATAAGTAAATACAATGTTTATGATTGGCTGAAAGACAGGAGGAAAATTCCAAAAGATAGGCTTGAACAATTATCAAAAATTCCAGAGTTCAGTCATGTTGACAAAAATTTATTTCAAAAGGAAATAGATAAAGCTGATGAATTGGAAATTGAACTAGCTTACTTCAAGCATCTATCTGCAAAACATTCAGAAGAAATGGTTGATGAAGAAGGAATTCCATTTACCTTTGACCCTCATTATCAAGACAGAGTAGCATTAGAGACAGAGATGCAAAAAGAAGGGGAACTGAAACAGAAAGAAGAGGAACTAAAACGAGCAAAGTTATTGTTACAAGATGGAACTAATTTGTTCAATGCTTTCAATCGTCCTACTGATGAGGTATATTTACTTGCCTTTTCTGCATTAAATGGTACTTTTCAACAGGATTCTGCTGATAAGATAAAGGCTGTAACAAATTTGCTTGTTCTCATTAACATGAATAATATGACGAATGAGTTAAATAAGGAATTGGAGGAACTTATTAAAAAACATGATATTTTCGGAGGGGCAATAGGATGAAAATAATACTAGATACAGTTGAGTATTCATCCAAGCCTTGCGGAAGAGAAATCGGTCTGATTAATAACCGTATTATCCGCTGCAATCCAGTTGAGATTGATGCAGCAAAGCTTGCTGAAGAGGTTATAAAAGGAAAAACATTCATTCCTGCAACCTTTAAATCAATAGGCGGTAGCATTAAAAGGTCAAAGGCAAATTGGGAATCTCAACAAGTAATAGCATTAGATTTTGATGAAGGACTTACAGTAGACGAGGCAAAAAATGATGAATATTTTAAACAAAATGCTGCGTTCCTTTACACAACGTTAAGTCATAAAATGAGTCATCATAAGTTTCGGGTAGTTTTTGTATTGGACAAGCCTTTAACTCGATATAAGGATTTTGGGTGTATAATAGGTAATTTGCTTGAGCGATATCCGTCTGCCGACAAAGCATGTAGAGATGGTAGTCGCCTATTCTTTGGTGGTAGAGAAACACTCCCTTTTAATTTCAATAATCGGTTAAAGGTATCCAGCTTCGCTGGTTTAAATAATACCCCTTTGCAGGACATAAAGAGTAATCTGATATATGTCCGTCACAAGGGTTCACACGAACCTGAACCCTAAAGCTTCCCAAAGTAATGTATATGCTAATAATGTTGAGTTGATAAGTATTAGAAACATTAAGAAGCTTCAGGAACTGCTTCATATTGAACCAGTAACATTATCAAATAGCGAGGTACTCGATTACCTTAAGAAACAAGATTTAAGAGCATTCTTGGGTATTAGAACAGAAGGCAACTTCATTGATATCTTTCATGACGAGGATAGTCCAAGTGCTTCAATCTATCAATCTCATAGAAAAAATGGTCATTGGCTTTATAAATGCCATTCATCAAGTAATCCATTTACAGGAACAATCCTTCATGTTGTACAGAGGCTATTTGAATGCTCTGTTGTAGAGTCAAAGAAATTCCTGATGGAACTTTACAGGATAGAGATATATGAAAGTGAAGCAGTTAAAGAATTTAAGGAATCTATAGATATTTATAAAGAGTTATTGAGGTCTGATGAACTAGAAGATATTCATCCACACTTCTACAAGGTATTTAGTAAGTATGGGCATCTGCAGGACTTATATATGTTGTTAGACCTAGCTAAAGAATTCATTACTAATGATACAGACCCCAGAATTGTGTTTTATCACAGCGTAAGAACCTTAGCACAACACTTCGGTAGAAGCACAAGTGCCACTGGAACAAGAATGAATTTCTTTGCTCTTTTCAAAGTAACAAGGAAATTAGATGAACCAGAATTACCAGAAAAACTTTTGAAAATCCAGCAAAGAAACAAAAGAGAAAAGCATTTTCAATATAGGAGTAACACATATGAGTTGCCGATGTACACTTACGAGTTTTTCCGCCAAGTAGATGAAATGTGTAGGGTTTGGTTAGATAAAGGTTGTACAGGTAGAACAATATCTTATGAAGGAATTATGAGAACTTTTGGAAGAGAAGAAGCAGACAGGGTCTTTCCTCAGGATAAAGGGAAAGAAATCGCAGAACTGAACGAGGAAGTAGTATCGAATATACAGTTTAATACACTTAAATTAGTGCAAAGTAAAGGTTGGACAACTGAGAAAGAAATATTAGATATGGTGAAGTTATACTTCAAGGGGCAGCAAGAATTCAAACATAAACAATTCAAACGTTGCATTGCTGAGATGGTGGATGCGTATGACTTGGAGATAATCCCATCCAATAAAAAGTTAAAAGAAGAGTTGGGAATAACAGAAGATGATTTGAGTAGGTCTAGCTTCCCAAAAATAATAAGAAAAAAACTTGTAATGGATTGCCGTCCAGTACAAGTCAAAGAAAAGAAAAAATTAATTAGTTAATGACATTATAAAGCAACGACAAGGAAAAGTCATCCTTAATTAAAATGATGATTCTACGATAAAGAATAACATATAAAAGAAAGAGGTAATATGAATTGATGGAAAATTTAAAAACATTTGAGAACAGTGAATTAGGTAATTTGGGGATTTTAGATGTTGATGGTAAATTAATGTTTCCAGCGACAAGATGTGCTAAATTGTTGGGATATAAAAACACACACGATGCAATAGGAAAACACTGCAAGAGAGATGGGGTCGCATTTTTCGAGGTCACCGATTCCCTAGGTAGGAATCAGGAAGTAAAGTTTATTACAGAAGGTAATCTTTATCGTCTTATTTTTAAATCAAAATTACCACTAGCGGAGCAGTTTGAAAGATGGGTGTCTGACGAGGTTATTCCTCAAATAAGACAAACAGGTGGCTATATCCCTGTAAAAGAAGAAGAATCTGAAGAAGAAATATTGGCTAAAGCATCATTAGTTGTTAAAAAGACGGTGGATAAAAAAGACGAAATTATCAAGTTACAACAGAAAAAAATCAAAGAGCAGGAAGGTATTGTTCAATCATACAACAGAATGATTGCATCGGATGGACTATTCAGTATGAAAGAAGTTGCTCAGTTACTAGACTTTGAGATTGGTAGAAATAAATTATTTGCACTTCTACGAGATAAGAATGTCTTAGATAATCACAACTTGCCATATGAAGTGCATCGAAAAACAGGTAGATTTAAGGTTAAATTGTTTGAAATAGATGGAATAACGGTTACTACAACATTGGTTACATTAAAAGGTATCGATTATATCAATAGATTGATAATGAAAAATGGAATGTATAACCCTCGTAAGGAAGTTAGCTAAACGAAGTATCAGAGGAAAGAGGAGGGTCATTAAATTGAGGCTCTCCTTTTTGTATATTGGAGCGAATGATTGAACATGATTTAATTCAATCAGGCATCATTACACAACGATTAATAAAACTCGTCTTTTATTGATTGAAACTATTGCTTGTGAAGGAATGTACTTAAGTTAAAGAAGCAGGTTAGTGAAAGAAATAACAATTAGGTCTGACTGGGAAAATAGGCGATGAAATAAAAAAGACACCGAAGTGTCTTATGTACTTTCAAATCAAGCTCACCGATAAACTGGAATTTATACTCCAATCTTATCGGAAATTTTCTTTATAGTTCGGTTTATCTTCTATGGTGCTTATATGTGCAGTCTTTTGCCCACCATTTATTTTTAAAATAGCAATAATCTTCGTAAGCATTATCACAATCACCATACTCACGAACCACTTCTTTGTAATCATCAGGATTGTCTGGTCGAATGTCAATGTATGTAACAGTCCAATAATCATTCTCATCGTAAAATCCTGCAGGCGTTTTCGTATGTATCATCAAAATCCCCTCCTCAAAAAATTATTAATGTAATTCGAGTTTTTCATTCTATCTGCATTATATCAAAGGGCTTCATTTGTGAACACAGTAGCATAATACAAATTCTAATTTGTCTGTCTATTTGCCTGTATAATATCATATGTTTGTGAGAAATAACACATAAACTCCCTCAGTTTAATACGATTATCTTCCGAATGCTCGCTTATTCGCAGGATTTCATCCACCTAGGATTACATTTAATTTAATGTAAGGAGTAGATTCTGGACATTTGGCTACGTGAAGGCATAGTTAAATAGAGGAGTAGGGTTATACTCCATATTTTACCATATCATGTACTTCTCCACGCCGCCCCTGGAGGCTTTCCCTCCCATGTCTCAACGGGTCAATCGCCCTCTCATTCCTTCGTCATGCCTATCCAAGGGGTGGAGGCCAGTCTAGCTAACGGAATGGGTCAGTGCCCTTTTGTTTAAGTAACCTGGTACTCCGTACATATTTGAAATCCTACGAATAAGCCAACACTCGATCTAATTTCTCTTCGGAAAAATATGTTTAAACTAAGCTGCCAAATCTGTTAGGGGTTGAACTTTTTCTGGACAATACGGTTCGTTATTGCGTGCTATTCCTACAAAAATCCTGGCCAATTTACCAACCAGTTTCATTATTGATTTCATCTTTTTCATTTTCTTAACCTTCACATTATTGGAGTGGATAGCCTTAAACTCAGCGTTGTTTACCACCAGGCTGATAGTGGCCAGGTAAAGGAAACGCCTGAGTCTTGACCTTCCGCGTTTTGATAAGACAATTTGTCCTTTCCATTTCCCAGAACTAGCTTCAGAGAGATGGAGCCCAGCGTGGCGGAGTAAAGAATTACCGTGCGAAAACCCACTTAAATCTCCTGCTTCACCTAAAATACCGGCTAAAGAAATATCACTAATTCCCTTGATTTTAAGCAGTTTATCGGCGAAAGGGATTTTAAGAAGTTCCTTCTTGATTGTCAGCTCGACTCTGTTTAGTTGTAGAACCGCAAGGTCATACTCTTCGAGTAATTGTTCCAGATGAAATTTATAGGCCCCTATGGCTTGCCGTGTACCGACAGATTTCCTGGCTACATTGAGAAGTAAATAGGCTTTCTTTAACCCTGGCTGCCTTTTCATGAGTGATTTCCAACCGGCAACGATCTTATCTGGCTTCATGGAACTCAGTTCCATCGGAGTTGGAAAAAGCCGTAGTGTGGCGATTGCCCCTTTTGCGGTAATGTCTTTAAAGACTTGCCTGAGTTCGGGAAAAACAATGTCCACCCAGCGATTTAATTGATTAATAGAGCTTACAAGCCTTTTAACAACAACATCCCGGTTAGACATGAGAACCCTAAGTTTTTCAAAAGGTTCAGAAGCATGTCTCACATAGGAGTAGTAACCATTCTTCACCATATCGGCTATGACCAGGGCATCTTTCTTATCACTCTTTGATTGCGTATTATCACGATTTTCTTTATTCCTTTTAACCAAATGTGGATTAACTGTTACTACCTCAATATTTCGCTTTATCAGCCATTTTGAAAGGTTAATCCAATAATGGCCTGTAGGTTCCATTCCGATAATGGATACCTCCAATTTATGTAATCTTTTAATATTATTAATCCAGTTTAATAGGGTCGAGAAACCGTCTTCGTCGTTTTGAAAAGTGATTGGATCTCCTAGAACAATTCCACGAAAATTGACAGCCCTGGCTACATGGAATTGTTGGGCAATATCTACTCCAATTACAAGATGCTTGGCAGAAATTCTTTCGATTAGTTGATTTTGTTTGTCCTGCATTTTAAACTTCATAGTAAGGGTTCCTCCTAAGGTTTGAGTTAGAGTGGTGTCTATACTCATATCTTACTGAGGAGCCCTGTTTTTATCAAAGCTCAAATTTAGTGATCTACAGGAATGCTAACGGGTAGCTTGGATTAAACAAGGTGTTGCTGCGGCAACCCTTTTTCTTTTTTTACTATTAACAGGTTAGTTTCATAGATGGTGGGTAGAACATTTTATTTTGGAAAGATGACTTTTGATGTTAAAAGATGTTTTTAATTGCGAATTTACCAATTCATTTAAACTAGAAGCTGACCCAATTTGGTGCAACGTATGTGGCTGGAATCTCAATATTGATGACTTTCCGTTGACAGATAATCTTAAAAATGACTTATATCAATGGACTGAACAATAGAAGAAAATCCCAATTAAGAAACATAATAGAATCGGTAAAAATCTTACTGAAAAAGTGAAACAAGAATTAGGTTCAGATTATAGAATCGTATTGATACCTGACAAATAATACAACCATCATCCATAATCTAAATGGGAAGAGTAGTGTAATTAGCCTTCTTAGACTAAAAGGTACTTTTCTACAAAAAGCATTTTATGATATTAAGGCACTATTCAAATAGTGTCATATGAAAAAGTGTAGAAATGGATAACTCAGATTTGAGTCATTCCTTTTGGTGTCTTGGAGCGGATGGTTGGACATAGGGTGGGGTTTAAGACATAGCTGCACATCTGTTAATTTGTCTTGATTAGTAACTGTTTAAAACTTTAAAAACTCAGTATTATTATGGTACAATTTTCCTGAATAGTATTGGGTATAATGGAGGGATATTGATGAGTTATTCTATTAAAGATATTATCCTTAATAACGAAAAATTTAAAGGATATACTGTTGAAGGAGAAACAGAGAAGATTTCTAATCTATCAAAAATTAATATTTTTGTTGGTACTAATAACTCTGGAAAAAGTAGAATGTTAAGATATTTATTTGCTGAAAACCCATTGTTATTTACCCCTAGTGGAATTGAACTAGAAAAAATAAATCAAATTATTAGTAATTTTAAACAAAATGTGACCCAAACTATACAAAGTTTCAACCTACTTGATTATGATGGGATAATAAATCAAATAGAATCGCTTCAAAATATAACATACCTAGTTGAAGGGGATGGGTACCTATCAGATTTTTCTCGACTAATAGAAAAATTGGTACATATAAGAGGACAATTGGTTGCCACCCATCGAGGAATGACTTTGAGCATAATAGATTATGATAGATTAAACGAAAGATTGAGAGAAGTTGCACAAGGAACAATGGATGCATTGGAACAGGATTTACCTTCGAAGTTTGATTTCCGAAAGGTATATATTCCTACTTTACGAGGGTTAAGGACGCTGGAAGGAAATGAAAACTACTATCTAAAAAGAACGAAGACGGACTATTTTGGTACTCAAGAACAAGTTGATGTATTTACTGGACTTGACTTGTATGAAGAAGTAAAAAGTCTATTACTCGGAAGTCTGGAGGATAGAGAAAAGATTGCTGAGTTTCAAGAATATTTGAGTAGAGTATTTTTCGATGGGCAGCAAGTTACTTTAGTACCCTCGATAAAGTCTGATGTATTATTTGTGAAAATCGGTCAAGAAAGAGAACAACCCATTTACAATTTAGGGGACGGTATACAGTCAATAATTATATTGACATTTCCATTGTTTAAGTACAAAAGTGAAAAATTATTGTTATTCATTGAAGAGCCAGAGTTATATTTGCATCCGGGACTCCAAAGAAAGCTATTAGAGACAATGATGAGTGAAAGCGAAAACCAATTTCAATATTTTATAACAACACATTCAAATCACTTTCTTGACCTAACATTAGATATAGACATGATTTCCATATACTCTTTTAATAAGGAGTTTGATGAATTAGAACATAAAGAGAAAGATGCAAAATTTACAGTTGAGAATGTAAGCAACGAAGATACTAATGTATTAGAAATGTTAGGTGTTAGAAATTCATCGGTATTCCTCTCCAACTGTACAATTTGGGTAGAAGGAATAACTGATAGGTATTATTTAAGGCACTATCTAAAAATCTATATTAATTCATTAAACGAAAATTTAGATTTAAAGGAGGATTATCATTATTCATTTGTGGAATATAGTGGTAATAATATTACGCATTGGTCTTTTTTAGATGATGATACAACCACGGGTGAGGAGACCGCCTTTAATTCAATGAATGTTGAGAGGCTTTGTAGCCGATTACTTTTAATAACAGATAGAGATAGTGAAAACAAATTGGCACGGCAGCAAAAGCTTCAGGAAAAACTAGGGGAAAGATATTATTGTTTAAGTTGTAAGGAAATTGAAAATTTGTTATCCAAAAATGTAGTATTAAAAGTAATAGCTGGGTATGAAAATTTAAATGTGGATGAGTTGCAATTTCAAGGGGATTTTACTGAAGAAAGTTATCGAGATGAATACCTAGGAAAATTCATAGATGATAATTTAGTTGATAGGAAGAGAAGAGGAACATATGGTTCTGACTCAGGGACAATAAGAGATAAAGTAAGTTTCTGTAAAAAAGCAATCTCCAATATTTATAGTATAAATGACCTTTCTGCTGAGGCAAATGATTTATGTGAAAAGATATATCAATTCATTAAAATTAATAATCAGTGAAACCAAAATAAATCAATCCGAAGCAAACAATGAATCTAACAAGAAGGTAAGCCAGCGATTGTGGCTTACCTTCTTTCGTTTATGTGCAGTTGATTGAGTAATCAAATTCCAAATAAACAAAAGAGGAGGAAACCATCTTTTATTGTTTGAAGCAATAAGCTATATAATATGAGAAAGAATGTACTTAAAAATGTGACTACTTAACAAGAATTAAAATAGGACCATATTTCTATGGTCCTTACCTCAGTCCCACTTATCGACTATTTCAATGTTAGATAAAAAGTGTTCTACTAGTTGGAAGAACGCATATTCAGTGTCATCTACTAAGTACTTAATTCTTAAGGCTGGGTCATACTCATTATTAATGTCATAGATAGGTTTGACACTGTTATTTTGAATAAAAGCTTTTGCAAGTTCGATAGCTAACAGTTTATTATCATCTTTCATAATTTATCCCTCCCTATCTCAATATTATGTATGGATGAAAATTTTATGATGTTTATTTGCTTCAATAGCTTTGAGAAGTCTTACTAGCCAAATAAAGTTTCCTGTCTACTAAAAGGCTGCTGCTTTTTTGTATAATATGGTATCATTTTCCTATGTGTGTTTATAAAGTAGGTTGTTCATAAAGATTGCATTAGTAACTTACACTGAAGTAAAAGTTAGGAATAAACTAATTATGCACTTAGGGGCGGTGTTTCATGGACATAGAAAAATATAATAGAAGTTTTGTAAATAAAGAGTACATTAAAGGGAGAAGTAAACAAACGGAATATTATATTTTAACAGCTAAATTAGGAGAACAAAACTACAAGCTTACTTTATTAAGGGATAATTCAATTATTTTGGAGAGATTTTACGAAGGTCTAACAGCTTCGAAATATGGTGCTTTTGAGTGGCTTCTTAATCATGATTCTTCAATTTTCGAAATGAATAGAGTAACCGTGGTTCATTATAAAGAGGATAGACCTAATGCACACCCTTGGGTAAAGGAAACAAATATAGAACTACAAACGAATTTGAAATCATTCTTTAATTCTTCAAGTATTAAACAAGCTGCAACCACTCAGAAAGATGTTGCAGCAACTCAAGAAAATTTGCTAGTAAAAGATGAAGGGCAGCCTTCTAATACCATGGATGATTTGGCAAAGCATAATAACACTTGGATATTTCAAGGAAATCCTAATGTTTTCGATATTGACAATTATGTTAGGAATCATAGGTTTATTTGGTGGTCATTAAGACAAGAACATTTCTCAGATACTATCGAAATTAACGATGAAGTCTTCTTGTGGAGGTCTGATGGGGGAAAACGAGGTACTGGTGGAATATTAGCAAAAGCTAAAGTAGTAGGTTTACCTAATGAAAGAACCGATGATGAGGATGCTAAAGATTATTGGCATACTGATGATTGGGAGAATTCATACTTAGCAGTTAAGTTAGAAGTTCTAGAGGTAAGGCTTGAAGTAGGGTTTATTAGCAGGTTGTCTCTTCTTGAACATCCCGTTTTAAAGGATTTACTTATTTTAAGGCTGAGACAGCAAACAAATTATTTAGTGCCTTCAGAACATGCGATTGAACTTCAAAAGTTATGGAACTCCAGTAATATCATCATTGAAGATGCACTTAATTCAAATGATTTAGAAAATCTTATTAATGTTGAAATAACAGAAACTGAAAAAGAGCAGGTCATTAAGTCTAGAGTTGGTCAATCAGCTTTTAAAAAGGCTTTATTAAGAAATGATAAGAAATGTAGATTATGTGGTGTATCGGATGAACGTTTTCTTGTAGCAAGCCATATTAAACCATGGAGTCAATCTAATAATCAAGAGCGGCTAGATGTTAATAACGGTTTGCTATTATGTCCAAATCACGATGCTTTGTTTGATAAGGGTTATATCAGTTTTGATGATAATGGAATAATTATGATTTCTGATAGTTTGGTTGAAGGAACAAAGGTATTTCTAAATATAAATGAATCTATGAATATTAGGATGAATGAGGGTCAACAACATTATATGAAGTGGCATAGGGAAAATCTTTTTATGTCGAGGTGAATTTGACGATAGCAAAAAGGAAGAATTTATATGACAATAGAGGATAAAAAAAGAAAATTATCTATAGATTGAAAGGAGAAAATGCAGTGGATAAAATACTATACTTTCCCTCGATTACTATCCCTAAAAGTCAATGGCTAATGGGGTCATTGTTTTATTGGGATAAGTTGGGGTCTATCGTACCTCTTGAGTTTTTAAAGAAGCCAGACCTGCTAGGAGAGTACATGAGAAAATTAGTAGAGGCTGAGTTGATTGAGCAGGTTGTACCAGAGAATTATTTGTGGAATGTTGCTAGCTTTGAAGAGGAATTTTTGGAATTTATTGATAATAATCCTGTGTTTTGTCCTATCTCTAAGTTGGGAAAGTTAGGGTTAATAGGTCAGAATGGAGTAATAAAAACAACAACAGAGATACATATGGGAAAGCTTAGAGGTCTTGGGCAAAAGCTTGAACAGAGAGGATTGGCAACTAAAGGACGAGGGTCGTGGTACACTGTAGAGGAGTATACGGCATCTAACTTTATGACATACCTAGCAACAGTACTAGGAGCAATTACAGAATATAGACCTCTTACTGATAGTTATAATGAGTTATCCTACTTCCTTCCTAATGTTGAGAAAGAGAACACTCGAGATGTGCTAAAAGAGCAACTTCGGGCAAGGATTATTGAAAAAGTATTACCTGTTCCTTCTTCTATCGAAGACCCGTACGATATTTATCGGTTTAAGGAGAAGCATTATGATAAGCTAAAAAGATTTCGTAGACACGTAGAAGAGTTTATGTTGAATCTAGAACTCCTTCCAGAATATCAAGTTGAAGAAAGAATAAAGTTGTTTGCTGAAAGTTCAGAGGATGAAATCAGAGATATTTCAGATAAAATGAAATCTTTTAAATGGAGAATGATAAGTTTTGCTACATTGTGTTCAATAGCCCCTCCAGCCTTGGATTTAGTTAAAGGAATTTCTGAAGATAGTAAACTAGATACTGCAAGTGCAACCGTCAGTTTATTGGGTGCGGTTGGTTCGGCACTTAGTAGGGCGGAAATAATAGAAATTGAACGTCGCCCATTGGCATATGCTGCCATAGTTGAGAAACAATTTAATAAACAACCGTCTAACATTCGTACTACACCAAGATACTAATAATATAAAGTTGAAATGAATAGAGGTTTTCTATTTTAGGAAGAATCAAATTGTGTAGTGCTTATAAATTCAAGCTTTATATGGAGTGTAGCTAATCTAAGTAGCTGCCTCCATATATGTAAGGAACTTAATAAATTTTTGATTTTATTAGCTAAGTATAAAAGTAATATCTATCAAATAAAAGCTGAATATATGATTTAAATAAATGTGCAAGATATGTACAAGATATGTAGAAAATTGTCGAAGAATAATTTAAACTATCATAATTACACCCCTGACTTATGATAGTTTAAATTATGGTATGTTTGAATAAATAGAAAGTAATAGGGGGATATAATGATTAGGGTTGGAAATTCTAATTTAGATGAAAGAGAGTTAAGTTATTTATATAGCGAAGAAAAAAAAAGTGCTGCTGAAGTAGCAAAAATAATAGGCACAACAAAAAGAAATGTATTAAAGGCACTTGATATAATTGGTGTTGAAAAAAGAAAACCTAATACATATCCAAAATTGACCAAGGAGCTTCTAGAGGAATTATATATTAACCAAAAGTTATCTACTAGAACTATTGCAGAGAAAATTGGATGTAGTAAAAACCTTGTAAATAAGAGATTACACAAATTTGGTATTACTACAAGAATGAGTGCAGGTGACCCATCTTTCACGGTTCAAGAAAGAAAGGGAAAATGGGGAAGACGGAAGGAAGAACATCCTCGCTGGAAAGGCGGAGTAACTAAGGTTAGTGGTTTAATTCGAAATCGTTTATCCTACCTTACAGAAGAATGTTTTAAACGTGATGGATATTTATGTGTAAATTGTGGGAAACCTAGTAATTTACATGCCCATCATTTACGACCTTTTTCTGAGATTTTGCAAGAGATACTGATGGAAAATCCCCAAATTGACTTACTTGAAGAAGAGTCACGATTATTATTTGTGGAGTTATGTGAAACAGATAAAAGGTTAACTGATTTAGAAAACCTAACTACACTTTGTGAAGATTGTCATCATAATGAACATACGGATAATCCCGTTAAAATTATAAATTATGATATTCTTGAGAAACAATGGCGTGAATTTGTTCTTGAAAATCATCTTAAAATGTCCGTGAGTGAAATGGGTTTAAAGATAAAAGTCCTTCCATATCGGATTATTGACTTTATGAGGAAGGAAAACTTAATGTTTGCTTACCAAAATAAAGAGTGGTTGGGTATGAAGTTGCAAAAAGTTAACTTTATTTCAAGTATTGCTAAGGAATTCCATAGCCAAAAATATCCTTGTTACTCTGAGAATATAAGAGAATACGCTATTAAGTTCGGATTTATTTATGATTTCGAAGAAAAAAATACCGAATATATAATTAAAGCCTACGATGAAGGGAAATCATTAAAGACGATTGCAGCTAACATTAATTCGTCTCAAAAAAGAATTACTGAAATTTTAAAGAAAAACGGTATCGAAATTAAAAACAAACGGATTAGAGATGACATAGTGCCAGCAGTAGTAGTTTCGATGTTTAAAGAAGGGAAAAAAATTAATGAAATCGCAAAACATTATGCCGCCTCTAATCAAACAATCACTTATGTACTAAGAAACAATGGAATAGACGATACGTCTTCGAATCATTTACGACATGATATTGATGTATTAGAGATTACAAAAATGTATGTTGAAAAAGGTATGAATATAAAAGCTATTGCAAAGCAGTTCAATTCTTCTAGTAGAACAATAAGTAATAAATTAAAGGAAGCGGGTATTGATGTAGTCAACAGTTCCGCTCTACGGAGAATTAATAGCCAAGTAGTCCTTTCATTGTTTAAGCAAGGGATAAGTGTTGATGATATAGCCGAATTAAATTCTAAATCACACGATAATATTAAATTGAAATTAGAGGAGTCTGGTGTAAAATTTCCTTCTCAAAATAACAAGCTAGGAGGAATAGACAACGATATATTATTAGAATTATATAATTTTGGTGCTTCAATTGTAGACTTGTGTAAAATGTTTAAATGTTCAGATAGTACTATTCGAACAAGATTAATATCAAAAGGAATTTCTTTTGAAAAGATAATTGATATTGAAGGAATTACCTTACTGTATACCCAAGGTCTATCTTTGAAAAAAATCGCTAATGAAACAGGAATAAGTGAAATTACTATTCAGAAATATCTGGTTAGGAACGGGGTAGAAGTAAAAAACAAAAATATTCGAGATGATTTAAAATCCAAAGAAGCTATTAAGGATATGGAGAAACTTTATCTAGAAGGAAAAACGATGAAAGAAATTGCCGCAGTGTACAATTGCTCTGATACATTGGTGGGTCAGAAGTTGAAAGTCCGAAAGCCTAAATTAAAGGATTTTATTTCAAAAGAAGAGTTATACCAGCTTTATATTGTGGAAAATAAAGGGTTTCAAGAAATTGCAGATATTTATAAAACATCACGTGGAGGTATTTGGAAATTAGCGAAGAATTATGGATTATTAGATTGATGAAGATTTAATTAATTAAAATGATTCTGGCTAATTTTGCCTTGGAAAAGTAACCTTTTAGAAGACTCTTGATATTAGAGGGTATGATTCAATATAGGGGAAAAAACAACTGTGATTTCATAAAGAATAACACTCCGTTAACTACCCGTTGATACGGGTTCCCAGACTTCTGCAGATGTACCATAGTTAGATGATTTTTGGTATTCACAATGAATTTCTTCAAGCATTAGCTGCATGAGGGATTATGGAGAGTTGAGATTAATGTTGTAGTCATATGGACAACAGTTATAGTACCTCTTGGAGTTGCTGTTGTACCTTTTCTTCTCACATACTTTGGCACTAGGAATTAAAAGAAGAAAGCACTTGAAACGGCTTAAATCCAATACAAGAGCAAGTAAAAAAATCATAGTAAATGTAAAAACAACAATATAAGTAGATAAAAGGAATTCTGATTTTGTAACAATTTGAATCCCTAATCACCATGGTAAGCGTTTCTGAAAGGACAGGAACGCTTTTTTCTTGTTATGCTAGCAGACGAGTTTAGAAAAACACACCAGTACGTCAATTGAATCAGTTTAAATTAAGACATACTAATGCTTAGAGAGATGTTCTAAGTGTTCCGTTCCCCCTCCCGCCCAAGCTTATATTTTAGGTATTTCCATAAGCCAATCTGGGTTTTGTGGATTAATTGGTAGCTGTTATACATAACCACACACATTCACAAACAAGCATTAGGTAAATTTCCGACACGACTCAAATTTAAGGCATGTTAAAATTTGATAAATACAGTAATTCACTAGTAAAACACTGATTTTGTTCGAGACAATTATGGAGATAAATTAGTAATCCACCAAATTCAATAAAGTAACAATGAGTTTTAGTTAATAAAGTTCTCTGTTTTGAGTTTGATTTAGTGATATTGTTTTCGATATTATTAATGGTGCAAATACTTGAAAGTTATTGCACCATTTCATTGACCTTGCTATAATAGGCTTCATAAGGTGCATTAACTTAGTGCAATAAATGATTGATGAATAGTGAGGAAATAACATGAAATATGGATATGCTAGAGTCTCAACAGTAGCACAAGATTTAGAGGTTCAAATTCAAGCATTACAAGCAGAAGGTTGCGAGGTTATACATAAAGAGAAGTTCACAGGTACTAAAACAGATAGACCTGAGTTCAACAAGGTGCTTGAGACATTACAAGAAGGGGACACGTTAGTCGTAACCAAGTTGGATAGATTTGCAAGGTCAGCAGTTGAAGGTATACAAACAGTTAAGGCTCTATTTGCAAGAGGAGTAAAGGTTCACATCCTCAATATGGGACTAGTGGAAAACACCCCAACTGGAAGATTGATTTTCAATATATTAAGTTCATTCGCAGAGTTTGAACGGGATATGATTGTAGAACGTACTCAAGAAGGTAAGGCATTGGCTAAGCAACGAGATGATTTCAGAGAAGGTAGACCAAGAAAACACTCCAAGCAACAAGTATTACATGCTTTAGAATTGCTTAAGACTCACACATACAAAGAAGTTGAAGCAATGACTGGTATAAAGAAGCGAACACTGATTAACAGAAAGAATGAACTAGAAGCAAAGCAATCATAAGAGACTCCCGGACCAAGTAGTCTCTTTTCTTTTGCGTAAGGGTATGGGGGGCGTATTTTCCACACTTTCACATGGGTTATGAGCGGGAGATGGGGTAGGTTACCTCATCTACACAATCTGGAAAAATGGTTACCGAATTTGAATAGAAAGCGAGCAATTGATTATGTCATTGAAAGAAAGATTGTCAGTACAAGAATTAAATAGACTTTATCATGAACAAAAATTATCTATAAAGAAAATTGCAGACTTATAACAAGTTACACCCATGTCTATTCATAGGCACTGCTAGGCGAATTAGTGAGGAGCTTATAATGCTCTTATGTAATGACGCCTTTAAACAAATTAATGGATATAGTTGTACGTTAAAATTAAGTGGTATAAACTACATGTTTATATCCTTTTTTTTAGGGAAAATGTTATAGTTAATTTACATATATTTCTTGGTTGTGGTATTAGAGTGTTTGTTAACTGGAAATTTAATCTGCGTAACTTTATTAGAAACATAAGAAGAACATATTTAATAAATTTTTGTTCCAATCGGATTACAGCAAAAGGCATCTACATAAAGCCATCGTTATAGCCATCTTTAAAACAATTATATCGAATAGATAGGAAGGGCTAATAAATAATAGGAATATGTAGTGAAATATGTATATATGTTTTTTGAAAGGTGAATTGTATGCAGGATTTTAATATTGAAACCGTTAATAGAGATGCAAGTGATAAATATAAAGGATTTAGGTATCAAAAATTTCGAGTTGCTATAAAAATGTTGCAATTAATAAAATTAAATAGCAAAAACAATATAATTGCACTTCCAGAGTCTAGAGAAGATGGACATTTTATTGATGACGAAGGTCACGAACATCTTGAACAAGATAAATTATATGAGAAGGGTTTTTCATTCAATTCCTCTGAAATTCTAAAAACTATGATTAATTTTTTGGACAATTATATTGAATTGAAAAAAGACCCGTATATAAATTTTATTTTTTTTACTAATACTAGGTATGTTAGTGAAAATCAAACAAAGAAACTAACTCAAATCGGACTAAATGTATTAGAAAAGCCTATTCTTGAGTACTTGGTAGAAAAGGATTTTAATGACGATGTTGTAAATTTTATTTCTAAATATTTAATTCATACATATAGAGAAACATATTGTATTGAAGAAGATAAACCAGAAACTTATCACATAAATTATTTGACAATAAAAAAAATGGTAAATAATGATTGGGTTGAGTTTTTAGAGAAAATATCATTTAAATTTGATGAAAGTGACTTAGAAACCTTATCTCAAGAGCTAGATAAAGAAATTAAAGAATGTCAGTTTTTCTCCACTGAACATTTTGGGAAAGAGAATCTAATCAAAAGAAATTTATTAGATGTTATAGATGAACGTATGACGCAAAAACATGTGACGCAAAAAATTATTAATGTAGATTCAGTCAGAATTATTTATAAAGAAGCAGAAAGTATGAATAGTGAATTTGTGATAGATGAAATTTATCCATATTGGGATGATGTTGAAAATGATTTAGAAGGAGAAGTATTAAGGAATTTAAAAGAAAAAATTCTTACAGTATGTCCAGAATTTAAAGATAACACAATTAAAAGATATACTAGAGATGCTGCAACAGTAAAGGATGAAATTAAGCGATTTGATAAGAGGCAGATTAATTCTCTAAAATATCGAGTTTATGAAAGCATGGGGAAATTTTTCGATGAAGAATTTAAATACAATGAAAGTTTCACATTTGAACATTTGAATGAAGTTATTAGAACATTAAGAGAATCTGTAGTCGCAGACCTTAATCAATTGAAGAAAGATTATAATTATGGAGTAAGAAATGATATTACAGTTCAAAAAGTAGCAATGTTATTAATAGATGAATGTTTTTATTCGTTTGATGAGGTGTAAAAATGAACGATAATTTTAAGGAAAAAAGACTTTTATATAATAATAGCGAAGATTTATATTTTCTAGCTTATAATTTAATTCTAATTTTATCAGTGTTAGATTGTAAAACTGATAAAAGCAGCTTTAAAGATTATAGAAAGCTAATCTTTTTAATCCCAATTATATCTAATGAGAAAAATACACAGCTTTTATTAAACTATTACAAAAGTTATATAAAGCCAAATGCACATATTATTAAAGAGTTAAACCGAATATATTATGATGCGATAGAAACAATAACTCTAATAAGATACTTATTATTAATTTTAGAAAAAAGAAATATCATTAAAATTGTTGTTGAAGATAATAAAGTTAATATCTATTTGTTGGAAAATGAAACTATTAAAATGTTTATTCAAGATACCAAATTTGAAAAAGAAAAAAGACGAATAATTGACATTAAAGGAAAGGTAAAGAGTTTGAAAAGATTAAATTATATGACTTTCGTAGATAACTTTTTTAAAGCAAATGGGGTAGCGATATGGGAGCAATAGTAATTAATTCTTTAAAATATAGAGGAGATACATATTTTTATAGGAATGAAAAATTTACTAAAGGTTTAAATTTGTTGGTGGGGGATAATGGGAATGGAAAATCTACTTTCACCTACCTAATTGTTTATTGCTTAGGTATTGACGTAGAATTCTTTAAAGAGAGTAGTAAAGAGCCTATAAATGAAATCTTGCAAGACTCCAATAAAATTATTGAGTTAAGTATAAGCATTAATAGTGAAAATTTTATATTAAAAAGACAAATCGGCGAAAACATAATTAGTGTTTATGATTTTAAAGCAGGAGAATATACAACATATAGTGTGTATAGAAAAGGCTTTATTTATCAAAAAGAAGATATGACATTTTCTGATTGGATAATGAATAAATTAGGTATTGAATTTGTGGAGATAGAACAAAATAATACGACTCATCGCTTAAACATTGATGACCTATTTAGATATATTTATTATGACCAATTAACTGAAAACAAAAAGATAATTAGTGAGTTTGGAATACAACCTTCTGATTATTTTAAGAACAGTAATATTATGAAAAGAAGTATTTTTGAAGTATTAATGTCAGGTTATAATGACGAGTATTATAAAAAGTACTCTGAATTAAAGAGGTTAACTAAAGAATTACAAGTAGAGAAACAAAAATTAAAATCTATTGAAATAATTCAACATGAAATACTTAAACAATTAAGAAAACATGATATTGAAAATATAAATGAAGAATTGATAGCTACGAAAACTGAATTAAAAAGATTAAATAATATAAGAGAAGATATTAAAAAGGAGAGGCATTTTGGTGAAGAAGTAGTTTCAAGAATTCAAGAAGTCCAAAAGAATATTGTTATTGAAACACATAAATTAAAAAATTATGAGTACCAGCTAAACTCAGTTTCTGAAGGTTTATCAAAATCATTAAGAGTTAAAGATGATTTAAAAAGTGAAATTGAACATATAGACAAAGTTTTATTTACCGCACAGTATATAGATTTAATTAATAATGAAGAATGCCCATTTTGTTTAGACAAAGTTGTTTTATATGAAAATAAATGTATTTGTGGTTCCAATAATCATTTAGATTTTTCCAGATTTATATATTCTGATAAAGAATATATCCAGTTGTTAAAGTCAAAAGTAAAATCTTTAGAAACAATCAATGAAGTCATTGAAGGATATAGAAAAGATTATGCTCAATTAAATGAAATTATCGAAAATACAAAAAAACAAATAGAAATATTAGTTAATGAAGTTAAAGCAATTACAGGTGATATAGAAGTAAACTCAAATGTTTCTGCTATTGATGAAATTACTGATAAAATAATCCCATTAAAAGAAACCGCTTCTGAATTAGCGATATTAAAAGAGAAGGCGAAAGATATAAATAATTCTAAAAGTATAATTAGTGGGTTAGAGGATAAAATTCAAAAGACTAGAGAGCGTTTAAATAAATTAGAAGAAGAAAAAGATAATATGTTCCAAAAAAATATAGAACAGTTTGAAAAAATATATAGTGAATATCTTAGAGACTTTTTTGATGCTAATGAAAACGAATATATAGTTAAATTAGACAGAAATTATTATCCGTTTATTGGTCAGTATAAAGAGCAAAGTTTTAATGTACCAAGAAGACTATTCTTTTATTTATCTTTACTTAAACTATCTTTAAATCCAGATTATCAAATCGCTTTCCCAAAATTTTTAATAATTGATACTTTAAAGGCTGAAGGAATTGAAATTCCGCATTTAAAAAAATTATTCACTTACATTGAGGAATTTAAAGATACAGATTGTCAAATACTAATTACAAGTGGATATGATGAATACGAAGAAGAGTTGCAAAACGAGTTTTTAATTGATTATTTATCTTCAGAAAACAAACTTCTAAAAAGAAAAAGTTAAGTAAGCTAAAAAAGTTAGAAGATTTGATAGTTGAATATGTATATTAACAATTTTATTATGAATGTATAAGGTCTTAAACCAAGTTCGTAAGTATTTAATCCTCTCTAGAGGATAAAATCGATAAAGTAAGCGAGGCTTTAAAGTTTGCAATTCCTTGTGGTTCTAAGTTCGGCATAATGCCACGTGAATTGCAAATAGGTAAATAATGTTGTAAAGCATCCCTCACCGTTACGTTGTAATATCAATGGTTGTTGCCATACTGTATGACATTACCTCTAAATTATGGAGCAATCATAAAAGTCTAGATTATTTCTAGGTTTATTTTTTCTTTTAAAATTTATAATTCACAAATCACAACAGATATTTTACAAAAAAATATAATATTTTATTGGGATATGGTAATTGCCCAATAATTGAGAACGGAAAATAGGCTTGAACGTAGTAGACCCAGCAAAAGTAACTCGTTCTGCTCTACAAAACGCAGCATCTGTTGCAACTCTATTCCTAACAACCGAAGTAGTTATGGCTAAAACTAGAAGAATTGAAGCAAAAAAGTTCCAGTAAAAATACCTCAGAATTAATCTTACCCCCCATATTGGGAGTAGGATTTTTTGTATGAAAATTTTGATGTGACTGAGATTAAATAAAAGCAGAGTTTAATTAATAGGTGAATGAATAATTGACACTAATATGAACTAATAACTATAATAAATCTGTAAGGATTGAACGAAAACTGTATCAGAATTTAATAGAAATCTGTTTTGGTGGGTTTGAAAATGTTGATTTAACGGTGTTTTGAAACTGTGATTGGGGTGCTGGTGCCCTCCACGGTCTTCAAAACCGCTTGTGACCTGCGTGCCAGGTCAGCTGGGTTCGATTCCCAGGCGGTCCCGCCAACTATACATAGTTAACCGCACAGTGAATTTTGAACTGCCCCCTGTCAAGTAGACAGTGGAAATAATAAAAATGATTTAAGCGGCTTTAACTCTATATTCCATAGGGCTAAGCCGTTAATCTTTTTTGGTATCTTTCATGATTATAAAAATGTATGTACTCATCCATCGCAGTAGTAAGTTCCTCAAATGTCTTATATTTATGTAAATAATACTTCTCACATTTTAGTGTCCCAAAAAAAGACTCCATTGGCCCATTATCAATACACCGGCCCACTCGTGACATGCTATGTGTCATCTCCGCCGCATCTATTTTACGTTTGAACCCTTTAGAGGTGTATTGAAATCCACGGTCACTATGGATAAGAGGGTGTTCTCCATTCAATAGTGCTGTGGCTTGATCAAGTGTCTTGAATACAAGTTGATTATTATTGGAGTGTCCTAGAACATAACTTATAATGGATCCGTCATAAAGATCACGAATCACACTTAAATAGGCCTTTTTTGATTGGCCATACTTAAATTCTGTAACGTCCGTTACCCACTTTTCATTTGGTTTTTCGGCTGTAAATTCACGATTTAATATATTGTCTGCCACATGTTGAGGTGTAGAGCGTTTATATTGCTTCTTCTTGACACGAATGACAGAACGTAATCCAGCCACTTTCATCAACCGATCGATTCTTTTATGATTAAGTTTCTCCTCAAACTTTCTATTCATGTGAAGGGTCATCTGACGATAACCGAATATGCCATCAACTTTTTCATGGAGAATTTTCATCTCTTTGATGATTTCTTTATTCAATATTTCTCTGGATGAAGGAGTACGATTTAGCCACTTATAGTATGCAGATCGTGCAATACCAGCAATTTCACAAAGTAAACTAATACTTAAACCTTCATTCTGGTGAAGCTCTTGAATAGCGACATACTTATCCTCAAATCGGATTTGGCTAATTTTCGCCTCCTTTCGATCTCCTCTAACTTTTTTAAAAACAAATTCTCTGCACGTAACCGTTCATTTTCACTTTCTAATTTTTTCATTTGAAGGTTCATTTTCTCTTCTGGAGTCAAGCTAGTTTCTTCTTTCTTATTACCACGTTTATCTTTTAGCGCTTCATCTCCTCCATCTTCATACTTCTTAACCCATTGATAGACTTGTTGATAAGAAACATTATAAGTATTAGCTGCTTCTTGATAATCTTTTCCGTTCCCCAAGCAATCAATTACAATTTGTATTCGTTCTTCCCAAGTCGTTTTTCTTCCCTTAGTCATAGAGCTCGCCCTTCCTGGTAACGTATCTTTTAAATCTCTATGACTATTATACTTCTTTATCCAACCTCTAAGGACAGAGGAATCTGATATTTCATACAATCTAGCAACCTCACGTATAGAATACTCCCCAGACAGACAATCTCTAATGGCAGCTAGCTTCAATTCCTTGGAATACTTTTTCCAAGTAAAAGACTCTTTTAGACCTTCTAAACCACACTTATCATACTTGTGTTTCCAGTTCAAAATAGTTGTATGGTGCACGTTATATTTTGACTCAAGTTCATATGTTGAATAATGCTCGTCTAATTCCTTTAATATCTCGTATTTCTCTTCAGCAGAGTAAGATCTTTTGGACATAATAAATACTCCCCCATAAGCAGCCAGATTTTTATTTTTTAATCTGTCTACCTAAAGGGGAGCATATCATTTTTACTAGTGCGGTTTTTTCTTTATATCTATAGGAATGTAGTAGAACAATTTTAACTAGGGTTTCGTAGGTGATGTTTTTATTAAAATGCTGTGTTAAAGCTAAGGTCAATGTTGATTTAAAGCACCTGGTGATTGGAGCAGAGGGCACTCGACTATCCTGCGGGCTCACCGGGCGCCCCAGGGAAAGCGAGTGCCTTGTGCGGACATCAGCAGTCTAATTTAATATAACCAAAAAAAGATTATGGTTATGGGTTTTGAAAGTTTGATCAGGGTTTACTTTTTTCTTTTTCTAAAAACCTTTTAAGAGCTGTTTTATTTTGTTCTAAGTCTACTTTTAAGACTTCTCCAATTTCTTCATGACGTTCATTTGTAAAACTGCCATCTTCAGGGATTCGGATTGTTTGTATTTCTCCACTTTTATTGCTCAAAATGTCTTTTCCAATCGTCAAGAGTGTGGCAGTGTCAATGTCTGTATCGATGTATTTATTTAAAAGTCCTAATAGATCAGGAAGCTTTGTGACGCTATGCAGATTTACGGCTTCATCTTTTAATTTTGAGATGACTTCTTGCTGTCTTTGCACCCGGCCGAAGTCACTTAAACGATCTTGACGGAATCGAACATATCCTAACAGTTCTTTACCATGAAGTTGTTGCTTCCCTTCCTCTAACGTCATTCCGATGCCATCAGACATTTCATATGGTATGTCTACTTCAATCCCATCGGGAACAAGGAGGTCTACAGCTTTTTCGAATCCTTTGAAGTCGACAATCGCATAATGATGAATATCCAGACCAAAATTTAATTGGATGGTCTTCCTTAATAATTCAGGTCCTCCTAATGAATAAGCAGTATTTAATTTATGCTCTCCATGTTCAGGTATGGATACATACATATCACGCATAAGCGACATAAGTTTTACCTCATGAGTTTTAGGATTATAGTGAGCTACCATTATTGTATCTGTTCTAGCTTGTTTTTCTCCCCTTGAGTCACTTCCCAGTAAAAGTACATTTACAGCGTCCATTTTACTTTTCTCACCTTGAAACGAATGAGTTGCTTCAACTTTTTTAAATGGTTGATTAACCTTTTTTATAGTTCCTTCTATATAGTGAAATATAGTAAAAAGACCAACCAAAAAGATACTTAATAGAAGAATGGCGGCAGATACTCTAATCCATCTTATCCTTCTTCTCTTTCTTATTCTTGCCATACCTGCACCACCTAGGCTGAATAATAATCAACATAATCAATAAATCAAATTATATAATGGGCGTCTCTTCAGTTTCTGATGGGGCAATTAGAAACTGAAGGGGTTCAATCATTTTAGCTTGAAGTAACTATTATTCCATAATTACATTTCATTTTTTGATATATTAGATTACATTTGTTTAAAATTCTGTTTACATTAGTTTCGTTTTACACAAGTGAAATGTGAAAACAAGATAATAGAGGAATGGTTAAGGTTTTTAGTTATTGTGAGATTTAAAGGTTTTATTCACCTCATTTTTCTATAGGATACTTGTAAACAGTCCTTTAATAATCCTTTAATAGAAATAAGTAATGTTGAAATGTGTAACTGATTAATTTTCTTTGGCAATCCCTGGTGGTGCCATACTTGGTGGGTGTTGCTTTTTAACGTTTCCTGCAACGTATGAACACTTCTATTTGTCCTGACCCCAATAAACTGATGCGTTACAACTCAGGAGAAAAGTCACCATTTTTTCGTTATTGATAAAGTAGGAATTGACAGCTTAGATACTTTACCCGTAAAGTTGCTTATGATGCAATTTAAATTGGAGGATAACAGATGCAATTCATAAATAATCTACTTCTAGATATGGATCTGGATCCTAGATTAGTAGAATATCTTTCGATAATAATCAAGATTCTGCTAATAGGTCTTATCTGTATCGCAGCAAATTTTATTACAAAGAAAATCGTGATCAGGATCATCACTCGTATTGTTACAAACTCCAAGGTCAAGTGGGGTAAAATCATATTGGAAAGACAAGTTTTCCGAAAGTTATCACATATTGTTCCTGCAATCATTATTTATTCGTTTTCTACAACCTTTCCAACCTATCAGCCAATCATAGCGAAATTGGCCATTACCTATATCATTATTGTAGCGTTAGTGTTTATTGAAAGCTTACTTAATGTACTTAATGATATTTATCAAACCTTTGAAATATCCAAGGTTAAGCCTATTAAAGGATATATTCAGGTGGTTAACATTATTATCATGACTATAGGGTTCATCTTAGTAATCTCGAACCTTATTGGTGAGAGTCCTCTTATTCTATTAAGTGGTATTGGTGCTCTCTCGGCCGTTGTAATGTTAGTATTTAAGGATTCGTTATTAGGATTAGTGGCTGGAATTCAATTGACGGCCAATGATATGGTTCGGGTTGGTGACTGGATTGAAATGCCAAAATATGGAGCAGATGGTGACGTTATTGATATTTCTTTAAATACCGTAAAGGTTCAAAATTTCGACAAAACGATTACGATGATACCCAGTTATGCTCTTATTTCTGATTCTTTTATAAACTGGAGAGGGATGCAAAGCTCAGGCGGCCGACGAATCAAGCGCCATTTGTATATAGATACCAGCAGCATCACGTTTTGCACCGAGGAAATGATCGAGAAATTTATAAAAGTTCATTACCTTTCTGACTACATTATTCAAAAGGAAAGGGAAATTACTGAGTATAATGCTAGTAATGAAATCGATCGGAACAACCCTGTGAATGGCAGGGCCCTTACCAATATTGGTGTTTTTAGGGCGTATATCAACAATTACCTCAAGAATCACGATGGAATCAATCAGAATATGACCTTAATGGTTAGACAGCTGGCACATAGTGAACATGGGTTGCCTCTAGAAATTTACGCATTTACAAATTCCGTACAGTGGGCAGTGTATGAATCTGTGCAATCTGATATCTTTGACCATCTATTTGCAGTTGCACCAGAGTTTGGACTAAAGGTATTCCAGAATCCATCTGGGGCTGATTTAAGAATCATGGTAGAAGAATCGAACAACAAAGCCTTGATCGGCAAAAGAAGCTATTGAAATAATCAATCACCGAAACAAAACCGACTGTATTAAATTAACACAGTCGGTTTTTTCTAATTTAAGAGACTACATTGGTAATCTGAACTATACCCCAGATAGCGGACACTGATAAAAAAGTGCCCCTTTCTGGGGTTTTTTGTGTTTCAATAGTTTTAATGAATAGGGCGGAGGTTTTTTCATGAGTAAGAATATTTATAATGATTTCAAATGAAAGAACTTGAAAAGAATCCTAATGTTTTGAGGGCTTCTGAGAGGTCAATATCCTATAGTTCTGAATTTAAGACAAAAGCAGTGGCGGAGTACAAAAGTGGGAAAACACCATCGCAAATCTTTATTGAACAAGGCTTTTACCCCGAGATGATTGGGAAGGAACAGCCAAAACGTTGTCTTAGGCGTTGGAGAGAAACATAGCAAATTAACTACATAAAAAAGGGTGGATTTATAGACTATCCACCCATACACCAAGATTTACCTATTGTCGCATTTCTGGTTAAAATCACCAGAACTAAGGGGAGGAAAGATGCCACCCTTAGTTAATCCATTATATGCCATTTTCTGCTTTTTTATGTCCCAAAAAATGTGAATCCTGCGAACTTTGGAGAGTTTGAAGGCTCAAGAGGATTAATTTGGTGTAGAACGACGATGGCCAGGAACCTTAACAGTTTTATCTCCCACTTTTTATGTGTGAGGTTTGACAGTTACGATTTTCTTGCCTTTTTGCAGATGTTGGAGGATCCACCATTCCACGCTTTATAACTCGGAAGGTTAATAAAAATTTCAAAGGTTCGATGGAGAGTGTGGATTATCCCTTGCTTTTTTTTATTTCGAATGGTTCGGACGGTGGGTTCGAAGTTCGCCATGTTCTAGGATGTACCTGAGCTAGAGGCTTGAAACTTCAGAGGGCTTTGAAAGATTTTGGGTTGATAAGGGAAAAAGAAAATTGGAAAACAATTGATTTAAGAGGTTTATGTCATTCATAAATACCAAAGGAGACCAAATAAACCGTTTGGATAAATGGACGAGATATGGTACAAATAATGATTTATTAGTATTTTATTTTCTCTGGTGCCCTCCACTGTCCCCAAAACTCCTTGTGACTTGCGTTCCAGGTCAGCTGGGTTCGAGTCCCAGGCGGTCTCGCCAATATACATTTAATTGCCGCACAGTGGGATGCTGTGCGGTTCTTTGTGCCATCCATTTACTCACTTTAGGTGATATGGCATATTAAATTGATTGTTTCCGTATTCTGCTCATTGTGAGGCTTCGGCTATAATAGACTTAAGATAGTTAAAAGGGTACTGTATTAATAAAGAGCAGTAAAAAATAGGAGGAAGTAAGTTGATGGATAATAATGATATATTAATTCGATTGAGATATGCGTTAGAAATCAAAAATAGTGAAATGGCAGAGATCTTTAAACTTGGAGGAATAGAGGTATCCGTACCAGAGGTGGTAAAGATCCTTAAAAAGACAGATGAAGAAGAGAATGGCATGCAAATAAAATTAACAAATAGTATGTTAAATTCATTTTTGAATGGCTTCATTATTTATAAAAGAGGTAAGCAAGAGTCAAAACCAGGTCAAAATAGTACGCCAGAACCGTCCATAGAAAATAATACAAATGTAAACAATATCCTTTTAAAGAAAACCAAAATCGCCTTGTCCTTAACAACAGAGGACATGATAGATGTATTCAAAAAAGCTGGATTAAACGTATCAAAAGGAGAACTCGGTGCTTTTTTAAGAAAAGAAGGACATAAAAATTATAAAGTTTGCTTAGACAATTTTGCCAGAAACTTCTTAAAAGGACTAGCGATTAAATATAGGGGATAAGGAAGAAAAGAATTCGAGTAATAACATATAAATAGCCTATAAAGCAAAGCTGTCTGAGATCATTAAAGAGTGAATAGTTCATGAAATTAATTTATCTTTAGGAGTTACATAAATGGACTCCTGCCCTAATGACAAAAACGAGCCCCAAAATTGATTGAGAAGGCTCGTTTTTGGAATATTGGTGCCTGACCCCGGCTGCGTTGGATACGTTAATGCCTAAAGGGCCAGGCACCTTTTTTCATGATTTCAATTGATTTAGTAAGATAAAAATCCAATGAAAAAACCTTCAAAATTTTATTGCAAAGGATTGGTTATTATTGTGAGTAATAAGACATATATATTAGACAGGTTATTGTCTAGGGTAGAGATGCGGAGATTCCCTGTGAACAATAAATTGCATGACACTTCTTTGTGATGCAGTTATTGTTCATGGGTTTTTTTATGAAAAAATGGATATTAAGGGGGAAAAGGCATGAAGGTTAAGTTTTTATCATTCGTTTTAGTTTTACTGGTTGTCCTTGCCGGATGCAGCAGTGACACTGAAGTGAGAGAAACGGCTGAGATTGATTTCTGGTTCCCGGTTGCGGTTGGGGGGGATGTAGCGAACATTGTTGATGGAATTGTAGAAGAATTCGAGAAAGAAAATCCTGACATCAAGGTCAATGCGAAGTATGGCGGCAGTTATGCTGAAACGATGACACAGGTGATGGCGTCAGCGCAGGGAGGGAATCCGCCTGAACTTGCTGTTTTATTCTCAATTGATCTATTCACTTTACTTGAGAACGACCTGATCGAGGAAGTGACACCTTTGTTTGACGAAGAGTACTTAAATGATTTTTACGATGGATTCATGGCGAATTCTTCTATCGGAGATAAGGTATACAGCTTGCCATTCCAGCGCAGCACAATTGTCCTATACTACAACAAGGACGCATTCAAAGAAGCCGGACTGGATCCGGAAGCTCCACCTGAAAACTGGGATCAGCTGGTGGAATACGGGAAGAAGCTGACGAAAAATGGCGGTAAGGACCAATGGGGTCTTGAAATCCCGAGTACTGGATACCAGTACTGGATGTTCCAGGCTTTAGCACTTCAGACTGAAGACAACATCATGTCTGAAGATGGAAAGAAAGTGCACTTCAACGCACCTTACGCAAAAGAAGCGATGGATTATTGGTTGTCCCTTGGAAAAGAGCATAAGATCATGCCGGAGGGTGTCATTGAATGGGCGACAGTTCCTTCTGACTTCTTGAGCGGAAAAACAGCGATGATGTACCACACGACAGGTAATCTGACAAATGTGAAGAACAATGCAGACTTTGATTTCGGTGTATCATTCCTGCCGGCAAATAATCAGTTTGGATCCCCGACTGGAGGAGGAAACATCTACTTGTTCAAAGATCTTCCCAAAGCTAACAAGGAAGCTGCGATCAAGTTCATGAAATTTCTTACGGAACCTGAGCGCGTAGCTCAGTGGTCTATCGATACAGGATATGTCGCCACTAGAGAATCTGCTTATGAAACGGACTTGCTGAAAAAGTATGTAGAGGAATTCCCGCCTGCACTTGTTGCCCGCGAGCAATTGGAATATGCGGATAGCGAATTGGCAACTTACCAAAATGGTGAGGTGCAGAAAATTTTCAATGATCATATTCAATCGATCTTGACTGGACAAAGCTCAGTTGACGAAGGATTGGAAAAAGCTCAGGAGAAAGCAGAAGAAGTGCTGAAGCCTTTTCAGTAATAAAGCTGCAGCAGTGGACTGAATGGAGTGGAGCTCAAGTGAAAATATGCTGACCTGGGCTCTCTTTATTCACAAGAAAGGTGGGTTAGATCTGATGACAACGAAGCGAAGAAAATTCAGTTCCGGAACGAGGCACAATCTGTTCGCCTACGGATTACTGTTTCCTTCTTTCATTTTTTTAACTATGTTTACGTTTTACCCAACTCTCAAGTCGATCCAGTTAAGCTTCTACAGTGGTCCGATGACCCGGCTGCAGTTTTCCGGATTGGATCAGTATAAAGAAGTTTTAGCTGATGAGATATTCAGGAAGGTCATTCTGAATAACATCATCTTCATGATTGGGACAGTGCCAACGAGTTTGTTCCTAGCGATGTATCTTGCCATCTGGCTGAATAAAAAAATGGCCGGAAGCTCCTTGCTTAGGACATCGTTTTTCTACCCGACAATCATTCCGTTAATTGCGGTAGCGAATATTTGGCTTTTCATTTACACCCCTCAGTACGGACTGCTCGATAACTTCCTTCATTTGTTCGGAGCAGGGGACACGAACTGGCTGGGGAATCCCAATACAGTAATGATTGTGATGATTGTCATGATTATTTGGAAAGATGCTGGTTTTTATATGATTTTTTATTTAGCTGGTTTGCAAAATTTACCGAGAGATGTCTATGAAGCGGCTGAGATCGAAGGGGCGAAACCGCTCCAGATGTTCCGTCATATCACGTTCCCGCTGCTGATGCCGACGACGCTGTTCGTCATGATCGTGGCGATTACGAATTCATTCAAGAACGTCGACCACTTGTACATTATGACTAAGGGTGGACCGGATAATGCCAGCAATCTGCTGCTCTATCATATCTATGAAGCGGCATTTACGAACTGGGATCTTGGCAAAGCTGCCGTTCTGACCGTGATTTTGATTGTCATCATGCTGGGGGTCACAGCATTCAACTATTTGTATCTTGATCGGAAAATCCATTATTAAGGAGGGGAGAATGATGAAAAAACTGAACTATGGCATCATTATTGTTCTTGGGATCATTTCGTTTATCCCGCTGCTTTGGGTAATCATTACTTCTTTCTCTCCCGGGAATCAAGTGATCAATGGAGGTTTTCCGTTCTGGGTCTCAAACCCAACAGTTGAAAACTATGTGAAAGCGTGGGAGACTGCACCATTTATCCAATACTACATCAATACGTTCGTCATCGTATTTGGCGTGCTGATTGTCCAGTTGTTCACGATTACGCTTGCGGCTTATGCTTTTGCACGGGTGAACTTCAAAGGAAAAAATGTACTGTTTATCTTGTTTTTGCTCCAGCTGATGATTCAGCCTGAAATTCTGTTGTTTCCGAACTACCAGGTTATTAGCCAGCTTGGGCTCGTTAATACGAAGCTGGCCGTCATGATGCCGTATTGGGCATCAGCATTCGGGGTGTTCCTGTTGCGCCAGACTTTTAAGCAGGTCCCGTATGATCTCGATGAAGCGTCGAGAATAGACGGCTGTAAATGGTATCAGACGCTTTGGCATGTATACATTCCATCGGCTAAACCGACATATATTGCGTTTGCGCTCGTGTCCGTCAGTCACCATTGGAGCAACTTCATGTGGCCGTTGATTATCACGGATTCTGTCGAGTCCCGACCGTTGACCGTTGGACTTGCCTTGTTTGCGCAATCGTATGAAACGGGAGCACAATGGGGAATGGTCGCTGCAGGTACGGTAATGGTCATCATGCCATTAGTAGTTGCTTTCTTCATTTTCCAAAAACAATTCGTATCAAGCTTCATGCATTCAGGAATTAAATAGGTGGTGGTTAAATGGATATTCATTTTTTGGGAACGGGAAGTGCCTATCCCGGTTCCAATCGCGATAATACTTCAATTTGCTTTTCGAATGACGGTTATCATGTCCTGGTCGATGTCAGCGGCAATCCTTGCAGAAAACTGAAGCAAATGCAGATGGACTTAAGTGAGCTCGATGCAGTGATATTCACCCATTTTCATATCGACCATATTTATGGGTTGCCATCTTTGCTGTGGGGGATGTGGCTGGAAAACAGGAAAAAGCCTTTACGGATTTTTTGCGATTACCGTAATGAGAAAAAGCTTTACGAATGGCTGGCGACAATGGAGGCTGACAAGTGGCCGATCGCCTTTTCCATTGAGGTGGAAACATTTGATGGTGATCAGGAAGAGGAGCTGTTGTCAGGCGGGGAGATGACTTTTTCCTGTTTTAAAGCGCTTCATTCTGTTCCTACTGTTGGGCTGGAGGTCCGATGCCCTGGTCGAGTAGTCGTTTATTCAAGTGATACGGAAATCAACGCACGAATCGGACAGTATGACCATATAGATATGTTAATTCATGAGGCGACATCTGCTCGTAAAGTGGCCGGTAACCACAGCAGTCTCGTTGAAGTTGTAGAGAAGTATGATTTGGATAAAATCGGTGAGATTGTGTTAGTCCACTTGTCAGATAAAGAACCATATGAAGAAGAGGTGGCAAAGCTTAGCATCTTGAAGGTCGTCATCGGCGAAGACCTGATGACGAAAACAGTATAGGTAAATAGATCAAGGATAGAGATGAGGAGATTCCTTGGGTTTGGCGGCATCCAATTATTAAATTGGAGAAATCGTCATGCTCAAGGAATTTTTTATTGCCCTCTAACGGGCACTAAAACACCCACTGATTGAAGTTTTACTTTATTGGATGGAGGGGAACAATGAGAAACTTGAAAGGATATATTTTTGACTTGGATGGCACCGTATATCTTGGGAAGCAATTGATTGAAGGAGCAGATACTGTGGTGAATTCCCTTTTCAATGAGGGGAAGAAAGTGCTATTCCTTACAAACAAGACGATTGAATCGCGTCAGTGTTATGTGGAGAAGTTGCGCGGCTTCAAGATCAATGCGAGCCTGGAGAACATTTTGAATCCGACACTTACGTTGATTGAATATTTGCGGGAACATCATCCTAATGCCACATTGTATGTGATTGGAGAGCAGCCAATCAAAGATGAACTGGCACTTGCCGGATTTCGGGAAGGGCTGGCACCAGCAGAGATCGACGTCGTTGTACTGTCATGGGATCGAGATTTTCACTACGATCATTTGAATTTTGCCTATCAGTCCGTAAAGCTTGGTGCAAAGATGATTGCAACCAATCCTGACAGAACCTGTCCCATGGAGGTAGGCGATGTTCCGGACTGTGCCGGAATGATTGGTGCGGTGGAAGCGGTTGCCGGGAAAACGATTGATGTACAGATCGGAAAGCCATCCATTCTAACGATTGAAACAGCATTGGAAATTTTGCAGCTTAAGCCGGATGAATGTGTGATGATCGGTGATCGCCTCGAAACGGATATCCGGATGGGAATCGAAGCTGGAATGAAAACAGCACTTGTACTTAGTGGGATTACTACCGAGGAGGACTTGAGGGTTTCTCCGTGGAAGCCAGATTATGTCTTACCCTCGGTGAGTGGATTGCTATCGTTAAAATGATATTAAAAAAGGAAGCGGTAATAGAATCCCGCTCCCTTTTTTGTGTTATTCGATTCCTTTATCATCCTTCATTAATTTCTTCATATCGATTTTGAGCATCCGGTCCATCGGGTAGGTGGTCGTATAGCGGTATTTATCTGCTCCGGACTCAAACACGACGTAGAGTTCTTTTTGTACTTCAACGATTCCTTCTGGCATCGGGATTGCTTCGATACTTTGGCGTGGTTTAGCAGTGTGTCCATCAAGGAACCATAGGGGTACTTCTTTTCCTTCGACAGTGGCATAGGAATGAGGGTCTTCTTTTAATGGGTATTCATAACGATACAGTACACTGTCGTTTGCTCTTCCGTAGGATGTACTTAGCTTGATGCCATTCCCTGCTGCTTTTTGTATAATGGCGCCTTGGACTTTTCCAGTCGTTGAAAGGACGTAATCAGGCACAGCATTGTGCTCAGGTGAGCCATCCCAATGGGCTTCAGCAAGCATATCGTTGTTTCGTTCCAAATTGAAGCCGATCATCCAGGCGTAGTGCATTTCTCCATCCCTGTTTTCAATATGGTGAGATGGATCGGTCGGATAGGAGCTTGCCTCATAGAATTCTCCGACCCAGAGAATGCCCTCATCATAAACGGTGTAAGCCGCCTCGACCGGTAATGGTATTTGTCTTGTGAACTGAATTTCTCCGTTATTTTCCGCTTCTGCCAGGTCACTTAAATTGAAGCTGAACAAGTAATTCTCGGAAGCTACCCAGCCATGATCGCGACTGACGGTAACGCCACCAGCGTGACCGGTATACGGTGTGCCATCGGTGTTGTAAAGGACAACCGATTTCACCAGTTTGCCTGTCGTGCGATCTGTTACGGTAATGGTACCAGGCCGAATTCCATCATCGACATAGCTTATGGTAAGCAGCCAGTCTTTTTTCTGATAATAGGTTAATCCTTGAGGGACCAGTCCTTGGGCTAATCCTGCAATCACCGGTCCGTCCGAACTGATATCCCATAGACCTTGATAGGCAGGATCTTTTTGATGTTTCCATCGTTCCAGCTGAGTAATGATTTGGTGTTCTGGTGTTACTTGTACAGGGGCTGATTTTTCCGATACATTCCCTGATGTATCCTCTGCGCTTACTTGTAATGAGTACGTTTGATTGCCGATTAACATATAAAGGGGAAATTCTGTCTGTGATGCATCTACTGAATATTCGAAATGGCCATCTTTGTAAATATGATAACGGAATAGATCTGTTTCGGAAGATGCATCCCAGGTCAATGCAGCATTTCCGCTGCCAGCAGTCGCTTCCAGGTTGACCGGCGGATGCGGAGCCTCTTTATCTATTACTGGACGAGCTGGGGCTTGATCTTCTACCAGCCATCCCGGAGTCGGGTTTTGGTTTATTGATAATTTTTCCATTGTCCGTGTATTGTCCTTAGGATAGGTAAAGGTGACTGTTTTCTTTAGAGAAACGTCCTCTGCTGCATAATCCGCTCTGACGACTTCGTGGCCATCGGGGTCATAAACGGTTAGTGTGCTACCGCCATTGGCTAGCCCGCCGATGTTGCCAAGGATGATTGTATCCTCTTCTTGTAAATACTTACTTTTGTAGGAAAAGAAATAGTTATAGTTAAATGCATCCAGTGAAATAGGGCTGATTGATGCGGTTCTTGTCCAGACTACTACTGTTTCCCAAGGCTTTAAAATGTATGCTTCCTCGATTTCTTCGTCCCAATTGCGGGAGGCGAATCGATATCCTTTCAGGTCGATTGGATCCGGGCTATTGTTATAAAGCTCAAAGTATTCAAATGCATCATAACCTGCGTAGTTATCGGTATTAGGAATCAATTCTGTGATCAACAGGTTGGGTGGGATTGCATCTTCTGCCTTGGCGTTTTGTGAGGGGATTAATACCATTACGATGCCTAAAACGAGAATAAAAGCAGCTGCCCAGCTAATTGATTTAATTTTCAACTTACTTCCTCCTTTTAAAAATGTTATTTATGTAAAAATGAAAAGAACCCCATGACAACAGAATGTACGATCATCGTACACACAATTGGCACAGGGCTCTCTTCATCTCCACCCGCTATTTTATTACCTAATTTAATCATATGGGGACTTTGGTGTGGCAATGCATATTCGGCAGGATATTTAAGTATATTCTGAATTATTAGAATAATGCTTGATATGGAGAAGCAAATGTTTTATAATAGAAGTAACGAAAATAAACGTCGGCTTGTAGGAAGAGCAAAAGAGATCACCTATGAAGCGAACACTATGATTTCCTCACTATTAGTGGGGAGATTTAGCATTCGTTTCATGGCGTGGTCTCTTTTTATCGTGAAGGGAGTTGGTTGGATGGCGGTTTACATGGAGTATATGAATGAATTCTTCTGGCAGCATGAGACTTATTTTCGGATTGTGGTCAGTGCTGTATTAGGATTTTTAATCGGATGGGACAGGACATCGAAAAATAAGCCGGCTGGTTTAAAAACGTATACGTATGTATCGGTGGCATGTACACTGATTACGATTGTTTCGATCGAAAGTGCAGAGCTGCTAAGTCAGCCGGATAGCGGAAAAGTGATGGATCCTATGCGTCTGGCAGCACAGATTGTATCAGGTCTGGGTTTCCTTGGTGCAGGTGTGATCTTGAAAGACGGCTTGAGAGTAAAGGGGCTGACTTCAGCTGCGATGATCTTTTACGCTGGGGGAGTCGGGATTGGAATTGGAGCAGGATTTTATACCATCGTCATCTTCGCAACGTTAGTTACATTCACCATTACAAAGATAGGAAACTACTTTGAAGAGAGGGAGATTACGAGAGTGCGTTTTCCAAGGATTAAGAAAAAAAGAAAGACAAAAGCAGAAAATGAGGAAGAGGTTGGAACTTGAAAAGAGATTGAGCTCAACTCCTGTGAATTGAGCTCTATTCGGTTAGAGATCCAGATTCCAGAGCTTTGGATCACCAGAGGAAATGGCGAGTGCACCTGCCCCTAATCCATTCAGAATGTCTTCCTTATTACTGATCAGGCCGCCAGCGATGATTGGCAGCGCTGTCATTGTTGTCAGTTTATCAATGACAGATGGCATCAGGCCAGGAAGAACTTCGATGGCATCTGGTTTACAATTATGTGCGATATCGATACCCTTGACAAGAGCATTGCGGTCAATAAGAAAAAGGCGCTGGATCGTCATAAGGCCTTCTTCCTTTGCATATTTAATCAGGTTGCTCTTCGTTGTAATGATGCCGGATGGCTTCCAGATTTCTGCTATGTATTTAATGGCACTCTTTGTGTTGGACAGTCCATCAATGAAATCAATATGGATAAAGGTAGTTTTGCCGGCTTGTTTTAGTTTTTTCAGGTATCCATTCATCGTAATTAAATTTCCAGTAAGGATGAAGACGATGTTGGCTTTTGACCGGACTGCCTTTTCCAGGTCGTCTTCTTCCTTGATTGATGCAATCACTTGTGATTGGACAATGTCAATAATGTTTTGTTTCATATGCTATGCTCCTTTAATAGTCTGAATATTCTTTATTATAGCATAAATTTGAACTGGTTAGTTACTTTTGCAGTGGGTGATTAACGTATCGTTAATCTTAATTTATTCACCAAGGACAAGAATGAAATAAGTGCAAACTATCGTAGTTTATAAGGAATATAAAGATATGATTGACAATTATAGAGTGATATCTTTCCAATTAAGTTTTTTTAGTTAAACAGCAATTTAAGGTGTAAACTTACCAAATCTCATGTATTGCGACATATATACAAAACAAGTAGAGTGCAGAATGGAAGGAGCTGAGTTGACCTCCGGTTATTACGTCAAGGATTATCTCTTCTTTTCACTATATAAATTAACCACACCCTCAGCCATCCCCCTCACACTTTTCCTAAGTGAAACAGGGCTTACAATCTTAATCTGATCCCCAAACCCAAGTATATACTCCCTTGCCTCCTGTTCAGTATCAAAGCAAAGACTTGCTGGAATCCATCCATTATCCTTAGGGTTATCCATGTGTATCACCTGTACAAATCGCCCAGTAAAATTTATCCGCTGAATGATGGAGGGAGAAATTTCTACTTCCACCTCAAACCTAGGCAGGCTGCTAATGAATGACTGCTTTGATTCCTGCCAATAGCCAGCAAGATCAAAGTTATTCGGCCTGCTGAATTTGTCATTCATCAATTTTGCTTCCACTATTCTCGAAACTCGATAGCTTTTTATCTTTTCATCAGAAGCAGCTATGAGATACCAGGTGTTCCCTTTAGCTACCAGCCCCAATGGATCAACGATTCTCTCAATAGTTTGTTTATTTGCCTTTTCGTATTGGATTTGAAGCTTTTTCTCCTCCCATACAGCCTGCTGCACTATTCCAAATGACTTCATTTCCCGTGGGGTTTGTCTCCACGTGCTGGTATCTATATGAATCCGGTTGGAAATGTCTTTAACATCATCTTTCATTGGTGCGGGAATCGCAGCAAGCAGCTTTTGGCGTGCTTCTTTCCAATCTTCACTGATTCCTAGATCCGCAAGGTGCTGAAAGGAGGGGGAGAGAAGCAGGGTTTTGATTTCATTAGCTTTTAACCCGGTAAGATTCGTTCTGTATTTATCAAGCAGTCTCCATCCGCCGAATTTTCCCCGTTCAGCAAGGACAGGGATGCCTGCAGCACTTAAGGCTTCCATATCCCGGTGAATGGTGCGGTCTGTTACCTCCAATTCTCTTGCCAATTCCCTCGTAGTCATTCTTTCGTTATTTTGAAGCAATAATAATATAGAAATGAGTCTGTCCGCGCGCATTCTGTTCACTCCTGGCCAAAAAGTTTTAAATATGACATTGGATGTCAACATTAATGATTATAGTATAGATATAACACAAAAGGGGGCAGATCGGAATGACATCATTAAAAGGGAAGGTAGCATTGGTAGCTGGGGGAACGCGGGGAGCAGGCCGCGGAATCGCCATGGAACTGGGAGCGGCAGGAGCTACAGTGTATGTAACAGGCCGTACGACACGAAATCAGATGTCAGAATATGGCCGTAAGGAAACAATCGAAGAAACAGCTGAATTGGTCAATGAACTGGGCGGCATTGGAATTGCTGTCCAAGTGGATCATCTCATACCTGATCAGGTGCGATCTTTAATTGAAAGAATAGAAAAAGAACAGGGAAGGCTGGATATCCTCGTCAATGATATATGGGGAAGCGAAAATTTGATGGAATGGGATATTCCAGTCTGGGAGCATTCCCTGGAGAAGGGGATGAGAATGCTTCGTCTGGCGATTGATACGCATATTATCACAAGTCATTATGCCCTTCCGCTCCTGATTAAAAACAAAGGCGGATTAGTTGCCGAAATAACAGATGGAACAGAGGAGTACAATCAAAATCGCTACCGTCTGTCTCTTTTTTATGATTTGGCTAAAAGCTCGGTTATCCGGATGGCCAAAGCGCTGGCACATGAACTTGCTCCTTATGATTGCACTGCGGCTGCTGTTTCACCCGGCTGGATGCGTTCTGAAATTATGCTTGAGGTGTTTGGGGTAACAGAGGAAAACTGGAAAGATGCTGCCAAAAATGAACCTCATTTCGTTATCTCTGAAACACCAAGGTATATAGGGCGTGCAATTAGTGCCATAGCAAAAGATCCTGATAAAAAACGGTTGAGCGGCGGGTCCTATTCTAGTGGCCAGCTGGCTAAAATGTACAACTTTCATGATTTGGACGGTTCGCAGCCAGATGCTTTCAGATATTTGGTTGAGGTTCAGGAAGCAGGGAAACCGGCCAATGCTGGGGGATATAGATAGCTTTTTATTGGAAAAACTCCTTTGCAGAACTTCTGCAAAAGGAGTTTTTTTATTTGCCTAAGGGAACATGACTTCCTTATCCAAATTTTGGTGAATAATATCACTTTGATCGTTATAATAAAGCCAGGTATATAAATAATTAGGCATACATAGAGGGGAGAATGGTCTTGATCATCCCAGCAAAAAACAATCCCATTTTACCAGTGACGATAAGAGTAAAAGACATAGAATCCATCGTTAGCTGGTTCAAACAGCATCAGCGATCCTTTTATGCAATTGGCTGGTCCTATCTTGGGAGCCAACGCAAGATAGAGGAGCTTTTTTATAGAGCCATTTTACGGGTGCACAAGGAGCTGCCAAGCTTTAAAAGCAGCACATCTTTCGAAATGTGGATTTTATCTATTTTTATCCATATCTGCCGGGAGCTTGCTCTTAATAAAAGTTTACAAGCTTCGGAGGAATTTGATTCCCATCAAGAGATATTTCATGAACTCCATCAGTTAAAAGAAAAGGAAAGAGAAGTACTGGTTTTAACATACATAAAAGGACTCTTTAAGGACGAAACAGCACAGCTTCTCCAGGTTTCGGCCGAGCAGGTTAAGGAGCTTTTATTCTCAGGACTGCAGTCACTCAGAAACGGAATGGGATATGGAGAGCACTATCACGGCTGTAACGAGTACCAAATGCTTTACGTTGATTATCTGGAGAGAAACCTGGAACGGCCCGCAAAAATTGATTTTGAAATGCATATCTATCATTGCCAGGACTGCCAGGAGGATTTAGCAGCCTTACAGGAAGTTATGGTGAGCTTTACTGAAGCGATTGAGAAATTCAGTGTACCAGCTGGTTTTATGGAAAATGTCAAAGAACGGATTGCAGAAAGGGAAAGTCTCGATCAGCAAAAGAAGAATAAACGTAAAAGAAATGGGTTTATTGCCGCAAGTATATTCGTTTTAGTCATTTTTGCAGGGATTTTTACAGGTGTCTTTTCAAAACTTTTTTACACCTGGACAGAGGAAAACCAGGAGCTCCGTGCCTTTCTCCAGGAGGATGTGGGTGAAAGGCTGAACCTGGAAGCAGAAAGTAGTGGGGTGAAAATAAAAATTAAGGGTGCGATTGCTGATGATGTTCAGACCCTTATATTTTATGAGATTGAAGATACAAATGAAAACAATCAATTTATGATTAACTTTGATGATGGCGTTTTTATAGAGGACGAAGGGAAAATCATGATGGCAAATACCTATCCAAGGTACTTCCCCCCAGATATTGAATCAGATCTTAATAATAAGGAAAAGAACATTTATCATGGGAAGATGAGTCTTAGGCCGCTGAAAGAGGATACAGGTACAATTAAACTCAAATTAAATAAAGTTATGAAACTAAAGCGTGACTCCTCTGATTCTTACATGAGTATGGAGCCGGAAAAAGGGGAGTGGAACTTTGAGATCCCTGTCACAAAACAGCCATCCACTGAGTATGCATTAAATGAAAAAATTGAACTTGAGGGAGTCCCAGTCCGGCTGGATAAATTAATCCTTGCACCAACAGCGACAATTCTGCAATATGGCATTAATAATGAACAGCCAGCGAAGCGATTAGAGATGATCAATTTTAATGATCTTGAAGTTAACAATAAATTTTTGAAAGCTGATCTATATGGAAATTCTTATGTGCATAATCAGCCAGATATCAATTGGAGCATTTTCCAGGCGCATTTTGAACCTCTTTTTGAAACAGAAACAAATGAGGTTAAGGTTCAATTTGCTAGTGTGTATTTATCAATTGAAGATCATAAAACGATTAAACTTGATGCTTCCAGGGAATATCCTCAAACCTTTGAATATGCAGGCAGCACTATCTCCATTGATAAGGTGGAAATTGGTCAGCCGACCACCGTTATCTTCAGTAATCATAAAATTAAGAATCGAGCGTATGAATCGCTTCATTACTTTATTGAGACTGAGCAAGAAAATAATTCAATGGAGGGAGACTATGAAGGAGTCATTGTTGATAAAAATGGGAAAGAATATGATATGCATAAGATTACACCAAAAATATACGAAGAAATGGAACAGCCCCGTCACTTCTTTACTGTTCAGAGCGTGAAATTACCTGGTAATAATGTGATACCAAAAAGTTTGAAAATTACAGGATATAATACTACTAAATATTTGGATGATGTAGTGAAGATTTTGTTGGATTAGAGTAATTAAGAAGATAAAGATAGTAGAGTCATATGACTAACCAGGTGAAGCAGGAACCCAAGTGGGTTGCCTGCTTCTTTTTCCTTAACTCTATGGGTTCATCGCCCTGCCATGATATTAGTGGGAAAAGCTATCCCTTCAGATGTTCTTTATCATGGGCTTGCATTTTACCCGATATATTCATAGAGTTTATATAAAAGATAGAGTGGATGAAGTTTTCGTAATTTTTAACAAGCCCAGTCTAAAGGGGGTGGATGGAATGCTGAAAAAAGTTGCCACAAAAATTGCCGCATCAACGAGTGAAATTATCGGATATGATGTGATTATAACCGATGAAACCGGAATCGTTATTGGGGCCAGTGATAAGGAGAGATTGAATGTCCTTCATGAAGCATCTATCCCGGTTATTAAAAATAATAGGCCATTAACCAACAAGCCAGGTTATATTGATCATTTTGAAGGGACAAAGCCTGGATTTACTCTGCCGATTGAATTACATGGCACTTTTATCGGAACGATTCCTATAACAGGGGAGAGAAGTGAGGTTGAGAAGTATTGGCTCTTAGTCAAAAAGCATGCTGAAATTATGCTGAGGGAAGAAATACTTCTGGAGTCAAGTCTTATTTCACAGCAAGCCCATCAGCAATTTATAAAAGAGATCCTGGGATTGATGCTGGCCAAAATAGTGAAAACTTACTTAGAACCCGCAGCTTGGAACTCGGTTATGACCTGAAGCCGCCATACATTTGTGCAGCTGTCGAAATATTGAATATGAAGGATTTTGCCGAAAAATTTTCAGAATCTCGTTATTATGGTGAATCAATTGAAGCTGGTATTCAGCGTACCAAATTAACTGTAATGAAAGAAATTCAATCAGTTTTTCAGAGCAGCGACCTATCCACCTATATGGGGGAAGACAAGTTTATCATTTTGCATAAAGCCGGTATTCATGATCATTCCTATAGCCAGTTATTTTCTGCATGCAATCAGCTTCTGGACCGTTTGGATGCTAAAAGGATAAAAGCCATCATTGGTATTGGAGCTGCTGCAGATATTATTCCGGAAATCAAAAGGTCAAACCGTGAAGCCTGGAAGGTGATAGAGGCAGGCAAAAAACAAAGGGTTTCTGAAAGAGTTTTTTATGTGAATGACTATCTCCTTGAGACCCTCCTGCAAAGTATGGATCACGACGTAGTTGGAATGCTTATAAGGGAAATAAAGCCAGTACTTGATGCTGATGATTGTGAGGAAGTCACACAGACGATAAAGGCTTGGTGTGAGTCTGGCTTCAATAAACTGCAAACTGCCCATTCTCTTCACATCCATAGAAATACTTTGCAGTATCGTTTGGAAAAAATAAAAGAGATTACAGGAACCAGTATAAAGGATTACCGTAAAATGATGTATCTATATATGGGTATTTCCTTAACTGAATTAAAAATGATGAAAAATTAAAGAAAAATGTAAATTTTCAAAAAGATCAGTAAGATTTCCACCATAAAAAACTGATTAATGTGCAAAACGCACAAAATTTCATAGTCCATTGCAATAAACATTGTACTTTAAAGCGGAAAACCAATGACTTCAATCTTTCCCTTTTTATGGCTTATGGGGAGGGTATACTAGACTTATACTTCTTCTTTTATTTTTAATAACACCCAGGCGGGCGTTATTATCTTTAATTTATGAACGCACTTTATCCAAGTGATTAAAACTACTATCGTAGTTAATTAATCCTTTGGGTAAAGTGCGTTTTTTCATTTTCCATTACTTTTTAAGTTCCACTGGCCGAAATAAAAAAAATCCTTTAAAGTACCTCAGAAAAAAATTATTATGACTCAACTGTCCTTTCAGAAAGATTGAGTCATTCATTATTGGTACTAAGGATAACTCCTTTAGTAACAAATTAAGGATTGGAGGTCTCTCGGGTAATAGGTCAACATTTCAATGCCATCTTCTGTCACAAGAACCGTATCAGAGTGTCTAAAGCCACCTAAGCCCTTCACATATATTCCAGGCTCAACGGTAACAACCATGCCTGGTTCTAGTAATGTGTGATCACCTAAGTCGAAAAACGGTGCTTCATGCCCTAGTATTCCGATGTTGTGGCCGGTATGGTGTCTCGTTAATTCTGTTAAGTTGTTTTCTTTGAAATATGCTTGAACATCTTTTTCAACATTAGAGTATGCTCTACCAGGTTTGATGGCTTTAAATGCAACTTCTTGGGCTTCATACATATGGTGAAAATATTTTTCCTGCTCCTTAGAATATTCTTCGACGAACATTACTCGCTCTAACTCACTTGTATATCCAAAAACACTGGATGCTGCTCCCGTTACTAGAGTGTCTCCTTTTTTTAATACGATATTTTGTGTTACGGCATGGGGGAAAGCAGATTCTGGACCGACTTGACCGCGAAAAACAGCGTAAGGTGTTTGACCATGTGGTTTATAATCGGGTCCAAGAGTATCAATCATGGCTTTTGTTGCTTCATTCGAAGCCTTACTAGTAATTTCAATTTCACTTAAACCACTTTTGGTATATTTTTGGAGCAAGCGGTGCACTAGATTTCCCCAGCGACAGGATTCTTTAATTAATTCAATTTCATTTGGACTCTTAATAAATCTCATTTCTTCAACTACACCCTGTAAAGATACAAATTGCTTCGAGTCGATTAGCTGATCTATAGCGGGACCGCGATAGCCCATTGGGGAGCCATAGCCTAAAGAATCAAAACCAATCGTTTTATTCTCAAACCCATATTCTATTAAGATATCTTTGAAATACTCCATCGGGTGCTTAATTCCCGGATATTCAGGATATGAATGTACATAATCCACAACACTATATTCTTCCGCATGTTCATGCTCTAATGCTGGAACAAATAAGTGAACTTTATCTTGCGGATCAATCAGCAAACCAATAGGTCTCTCGGTAGGATGAAAATGAAATCCAGTTAAGTAAAAGATATCTGTTACAGAGAAAAGAACGGTAGCATCACATTCCTTTCCTTTGTAAATGCTTTTAAACTTTTCTTGTCTTTCTTTAAATTCGTATTTAGGAATAGATAATAGCATTTGTTTTTTCCTCCTTGTTATTGGTATATAGATGGCAGCTTGCGGTATGACCTGTAGCTATTTCTGTGAGTGAAGGTTCAATAGATTTACACATTTCCATGACAAATGGGCATCTTGTGTGGAACGTGCATCCAGAAGGTGGATTGGCAGGGTTAGGAACATCTCCTTTCAATACGATTCGTTCTTTCGCTTCTCTAGGGTGAGATACAGGGATAGCTGAGATTAATGCCTGAGTATAAGGGTGTTTTGGGTTTGAAAACAATTCTTCAGTGTCGGCTAATTCTACAATTTTCCCAAGATACATAACTGCAACTCGGTCTGTCATATGTTTAACTACACTTAAATCGTGGGAAATAAATAAGTATGTCAAACCAAAATCTTTTTGTAGCTCGAGCATTAAATTAATAACTTGTGATTGAACAGATACATCAAGAGCGGAAACGGGTTCGTCTGCTATAATAAAGTCTGGGTTTAAAATAACAGTCCTAGCTATGCCGATCCGCTGCCTTTGTCCACCGGAAAATTCATTAGGGTGCCGATCAAGATGAGTTTTAGAGAGACCGACGATTTCTAGAATCTCGATAATTTTCTCCAATCGTTCGTCAGGATGAAATTTCTTATGGACTCGGAGCGGTTCCATTAAGATTTGTTTAATGGTCATCTTAGGATTAAGAGAAGCGTACGGATCCTGAAAGACCATTTGCATCTCTTTCCGTAATGAGCGCATTTTTTCAGTCGGTAATGATAGAAGGTCTTGCCCCTTGTATCGGATTTCACCTGAAGTTGCACCAGTTAACCTCAATATGGTTCTTCCAGTTGTCGATTTTCCGCAGCCAGATTCTCCAACTAGGGCAAAAGTTTCTCCTTTATTAATAGAAAAACTAATATCGTCTACAGCCTTTACTACTAGCTTCGGCTTAAAGAGACCTTGTGATATTTCATAGTATTTTTTAAGATTCTTAACTTCTAGTAAGGGCTTTTCCATCAATGAATATTCACCTGCCGATTGGACTCTTGTAGCCAACATTTACTTAAATGCTCTCCCATTGAAAAAGTAGGAGGGGCGCTCACAGTGCATTTATCAAATGCATATGGACATCGATTGGCGAATGTACAGCCTTCTCCAATTTCATCTGGCCTAGGTACTTGTCCGTTAATGGAATAGAGTTTGCTTTTTCTCGAATTATTCGTCGGTAGAGAATGGATTAGACCTTTTGTATATGGATGTAGGGGATTGTCAAATAGTTCATGGATCTCTGCCACTTCAACAATTTCCCCAGCATACATGACCACAACACGATCGCACATTTCTGCTACCACACCCAAATCATGTGTGATAAAAAGAAGACTCATATCTTTTTCAGCTTTAATTTGCTTCATCAGTTCTAAGATTTGTGCTTGAATGGTTACATCTAAAGCAGTAGTAGGTTCATCGCAAATGAGGAGTTTAGGATCGCATAAAAGGGCTAATGAAATCATTACGCGTTGCCTCATACCGCCTGATAATTGATGAGGATACTCGTTAATAATCTGTTCCGCTCTTGGAATGCCCACTTGCTTTAACATATTGATGATGGCTTCTTTTCTTTCTTTTTTTGGCATTTTTTTATGCTGTTTTAGTGGCTCACTTAATTGTTCACCTATTGTAAAAACAGGATTGAGAGAGGTCATTGGTTCCTGGAATATCATGGATATTTCATTCCCGCGAAGTTTTCTGTATTGGTGACTATCTAGTGTAGTTACATCCATATTATTAAAATGAATACTCCCAGAAACAATCTTGCTTTTTTTCTCTGGTAAAAGTCCCATTATCGCTAAAGAAGTAACACTTTTTCCACTACCAGATTCACCAACAACCCCAAGAGTTTCACTTTTTTTCAAGGAGAAATTTACCCCTCGAATCGGTTGAACGGTACCTTCTCCTGTATTAAATTGGATACCAAGATTTTTGATTTCAAGAAGTACTTCAGTCATTTTTTTCACCTCCTATTATTCGCCTTTTAGTTCAGGATCGAGTGTATCCCTTAACCAGTCACCGAATAAATTAACCCCAAGTGTAGTGAGGATAATCGCAATACCCGGGAATGTGATTAACCACCAAGAACTGAAAATATAATCCTTTCCTTCATTAAGCATGTTGCCCCATGCAGGAGTGGGCGGTTGAACTCCGAATCCTAAGAAACTTACGGATGCTTCTGCGATAATGTATGTGCCCATTTGTAAAGAGATTAAAATAATGATGGGTGTAAAGATATTAGGGAGGATATGTCTTACTAATATCTCGAATTTCGGCACACCAGTTGCGATTGCTGCTGTAATAAATTCCTTTTCTCTCAAAGCCAACACTTCACTGCGAATAACTCTGGCAAAAATAACCCACCCCGCTAAAGCAAGAGATATGATAATGTTTGTAAGTCCTGCTCCAAGTACTGCACTTATGACGAGTACTAATAAGATAAATGGAAAACTTAATTGAACATCCACAATTCGCATTAAAACTATATCAATCCAGCCCCTAAAGTATCCTGCAATCACACCCACGATGGTGCCAATGACCCCGGCTAATAAAGCTGTGGCTAACCCAATGATTAAGGATACTTTTGTACCTGCAATGATTCTAGAAAGTATATCTCTTCCTAATTGATCGGTTCCTAATATGTGACCGTCTGTAAAAGGAGGTAAAAGACGATCTCGTAATGGGGCATCCATAGGATCAAAAGGGGCAATCCATTGCCCAAATAGACTGAGAACTACTAAAAAGATAATGATGCAAAAACCGAGCAACCCAGCCCAGCTTTTTGACAGTTTTCGAAAGAAATCCTTGAATTTAGATTTCTTTTTAAATTTCATATCAATTGTTTTATTAGTGGTTGTAATTGTACTGGTTTCCACAGCTTCACCTACTTCACTCTAATTTGGGGGTTCACATATGCATATAAAATATCTGTAATAAAGTTGATGACTGCATAAATGATGGCAATGATAAATACGCCAGCCAATACAATTGGGAAATCTCGATTCATTAATGACTGGTGTAATAGTCTACCTACACCAGGCCAAGAAAAAACAGCTTCCGTAATAACAGCGCCGCCTAATAAAACACCGAGATCAAGCGCAATTAATGTGAGGATCGGAATCAAAGAATTTTTTAAGGCGTATTTCATAATTAGCGTGGATGTTGGTGTTCCAGCTGCTTTGGTTGTTCGGATATAGTCTTTATTTAATACATCTAGCATGGCCGATCGAGTAAAGCGGACAAAACGCGATACACTATACAAAGCTAGTGTAATAACTGGAAGCACCATGTGATTAACAGAGCCGCCTCCACTCGATGGAAATAATTTTAGTTGAGCAGCAAAAATAAAAATTAAAATTAAACCAAACCAAAAACTGGGGATAGCCTGACCGATAACCGTAATCCCTACACTTGCTTTATCAAATAGGGTGTTTCGTTTATATGCAGATAGAACACCAAGTGGAATAGCGATGATGATTGATAATAACAATGCTGAGAATGCTAATTGAAAAGTTGCTGGCATTCTTTCTAAAACAAGTCCTAGAGCATCGTCGCCACTTCTTAAAGATTCTCCAAAATCACCTTGAATGGCGCCTTTCATGAAGTCAGTGTATTGAACATATAGTGGGCGGTTAAACCCTAATAACTCACGATATTCTTCAATTTGTTCCCTTGGCGCATCAGGCGGGAGGAATAGTGTAGTCGGATCTCCCGAAAGACGAATTAAAAAGAAGACTGCTGTTAGAGCAAGAAATACAACGATGACCACTTGTATTAATCTTTTAATTATAAAATCTAACATAGTAGCACCCCGCCTTATCCCGTGGAATAAAAGAAGAGAGAAGGGGACCCTCTCTTCTTTGAAACTATAAATTTAGTTCCATGACATCTCAAACACGTTCATTTTCTCATCAACACGAGGTGAGAAATTTAAAGAAGATTTAACAGCGTAAAGGTCTGCTTGCTGCCATAATGGAACCCAAGCAGCTTGTTCTACTAACTGCTGTTGAAGTTCAGCGTATCCTGCATAGCGCGCTTCTTGATCAAACAATTGGTTTGTTTCCTTAATCTTTTTCTCAATATCCTCCTGGTAAAAACTACTGTATGGCGCTTCTAAAGTGAACAAGTTTTCAATTGTTGACTGGGCATCGAAAGCTGGCCCCCATCCAAGAATGTACATATCACCAGTTTCTCTTTTTTGAATCTTCTCCAAATGCTGTCCCCATTCATTCACCCTTACTTCTACATTGATCCCGATACTTTGTAATTGTGAGGCAATGGCTTGAGCAATATGGGAGTCCATCGGATATCGACCACTTGGTGTATCCAATGTTAATGTTAATTCTTCTGGACTATAGCCAGCTTCTTCGATTAACTTTACGGCAAGATCTGGGTCATAGTCGTATTCTTTAGTTTCAGCATAATCAGCATTCAATTGGGACAGAGGTCCTGTAATTCTCGATCCATACCCACTTAATACAGTTTCTAGAAGTTCATTTGCATTGATAGCGTGATTAATCGCTTGTCTAACTTTGACATCTTTTAATGGACCATCGACAAGGTTCGATAATGCTAAGTAATTGATACGTGAAGAAGAAATTTGTTTTACTTCATTACTTTCAAATTGTTTAACTGAGTCGACAGGGATGTTCTTAAATAAATATATTTCTCCGCTCATAAAAGCAGACATCCTTGCGCTAAATTCCGGAATAATTCGGAACTCAACTTCCTCAATCCCAGGTTTTCCTTGCCAATAATCTTCAAAAGCTTTTAATTTCAAATGGTTATCTCTTGACCATTCAACAAACGTATACGCCCCTGTACCAACTGGTTCGCTTGATGCTTTCTCTATACCTGCTTCTTCAACATAGCCAGGTTCCATGATGAGCAAATCTTCTGCAATTCGTTGGATTAAGCTTGGAAAAGGCACGGATGTATGGATCTCCACTTCGTAATCTGAAAGTACAACGACCTCCTCAACGTTAGCCCATCTTGAACGGTAAAATGACCCGTTACTTTCATCTAAGATGTAGTCGATACTAAATTTAACTGCATTTGCATTAAAATCTGCTCCGTTATGGAACTTAATTCCTTCTTTCAGCTTTAAGTACCATGTTTTTTCGTCTGTATTTTTCCATTCCTCTGCAAGAACAGGGACAAATTCAGCTGTTTGAGAATCTCGATCAATCAGTGGATCATAAATATTACGAATTAGCGTATCTGTGGTGTAGTTGACATCGTGATTTGCTAGAAGTGTGGTAGCGTCTGCTTCAAAACCGATGACAAGGGGACCCTGACTATTAGCATCTGAACTAGAATCTGGTGAACTACTGGAATTACCATCCACATTAGTACCTTCTGTACATGCTGCCAATAACATCGTAATGATTAAAAGAAATGTAATCAGGACCTTATTTTTCCTCATCAAATCTTCCTCCTTTATTGACTGATAAAATTTCCTCGATTTCTTCCATTGATTGAATAAGAGAATTTACTTGTTCCAAATCAATTTTTTCAATCATCCTCCTTACATCATTGCTGGCATTATCTGAAAGTTCTTTAAGAACTTTTTGCCCTTTTTCAGTGATATGCAAATATTTCTTTCGTTTATCTTGGTTATCCGATACCCGTTCAATAAGTTTTTGTTTGCTGAGCTTATGTATCATTCTACTTACATAGCCTTTATCGAAGTCGAAATACTCAGATAATTGAGAAGCTGTACATCTCTTCCTTTTATCTATCTCATATATAATCATCGCTTCTGACATTGAATAGGGGCTTCCTTTTGAATACTGAGCATACAAACCAACAACATTAAGATAAAAACGGTTAAACTTCTTAATTTTTTCGATTTTTTCATTCATGTAGTTTAGTTCCTTAGTTTATAAATTTAGTTGCTAATAACAACTTGTTTACATATTAATTTTAATTGGCTGCATTTGTCAACAGAATTTTATGAAAATTCTGTATAAATATAATCAGGTTTCCTTATGCTTTTTAATATTCAACGGTTAAGCACAATCACATTAAAAAAAGGGAAGCGGAAAAAAACTGACTGCAATCTTTCCTTTTTTATGACTAATGGAGCCATCATTAGAAAGGATATGGAGGGTTTCTCTAGCTACTCATCAGCTCTATTTGGAATGATAAATAGGATTTTTCATCATATTGCCAGGTTATTGAAGTTAAGAGAAGGGTACCGTTTATCCCTTAAGACACTGCGTTTTTGGGCAAGTGGACTTGAAAGAGAAAAGAATGGGTTGCAGCTGCTTAAAAAAATAGGAGGAAATTTTGAGCTTTCTAATTTCTTTCAAATCCTGCAGTCAGGGCCTAACTGTCTAAAGCAATTAGATAGATATAATTTATATGCATATATAGATAGCGGAAGCTTTTCTCTCCATAATCAAAAATGTAAGAAAGGGTTACAAAATCTATCCCTGTTTGATGAACAAACTGAACAGGATATGATATTGAAAGGGTATGCAGACTTTATTAATGCAAATAAGAATAATCCAAGAATAATAGGGTTCTTCCCCTTAGATGTAATAGGAGATCCAGAAGCCACAAAAGAAAATTATGCTAAATTAAAGGCCATGGTTCCAGGAGCAAACCTCATCCCTGTATTTCAGGTTTCGGGTTCACTAAAGTCCTTAGAAATGTTAGTAGATGAAGAACATGAGGTGATAGCACTTGGAGGGTTAATTCCTTTAATGAAGAAAGGTTTGAACCATTGTAGAGCTGCTTTAGATCGAATATTTAATTTTTATTCTAATGTTAATTTCCATTTCCTTGGGGGAGCTAATGAACTTCTGCTTGAATACCCGTTTTTTTCAAGTGATAGTACAGCTTATCTTAATAGCAGAAGAATCCATTACAGAGAAAATTATATTTGCCGAACGGCGAAAGGATAGAGGCTCAAGTAGAGTTGGATACCAAAGATATAATAAAGCAGAATTTAAATTTTTTAATTGATCTTGAAGAAATAAAGTATGTAGATTTATTGAGTTTCGCATTTAAAGATTAAATCTCAAACTAACTATATGGGTCGGTTTTGGATTAAAAAATATGAAGTTGCACATGAATTATCAGACCAAATCGCATATGATTTGGTCTTTTCTTTACTATAAACACCAACGTTTATTGGATATACAGAGCTGTTTCGCCTTGCTCTCTACTCCTTGAGTGAGCGTCTTACTGCCAGTTACTACGGGGTACATTTAACCTCTATTCAGGAATCTTTTCATATGCTAACTTTAAAATAATTTCCTTATATTGAGGATATTTTGATAAAAGGTCGGCTTGTGTGAACATTTCAAAATCCTGAAATTCAAAGCCTGGAGAAACCATACAACCTACTAGTGAGAATGTATCCTCCTCCATTACAGACGAACCAAAGATTGAATTTTTCGGAACTAAAGCTTGAGGTACTTCTCCAATATCAAGGTTTATTCCTAATTTAATTTCTTCATATTCACTATTTTCATGGATGACATGAATGGTTAATGGACTTCCAGCGTGAAAATACCATAATTCATCCGATTTTAATCGATGAAAGTGGGACACATCATTAGACGTTAATAAAAAATAAATGCTTGTATAGAGCTTACGTGTTCCCACAAAATTCACAGACAATTCTTGATCAGAAGTACATTCCTCTGATTCAAACGTTCTTTTATAATATCCGCCTTCTGGATGGGGGGTTAATCCAAGTTTTGAAACCCAATATTGCTCATTTTTCATCTTTATTGCTCCAATCCTTCGATAAAATACCTAAAAGGTTCCCTGGGTTAACTTAACCAAAGAAAAAACTCTTTTTTATATTCCCTTGATTTACTTTTCCCTAGAAAAGTCATTATAATTTTTGAATTTTGAAGGCCACCTTTTCTTTTTTAAGTACTTTTCGTTAAGTACAATAACTTTCCCGCTCTCAGCGGTTTTGTATTTTTGATACACTAATTTATATTTTTCAAATGCAAAGTGCCCTAAAATATAAATTGGTAAGATAATGAACATGAGGATTACAAGTTGTAGTATCCAATTGAGTTCATTCCCAATGATATAAATAGTCATTACAGCATGTGCTGCAAAAGAAACCATTAAGGTAATAAGCACATTACATATATGAAAAGGGACCATATTATTTTTTTCTCGAAACATTCGCTCTAGTTCATTCTTGATAAAAAGTGTAATAAATACTGATATCACAATGACAAAAAGGGAAACAAAATATGTAAGAACAGTGTACATTTTTTCCGCCCACGCTCCCTTCAATTACACTAGAAGAAAAAGCTTCATCAATAATATTTTCTATCGTTAATCTTTTTGAATGTAACGCTTAGAGACAAATTCTTTGTTTTGTTCAGAAAAAAATTTTTATCTTCATTGTAACACAAAAAATGATAAAAATTTTTGGTTGAACTAGAAGAAGTAAAGCGTGTAGATTTATTCAGTTCGTCCAGTTGCAGATGATTGGGCTGGAATTAGTGCTAGATATTAATTGCGGGAGGAGCATATTATATGAAGCTTAAAAGCTTAATTATCGGTGCAAGCATAATTTCTCTTGTAGCCATTGGCGGTGTCTTCGCTGTAAATGCGAACAAACCAATTGTAGAAGAGAAATACTACGGAAACGGAAAAAGAGAAATAATTGAGAACTTAGAAACGATGGAAAATAAGGCCACTTTAATAGTTATTGGTGAAAAATTACCAAATGAAGAGCCTAAGATACTTACAGATGGTGTTGAGGGGGAAGATGGTTACGAAGGGGTAATTGGCGGATTCACCATATCAGATTTTCAAGTTAAGAAGGTATTAAAAAATACGACAGGGGATGATATTTCAAAGGCTAGTATCATTCCAATTTTAGAAAATTCAGCAACAGATACCATTGGAGATGGAAAAAAGAGAATCATTTATTCCAATGATGGCTATGAACTTATGAAAAACGGAAAGCATTATATTTTATTTATGGATGAAAGTAGTTCTGATCCAGGCACATACATTCCACTAAGTGGGATATATGGGAAGGCTCCATTGGAAGGTCAGAATGAAGAATTAGAATTTAAAGGTGATGATAAATTCGTTAAAAAGCTAACAAAAGATGCTATTAAAAAGTATAAACAGGAAATGAAGGCAATTAAGTAAGATTATATTGAAAAAGCGTTACAAAAAACCCTATTGGGGTTTTTTACATTTCTCAACAGTATCAACTCCCTTTCGTGATGTTTTTCACAAGGATGTCCCTGCAAATAAGTTAATTCATTATTATCTTCCAATAATAAAGGTATCATTAATAATTGATTGTACTCAAACGTGGCAATTCAGCATATTCTGTCATATTTCACATTTAGAACACTTCTAGCCGTCATAGACTGCTTTTATCTCAGTAATGCTCTAAACCCGTATATAAATTGGCATATTAGGTTTAATGTACGTATTCTACTATACTATTGTTTTGCATCTGGATTTAATACAGGATTGAAAAAGCAATCTTATAAGCAGGCAACAATGAAGAGGGTGACCTAAAAGATAACAATCTTTTGAGTCACCCTCTTTTATTATTGATTGAAGGCTGCAGCCTAAACCTCTCTTGCCTTCTGGTTTTCATCTCGAAAATTCCTTACTATTTCATCAAGTTTTTCAGGTTTTAAAAAGGATGATATAGATTCTTCAGTTTGAATGGTTAGAGCAGCACCAGCCAGTCCTAACTGGCAAGCATTAAATAACGATTCTTCGTTCATGAGTCCATTTACGACACATGAAGCAAAAGCTTCACCAGCCCCAGTGACATCAACAACATCTGTTTTAACAGGAGACAAATGTCCGGATTCCTCATCAGAGAAATAATAAACCCCCTGATCACCAAGCTTTATAATCACGTTTTGAACGCCGCGCTGTCTAATTTTTTCACAGGCAATTTGGCAGTCCTTGATTGAGTCAATTTTTATTTCAGCAAGGATTTCTGCTTCTTCCCGGTTAGGGAGCAGCAGTTCTGCTCCGTCAAGACGCAAAGGAAGTTTTTGTGCTTTGGCAGAAGATACAGGGTCAATATACAAAGGGATGTTTACATCTCTGCACCGTTTAATCAAATAGTTTATACATTCCTTAGGAATATTCGTATCAAGGAAAACAGCTTGTGAGGCAGCAATATGGGACCATTTTTCCTCGAACATGGAAATAGTAATTTTTTCGTAAATATTCATATCGGCCATAGAGACAATGCTCTCGCCATCAATATCTAATAAGGTCGTAAAAGTTCCGGTCCTTTCTGCTGGAAGCACCCATACTTGACTAACATCAACCCCTTGGCTCTTCGTTTCCTTTAAGATCCAGTTCCCCTCTCTATCGTCTCCGACACAAGCAATAAGAGAAGTGTTTACGCCCAGGCGACTTAAATTTTCGGCAAAATTGCGTGCTACACCGCCACAAGCCTCGGTTATTTTTACCGGATTTGATGAATATAGGCGCACCTTCTCATTTGTCCGTGCTTTCCGGTCTGTGTTGGCCCCTCCAATACAGACAATCTGCGATTCATCTCGCAGTATATAGCCACGGCCTTTAATTTCGCCGCGTCTTGTCAGGTTAGCAATATAATTAGCAACGGCAGGTCGGGATAAGCCTACTTTACTTGATAATTCTTGCTGTGATATGTAAGGATTCATTTTTATGTAATGTAAAATTTGTTTCTCTTTATCCATGAAGCAACCTCATTTCCCCGTAAACAATGGTTTGTAACTACTTAAGCGTAAGGACCCATTATCATACATTTTACTTTATAAAAGACAGAAGAATGAATCTGCCAGACAACTCGCATAACATAATAGCTCTAGTTTATATGACCTGATCAGATTAATTAGTCAATCCATTATAACCAAAAAATACATTGCAAAAAAGTCAATCTGTGATTTATATTGGAGATTATGATTTTTTTATGGAATTTTTAAAATCATAAATACGTTCAATTTAATATATGAGGAGAAGTGAACTATGAGAATGTATCTATATCCCCTGATGGTAGTGATAGCCGCAAGCAGTTATGGTGTCGTTTCTACCATCATAAAACTGGCAATGAGCAGTGGTTTTTCGGTCTCAGAAGCAGTTACAAGTCAATTTTTTATCGGCTTTTGCCTTGCTGCAGGAATATTCTTGCTTACAAGCAGAACAAAATTAAGCTTTAACGGAATAAAAATTCTTATTCTTGCTGGGGTTTTAACAGGCTTAACAAATATTGTATATGGCCGTTCTTTGAACTATTTGCCAGCTTCATTGGCAGTTGTCCTTTTGTTTCAATTTACATGGATAGGTATGTTGATTTCTTGTATAACAAGACGCCAATTTCCAACTCGAATTGAATTACTATCTTTAATCATATTGGTAGGAGGGACAATACCGGCAGCTGGTTTAATCGATGTTGATCTATCTGAGATACCCTTTCAAGGGTGGTTATGGGGTTTAGCAGCAGCTCTTTGTTATTCACTATTTTTATTTGTCAATGGAAGGGCAACTGCAAATATGACAACTTCTAATCGGTTAGTATGGGTTTCTTTCTTTGCTTTAATAACAACGGCAGTTTTTCAGTCGCCGGATATTATTTGGAACGGGACTTTGTTTAACGAAGGACTTTGGATGTATGGTTTGGCTTTGGGGTTATTTGGAATGATCATACCGGTCTTTCTATTCACGATTGCCGTTCCTAAAGTTGGTTTAGGAAGGTCATCGATACTGAGTGCGATTGAATTGCCTATTGCCGTACTTGTATCTGTCATTTTATTAAGTGAAACAGTTACTGCACTTCAAATCGCTGGGATCGCAACCATTATTCTCGGTATGAGTTTACCAGTCATGCTTGGCAGAAACAGACAGGGAAGTAATATGAAAATTTTAAAACAAAATGTAAATAACCAATCTGCTATGTTAGGGGATTTGAAAAAACATAGCAGCTGATGTTTATTGTTTACGCTCACCGGCTTCCCAAGGGGGAACCGGTGAGCGTAATTCCACATCCATATTTTAACAGGCTCTTAAAATATAATTCAATTTTTTTAAAAACTATTGACAATTTAAAATGAAAGCGTATACTGAACATGTGTTTAACAAACAAACTTTTGTTTAAGTAGATTGAGAGAGAGGGGGGATAACATGACTATTGAAATGAGCGAAAATGAAAAAATAATCGCAGACTTGATCAGAGAAAATCCATTTATCTCTCAGCAGGAATTATCTGAAGCAGTTGGATTATCCATGTCCTCCATTGCCAATATTATTTCCGGGTTAATCAAGAAGGAATATATATTAGGAAAAGCTTATGTGTTAAATGAAACAAATCCTATAATTTGTATTGGCGGAGCTAATGTTGATCGAAAGTTTTATGCAAAACATGTGATCACTCATGAAACATCTAATCCAGTTAAATCTTCTACATCGGTAGGAGGAGTGGCAAGAAATATTGCGGAAAACTTGGGAAGACTTGGTGAGGAAGTCATCTTATTATCAGCCAGAGGGAACGATTCAGAATGGAAAGAGATTTATGATTTATCATCTCCATTTATGAATTTGGAGCATGTTGCTGCCTTTGAACATTCGTCTACAGGTTCCTATACGGCAGTATTAGATAAAAATGGCGATCTATCAATCGCAGTAGCTGACATGGATATATATGAAAACATTACACCTGAGCTGCTGATCAAAAACAGCCATATACTCAGAAAGGCTAAATGTATCGTTGCTGATTTGAATTGCCCGAGTGAAACGATTGATTTTCTTTGTTCCTTTACTTCCAAACATCATATTCCATTAGCAATTATCCCTGTTTCAGTGCCAAAAATGAACAGGCTTCCAAAATCGCTGAATTCAGTGAGCTGGCTCATAGTAAACAAAGATGAAACCGAAACCTACATGAACATGACTATGAATGATAAGAAAGATTGGGAAGAAGCGGTTAAAAAGTGGCTGAAGCTGGGTGTAAAAAATGTGATTGTGACCAATGGATCCAAAGGTGTAATGGCGGGGGTTGAGAATGGAGAGATTTATTATTTCCCAGCTATCGAAACACCAAAGGTAGTTGATGTGACAGGTGCAGGAGATTCATTTTGTTCAGGAGTTATTTATTCCTGGCTGCAAAAGAAAGAATTGGACCACATTATCAAATCTGGTTTGGTCAATGCACACAAAACCATTATGTCAAAGTATACAGTTAGGCAAGAATTATCTCAAAAACAATTTATTTTAGATATGGAGGAAATGTAAATGAAACAATATATTGAACTATCTGCAGAGGTACAGCAAGCAAAAACAGAAGGGAAAGCCATTGTAGCATTAGAATCCACGATTATTTCTCATGGTATGCCTTATCCTCAAAACGTACAAATGGCTCGTGAAGTCGAACAAATTGTTCGTGACAACGGTGCTGTTCCAGCAACCATTGCGATCATTGATGGAAAAATTAAAATTGGTTTAACAGATGATGAATTAGAGCTATTTGGAAAAAGTTCGGGTGTTGCTAAAGTATCAAGACGTGATCTAGCGCAAATTATTGCTACGAAACAATTAGGTGCAACGACTGTTGCAACAACCATGATTTGTGCCGACTTAGCTGATATAAAAATCTTTGTAACAGGCGGTATTGGCGGGGTTCATAAAGGGGCAGAAACGACTATGGACATTTCAGCTGACCTTGAAGAATTAGCACAAACAGATGTGGCTGTCATTTGTGCAGGCGCTAAATCAATCCTTGATTTAGGTCTGACTCTTGAGTATTTAGAAACAAAAGGAGTTCCTGTCATTGGATATGAAACAGAAGTCCTGCCTGCATTCTATACAAGAAAAAGTGAACATAAATTAAACTTCTCTACAGATTCAATCGATGTGATTGCTGATACATTAAAAGTGAAATGGGAATTAGACCTTAAAGGCGGAGCGGTAATCGCAAATCCGATTCCTGAAGAACATGCGATGGATGAAGATTATATCAATGGAATTATCGATCAGGCAATCAAGGAAGCAGAAGAAAAACATATTGTTGGTAAAGATAGCACACCATTCCTGCTGGGGAAAATTAAAGAAATAACTGGCGGTAAAAGCCTTGATGCCAATATTGAATTAGTAAAACACAATGCAAAAGTAGGAACCCAAATTGCAGTTAGTTTCAATAACAAAACAAAATAATTAATAAATAAATTCGCAGATAGGATAAATTAAACTTCTATAAAGTTAACTAATCAGACTATTGTTTACAATAATCGATAACAGCCATACTTTATAGAAGTTTCTTTTTTGTATATTTGAAAGCGTTGCCATATAAAGGGAGAGGCTGCACATGAATTTTATTTTCTTCATAACAGGAATTTTGCTTGTTTTTGTGATTGGTTTTCTAGTTAGTAATAATAGAAAACAAATTAAGTATAAACGAATTCTTATCATGTTGGCGGTGCAATTGATATTAGTGTTCTTCATGATGAATACAAGTATAGGTCTCACTGTTCTTACCAAAGTGGGCTCTTTTTTTGAAAGTTTAATGAAGATTGCTGATGCAGGAATACAATTTGTCTTTGGCGGAATGGTAAATGAAGGTGCAACAACGTTTTTCTTTGTAGCGTTACTGCCTCTTGTTTTCATGTCGGTGTTAATTGGAATCCTAAATTATATTAAAGTGCTGCCATTCATTATCAAATATATAGGTTTAATTTTGAGTAAAATAACAGGAATGGGCAGATTAGAAAGTTATTTTGCTGTATCTACAGCTGCACTTGGACAACCTGAAGTGTTCTTGACGATAATTAAACAAATTCCTCTTTTATCCCAAAAAAGACTTTACACCATTTGTACTTCAGCAATGAGTGCAGTCAGTATGGCAATGGTCGGGGCTTATATGACCATGCTAGAGCCAAAATATGTTGTAACCGCTGTCGTATTGAATATCTTTAGTGCGCTTATCGTGGCAAATATTATTAATCCATATGATTTAGAAGAAAATGACGATCTAATTCAAGTTGAAGAAAATGAAAGAGTTCCTTTCTTCCAAATGGTTGGGGATAGCGTCATGGACGGTTTTAAAATTGTGATTGTTGTCGCTGCTATGCTATTAGGATTTATTTCCCTGATGGAATTGGTTAATGTCATTTTCCTCGGCGTATTTGATGTTTCTTTCCAAACGGTTATCGGTTATATTTTTGCCCCAATCGCCTTCTTAATGGGCATCCCTTGGGCAGAAGCTGTACAAGCTGGTGGTATTATGGCTACAAAGCTTGTAACAAATGAATTTGTTGCCATGCTGAGTTTTGGTGATATTGCAAATGGTCTTTCTGATAAAACCATTGCAATCGTATCTGTTTACTTGGTTAGTTTTGCTAATTTTGGAACAGTGGGTATTGTCGCTGGTTCAATTAAATCAATCAGTGAAAAACAAGGAAGTTATGTTGCCAAATATTCTTTGAAATTATTGTTAGGTGCAACATTAGCATCTGTCATTTCAGGGACAATAATGGGGATTGTAATGTAATAGTATAATAGAGGTGAATGAAAATGAGTCAAAGAAAAATTATTTTAGATTGTGATCCAGGTCATGATGATGCCATTGCGATTATTTTAGCCGCTGCACGGCCGGAATTGGAAATTTTAGGAATTACAACTGTTTCTGGAAATGCCGAAATTGAAAAAACAACGGATAATGCGTTAAAAATTTGCGATTTAGTTTCCTTGCATGATGTCATTGTTTCAAAAGGAGCGAGTGAGCCGATGGTCCGCCTGCGCGAAAACGCGCCAGGCATCCATGGAGAGTCAGGCTTGGATGGCCCGGAGCTGCCAGAACCATCCCGCAGCTGGAGCAACGAGCATGGGGTCGATACAATCATCAGGCTCGCAAAAGAATCAAAAGAACCGGTAACCCTTGTTCCGACAGGACCGCTTACCAATATTGGCCTTGCTTTAACAAAAGCACCGGAAATTAAGGATAATATTGAAGAAATCGTCTTAATGGGAGGAGGAACCATTGGCAACTGGACGCCAACGGCTGAATTTAATATATGGGCTGATCCAGAGGCTGCGAAAAAAGTTTTTGACAGCGGCCTGCCAATCTGTGTCATGGGCTTGGATATCACCCACCAGGCATTAGCAACAAGAGACGTGATTCAGCAAGTGAACCAAATCGATAATAAAGTCGCCAAAATTGTCGGTGAATTATTAGTATTTTTTGCTTCCACCTATAAAGAAATGTTCGATTTCGATGGAGCACCGGTACACGATGTGTTGACGGTAGCCTATCTTGTTGCCCCAGAACTGTTTAAGATGAAAGCTGTCAATATTGCCGTGGAGACAAAAGGCGAGTTCACCGCAGGAACAACATTAGTCGACCTGCATGGCGTCACAGGCAGGAGAATCAATGCCAAGTTCGGCATGGAGCTCGATGTCGAAGGTTTCTGGCAACTCATGATTGAATCTCTAAAAAAATACTAGTATCGAATAACATAAGTGGGTTGGGTGAAAAATGCTGGGTGAGGAAAAGTAAAAGTGAGGTGATTGTATGATTACCGTAATTGGAAGCATAAATATGGATTTAGTTGTTGAAACAAATCACGTACCTGATAATGGAGAAACGACGTTAGGTAACTCTTTTTCAACGTTTTTTGGCGGAAAAGGAGCAAATCAAGCAGTTTCAATAGCGAGATTAGGGAAAGAAGTTCAAATGATTGGTGCTTGTGGTGCTGATGATTATGGCAGGATGGCGTTAAATTCATTAAAAGAAGAAAGCATAAAAACAGATCATGTGTTTTTATTGCCTGATGAAACAACAGGTATTGCTTCCATCATCGTCTCTAATGCGGATAATAGAATTATTGTCGTTCCCGGGGCAAATAATCGTTTGACTGCCAAAGAAATAGAGCTTGTTAAAAGTGAGATTCTGAAAAGTGAAATGGTGGTCATGCAGCTGGAAATACCATCAAACACTGTTCATAGAGCATTGAAAATATGCAAGGAACACAATATTCCAGTAATTTTGAATCCGGCACCGGTCAATAATCTTAAACATGAATTTATTGAATTGGCAACTTATTTAACACCAAATGAATCGGAATGCAGGAGCATTTTTGGTGACAATATTGACCAATCATTAGAAAGATATCCCAATAAATTAATAGTGACTTTAGGTGAAAAAGGTGCCCGTTTTTATAATGGCAAAAAGCATGTATTCATTAAGGGTTTTCATACAAATCCTGTTGATACAACAGGTGCTGGTGATACTTTCAATGGAAGCCTGGCTGTTGCTTTGACAGATGGAAAGAATATTGAAGAAGCAGTAAGGTTTGCAAATGCAAGTGCTTCCATAGCCGTTGAAAAAAAAGGTGCTCAAAGCGGCATGCCTTCTTTAGATAAAGTTATAAATAGGTTGAACTAAAAAATTTAACAATTCTAAATAAGATTATTCATGAAAATCCTCCCATTCCAATATGGGGGGATTTATGGGCAGAAGTCGCATGGCCATTTAGAGGTTTTTGAATTTGAACATCCTTCGTATATACCGTCTGTTGTGTTGTGCAGCCTATTGTATCAATCCGTCTGTTGTTGAGGCGGAAAAATTACAGGTCGATGCGGGGACGTCCTAAATATAATTTGAACTATAGACTGGAGTGAATAGATTTGAAGCCGATTATATTTGATGTTGATACTGGGATTGATGATGCCTTAGCGATGTCTTACGCATTAAATTCACCAGAATTGGAGCTGCTTGGTTTTACCACCTGCTTTGGCAACGTATCAGTAGCAGAAGCGACGCGCAATACACTTGCAGTTTTAGAGAAAGCAGGGAAACGGGTTCCTGTTTACTCAGGAGCCGAACAAACATTAATGCGCGGGGAAAAAGAGGCCTGGTCAAGACATGTCCATGGAGAGGACGGTTTAGGCAATACCATTAAGAGTAATCCAACTTCTCAAGCGGAAAGTCAATTTGCACCGGAATTTATGATCGAACAGGTGAAAAATCGTCCGCATGAAATAACGATCATTGCCGTTGGTCCACTGACTAACCTCGCTCTGGCAATAAAAAGATCACCTGAAATAATTCCGCTAGTTAAAGAGGTGGTTATTATGGGTGGGGCTGTAAAAGTACCTGGGAACGTGAATGCCGCTGCTGAAGCAAATATCTTCTCTGATCCCGAAGCTGCCAAATATGTGCTCTCCTCAGGTTTACAGGTCACCCTTGTAGGGCTTGATGTGACAATGCAGACCTTATTGCCAAAATCGAAGCTTAATGAATGGCGTGCTACTGGTAAAGAAACGGCACATTTTTTTGCGGACATGACCGAGTTTTACATTGGTTTTTATGAATCTTCTTATCCAGGTATTGGCGGCTGTGCTCTTCATGACCCACTCGCAGTAGGGGTTGCGATTGATTCAAGTTTTGTGTCGACGGTATCAATGAACGTCAAGGTTATCACAGAAGGAAAAGAGGCTGGAAGAACAATCGGTCATCTTGAAGGTGAGCCAAGGATTCTCGTTTGTACGGAAGTAAAAGCGGAGCGATTTTTAAACCATTTTCTTAGTAGAGTGGTATGATGATTTAATTTAAAGTCTGCCTGCAATTTTTGAAGTGATATTTCCCCCTTTAAAGCAGAGAATCTTAAGAAAAGACCGAGCAGCCAGTGTGAGTCGGCAGTTAGCTGGGGCACACTGGTTTAGTTTTTTGAAGCCTTTTATCGTTAATGAGATACAAGCAGTCTTCGAGTAAACTTTAAGAGTGAGAAGATAGACGCTTTATTTAAAATTCTGCTAAATAGAATGGGATTAAGTTTCTTCCCCTATTCCATACACCATCGACACCGCCAATTCTTCCCTGATCTTTGTAATATGCCCCTCCATCAATTCCTTTGCCCAATTCGCATTTCCAGAAGCAATAGCAAGATAAATTTCCTTATGTTCATACATTGTATCTGAGTAACGAGAGGGATCTTTAAAGCGATGGCTCTGAGTTGTCCTTATGGTATCCCTCATATGTTCAGTAAGAGTATGTATCAAATCAATGAAAATCGTATTATGGGTGGCCTCGGCAATTCCGATGTGGAAGTCAAGGTCCGCTTTTAGACCCAGCTCTGGATTATCTTTGGAAAGCGCCATATTGTTTAGTGCTGTACACAGCTTTTCCAGGTCTGCTGAAGTAGCTCTTTTTGCAGCAAGGAAGGCAGATTCTGCTTCAAGTGCACGCCTTAGTTCCAACATTTCATAGACGCGTGGATTTTCTGTTTTGACAGCTGTCATGATTTCTTCATTACTTGATTGGAAGCTTGAAACTTTTACATAGCTTCCACCTCCTTGCCGGATATCAATGAACCCGTTGAGTTCCATGATCCGCAAGGCTTCTCTTATGGTTGTCCGGCTTACATTAAATTGGCTTGCTAATTCTCTTTCTGAAGGCAGCCTTTCACCCGGCTTAAGATTTCCAGCCAAATAACATTCGGTAATTTTATCTATTATAATGAGATATGTCTTTTTTTTCTCCACTGTACCACATAATCTCCTTCCAAATATGTCCATTTCAAACTCTCCTAAATGTAACAGACATAAAATCTATTAATCAAGACTGAAACAAAAATAAAATAATTAATTGAATTTTTCTGATAAGTTAGTATAATTAACTTATCTTGTTGGACCAATTATAACATTGGTTTAACCAAATTTTCAGCAGAAGAAAGAAGGAATTTAGGATGGAAACAGCTAGTATGAGCCTCATACATACTTTAAAGGAGGTTCTTTCTGAGCAGCAGGTAACTGAAAATCAGACAATAAGAGAATTGCATGGAAGGGATGAATCATATCATAGGGAGAGCCTTCCCGATCTTGTGGTTTTTCCGGAAACAGCCCAGCAGGTCAGTGAAATTGTGAAGCTGGCAAACCAATATAAAGTGCCAATCGTTCCTTTTGGGCTGGGATCTAGCCTTGAGGGACATGTGATACCGTACGAACATGGAATTACGATTGATTTTTCATTGATGAATAAAATCCTCGAAGTGCGTGAAAATGATTTCCTTGTCCGTGTACAGCCCGGTGTGACTCGCACACAGCTCAACAAGGAATTGAAAAAATATGGACTGTTTTTCTCTGTGGATCCGGGAGCGGATGCTACGCTTGGCGGAATGGCGGCAACTAATGCCAGCGGTACAACTTCGGTCAAATATGGTGTCATGCGTGATCAGGTGCGTGATTTAGAAGTGGTTTTGCCTGATGGATCAATTATACATACAGGCAATTTAGCCGCCAAGTCTTCATCAGGCTATCATTTAAATGGTTTATTCGTTGGTTCGGAGGGAACCCTTGGATGCTTTACCGAACTGACGTTAAGAGTTTACGGAATTCCAGAGCATGTGATGGCGGCAAGAGCTTCATTTCCCTCCTTGAACGATGCGGTAGAAGCGGTTGTATCCATTTTACAGGCAGGCGTTCCGATTGCCAGGGTGGAGCTTGTCGATGAACCTTCTATGAAGCAGGTGAACCTGTTCAGCGAGACAAGCTATAAGGAAAGTCCAACACTCTTTTTGGAGTTTCACGGCAATGAAGCCGGCTTGAAGCAGGATGTCGAGTTCACAAGAGAAATTGTAGCGGACCATCATTGTCTCGATATTGAATTTGAAACCGATAATGCAGCGAGAAATCGTTTGTGGGAGGCCCGGCATAACCTTGCTTATGCTTATATCCACGGCCATCCTGGGAAGAAAATGATGGTGACGGATGTCTGCCTGCCGATTTCAGAACTTTCTGGCGCTATCAGCTATGCAAGGGAAGCGGTAGATTCAATGGGACTTCCTGGAGGCATTGTCGGGCATGTGGGGGATGGAAATTATCATACACTTCTAATGATTGATATGAGCAACCCGGATGAGGTGGCTAAGGCAGAAAAGTTCAATGAACAAATTGTCCTTTATGCCCTGGAACGCGGAGGAACATGTACGGGTGAGCATGGTGTAGGGGTTGGCAAGCAGAAATATCAGCAAAAAGAACATGGCCAGGCGCTTCAGGTTATGGAAAAAATCAAACAGGCCCTGGATCCAGATAACCTTTTTAATCCAAATAAAATCTTAAAGACAAAAGAAGGGGCGTGATGAAATGAAGGTATTAGAAGCGGTCAGTACCATTGCAGGAAAATATTTTGCCGTGTGGGTTATCTTAACATCGGTTATTGCCTTTATGTTTCCAGACCCATTTTTAGGGTTGGGGGGCTATATCACCATCCTTCTCGGGGTCGTCATGTTTGGAATGGGGCTTACACTGAAGGCAGTCGATTTTAAAATCATCTTTACCAAACCGCTGCCTGTGATAATCGGAGTTTGTGCACAGTTCATCATTATGCCGCTTGTCGCTTTCGTTATTGCGAAACTTTTGAATTTGCCGGCAGAGTTGGCAGCAGGCCTGGTATTGCTCGGATGTGTACCTGGGGGAACTGCTTCTAACGTTATGGTGTATCTGGCCAAGGGAAATGTACCATTGTCCATCGCCATGACTTCCGTTTCAACTCTATTGGCACCGATCATGACACCGTTGCTTCTCCTAATGCTTGCAGGCCAATGGATGCCGGTTGATGCTGTTGCCATGTTTATGTCTATTGTCCAGGTTATCATTGTTCCAATTGTTCTAGGTCTGGCAATCAAGAAATTTTTCCCTGTGGCTGTGGAAAAAAGCTTAACTGTTTTACCGCTTATTTCGGTAGCGGCGATTATCACGATTGTGGCTGCAGTCGTTTCAGGCAATTCAGCAACTATTGCTGCATCAGGCCTGCTGATTTTTACAGCTGTCATGCTTCACAATGGATTCGGGCTGCTGCTTGGCTATCTTGCAGGAAAAGTGCTTGGTCAGGATGAAGTTAATCGAAGAGCGATTTCGATTGAAGTTGGCATGCAGAACTCAGGTTTAGGCGTTGCACTCGCGACCGCACACTTTGGGCCATTGGCAGCACTTCCAAGCGTGCTGGCTGCTGCCTGGCATAATATTTCCGGGCCGATTCTGGCGACATATTGGTCGAAGAAACCTGCTGTTGACAGTAAAGAAGATACGTCAGTTCATCCGGTTGAAGTGAAGCTGTAGTTATGAATTTAGGTGTCTGGCTCTTGAGCTTAAGAGGGCAGGCACCTTTTTTGTACCTGTTGAAACGAATTCAAATGGTTTTATTAACTATTGACAACGTTTACAAATAATACTAGAATTGTCACAGACAAGTTAACTATGGTGGAGAAACGGAGAACCCATGCTTTTATGCACTTTCATTCCTGGAAGTGTTATTAAAGTATGGGTTTTGTTTTTTTTGCAGTTAATATTGTTGTAAATTCTATCTTAGGGGGAACCTAAATGTTCAAACTGTTTCAGCCTGCTCCCCCAATTGAAAGATTGCCTGAGGAAAAAATTGATTCTGAGTACAAAAAACTTAGATTTCAAGTTTTTATGGGAATCTTCATTGGTTATGCAGCGTATTATTTAATCCGGAAAAACTTCTCACTGGCTATGCCGTACTTTATTGAAGAAGGTTATTCGAAAACTGAACTTGGCTTTGCGCTATCTGCTATTTCTATTTCCTATGGCATCAGTAAATTTGTCATGGGGACCTTTTCTGACCGGAGTAATCCAAGGATGTTCTTGCCTGCAGGGTTAATTCTTTCTGCTATCATTTCTTTATTAATGGGCTTTGTTCCTTTCTTTACTTCGTCTGTTGCAATTATGTTTATTATGCTTTTCTTAAATGGCTGGTTCCAGGGAATGGGCTGGCCGCCATCTGGCCGTGTCCTTGTACACTGGTTCAGCATTAATGAAAGAGGAAACAAAACAGCTATTTGGAATGTAGCCCATAATGTCGGCGGGGGTCTAATGGCACCTCTTGCTGTGGCGGGTGCAGCGATGTTCGCAGGCATAGCCGGAAGCTCTTCATCAGGCTATGAAGGTGTATTCATTTTACCCGCACTTGTAGCCATTGTTGTTGCATTCATGGCCTACTTCCTTATTCGTGATACTCCACAGTCGGCTGGACTGCCATCCATTGAAGAATACCGCAATGATTATCCAAGTAAAACCAGGAAAACCTTTGAAACAGAATTAACAACAAAAGAGATTCTTTTCAAGTATGTTTTAAATAATAAGTGGGTTTGGGCCATTGCGATTGCAAACATCTTCGTTTATTTCGTCCGATATGGTGTACTGGACTGGGCACCAACTTATTTGAGCGAAGAGAAAGGCTTTGATATGAGCAAGTCGAGCGTAGCCTATTTTCTTTATGAGTGGGCAGGTATACCAGGAACACTATTATGCGGCTGGATCTCAGATAAATTTTTCAAAGGGCGCCGCGGTCCTGCAGGGTTTGTGTTTATGCTGGGAGTATTGGTTGCTGTTCTTGTATACTGGTTTAATCCGGCAGGAAACCCAATGGTCGATATGATTTGTTTGATTGCGATCGGCTTCCTCATTTATGGGCCGGTTATGTTAATTGGGCTTCAGGCTCTAGATTTTGTTCCTAAAAAAGCTGCAGGTACAGCAGCAGGATTAACTGGATTGTTTGGTTACCTTGGAGGTACCGTAACAGCTAATGCGTTAATGGGTGTTATTGTAGATGCATCTGGATGGGATGCAGGATTTATGCTGTTAACTGCATCTTGTGTCCTTGCAGCCCTTATCTTCGCTGTTACATGGAATGTCCGTGGTCAAGAAGTAGTTAAAAACCAACATTAAGATATGAAGAAAGTGTCTGTCATTGGGCACTTTCTTTTTTATATGAAACTTTAATATCTTTTCTAAGGTAAAAAGAACTCTTTGTAAAAATATTATTGACTAAAAGCAAATTATGGAATATATTTTAATTAACAATTAACAAACCGTTAATTAAAAAAAGAGGTGAATCAAATGAAGAATCAATTTATTACCCCAGACGGTTATACAAGCGATATTGCGGTTTTTACAATCACATCTGAACTAGTTGGAGAATATAAACCCCCAAAAAAAGAGCTGAAGATTATGCTGATTAAAAGAAGTGAGCTGGACCATGAAGGAAATCCAAACATGGAAGCAGGGAAGTGGGCGCTTCCCGGAGGATTTGTCCGGCCAGGAGAGACTGCATTTCAGGGAGCGGAGCGCAAGTTAGCGGAGGAAACAGGAGTGGAAGGGTTGAAAATAAAGCATTTTGGTGTCTATGATTCTCCTGGCCGTGATCAGCGGGGATGGATTATATCAAATGCACATTATGTCATTGCAAATGAAGAGACATTAAGGAGCCGGAAAAAGACTTGTGATGCTTCTGAAATTGGGCTGTTTACGCTTGAAGAAGCACTTGAACTTGATCTTGCATTCGATCATCGGACCATTATGGATGATGCACTTTGGTTTATTAAAAAAGATATGGCCCTCACAACACTGGCCAAACACTTTCTTCCTGAAGAATTTGTGCTTTCTGAGCTGCAGGGGGTATTATTGACGGTTTTGGATGATCCTTCGATCTCGACTGATGCTGCCTTTTTCAGAAAAGCACCGACTCTGCCTTTTATTGAAGTGGTATCGGAACACGGAAAGCCGAAGAAATCAAACCGCTATTCCAAAACGCCGGCTCAGCTTTACCGATTTAATGATTTCCAGCCGATTGTGTCCGTGTATAGAAATAAGCTGCAAGGGTGAAAAACAAATCATATATGGGGAGAGATTCACATGGGGATTTTTAAGAACTGGACGCGGTTTGAAATAATATGGCTGATCACGTTTACGTTGGTTAACATTTATCTTTTCTTTGCCTGGTCGGATTCACTGCTTGGCCTGATTTCGTCCATAAGCGGCATGTTATGTGTGGTGCTGGTGGCGAAGGGGAAGATTGCAAACTATTACTTTGGCATTGTTCAAACTTTAACTTATGCTTACATTGCTTACGGTTATGGCCTTTATGGAGAAGCCATGCTCAATGCCCTGTTTTATTTTCCGGTGCAATTTATCGGTATTTATCTGTGGCGGCAGCATAAAACAAATCGGGATGATAAAGGGGAAGATGTGATAGTTAAAAGTCTAACAAAAAAGGGCTGGCTCTATACATTAGTATCTATTGTCGTCCTTACAATTGGATATGGGTTTTTCCTTAAATATTTAGAGGGCAATTTTGTCTGGACGGATTCAGCTACAAACGTCCTCTCTATAACTGCGCAAATATTAATGCTGAAGAGATTTGCGGAACAATGGCTCATCTGGATTTCCGTTAATGTATTATCCATTTTTCTTTGGGCGAGTGCTCTCATCACACAGGGAGGCAATGACTTTTCGATGTTAGTCATGTGGACTGCATTCCTGGTCAACAGCATTTATGGTTATATCAACTGGCGGAAATTATATGTAAAACAGAATAAGGAGGAGGTTTAAATGACAGTTGGATTTATTGGAGGCAAGTTTCTTCCCCTGCATCTTGGCCATGTCTATGCCATTGTGCATGCCTCATCCATCGTTGACGAACTGTACGTTGTGCTGTCCCATAGCGAACTGCGTGACAGGCAATTGTGCCAGCATTCAAAAATGGATTATATTCCGCCTCATATCCGCTTGCGCTGGCTCAGCCAATTAACAAAAGATATGCCGCATGTAAAGGTAATTTCCATCGAAGATGATCAGGGAAATGATGATTACAATTGGGCTGAAGGTGCCCGGCAAATAAAAATGGCAATTGGAAAGCGCATTGATTATGTATTTAGTTCAGAGTATGAATATAGTGATATCTTTAATGAACTCTACACAGAGGCAAAGCATATTCTGATTGATCCGAATCGGGGACATGTGAATATATCGGCAACAGCAATCCGTAATGAAGGCGTCTTTCATCATTGGGAGTACATTCCTGACTTTGTAAAACCTTATTTTGTTAAAAAGGTTGTTGTGGTGGGAACTGAAAGCTGCGGAAAATCTACTCTGACGAGAAATCTTGCTAAAGTCTATAATACTTCCTATGTTGAGGAATATGGCCGAATCGTATGTGAAGATTTAGGCGGCTGCGATGGGATTATGGTTAAGGAAGATTACCACAAAATTGCTTATGGCCATAAGCTTGAAGAAATCAAGGCGATTGAAAAAGCGAACAAGGTGGTTTTTATCGACACGGAGGCAATCGTGACTCAATTTTACTCCAACCTATACAACAATGAGCATCAGACTGTGCTGGATGAAATAGCAAGCCTGCAGGATTATGACCTGTGGCTATACCTTGAACCTGATGTGAAATGGGTGGACGATGGACTTCGGGTTCATGGGGAGGGCGATGTAAGGAACCAAAACAATGAGGCTTTAAAAACGCTGCTGAGCAAGCATAAAATTGCTTATAAAATCCTGAGCGGTGATTATAAGGACCGGCTTCAGGGTGCCATAGGGCATATTGAAGAGCTGCTAAAAATTTAGTAAGTGATTGACAAAAAAGATAATATTATTTATCATTTAAAAAACCTAATGAAATACTTTCATTCGTATAACTCCAATAATATGGTTTGGAGGTCTCTACCAGGAACCAATAATTCCTGATTACGAAGAAGATACACGTGCTGTATTTTCTTCGTAATCAGGAATTTTTTTTTGTAAAAAAATCTAGGAGGTCCAGCTATGAATTTTACTATTTTGCCTAAAATTGAACTTCACTGCCATTTGGACGGGAGTGTCAGACCAGAAACCATCATTGATATCGCGAAGAGAGAAGGCATCAGCCTGCCTTCTTTTGATAAAGAAAAAATCAAAGAAGAACTAATTGCCCCGTTGGATTGCGAATCCTTGGATGAATATTTAAAAAGATTCTCCATTCCTAACTTAGTCATGCAGTCAAAAGAAAATTTAAAAAGAATTTCCTTTGAGCTCTTTGAAGATGCAGCAAAGGAAAATGTGAAGTACATGGAGGTCCGCTTTGCCCCTTTACTTCATACGCGAAAGGGATTATCCGTAGAAGAAATCATCCAAAGTGTGATTGAAGGGATGAGAGAAGCGGAAGAAAAATTTGATATTAAAGGAAATTTCATTTTGTCATGCATGAGAACGATGAGTGTGGAAAGTGCTTTTGAGGTCGTTGAAAAGGGAAAAGCATTCCTGGGAAAAGGAGTTGTGGCAATCGATCTGTGTGCTTCCGAGGAGAAAGGATTCTGCGGAAAATTCATTGAACCGATTGCGCTGGCCAGAGAATATGGCTACAGAGTCACCATCCACGCCGGTGAAACGGGAATCGGTAAAAATGTGCTGGAGGCCGTTGAATGGCTGGGAGCTGAAAGAATTGGACACGGTGTATTTATTAAAGACTGTGAAGAGGCATATAAGCTTGTAAAGGAAAAACAGGTAGTGCTTGAAATGTGCCCAACCAGCAATGTCCAAACGAAAGCGGTAAACCAATTTAGCGAACACCCAATTTCCGACTTCCATCGGGATGGAATAAAAGTAACGGTTAGTACGGACAACAGAACTGTATCGGATACAACGATGGCAAAGGAATGTAATATTGTTTCCAATGAATTTGCGATGAGTGCTGAGGATTATAAACAAATTTATATGACTAGTGTAGAAGCAGCTTTTGCAGATGAAGGGACAAAGGAAAAGCTGAAGAAATATCTACGGGATATTTAAAAGTTAATATTGCCTATTATATAGAAAAAAAACAACATGATTAAGAAAGGTGCCTGACCCTGGTTGCATTAATAAGTTAAGAACTATAGGGTAGGTGCCTTTTTCTCTGAAGAAATCATGTGAATTATTCTGGAAAATGAATCTATTATGGAGGATAAAGATTTAATAAAATTCCATTAATACATTACTACTGCAAGTGGAAATCATTACCTGCCTGTTTATTACGAATAAATGACAAATATTTCAGAGGGTGTGTTACCATATTTAAGGTAATTTATCAAATGATTACAACTAGAAGTAAACAGGGGGAACAATGAAGCATGGAAAAATGGATAGGGAATCACCCTACAGTGTCACAGAAGGCTCTTAAGGTGAAATATGGACAGATTTTAAATAGGGATAAATGGGCTGTCCTTGGCGAAAAAGAACAAGTGCTTAAAATTATCGAGGGTGAGCTGGATAAACGTGGGGGTAAGGAAGGAGATGGAATTGTTGCACTTACTGATACACGGATCTTGTTTATCTCTCGATATGAGAATTCTTCATATAATTATTCTTCAATTAATAATATCCGGATTACTGAAGACGGAAAGGATAAGCATCAATGGAAGCTGAGTTTTTCTGCAGGCGGCCGCCGAATTGTTGTGGATGATATTGCAAAGAATGATGACAGTGACGAATATTTCTTTATTTTAAATCATAAAGTTCAAAATCCAAATCGCAGGATTGAAACAACAGTTACTCATGATTTCAGTTATTTTCTGCATGCAGGACGATTGGACGATTTCCGTAAGCAAAATGTAGTTATCACTCCTTTTCTATTGAAAAGAGACAATCAAGGAAGCAATGCTAATGGTCTTCGATTGCTAAAAGAGATCCACCAAAATGCTTTGTTTATTGTCCCAGGAAACTTTAAAAAAGAGAAAGCAGAAGGCGACTTTATTGTAGTAGATGATTTGGTCTATCTTTATAAATATGATAATAAAGAACGTGTTGCAACCCTTTTAAACTCGTGGGTATATGGTGCCTTTAATGGTGTAACTCTTGATTACTTTGCGCTTAAAACGGTTATTACAATTGACAGTGGAGAGCTGACATTCAACTCAAAAGGGAAAGAGTTTGCCGATCTATTAGCTGAAAAAGGAGCCTTTTTTACGATTCAAAAAAGAAAATGGCATCAAAAAATTCTTGGTTTTCGAAGCGGTAAGCTCTGGAAAAAGAGTGTCGCCTCCATATCTTATCTGCTTATTCTATTAGTTGGTATGGGAATGATTTATGGTGATGATGAATCTAAGAATAAGAAGACGCCAGACCAGAGTATTGCTGAGATGAATGCTGAAACACAAGACGAAAACAAAGAAGCAGATGAAAAAGCTAGATTGACTGCTGAACAGAAAGCAAAGGATGAGGAAGCTGCTCGCCTTGCTGCCGAACAAAAAGCAAAAGAACAAGAGGCTGCGCGGATTGCTGCTGAACAAAAAGCGAAAGAAGAAGCAGCTGAGAAGAAGGCTGAAGAGGAAGAAGCCGCTCGTCTAGCAGCTGAGAAGAAGGCTAAAGAAGAAGAAGCTGCCCGTCTTGCTGCTGAACAAAAGGCACAAGAAGAAGCAGCTGCAAATGTATTTTATAAAAATTGTGACGCTGTAAAAACTGCAGGCGCAGCTCCAATCAGAACTGGCGATCCAGGATACTCAAGAAAACTTGACCGTGATGGTGACGGGGTAGCTTGTGAATGGTAATGAGTATAAATAATTTTTTACTGGAGAGTAGATTCATTCTACTCTCTTTTTTAGTAGCCTAACTCAGATGCAAACAATTTAAGCTCTTCCTTATCCAAAATAATCGTTCCTTCGTATTTCATGCCGATTTTTTTAAGCAGGGCTGAGGAAGCATGATTGTCTATGGATGTGATGGCAAGGATCCGTTTCAGATCCAGCTGCTCATGACCATATTTCAATGTAGCAGAAGCTGACTCGAACCCATAACCTTGCGTTTGATATTTGGATAAAAAAGCAAACCCAATATCAACATTATCTAAAGTATCCCGTTGTATCAATCCGCACATCCCAATAGGAGTGCTTCCTTCCTTTCGTTCAACCATAAAGAGGCCAAAGCCCAGCTGAGAGTACATTTTCATGGGGCCGGTAACAATATAATTCTTAGCATCCTCAAGCGTACGTACACCTTTATCGCCAATATAACGAATCCATGCAGGTTCATTTAAAAGTTCGAGAATAAATGCTGCATCATCTGGTGTTAACCAGCGAAGAATTAATCGATCTGTTTCAAGCACTTTCAATTAAATTACACCTCTTTCAATTTTTTATACCTGTTGAACCGATTTGTAAAAATATTAGTTCATCAGTCATGCTATAACAAATATATAAGTATAAGCAAATTAAAAATTCCATTTTCTAGATTGGTAATTCTCCCATAGATTCACTAATGAGTTCTCCCTGTAAACCTGTTAGCCTTGTAAGTGGCCTGTTTTTGCCTAAAAACTACAAACAGGAGGTTTACAAATGAAAAATTTAGTAACATTTGTTGCTGCCATTTCACTCATTATGGGTTCATATAGCGTGTTTCCTGCTGATCATTTCGATGCTGAGACAGTAGATCAGAAAGCTGCAGAGACACTAACATATAAAAAAGTTGAAGTTGACGTGAAGGAGTCATCATCAACGGATCATCGCTTCATCAAAGAGGAAGAAAAAAAGCTGCTTGCCCGTCTTGTACAGGCTGAAGCAGAAGGGGAGCCGTTCGAAGGGAAAGTAGCGGTTGCTGACGTGGTGCTGAATCGTGTTGAGCATGAACAATTCCCGGATACAGTCAAGGACGTTATTTATCAGAAGAATGCTTTTGAACCTGTTCAAAACGGTTCAATCAATGAACCAGCAAGTAAAGAAGCAGTTCAGGCCGTTGAGACAGCTCTTATTGATAAGGAGCAAAACGAAGAGCTCCTTTATTTTTATAACCCTGAAACAGCTACAAGCCAGTGGATTTTTTCACGTGAAGTGGTGAAAAAAATCGGTAACCATGCATTTGCTATATAAAGGCGCGTACAGCATAAAAAGCTGCGCGCTTTTTTTGTTGGAAAAAAACTGAATTTGGAGAAGGAATATAAGCAAAGATGGCGAAAATGACTAAAGGTAAATACTTCCAATGAGGGAGATGATTAAGATGGAGATCATTGTAAAGAAATTACCTGAAACAGAAGTAGCGTATATTAGGCGTATCGGAAGTTATTTTGAACTGCAGGATCATTGGGGAGATTTGATTAGCTGGGCAAACACCAATGGGCTGTTGCCGCCGAAGCAATCTTTTATCGGCATTTCATTGGATAATCCTGAACTGGTGGAAAGCAAGGATTGCCGGCACGATGCCTGTGTTACCCTTCCCGAGGGTTTTCATAAAGAAAAACATCAAGAAGTGAAATTTACAAAGCTGCCTGGCGGAGATTATGCTCTGTATCATTTCTATGATATCCCTGATAAATTGAATGGTGCTTATCAGTACATGTTTGGGGAATGGCTGCAAAATTGCGATTATGAACCGGATTACGATCGGCACAACCTTGAGTTTAATTTAAATAATCCCGCTGAAGATGCAGAGGGGAAATGTAAGGTTGATTTATATGTACCAGTCAGAAAAAGAATTTCCTGATGCAGAGTAACACCTGAAGAATCTTTACATAAAATTCACCAACTATTAGCAGGTGTGAATGATTTCCAGCGAATAATAAAGCACATATTTGCAGGAGGAATATTTTATGCTTAACATTGCATGGGACTTATTATTATGGATGTCAGCAACAATATTATTCCGTTTATTTGGACAGATTTTTTTAATTCCTTGAGGTATTTTTAGTGCTTGCGATTTTTATTCTGGCCATCCCTTTGATTGCAATTGCAACCTATCCTTACTATTATGTTAGGAAGATTTCAGGTTCAGAACGTATAATAGCTGCTGTTCAAATTGCTCTTCCAGGAATGATTATGGATATATTAAGTATTATTTATTTTGCAAAAGTGTTTCCGAATTTAACAAATGATTCTCTTCCTATATTTGCATCCTGGCTGCTTTGGGCGTATAGCCTAATTTTATTAACTGGATTTTCATCAAGAATCAGGAATAAAATCCCATGTTTTTATGATCCATTTAAATATGGAAAACCCATTGAAACAGGGCATAAATGCTTGTTTTAATGGGTTTTTTAGGTTAAATGCCGGGGTATAATTAGCTGGAATTCCCATGCGGCAAAGAATTATTTATTCTGTTTGCGCTTGAACTTTCGTCGCATTTTGTGCTTGAATTAATGCACTTTGGGCCTGTGCCAGTTCATTCGAAGCTTGCTTGATTGCCTCTTGGGCTAATGTTTGGTCAGAAGCAGATTTTTCAAGTGCCTGTGTAATTAAGGATACGGATAAATTTACATTTGCCTTTGCTTGAGTAAGCTGATTTGTGTCAATTTGCTGATTCATTGTTTTCACTCCTTTTAAAGTCTTTTAAAAATACTCTTATATCATCTCCGCACTTGAATTTTTTATTAATGGCATTCAACATTTTGTGAAACCAAGTGTTACTATGTATAAAATCTTAGCTACTGCTATTGGTGTGCTGATTGCCGGCAATTTTATAATGTCAAATTTATTCGTTTACCGGAATACTGGATGAGCTAACATTCGCAAAAATGGCTGAAGTCCTTTCTTATTTTTACATATTCCATAAAACCAGCTAATAGAAGCTTATGTGTTATTCAAGAATAGGGCGCGATTCTTCTTCAACAGAGAATCGTGCTTTTGTATTATACAGGATATTGAAATACCTGATCATAGAGAAACGTTAGCCATTTATACTTCGACTAATAAGCACAAAGGGGGACTGACTTGAAGATTAAGCATATAATCGTAATATTTATTGTTGTATTAAATTTGGCTGCTTGTTCTAATGGAGAAAATCCTAAAGAATATTTAGGTGAAATTTACAGTATTGGACTAGATTCAATAATGTAAAAAGATGATACTTTAAGTAGTGATCTTAAGTATATAGCAATTGATATGAGTAATTTTGATGAGCTAAAAGAAAAAGACAAGAACGAAGTTTTAAGTTTTTTTAAGGAAAAGTATAAAGTGGAAGTAATGGATGCCTCATTAGATCAATTAAACTGATTGAGCTGCTTCAGTTAATGCAGAACGAAGATACTTGTTTCCTTTTTTGGCTCTTGATGATTTCCGCTTTCCAGCACTTTCATTGTGTTCAAGAACCAATGAAGCCCAAGAACATAAGTGTTCAGCACTGAGGAATTACGAACCCACATTGGTACCAATCTCGGCGAGTATTTGTTCAGCCATCCTTGTGGCTATGCCAGGAATGGGTTCGATATCTTCCTGATATTCGCTTACCCTCTCGGCGATTTCCTTGTCTAGCAGCTCTATCTGTTCAGTAAGGAAGTCAATGAGAGTTAAAATTGTCTTGAGCATCAATCGTTGATGCGGGTTTACATAGCCTCGAGGAGCCAGTTCAAGTTCAACTTTCTTCTATTTCATCGTTCGACGTGCCAAGTTTGATAGTTTCTCAGGATCGTCTTCGCCCTCTGCGATGGCGTAAAGCATGTCCTTTGCCGAAACACCTATGATGCCGGAAACCACAGAGCCGAGTTTAATGTTCGCTCCTTCAAGCACCTTCTGTATCCGATTGTGTTGCCGTGCACGTTAGCTAAATCAGAAAATAATAACTGTGGAAATCTACATCTAAGGTTGTATGGAAAATTCAGCCTTAAAAGGTATTAAAAATTTCCATTAAATTGTTATATTTACATAAGTGGAATGCTTTTTATTTAATGATTTTGTATCTTAATAATTTGTGTTTATTAGCGATAAAAGGTTTATTATCGGTAGATTATCATTCAATTGTCAGTTTTTTTATTATGCTAACGGTGCAATATAGTGGAAGAAGGAATGTGAATAAATAGTTAAATTTTGTAAACCATAAAGGATTTTAGTTACCTTAAAATGCAGTATTAAACGATATTGGGTTTGGCAGAGGAAAGAGTGAGTATTAATAACTATCCTTTTATATGTTTAAGGTTAATTTTGTCATTCTTGTTTAGTGCTTGTTCTGGAAATGAAAAAGTTATAGAAATAGAAAAAAATTATCTGGACAGAAGGGAGGAAAAATTTTGTTTTTAAAAATTGTAAAGAATGATTTCCTCAGGAAGAAAATCGTAAATGTGACAGTGTTAGTTTTTATAACTCTGGCAGTTCTTTTGGGAGCGAGTGCAACAAATATTGTTGCAAATCTGATACAGTCGATGTCGGAACTGCAGGAACGTGCAGTCCCAGCTGACCTTGCACAGATGCATTCCGGAGAATATGACCAGGCAGAAATTGATAGATTTACAGAAGCACAGCAGGAGCATATAGCGATGCAGGAGACGATGGTACTTCTGGGTTTTGAAGGCATGAATATCCATTTTGGCAACAATGAGACGATGGCTGGTACGGTACAGGATATTTCATTTGTTGTTCAGAACAAGAAATTTGATTTTATATTGGATCTGGATAATAAAAGGCTAGAAATAAAAGAGAGCGAAGTGGCGGTTCCCATCTATTTCATGGAAGAATATGACTTAAAAATAGGTGATACGATTACAGTGGAAACTGAAGGGTATCAGAAAGAATTTACCATTTCAGATTATGCAAGAGATTATGAGATGAACTCTTCCCTTACTTCTTCGAAACGGTTTGTTATTAATCAGGCGGACTATGATGAAATGGTTGAAAAGCAGGTAGGGGAACTGGAATATCTGATTGAATTTAAACTGAATGAAAACGGGGATTCTCAAGGACTGCAGACTGCCTATATGGAAGCAGGTCTTCCGGTAAACGGTCCTGCTATCGGAGGAATGGTATTTCTGTTGTTTAATGCCATGTCAGATGCCGCAGTTGTGATGGTCATTATACTTATCAGTATACTGCTGATTATTATCGCTTCGCTTTGTATCAGGCTTACATTTTTGGCAACGATTGATGAAGATTTAAGAGAAATCGGTGTGATGAATGCAATAGGAATATCCAAAAAAGATATTAAGAAGGTGTATATGAACAAATACAGAGTCATGTCAGCAGCTGCCGGTATCATAGGCTATCTGCTTTCCTTTGCCTTGGTCAATCTGTTTAACGGGAATATGAGACTTTATATATCCTCAGATTTATCAGGGAATTTAAAATATGTACTATCTCTTATTGCTCCATTATTGGTCTATTTCATGATTGTGATTTACTGCAAGCGATTATTGAAAAGAATCGATAAAATTTCGGCGGTGGAAGCATTGCGTTCCGATATCATGGAGCGCGGGAAGAACCGAAAATACAGTTTCTCGCTGCTTAAGAACAAATTCTTCAGCACCAATATTTATATGGGACTGAGGGATGTATGGAAACGATTGAAAATATACCGATTACTGTTCATTATCTTTGCTGTTTGTACTTTTATTGTCATTCTTCCGTTAAATGTGTATAACACCATGAATTCACCGCAATTTTCCACTTACATGGGGATCGGAAAATCCGACATGAGATTCGACCTTCGAAGGACCGATAGTATTACAGAAGATTTTCAAAAGCTGCAGGAAGAGCTGAAAGACGATTCGGATATTGAAAAGTATGCGGCATACATCACAAGTTCCTACCAGATCAAAAATGCGGAAGGTTCCTGGGACTATATGAATATTGAAATCGGCGATTTTTCCGTATTTCCATTAAAATATCTGGAAGGAAGAGAGCCGAAGGGTAAAAGAGAAATCTCACTTTCCTATGCTAATGCGTCAAAAGACGGATTAAACAAGAAAGTGGGAGATGAAGTAACAGTCAAGGCTGGCGGGACAGAAGAGACTTTGAAAGTAACGGGTATTTATCAAGATATTACAAATGGCGGGAAAACAGCAAAGGCGCATACCAGTCTTGGTGTAAGTGAAGAGGCCGCCCTTTGGTATATTGTATACATGGATGCTGCGCCAGGCGTTAATATTCGTGAGAAAATGGACTATTACCAGAATGCCTATGATTCCGCGCAGGTAAATAATATTCAAGAATATACGCAGCAGACGCTTGGAAATATCATTGATCAGATGAGCTCAGTTGTGATAGGCGCATTCGCTATTGCAGTAATCATAGCTGTATTGATCACGGCACTATTCCTTCGGATGCTATTATCAAAGGATATGTCTCAGATTGCCATCATGAGAAGTGTGGGATTAACCTCTAAAAATATCAGTCATCAATATATGGCAGGAACGTTGATGGTACTCGTATTGGGAATCATTTTAGGAGTGCTGGCTTCTACTTATTTAGGAGAGTTTCTTGTAAGTATGGCAATGTCCACTATGGGAGCTGCAAAAATTGAATTGGTTAATGTTGCCTGGCAGACATGGCTGCTATGTCCATTGGCGCTCATTATAGTAGTCGGCTTTACGATTTATGTGTCCTGTAAGGTAGCCGTAAAAGATGATTTATCAGTCGTTTTAAGAAGTTAGAACTGCTGAAAAAAGTCCGTACAGGATACGGGTCTGCGAAGGTGGAAGAAGTCTCCTGCATGAAGGCACCAATGCAGAAAAGAATGCAGATTCCTGAAAAATAAGACATTCCAGGTGCCTCTAATGTATATAGCCTGTGATTAAAATGTTTGGCGTTGGAGGAATATAGATGAGCAATATAATAGAAGCAAGAAGTATGAACAAAAAAGTAGAATTAGGAAAAGATAATGTGCTTCATATCTTAAAGGATGTAAACTTGGCGATAGAAAAAGGTGAATTCTTATCGGTCATGGGCCCATCCGGAAGCGGTAAGTCAACGCTGCTATATAATGTAAGCGGTATGGATAGAATAACCTCAGGTAGTGTGAAATTTAAAGGCCGTGAAATCGGCTGTCTAAAAGAAGAAGAACTGGCGAAGATTCGGATGAATCACATGGGATTTATCTTTCAGGATATTAATCTTTTAAAGAATCTGTCAGTGATTGACAATGTTATGTTTCCTGCTCTTGTATCAAAAGATGCGGATAAACATGCGGTAAACCAAAAAGCAAAAAAACTGTTGCACATGACAGGAATTGCAAAGCTTGCAGATCATACTATCACCCAGGCATCCGGCGGACAGCTGCAGAGAGTCGGCATCTGCAGAGCATTGATAAATGATCCGGATATCATATTTGGAGATGAACCGACTGGATCATTAAATTCCAAATCGACAGAAGAGATTATGTCAATTCTTGCAGAGATTAATATAAAAGGGACAACCGTAATGCTCGTAACGCATGATGCAAAGGTGGCAGCAAAAACCGAAAGAGTATTATTTATGGTAGATGGAGCTATTGTTGCACAGAAGAAAATGAGCAAATACGATTTGCAGCTTGACGATAGTAAGGAAAGAGAAGAAAGCATTATGAAATGGTTAGTGGAAAATGGATTCTAATTTTTCATTTTTCATCAATATCCCAGGCTTTTTTCAAGATGAAGGTCGTCTTTTTTTCCACAAGATAATTTGTGAAATACTATCAGGTGCTTTTGTTTAATGAGGATTAAATAATATTTGCTTTGAAAAAAGGAATATCTCCAACATTGGGACATTCCTTTAATTATCTAGAGTTTAATTTACTTTAAAATAGTACAACTTACTTTTAAAAAACACTTTGGTTTTGTTATTAAGTAATAAAGATAAGAGGAGTCATTTTTCATAAGCTATCAAAAACCTGATAAGAAATTACATATCAGGTTTTATGATTCACGAACGATTAAGTTGTTCAGTTCACGACTAAGTTGTATAGTCACTATGGAGGTGTATAATTCACAACTGAGTTGTCTAAAGACAGAACTGTATGATTAGTTTATGTAAAATAATGGTAGATAAGTTCGTATAATACAAATTAACGCTTTCATAATCTCGGTTAAGGAAACGCTCAAACCCTTGATATACTTGGGATTGGGTGTTTTTTAAATTATATCATATTAAACGTTAAGAAGGATTAACGCTAATTAGAGAACTAGTTAGATGAATTTTTTGTCTGTCTACTTCTTTATGGGAATATAAGGAGTTTAATTACCTCATAACACAATCCCTGCAGTAAAATTGTACAAACGGGGATAAGAAACCCAAATTATTCTTGTATAATGATATTTAAGTAACCGTTTTTATATTTTGGAGGAATTGATATGAATCTTGAAAAAGTCTGGACTGAACTCGAAAGTAACGGAGAGCCGGGAATAGACAGCGAAAATACGATGGATGTGTTTAATACTCTTATTTTTTCACCTGGAAATACGTTTGGTGAGATAAAGGAATTCATAGAGAAAACTGATAGAAAACATTAGAAATGGCTTTAGGTGATATTTACTTTATTCCCAGCATGGAGGCAGGGGAGTACGAAGATCATGAGATTCAGGAAAGATATCATTTATATTCAAATGACTTTAGGGAGATTTGCTATATAGGTGAAATTATCTCCACCATTTGGAGGCAATCGAAACCTAAAAAGAAACGGTTTTTTTAAGGAGGAATATTGATGCTACCTGGTTTGTCAGAAATGGATAAAAGTGAATTTCAGGATGCAATTGATCGCGTCATACAAGCAAAAATTTTATTTGAAATGAGAGGACTTTATCCACCTGATCACTTTGAATATTATGCAAGTAGTGATGAGGGAGTAGAATTCCTGCTTAGTATGATTTGTCTAGGAAATGAATGGACACAAATAGATTCCAACACCAATGACAATGGTGTAGAAATGGTGATAATGAATAGTCCCGAATTGAAACAAGTTTATAAAGAAATTGGAACGGTTCCAGAGTCGATACACTTAAAGTTCCAGCAAATCATTAAGTCTTACCATGAATTTTGGGATGGAGACTTTGGAGAGTTTACGGTAAAAATGCTATTTTGCGAGGATGGAAATATTGGTCTCTATTTTGATTTTTGTTACGGCCCTATGTACAGCTTTTTTGAAAGTATTTTGCTGTTAAAGGATCGGTTACAAGCCTTATTAGAGGAAATAAGACAAGAATTATCAAAGGAGAGTGTAGCTTAATGCGAATGGAAGTTGTGTTAGATGGGTCAAAACATGTTGAGATAAAGAAATTCGATGGAGATATTCAAATTGGTAGAAGAAAAGCGCTGACTGACGATTTTATTAGAAGTATGCTCAGTGCTATAGATGAACAAGAATTGCTAAATTATTTATTTGAAAAGGAATATCTAGAAGTTATTTAGAAGTATATCGATGAAGAGGCAGACGTGCGCTATGTAGGAACGGTTTTTGAAAATCTAATTCAAAAAATAAAAAATGAAAAAGATTCTCTTGAAAAAAACCAATATTATATAGATTTATTGATACTTCTACTAGATAAAGTAGACATTCAAAAGATTGATCTGATGGGTCTGAGAAGCATCCTTGGATCGGCTTTGAAAAATGTTGATAAGATGAAATCTGACTCTGTGGAGTTTCAGTCATTACTGCTTACAGTATTAGACAAAGCAGAGGTAAACAAAGAACTATCTACTCCTGCCCTTTCAAAGATTTTGGATGTCGCAGCTAAAAAAGTGGCCATGACAGAGAATCAAGAAGAACTTAAGGAACTATTTTTTTCCATTGTTACGAAAGCACAAAACGATTGGCTAGAGAAAGCCATAAGTACAGCTGTACCGAATCGAGTACTTTGTAATAGCTTTATGCCTAAAGATATTGTGTACTACCAAAAAGACTTAATAAGTGAAACGGTTGTTATTAAAGTGCCAAAAGAGAAAAGGAAAGTTCGCTACCATGATGTAGAGTACACACAAGTAGGTCATCCTGAAATGCTATTTTATTTCAGTATTCAGAATCAACGGATTAGTAAAATCAAAATTGCCTGTGTAAAGGATAAGATTTTGAAAGAAGACACTCGCTTGTACCATTATCCATATTCGAATGTATTTGGAGATCACAGAGTTTGTTGGAGCTATGGGGAATATAATATTGATTCTCTGGATAAGCTGCAGCACATTCCTTATGTATTTCTTTCTACTCCTAATAATGGTCATGTGAATCCTCAAACCCGTATGTTGGTTGAGAAATATCAAAATGCAGAGTTTGATGATGAGACGCTGTCTCCATCTAATAAAACGTTTGCTGAATTTGTTGCAAAAGATTAATGAGAGGCCTTATTGGTATACTCCAATAAGGCTCTTTTCATATAATTAATCTATTGGAATAAGTACACACATAGATTGTCAGGTTTAGGTTTCTTTACCTGGATGAAAGGAGTACTTACATGTACTTAAAAATATTTTTTGGCGTTTGCATCTTGTACTTAGTTGGCAGCTTAATTTATTATTTTAGGAACCGTGAAGGCTTTATCTTACACATAGGAAGACTTCGGAAAAGCTTATATGTAATGTTCTTAACGGCCCTTTGTCTGGGATTTATCTTTCAAGAGATGGATTATATGGACTGGCAGCTTTTGCTCCAAATGACAGCTTTCATTGTCTTTGTGGATCTTGCAGTGTTTCAAACACCAAATATATTAAAGATATTTAATGCTGAACTTCAGCATGAAGATTTAATTCGAGAGACACTAGAAAAGAACCAAAGGACATTAGGCTTTGTTACTCAAAAAGCAAATACCTTTACTGGAGTGATCCAAGAATCTGAAGACTATTTCATGGGAAAGCAGCCGGTTTCAAGTTGGACAGAATATGAAAAAGAGCTTTGTGAATACGTAAGTAAATATACTGGTTTTTTTGATTTCAAACTAAAATTATTCCTAATACCCGATTATCAAAATCAGGAGGAATTAATTAATGCCATTATGGTTTCACTAGAGCAGGTTGAAAGAAGATATAATGTGAACATTGAAGATTTGCAAGATGTCTCGAACCGCCTAGCTGATGCAGAAAGCTTGCCATTGGTCATAGAAGAATTATTTATTGTTCCTTTTTATGGCCAGCATACCTACTTAGCTTTAGTTAGCAGCAAAGATGTTGAAGTAACAGGAATTGATGCTCTTAATATTGTCAATCTCATCAGTATTTTTGAATGGGAGATGTGTTAATACGCGCATTAGTGGTATAATTAACTATAATCAATCCAATGGAGGATGATTAACTATGATTGCTAACAGAATTGCTCATTCAAGAAAAAAGGTTAAGAAGTATAGAGGCCGAGCAGGCAGAATGGTTACTCCCTCTGGAGAACCCCCTGCAATTAATAGTCGCGGAAAGAAATTAACCAAAGTTGCACCTGGAGACTCATTTAGTGGTGTAAATGAAATGAATAAAAAGGTGTTAGAGTTGTTAAATAACCAATAGAGACTGGAAGCAAAGGCAAAATGCCTTTGCTTTTTTTATGGTCATATTGCAAAAGGTCCATGGATATACTTCTTATATAAGGAGGATAACTATGGGAGAAGATAAGAATCTGAAGCCTCGAAAGAAGACCGTTGTTAAAGATATGGGATTTAAAGTGGCAAAGGAAAACGAAAAGGTGATAGAAGTATTGAAAGAAAAGGGAGCGGAAAACAGATAACTTCAATCTTTCCTTTTTTATGACTAATAGGGATGATATACTAAACTCATACTTCTTCATTTCTTTTTACTAACACCCACGCGGGCGTTCATTTCATTTTCTATATTGAAATGATGGTCGAAGGATATACATTACCGAAAATAGCCAAACGACTGAAAATTCACCTTTCTACTGCATTTTATTGGAGACATAAGATTCTCATTGCATTAGGAACGCAAGGATTTGCTCATTTAACGGGAATTATTGAAAGTGATGAGACATTCTTCCGTGAATCTATGAAAGGAAGAGAAATCGTTCACAGAAAACCAAAAAAACGTAGTGAAAAGGACCAGAAACGAGGAATCTCTAATCAAAAGATTGCAGTTGTGGTTGCACAAGACCGCATAGGCAATGTAATTGCTCGTAAGGCAGGTACTGGGCGTGTGAAAGCTGAAGAAATAGACGCAGTAATTGGACAATTCATTGACCCATCCTCTTTGTTATGCACCGACACAGCGACGAACTATAAGAAGTTCGCCAAGATGAAAAATCTACAACACGAGCCTGTAAACGAACGACAAAAACAAAGAGTGAAAAAAGGAATCTATCATATACAACACGTCAATAATTTTCATAATCGACTAAAAAAGTGGATGGAACGATTTCAAGGTGTTGCGACAAAATACTTAGATAATTACCTCTATTGGTTCCGCTGGCTTGACTTAGGAAAGAATCTAGCATTTGAAAAACAGGTTGAACAAATGCTTATTTTGGCGTGCCAAAAATCAAGTCAAATTACTGTCGAAATGCTGAGATGTGCATAAAAAATAGCCTCAAAAAGAGGCATAGCTTAATTTGTAGTTTATGATGGTGAATTCGTTGTAAGAAAGTACAAAATGTTTAATATGACGAGTATTACTAAAATAGCTAATACTACCTTTTTCAAAGCTATACCTCCCTTAAATGGTCATATTTTACTCTATTAATACAATACACAATTTATTCTACTAATTCGTATTTTAAAAAACAACAATCTTTACGAAAACAGCCTTTGCAATCTTGTTAAAGCTTAATCCTTTTGCCCTTAACTCAATAAATTTCTGTCTGGTATCATTATCCCTCATTGCACACCTCCTACTCCAACTGGTTACTTCTATGTTATCTTTTCGTATTGTGTATCCTGACAAAAATGATAGACCTTTAACCGAACCTATTGAATCTGAAATTTTTTTCGAAAGTCGTCTGTTACTAATTCAATAAACTTGGTATTATGGTATAAACGACTAAGAACACGCTCACCGATAGCAGTCGATAAGTGCTGTTCGTTAAAGTTACTTGTGTAGATCGTCGGCTTTCCCATCCTAAGGTTGACGATCTCAAACAGTTTATTTTTACTCCAATCAGATTCATCTTTGCTTCGTGCTTCAGAACCCAAATCATCAAGTACAAGAAGTTCGAACTTCCTAAGATCATTAATTATACCCTCTTCAGTCCTACACGCCCCTTTTTGATAAGTAGCTTTTATTTTAGAAAGAAGTCCTCCAGTTGTTAAAAAACCAACAAGAAATCCCTCTTTTTTAAGAGTCCTGGCAATAGCAGTTGCCAAATGAGTCTTACCAGTCCCTGGGTTGCCCATAAACAAAATGTTATATCTTTGCTCTGGAACGTTTTTAAACACCTTTACATAATCCATAGCTGCCCTTTTGGCAGTATACATACTGCCATAGGATTCAACCATAAAATTTTTAAATCTAGTATTTATCAAATCATCCGGATTATGCCAATATTCATTTTCAAAGCGATTGGCCAATTGTTCATGTAAGATCGTTTTGTTGCTCTCGAAAACTTTGGCATCACTTAGATTGGCTTATTTAAACGAGAAGCTTAATATTATAGTCAAACAATACAATCTTCACCCAATCACTATACATGGATTACGCCATACACACGCGTCTTTGTTATTTGAAGCAGGCGCAAACATTAAAAAGGTTCAAGAACGATTGGGCCACTCAGATATTCAAATGACAAGGAACGTCTATACACATGTCACAGACACATTAAAAGAACAGACCGCTGAGAAGTTTCAGAGATATATTGAGCTTTAGAAGTTTTCGGATGTGGTCAAAAATAATTTTGTGGTCAAAATGTGGTCAAAAGCAATTTTCAGGAATAAAAAAGACCCCCAACCAAATCGGTTGAGAGTCTTTGAAACGCTGATAATTAACGCTTTGAGAACTGAGGAGCACGACGAGCACCTTTAAGACCGTATTTCTTACATTCTTTAATACGTGCAGATAATTTGAAGAAGCGTGAAATAACATAATCCTTGTCATAACAAGGCTTAGATCCTTTCTACTACCTGAAATAAAAATTTATATAATTAACATTTGTATATGTTCTGTGGCAAAATGCGGTCAAAAAAAGCTTGTAATATCTAAACTAAATAGTTGGGTGCTATTCCATCTGTAAATTAACAATATCTTTTTATAAATATTTTTTAAATTAGAATTACTCTTACACTTTCGAAGCCTGTAAACCATAAATAGGCTGTATATTCTGATTAACCAGAGACATTTGGTTATAAAGCACATATTAATAATATGTGTTTTAAATTAAGAAGAAGGAAGTGTATTTTATGTATTGGTATTACCCAAGTAGTTACCCAGCTACGCAACCTAGCAATAATTTTTATCTAGATCCAGTATCTAAACAGACTAAACCAAGACCATATCCTGCTGCACCTGCATATAGAACAGTTACACAAACAGACTGCGGATGTGGAAATAACAGGGGACATATACGGTTAAATGATGAAAGGCCCGCTCCGCCTCTTCCTTATGGACCTTATACCTGTAAGCAGGGTTATGTCTGGCGGGAAGCAGTTTCTGGTGACTTTGTATGCGTGTCTGGGCAAACACGCGATGAGACTGCTTCTGAAAATGTACTGGGGCCGTCTCGCCGGCAACCCGGAGGCGGTGCCTACGGGCCAGATACATGTAAGCAAGGCTTTGTCTGGCGTGAGACGCGACCGTCAGATCATGTCTGTGTCCCACCTCATCGTCGTGAACGAGCTAGAGTCGACAACGAATTAGCGCCCTATACTATGGCTTATCCACCTGCCGCCCCTAGCAATGGTATAAGTGTCAGGGACGAATATAGAAATAATCAAGTTATTTATAAGGTCTTCGGGACTTTTATTCCTAATGGGAAAGTCGCTTTCTATGCGTACGATGAAGAAGACTATACGACACGTGTGAGGCTTCTCAACAAGTTCTCAACTGATGCCAACGGGAAGGTGGTTGGCTTTATAGGGGAAAGTTTTGAAGGGAGAGAAACATTCTACAAGTTCCCATGTTCTGAATATAACTATTATAGATTAAGGGGGGCACCTATCATTGTCGTTGATGAAAAAAGTGGAATTGTCAGTAATGCTGGAAAGTTGAGAATTCCTCCTCCTAGTTGTGGTTGGATGCCACCAAATAGGTTCTGAGACTGACATTTTTATGGGGAAATAATAAATAACCTTTATCCCTAATTGTACTTGGTTTATTAGGGCACTTTTTTGAACGGAGAGAAACATTTTACAGGTTCCCATGCACTCTGTAATATAATAATTTCCGATTCAGGTCACCTATCATTGTCGTTTTGGAGAGTCTGTACCTGCGGCTCCTTCATGAAAGGTTCTACTCCCACATTTATTGCAACTTTCATTAAAAAAAATTTTATCGTGAACGTTCTAAAACATTACTATAAAATTCTTTATTGAACTTCGTTATTCCATATTCAGCTAAACTGACCCGGTTAACCCACATGAAACAGAGATTTACCATAGAAAATACATGGTAGTTCAACAAAGAAATCAGCATCTTTATTTAACAATTCCTATAATTAATTAGTATGCTACTGCTTTGTTGGTTTTGATAAACCAGGTGGTTAAATGTGATTTTATGTTAATAAAGTATGATTTGTATTAAGACAAAGATTAGTGAACAAAGTGTTAAGCAAAAAATACCAAATTAAAGATTTCCTTAAATAAGATTTGATTAATTATTTTCAACACTCGGGCACTTGAATGGGTGTTTTTTTTATGAATATTACTTTTAATGTGATTCTTCATGCAAAGTAGAAATGAAATAATTAGTATTACAAACAAAAACCTAGGATAGCTGCAAAAAATACATTAAATTAAGTTATAATTAAAAAAGTTTTATTTAAAATATTTCGATCATTAATAATTGAACGAAAATATGGAAGGAGGAAAAGCAATGAGAAATAAGATTGTAGTTTATATGAAAGAAGTCACTCGCAAGTTTTCATTTAAAAAAGGCATCTACCTTGAACCATATCAAACTGAGGCAATAGCGGTTCATTTTGAGTTAGATCGTACAAGAGCAAGCAGGTTATTAAATGAGCTTTCTAAAGATGGTATCTTAATAAAAATAAATACTCGACCCGTTTGTTTTATACATAGAGAAACGTTAGAAAAACAATACGGGAGTTTGAAACATACTGTTTATGATAGTTTGGAATCGATTGAAAAAGAGCTTATTCCCAAATCAGAGGAGATTTTTAAAAAGCTAATTGGATATGAGAAGAGTTTGAAAGAATCTATTGAGCAAGTCAAAACGGCCATTCACTATCCAAGTATGGGTTTGCCTTTATTACTCTTAGGACCAACTGGCGTAGGGAAAACATTTTTCGCAAAGCTTATATATGATTATTCACGAACGCAAAATATCATTGAGGATCAGGCTCCTTTTTTTGTATTTAATTGTGCTCAGTATGCAAATAATCCAGAACTATTATCAAGCTATTTATTTGGACATTCTAAGGGGGCTTTTACAGGCGCCTTGAAGGACCAGGTGGGTCTTATTGAACAAGCGAATAATGGTATCTTGTTTTTGGATGAAGTCCATCGTTTGAATAAAGAAGGTCAAGAGAAGCTGTTTACCTTTATGGACCAGGGGACATTTACTCGATTAGGTGAAACGAATATAGTTAGAAAGTCCAAGGTACGATTGGTGTTCGCAACTACCGAAAGTCTGTCCGTTTTTTTAGAGACTTTCTTAAGGAGAATTCCAATTAAAGTAAATATACCTAGTCTAGAAGATCGTGGTCCGGATGAGAAAAAACAGTTTATTCACCACTTCTTTATGGAAGAGAGTAAATTACTTGGTATACCGATTGAGGTGACCAATAAGACTCTTGATGTATTAAGTAAATATCATTATAGCGGCAATATCGGTGAATGTAAGAATACGGTAAAATATGCTTGCGGATTTGCTTTCTCTAAGAAGTCGAAAACAATGGATAAGATTTTTGTAACCCTGCAGGATTTACCTAAGCATATTTTCAAGAACTCATCTTATCTCTTTAATAATTACTCTACGAGGGAAGGAAGTGTGCTTTTTTCACCAAGTAGTAAGCAGTTTTTCAGCCATGTAAATGAAATGAAAATTACCCTTATTGAACAAACCTACCAGAATTGTTTAAAGTATTTTATGAAATTTGAAAATAATCAATTCGAAGAATCGGTATTTATCGAAAAATGTACTGATGAGATAACGGCAATGATGGATAGGTTAATATTTGAGCGACCTAATGAATCAAATAATTTAATGATGGAAATTATTCTTTCAACGATGCAGGATATCTTTAGATATTTAGAATTGAATTATTATGTAAAATATGATGGTAACAGTGTCTATACATTGTCATCCTATTTATTCTTTAAATCTAATCCTTTTCAGTTATCGAAAGAGGAACAGCTTCTATCTCAACGCATGCTTCAATTCATTAAAGATCATTATAAAATGGAATACTCAATTGTTTCTAAAGTGATGTTATTTATTGAAAAACGGATGGACATTCATTTATATTTTGAAGATATTATAATGATGACATTATTTTTATGTAAGGCGAAAATAAACCATTTCCATAACCGGATAAAAGCCATGATTATTGCCCATGGCTATGCAACTGCGAGCAGCATAGCAAATGTATGCAATCGTTTATTAGGGGTAAATGTCTTTGATTCTATTGACATGCCTGTTGATGCAACCGTGCGAGATATTACAGAAAAGATGCTTCAATATATGGAGGAACAGGATACTTCGACGGGTTTAGTTGTTTTAGTCGATATGGGCTCATTGAGTTTAATCCATGACCATATAAAAGATAAGATTGATGGTCCACTTCTTTTTGTTGACCAAGTTTCGACACCAGCTGCTTTGGAAATTGGAAATTATGTAATACAGGGAAGAACCATAGAGGAAATGGTAGAACCTCTTAAAAAGTCTGCAAAACCAAGTATTAATCTGTATTACCCTACAAATGGGAAAGAATATGCTATTGTAACTTCTTGCTTTACTGGAATTGGGACGGCAACACAAATTCAACAACTTCTTTCTGAAAGCATTGGAGATTTATTAGATATTAAAGTGATAGCACATGATTTTGACCGGCTGAAACAAAACGGAATGAATGAGGCGCCCTTAAGAATTTATGAAGTATTAGCTATAGTCGGAACAGAAAATCCAGAAATAGAGGATGTTAATTTTATTTCATTAGAAGATATTATTTCTGGTAAGGGAGAAGGTGATGTGTTTCGAATATTCGATAAAATAGCCGATGCCGACACAATACGTAAAGTAAACGATAGAATTATCATGAACTTTTCTCTTGGCAGAGTTATTGATTCCTTGACTATCCTTGATACTGAAAAAATTATTCGTAAAGTAGAACACGGAATAATTCAACTTGAAAAACAGATGGGGAAGAATCTACCAAATGACAAAAAAATAGCATTATTTGTTCATGTAAGCTGTATGATTGAGCGATTAATAAGAAAAGCACCGATATCTGAATATCCAAATTTAGATGAATTTCTAAATAATCACACTAAGGAAATTAAGTGGATTAAAAGTGCATTTAGTGTGCTGGAAGATAATTATAGTGTGCAAATGACGATGGCAGAGATAGGTTATATCTACAATATTATCAAGCCTAATGTGCCGCGCAACAAAGAATTAGTATAAAATATAAAAATATTTTTCAAGCATGTCACTAGTTGGCATGCTTTTTGCATTATTAAAGATAAATAAATTAAGGGGGATAGTATATGAAACATTTTTTAATCGCCACTCATGGAGAGTTATCTCAAGCATTTATCGAAACTGTAGAGCTGATTGCTGGCAAGCAGACGAACGTTTCCTATTTTGGGATGACAAAACTTAAGTCCGGCGATATGGCGAAAGAGGAATTGAAAGACATATTAAACACTAAAAAAGAGGGCGAGCATTTTATCGTATTGACAGATGTGTTTGGCGGTAGTGTTACAAATCTTTGTACCGAACTGCTTCTTGAAATGGATGATTTTGACATTATCACTGGCTTAAACTTGCCAATGATACTCACTCTGATCTTGGCAGGCGAGGAAAAAAGCGTTGCAGATACAATTGCAGAAGGTATAAGCGCGGCACAGAATGGAATTATCCATATTAATAACTTACTAAAATCCCAGAAAGGAAGTATGAGTGATGATTTCACTATTACGGATTGACGATCGCCTAATTCACGGTCAAGTAGCATATGGCTGGACCTCAGCTCTAGGGGTTAATGTCATACTCGTCGTTAATGATGAAGCCAAAAATGACCAAATGAAAGCGATGGCACTAAATCTAGCCAAACCTTCCAACGTAAAACTGTATATTCGAGGGGTTCAAGAATCCGGAGAGATTGTACAAAAGTTTTCACAATCACAAAAAAGTAAGGTTCTAGTTCTTGTGAAGAATACTAGTGATGCAGTTGAACTTGCAAGACTTTCAGAAGGGGTTATCAATGAGGTAAATGTTGGCGGATTGCGTTATTCAGAAGGTAAAAGAAAGTTAACAGACTTGGTAGCAGTAGATGACCAAGATCTTGCAAATTTAAAGGAAATGGAAGAGATGGGAATAGATCTCGAATTTAGAATGCTTCCTCGGGATAAGAAGAAAGGGCTAAAGGATATGATTTAAAAGGATAAAGGGGGGTTTTTGATGGTAGCTCAAGCAATTATGTTAGGAATTATTTCTGGAATTGGAATATTGGATAGCAGGATTTTTGGGGTACTAATGCTAGAGCGTCCTTTAGTTCTGGGTCTCTTAGTAGGCTTGGTTTTAGGGGATGTTCAGCAAGGTGTCATCATCGGAGCACAGCTTGAATTAATTTGGATGGGCATTGCCGGAATTGGTGCAGCAACTCCTCCTGACATTGTAACAGGCGGGGTACTTGGAACTGCATTTGCGATTATATCCGGACAAGGTGTTGAAGTTGCACTGGTACTAGCTGTTCCGATTGCCGTTTTGGCTCAGTCGCTTGGTGTATTGGTAAGGATTATTAATACTTATTTTATGCATAGGGCTGACAACTATGCTGCAAAAGCAAACTTCCGAGGAGTAACAATAATGATGTGGATTCCTCCAATTTTGTTTTTCTTAAGTGTATTTATTCCAACCGTCTTAGCGATTATCCTAGGGGCCGAGCAAGTAAAAAATATGATTGAATCTGTTCCTGAAACGATTCTGGGCGGGTTAGAGGTTGCTGGAAAATTATTACCTGCAGTTGGTTTTGCTTTACTACTCGATATGCTGTTTTCTAAAAAGATGGGCGTTTACTTTTTCCTCGGGTTCTTAGCAGCCTCTTTCTTAGACTTAAATATCACAGCCATTGCGTTGTTCGGGGCATGTATAGCTATTATTGTTAATCTTGTTATTAATAATAACAGCAATAATCAAGCTAATGACCAAAAGGGTAACAATAATAACTTAACGGAAGGGGAGATCGACTTTGAGTAGTCCCAAAAAAATAACTAAAAAAGAACTACGCCAAGTGTTTTGGAGATCCTTTGCCCTTCAAGGAGCCTTTAACTATGAACGGATGCAAAACTTAGGATATGCCTATGCTATGATTCCTGTCATCAAGAAATTATATGACAAGCACGATGACCAGGTAAAAGCCCTAAATAGACATTTAGAGATATTTAATACAACCCCAGCTGTATCAACAACCATTATGGGGATATCCGCAGCAATGGAAGAGCAAAATGCTAACGATTCCAATTTTGATTCGAATTCAATAAATGCGGTTAAAGCATCGCTTATGGGTCCACTGGCTGGGATTGGTGACTCGCTTTTTTGGGGGACCTTCCGAATTATAGCAGCAGGGATTGGTGTTTCTCTTGCAACACAGGGGAACATTTTTGGACCTATTTTGTTTTTGATATTATTTAACATTCCCCACCTCTTTTTAAGAATTGCTGGGTTAAAACTGGGATACCGTGTTGGGGTAAATTCCCTTGAAAGAATACAAAAAGAAGGTTTAATGGAAAAGATTATGGCGATGACCACTACTGTTGGGTTAATGGTAGTTGGAGGAATGGTCGCAACCATGTTAAAGCTGACAACCCCACTCGAATTTGACATTAACGGGGCAAAGGTAGTTCTTCAAGATATATTGGATCAAATATTACCAAATATGCTACCTTTAATAGCTACTTTTGTCATATATGGCTTAATGAAAAGAAAAGTAAGTATTACCAAACTAACCTTGGGCATTATCGTTGTCGGAATACTTCTGCATTGGATTGGATTACTTTAATAGAGAGAGGAAGAGTGAAAAATGAAAATTGAAGATTACATGCAAGAAACCCCGGAAAAAATGAGAGAGATTATTCAAGGTGCAGATCAATTATTTGCTGAAGTAAAAAATAAAGAAATTGACCGTGTTGTTGTTACCGGCTCGGGTACAAGCTATCATTCTGGCCTCCAAGTACAAAAGTTAATGCAGTCCTTAATGGGTGTTCGTGTAGATGTCTATTATCCATTTGCTATTAGCAGAGAAACCTTCATAGGGGATTCTTCAAAAACGATATTAATTGGTATATCACAAGGTGGAAGCAGTTACTCAACTTACAATGCTATGAAACTAGCAAAAGAATCAGGATGTATTATAGCTTCTATGGCTGGGCAAGAAAATGCATTAATTGATGAGGTAGCGGATTTTATCCTGACAGTTAAATGTGGTGAGGAAACAGCAGGAGCAAAAACTAAAGGATTTTACACAACTAAGTTAAACCTGACTCTATTTGCACTGCAACTTGCGAGAGAAACAAATAAAATTACATCCGCAGAATATAATGCAGAAATCATTGAAATAGAGAAGAGCGCAAATCAGTTTATGAAGACATACGATAAGTCTTATAAATGGATTGAAGCGAATAAAGAAAAATTATCTAATGCTAAAGAAATTCGAGTTATTGGGACAAGTGAAATCTATGGCGATACATTAGAAAGTGCCCTGAAATTGTTAGAAACACTAAGAATTCCGGTATCTGGGTACGAGTTCGAAGAATTTATTCATGGTATTTATAATGCGGTCAATGAAGATTCTACTATTATTATTTTAGATACTGGTGTAGAAAAACGAGTAAAGAAAATGATAGAGGTGCTATCTGATTGGACTGAAAATATCTATGTAATTGGATGCGAGTCCGATGAAAATTCTCGAAATATGAATGCTGAGTTTATTAACCACCCTTATTATAAAACCTATGAATATATTATCCCGATTCAGTTAATGTGTGCAATAATTCCACAACTAAGAGGCGTGGATCCCAGTATTCCAAAAGATCCAAAGTTTCATCAGAAATTAGGAAGTAAAAAACTAAACAAGTAATATTCACATTAGGTACCATAGTCTTAAAAGAAAGAATATTTTAGACTATGGTTATTTTCTGAAAATTATACGACCTTTTAGGTATTTTAAAGTAAAGAATAGAGGAGATTTAACTAATGACTGAAAAAACATTTACTATTGTAGATAAAGAAGGGATCCACGCACGCCCTGCAACACTATTGGTTCAAACCGCAAACAAGTACCATTCTGATACTTCCATAGAGTTTAATGGAAACAAGGGGAATTTAAAATCGATCATGACTATTATGACTTTAGGTATTAACCAAGGCTCAAAAATAAAAATAAGTGCCTCTGGCCCTGATGGAGATGAAGCTCTTGCTGCTATTGAGGAGGTATTGAAACGTGAAGGGTTGGGGGAATGATAACAACTCAAATGAAGGCAATTTAGTAACATTATATTGAAGGATAAAGAAGCGTTACAAAAAAACCCCATGTATAGGGGTTTTTGCATTAATAATAATAAGCTTAAGGCAATGGTGCCAATAAGAGGCCTAATATCTGAGGATCTTTTCTGTGCAATTCGGAGCATAGAGCTGATCTTTTGTATTTCATCGTTACTTAATTTCTCAAATATCCACTCCACTAATTCGTCTGATTCTATTGAATATTTCAAGGTAGGAACATTAATTATTTTTAGTGGCTTTATTTGATTGATAAGAAATTGCCTTTGTAATTTATCAGGTGAAATCTAAGAAAAAATGAGTAAACAGCCGTTTTCTCATCTTTTATTGAGGGAGGTTAGTGGAAATTTCTATAATTTAATTTCCCTCTAATTTTTCTAGACCCGTTATTTTTCTTATATAAGCCATAGTGGTTTTGGTGGCTTCCTCGGCTGTATAACTTTTTCTTTTATTTAGTAGCCGGGTTAGCATGGCGGTCCAGATTAAAACGCTCATTTCAGTAATATCATCAATTTCGTCTGATTTAATGGAGCCTTCTCTATACGCCATTTCAAGTAAGCCCTTGTTTCTTGTTGTCAGGTCTTGTTCTAATATTAATGGTTTGATTTCATCTGGTATTTCCAACAAGTCTTCATGATAAATAGAGTAATAATGCTGAAATAACTCATCGGGTTTAACGCCTAGATCAGTAATGAAAATGGAATAATAAATTTGGGGTTTTTGGAAGGAATGATGACAAAAGCACTCCCAAGTATGCAGGTATTTTTCTAAATAGTTTTTACCTCTTTTTATGTAACGAGGAAGATCCTCAGTGTATTCTCTTACTTGTCTCATAGATGCGAAGAAAATGAGATGGGATAATTCATCAAAATAATTATAGATTGTAGATACTGTGTAACCGGCCTTATCCGCGATTTTTCTCGCCGTAAGATTTTCAATTCCTTCCTCATCTATTAGATCGGTTGTGGCGTTAATAAAGTATTGCCACATCCGTCTCGTTTGTATCTCTTTTCGATCCACATCCGTCATTCCCTTCAAAATTCTATAACATTATAAGAGTAAGATGAATAAAAAAATTTCTACTAACCCTATGATATGTTTCTATTCTTGCTTCCTTGGTTACTAATGTCAAGAGGGAAGGGAATACTAAGGGAAAATATCAAAGCCGTTTGAAAATTACATTTGTATAGTGAAAAAATAAATATTGACATATTAGAAAATTTGTACTATTCTAACAAATAATTATATGAACATGTTCTTTTAAAAAACACGTTCGTATTGTTGTGTTGTATTTTGTAAGTGTTTTCAAAAATTCTAAGAGGGGGTATGTACGTGGGGATGAGGGTTTCAATTTTACTTCCAATGACAGTTATTTTTTTCTTTATTATTTTCTTTGGTTTGGTGACTCCCGAGGCTTTTTATAATGCGGAAAACGCGATAGTAGGATTTGCCTCTAAAAATTTTGGATGGCTATTTCAATTGTCCGGCGTCGTTTTCTTATTCATTTGCATCTATCTTAGCTTTTCAAAATATGGAAAGGTTAAATTAGGAGGAAAGGATGCAAAGCCTGAGTTAAGTAACTGGAGTTGGTTCTCTATTACTTTATGCGCAGGTATTGGAACAGGAATTCTATTTTATGGGATTGCTGAGCCGGTTACACACTTTATGGATCCCCCGAAGGAATTGGGTTTAGAGCCAGGCAGTGAAGTAGCTGCGACGTTTTCCCTAGCACAGACGTTTATTCACTATACGTTTATCCCTTATGCAATGTACAGCATCATCGGCATAGGCATTGCTTTTGCAATGTTTAACTTAAAACTTCCTTACCGAATTAGTTCGGTACTATTCCCTCTGTTTGGAAATAAAGTAAAAGGCTGGATAGGGGATGTAATCGATAACCTTTGTATCTTTGCATTAGTAGGGGGAGTTGCTGCTTCCCTTGGCATGGGGGTTACCCAAATCGGAAGTGGATTAAATATAGTTACAGGGATTCCCACAGGTAAAGGCCTTTGGTTATTTCTTCTTTTATTGATTGTCCTTACTTATGTTATTTCAAGCTATACGGGTTTACATAAGGGAATTCGCATCTTATCAGACCTTAATACAAAGCTATTTCTTGCCTTAATCCTTTTTCTATTAATCTTCGGTCCTACTGCTTTTATTCTATCTTTAGGGACACAATCAACAGGCCATTTTTTACAATCCTTCTTTGAAAGAACACTTTACACTAGCCCAATTGACGGCTCTGAGTGGCCAAGATGGTGGCCGATTTTCTATTGGGCAGTATGGCTTGCCTATGCCCCTTTAATTGGAATGTTCATTGCAAAAATTTCTAAAGGTCGTACCATTAAGCAATTTATGATAGTAAATATTCTCCTCCCAGCTGTATTCGGAATCGTATGGTTTTCGGTTTATGGAGGTGCTGCTATTCACCTGGAACTTAATGGAGGAGGGATTTGGGAAAGCATCCAAACTTCAGGTTTAGAGGTTTCGTTATTTGCCTTCTTAGAGAACTTTCCGTTTACAACTTTCATGAGTATTGTATTTCTCATAGGTATTTCGATTTCATTCATCACCTTAGCAGATTCAATGACTTCAACCATTTCAGCACTATCCATGAAGAATCTAGCCGAAGACCAAGAGGCACCGGGAAGAGTCAAAATCTTATGGGGGATTATTATGGCGGCGATTACGTTTACAAACCTAATAGCTCCCGCTGGTAAAATAACTGCAATTGATGCTACTAAATTAATTGCGACAGCTGCAGGATTTCCTCTTTTATTCTTTATGTTCATTGTTGCCTTTTCAACCGTAAAAATGATTACAAATTATGAGAAGGATAACTCATCTATTGCTGAGAAACATACAGATCCGATCGACCATGAGACGGGTGTTCTGCTTCCGGTTGAAATTGTTGCTAAAAAAACCAGCTTATAGAAACTTTCAATGAAGTTTTCTGCCGATCATATGGGATTCATATAATCGGTATCTTTATTCTTTCAAAATGAACATGTTTTTTATATGAACATGTTTGTTAAAAATAAGGAAGAGGTGCAAAAGGATGAGTAGTATAACAGAAAAAAGTGTGGAAATTAAATCATCAGGGAAGAAAACGGGGTTGATAGACTGTGATGTTCATCCATTTTTAAGTGATTTTAATGAATTAACTCCTTACCTTGATGAATCCATTCAAAAAATAATGGGTCTTGGAAAATTTTCAAAAGGGGCACTATCAAAACAAAATGGAGGATCGTTTCTTTTTCCAACATCAGTCTATGGAAACCCATTAGCAAGCCCATTACGAGCAGATGCATATCCGCCTAATGGAGACCTCCCAGGAACTGATCCCGATTTTCTTACGAAAGATTTGTTTGATAAATCAAACACTACTTTTGGAATCTTAAATGCTGGTCACGGTACAATGTCTGCCTATCATAATGTAGAAGTAGCATCTAAATATACATCCGCTGTAAATGATTGGTTATACGAGAAATGGATAAAAAGTGATCTTCGTTTTAGAATGACAATGGAGATCACACCGTTAGATCCGGATCTCTCAATTAAAGAGATTGAGAGAATTGGCAGACGGCCTGAAATTGTCGGGATTAATATGCATTGTATTAATATTCCAATGGGGAAGCGACATTTTTGGCCAATTTATGAAATGGCTGAGAAATATAATCTTCCAATAGTGCTGCACCCTGATACGGAAGGAACGGGTGATTATGCAGCTTCATTAGGTATAGGGCCCGCTTCAACATATTATGAATGGCATTCAGCTCTAGGGCTGGTAGCTCAACGGAATATTATCAGTTTAGTGACAGAAGGTGTATTTGAAAAGTTCCCGAATTTAAAAGTTGTATTCGTAGAGTATGGTTTTTCATGGGTTGCTCCTCTTATGTGGAGGCTAGATAAAGATTGGAAATCCCTTCGCCATGAAACACCTTGGGTAAACATGCTTCCAAGTGAATATATTAGAAGGAATATCAGATTAGGAACTCAGCCAATAGAGGAACCGACTCGTCCAAAGGATTTGGTTAGTTTAATTCAAATGATTAAAGCAGAAGACATGCTTGTTTATTGCAGTGACTACCCTCATTGGGATGGTGATGATGCGGAAAGAGTATTTGTACATTTCTCTAAGGAAATGCGTCAAAAGATACTTTTCGATAATGCCAAATCAACATATGGGAAGCTTTAATTTAGAAGCAGGAGGCGATATCATGAATTCTCAAACAATACAGTCCAGTGTAAAGTTGTTTCCAATCAGTGAATTAATGGAGGGGGAACGACAATTAGTAGAGATCGATGGGGTTGAAATTGCTTTATTTAACGTAGATGGAAATCTTTATGCAATTGCAAATAAATGCCCGCATCAGGGAGTGCCTATGGTCTATGGATCCATTGGGGGGACGCAGCTTCCATCCAACCCTCAAGAATATGTATATGGACTTCATAACAGGATTATTAGCTGCCCGCTGCATGGATGGGAATTTGATCTGGAAACGGGTAAAACGATATTCGCACCAGATAAGGTTTCTATAAGAAGTTATATTGTAAAAGAAGAAGACGGTTACATTGCATTAATTCTTCGAAAGGAACCTCAAAGTGTTATTCGAAAGAATTTCCATTGTAAACCCTAATAAAAATTACAGTATAAAGTAGGTAATTAAGGACTGATTTCTCAGTCCTTTTTATATTTGAATCAGTTCAAATGTTAATAACTGTTTACATCGTTAATCAATTGGCCGGAATGCATGATAACGATACCAAAAGGGAAACGTAAAAAGGAGCGCATTTTGCTATTTACACTAGAGTGTGCAGTACACCTGAAAGCCTATTTAGATGCAGGGTGTCGATGTACCAATTAAAATTCTAAGCAATAACAAAGAGCAGCTGGGTACTCACATTTCGCCACATACCTTTTGCCATTCATTTGCTGCCCATATGACACGGAAAGGCACTTTATTACAGGTTCTATTGGGACATAACGGCCCGCACCTAACGCAGCTGTATGCTCGTTTTATCATGAAGCAAGAAAAGAACGGTATGATCAATAGAAGTAAAATAATAGAATAAATGTTCGTATAATACTTATTATACGAAAACTTTGACCCTAAGAGACATATTTTTAATATCGCTTTTCATATGACGCCATGTAAACCTCTTCCAAATTAATATAACCAAAATAAAGGTGAATGTCCCCCGGCTGCGTTAATCCGTTAACAAGTAAAGGTTCAGGCACCTTTTTTAGTCGGCCATTAAAATCCAATTACCATCATTTCCGCAACTAGTTTATAATAAAAGTGATGTCCACTTGAGATAATTGTGGTCTCAACAGACCCGAAGAAGTATTAAGAAGGTGAAAATAATCAACATCCTCGAAACAAGGGTGAGAAGTTTTATAGAAGATATTCAGCACCCTAAGCAAAAGAAAAAATTAAACATAAGCGATTTAGAATTTCAGCTGCGAAAATTGCTGGAAGATTATTACGAAATGGATGGTTATTCGCTGTTTTATGAAGCCATTCAATCATTGCAAATTGAAGGGCAGCTGACCCCTATACATAATAATCAATATAACGGGAAAACACCGTCTTTGCCTTTATATTACTGGGTTAACGTCAAAGCCCAAGCCGACAAATGGGATCGGCTCGAGATGATGAAGTTAAGTGATCTGTTCGATTTTTCCTTTTATGAACGGTACCCTGAATGGCAGACGAAAGAGGAATGGAGACGGATCCAGAATTTATATGCTTTTCTCCAATCCAGCCAGGAGCGGGAAATCGTTTCACTCGAGGAAAGAAGCCTGGAGCTGTTCAACCATGAAAAATTTTTGATAGACGGTGTTAGCTTTCCGGATGGAAAAGGCTTTTTGGCTAGAATTGGCGTATCAGAAGAGCAGCTTAAAGTGGTGAAATACGGGGAGCCTTTTGTATTTTGGATGAAGCAGGGAAAAGAAATCAAAGATATTCAGAGAGTGCTGATTGTCGAGAATCTATCATTCTTTCATACTTCCATTCAATTATTGGAAAGTGAACTTCTTGATTATGAGCCTGAACTCATCATTTATGGGGAAGGAACTAAAATTGAACGTAGCTTATCGTTTTTCTTTAAAATTTTCCCGGCTAAATCGTATCTATTCTATTATGCGGGAGATCTTGATGCGGCAGGTTACGGAATCATGACCCAGCTGATTGAAAAATATCCGGATTGCTGCATTCAGCCTGCATTAAAGATTTACCGTAAAATGCTTGATTGTCTGGATCAAACAAATGAACAGAAATCTGGCCAGGTTCAAAATCTTAAATACCGGGATGCGTTCTTCCAGTGGTTTTCAGAAGAAGAGAGGGAACGCTTAATGCAATTATGGAAGGAAAATAAACGGATTCCCCAGGAAGTCTTAACAATTGAAACATGGAGGAGATGGATGTGAACGAATCATGGGAAGGATTCGCCCAGCGGATGAAGCGATTGAACCCGCTTTTTGAGCTTGGGAGAGGAATGGAAGTCGGAGAACTGAAGCCTCATATCCAAACGATTCTGATGCAGGTGCTCCTCACCATTTTTTATCGGGAATTGAATGATGATGATCATCGGAGAAAATCGGATATCAAGTATATGGTCGAAGATTCAATTAAGCAAATGAAGCTTTTGGCCGATGAGAAGCAGATTGAACGCATTACCAGCGGGCTTCTGTATCAGGGAAAAGAAGAGTACAGCAGACCATTTGAAGCCCTATATTACGATGAAATCCGGCAATCATGGGAGACGCAGGTTTTCCGCTATGTGACGATGGATGAATTATATACGAACCTGGAGATGGGCGGATCCATTGTCTACAAGCTCACAGATGTCTCACAGGAGATGATTTTCATGAGCAGGGAAATGGCAGAGGAATTCTCGATCACCATTGAACAGCTTTATAGTATGCAGCTGATAAAAAACGGTAATTTCCGCAAAGCTACTCGAAACCTCGATCACCTCATTTCACGGGTCAACCGCTTAATGGCAAAAGAATTTTCCTTTCAAAAAGAAATGATCAATAATCCCAAAATCTTATTGATGGAAGAAGAAATGCAAAGGGCTGATAACCGTGCGGAAATTGAAAAGCAGTTCGAAGAAGAGAAGAATCACTTCCGCACCATCAGCAGCATGATTGAGAAAACGAAACGAAGAAATGATGAAGATGATCTTATTCAAAAAGAATTGATCATTCTCCAGGAAAAGATCGGCCATACGAGGCAATTGCATGACCGTTTCGCCAAGCTTGTGATTCAAAATATCTCCTATGAAATGAAGCTGAAAGCGGAAAACCCATCCCTGTTTTGGGAAACGAGCCTCGTTTCATTCAGGGAGCATATTTATGAGAACTGGTTCATGAAAGAAGGGTTTTCTTCATTCGATAGAGTTGAAAAAGTATTAGGTCCTTTATTTTCGCCAAAGAATGAATTTATCTTGCCTTTGGACTGGATTTGGGGAGAGCAGGAATTTGATGAAAAGCAGCTGACAGAGGCAATGGAGGAAGAAGTGCAAGAGGAAAGCATTACCCATCAGAGGGTAACGAACTGGGATTCTGTCATCAAGGCCTGGAGCTACGTGTTTCAATATTTGCAGACATACGGAGAGTTTTCCTTGGCTGATTTAACGACATTGCCTCTTGAAGTCCAGGATTTATGGTTTGAAGAATCGGAAACGATTGATTTATGGATGATGTTTGATAAAAAGCCGCTGAAGGTCCAGGTGCTGCAACGGAAAGAAGAGTCGATAAGTGATGAACGGGAGATTCTCCTCTATAAACTGATGCAGGAATATCCACAGTTCCAGGTATTTGAAGGCTTGAAAATATATACCAAGTTTGATCATCGGGCTGAACCCTTCCTCTGGTATAAAATGAAAATCACACCGTTTAAAATTTGTGTACAGGAGGAGAAATGATGAGTGCAGAAAGCATCAAGAAAGCATCAGCGGTTTATTTTACTCTTTTAAAAGACAAAGTCATTGACGAAAACAGTGAGCACTTTCAGACGTATTTTGATCCAGATGTAAGACAGACGGTTCTTTTATTGGCAGACGAATCCGGGACCTTTATCATCGAATCGCCAAAACGGATTCAGCTCGTCGTGCAGCCGACCGGGTCTGTTTTTGCTACGAATTTTACTCATATGAAGGACAGGCATAAGCAGGTTGAAACTAAGAAACATTTTCATCTGATGAGCGTAGTCATTATGGCATTTCTGGCAAGCATTGACCGCAGCCAGGCGGCTAAAATCCGTACGAAGCGCGAAGGGATCAGTTTCTATACCCTGGAACGGCAAGTCAATGATGTTATCATGAATTGGGATAGCATTCTTAAAGCAAAACCCAATTTCGGAGAAGATGAAAAAATTGATATGAAGGACGTCGTGACAACATGGAAATACATGGAGGTCGACACGGATGATTATGGAGCTAAGAAAGCCAATCGCAGGACGCGTATCGGTTTGATTGCAAGCAGCATGCGTCTTTTGGAGACAGAAGGACTTATCGTCATTCTCGATCGGGAGGATATTCCAAAGGCGATACCGAAACAGGAATTATTTGAGCGAATTGAATATCTGTATCATGATTATGACCGTTATGAAATGTTCAAGGAATTAATGAAGACAGAGGAGGATCAGCATGCCGAAAATCCATCGAATTAGAATTGCCGGCCTGAAATATGATGGCATGCAAAAGCAATATAAGGACACAACATTTAACTTTCATAATGAGGAAACCTCCACGAACGGCCTCATCTCCATGATGAATGGAGGCGGGAAAGGTGTATTCCTGCAGACCATCTTTCAGATTCTAAAGCCAGGAACGTCTTGGGGAAAGCAGAACAACCGCTATTATCAGCAGTTCTTTTTTAATAATAAAGAGCAATTCATTCCTTATACCTTTCATGTTCTCATTCAATGGGAGCTCGACGGGGCTGACCGCAGGCATTTGGTGACTGGCGGAATGTTTTCAGCAGAACAGCGGATTTCCATGAACGAAGAAGGCGGAGAAAGCAAAACACTTGAACAGGAAGCGAAAATTGTCCCAAATATTACGTTTTATACAAGGGAGTTTGAACGGAAAGAAGAAGCATCCCTTGAACATATTCCGCTCTATGAAGATGGTGAACTGGCTGATACGGAAGGCCTGAAGGATTATTTAAAATGGAATGGATATGATGTCTACCGCGATACAAAGAAGCACTACCGAATCCTTGATACATACGGTATTAACCGCAAAGACTGGGATATTATGAAGGACATTAATAAAGATGAGGGCGGCGTTGGAAAATTCTTTGAAGGCGCTGAGGATGATCATTCCCTTTTCCAAAAGCGGATTATTCCTACAGTCAGTCAGGTTCTGCACCGCACGGAGCATCAGAAGAACGATCTGGTGGAGATTTTTAAGAGTCAGGCAAGCATTGCAAAGGACCTGCCTGTTTTGCTAAAAAGAGAGCAGGCTCATAAAGAGTTCCTGGAAGATATTCTTCCATTTGAAGAGAGTCTGGCAAAGGGCATCGAGCATAAAGAAATTGTTGAGGACAGCATTAAGGTCGGGAGACAGCTGCTTGGTGCTTTGGAGCATTTGAAGAAAACGGAAGAGGAGACCCTGCTTGAACTGGAAAAGGAAATCGAAAAATTAACGGGCAGGCAAGTGGATCTGCGCTTTCAGAAAGATAACCTCGAGTATGCAAAAGCTCATCGGGAAGTGCTGGATTGGGAGAAGAAACTGGAGGAAGAGCAGAAGAAGCATACGGTTCTGCAGGAAACGGTGAAAGAAAAGCAGGAGCGAAAAGATGAGCTGGCTTTTCAGCTGTTATTGAAAGAATGGCATGAAGGGGAACAGAGCATTCGCGCGCTTTCCCACCAGATTGTGAAGCTTGAGCAGAACAGCGGCCTGGAGCAAGTGAATCAAAGAATGGATGAAATCAAAAAAGAAGCGGCACAGCAGTGGGAAAAATCCTCCGCCGCTATTAGGGAAGCCGTTCAGCATTATTCCGGAAATCAGAAGTTTTTAAAGAAAAAAGCAAACGACCTGTCTAAGCAGGATAAACAAAAGACCCAGGAGATTGCTCAGCTTCGTACGGAAATTGATTTTCTTTATACTCAAATTCATGAATTTGAATCAAAAGAAGAACATCTTATCAAAGAATTCGGTGATCGCTTAACCTACGATTTACAGGGCTTAATCGAAAATCTTAGCAAACAGATAGAAACCAAAAAAGCGGCTCTCGAGGATTTGCAGGCAAAAGAGAAACAATCCAATGATAAGCAGAATCAGCTTGCATCTTCACATGGGACGCTCGCGCAATCCATTCAGTACTCTGAAGAAAAGTGTGAAGAGTTAAAGATGAAATGTGAAGAGCAGCAGCGAAAAGAAGCGAAGCTGTACGATAAGCTGCAAGGTGTGCTGGATGATGTCACAGCGCAGTTTACGAATGCTCTTTTATCCAAATATGCCCTGCAGGTGGAAGAGCTGCTCGTTCAAAATCGTGAGCAAGGGGAAGACATTAAAAAAGCGCTCTGGGAAACGCAGCTGGATTATGCTTTGAATGATGAGCATTTCTGGATTGCGAATAATGATGTGAAGGAACTGAAGGAATGGATTGATGAGAAAACAGGCATAGATGTGTTTTACGGCTCACAATTTCTCCAATCCTTAAAACCTGATGAAATCGCGAGCCACATGCTTTCTTATCCGCTCCTCCCATACGGCTTAGTTGTCAGCAGGACGCAATGGGAAAAAATGAATAAGCAGGTCCTTGCCGGAAGAATGTTTAAGAGCCCGGTTCCAATTTTTATGCGGGAAGACATGTCGGGCGGTAATCATCAGAATTCCTTTGTGATGATCACCGGAACGGAGAAGGAACTGCTGACAGATAAAAATCAGTTCACGAACTGGAAAATTAAGATTGCAAAACAAATAGAAGAAAAGAAAGATGCACTTCTGGAAATTGAAAAAACGGAGAGCTCTCTCCGGCGTATCTTAAAAGAAATCGACCGTTTCCTTTCCAATGACCTTGCCGGAGATATCGTAAGAGCACTGCTTCAGGAAAAGGAAACCCTGCTTTCCAAGAAAACGGAATTGCAGGCCATCATCATGCAGGAGGAAAAAGAAAAAGAACGGCAGCTGGGACTTAGAGAACAGCTGGAAAAGTCGAAGGTAAAGATTGAGAAGCTATTAAAAGATGTGGAAACAGTAGAGAACTTTAAACATGAAAAGTCGCTGCACCAGGAAAATAAACGGGTAAAGCAGGAAAAAGAGAAACAAAAGGAAGCTTTCGAAAGTGCACAGAAAGAGCTTGGAAACGAGCATCAGACTATCGTTGGTCTGCAGGAAAAGTGGAGCCAAACCTATTTGGAATGGAAGCTATCAGCCGAGCAAAATATTAAGGAGATCAGATTCTTTATAGAAGGTGCGGTTTTTCCAGCCGCTGAGAAAGCAGAAGCTTCTGAAGAGGTTCCGCGATTATCACCCCATATGTTAGAAGAAATTAATGGAAGCATTGAGGAGCTCAAACAGCTGCAAAAATCAAAAGAAGAACAAGCCAGTGAATTGCTGGCGATTCAGGCAACAAGAGAATCGGAGCAAAAGCAGCAAAAGAAACTGGAGAAAAAACTTCATGCTCTTAATGAAGAGTGGAAAGAAGCGTCTGTACCGGATGAACCAATGAGTATTATGGAAAATATGGTACAGACAGCTGCAAAGGAAACAAAGGCAGCAGAGAAAGAAGAGCGTGAGCAGGGAACAGCTGTAACTGTAGCAGATACGTCGTTAAAGCATGCGAAGGCGCAGCGTGATAAGACTGCTAAAAAGGTGGCCAAGCATGATAAACAACCTGAAGAATGGGCAGAGCTTGATCTGGAAGTGAAGACGGTTGAGATCACTGACCAGACCAGACAGACGAATGCAGAAATAAAGAAAACGGAAGAGCACAAAAAAGAGACGGAACAAAACATTGCTGAGTTTGAAAACAATCAATTGCATCTTTCCGTAATCCTTAAAGAGGAAGCTGCAGCTTTTGCGGATGAAGATATTGAAAAAATAAAGAGTCAAGGAAAGCAAAGCATCATTTCCTGGAGTGAAAAACATCAGGGTATTCAGGATGAAGGCCAGGAGAAGCACGCAAAAATTGAACAATCTCTTCGCAATTTAAAGCTCAATATTGAAGGCAAGGATTGGGAAATCCGCTTTAAGAATGAAGTCTTAACTACGCTTGATCATATGGATACAAGGCATTATGCGCATATTCAAAGTGTGGTCCAAAACATGAAGCGCTTTTCACAAAGCGGCTTAGAACAGCTGGAACGCGATAAAGAACGGGCAGAGAAAGCGCAAAACTTCTGGGCAAGCCGTGCAAGCATGAAAGTGATGAGCATATCAGAAGCGATTCGCTCGATGATTGCCAAGATGAAGCTGAAAAATGATCGTGGTTCGTTCCCGCTTGTCCAGCTCAAAGAAGACATTCTGCCTAAAAAAGCGGAAGATGTTGAACCTTTACTGAAACAGCATTTTGTTTCGGCGATTAACAAAATTACGAAACGTTTCGAGATGATAGATGACAATAATCTGGAGCTGGATCAGGAAATTAAACAGCTTATCAGTGATGAGCAGATTTTATTTGTCTCTCTCAGAAATCGTTACCCGGAACTGTTGGTTTATAACATGCGTACTGATAATGCCTTCATGTACGGAAAACCGCAGCGTGAGCATTATTCAACCTGGCAGACGATCAACCAGGGTTCAAAGACAAAATCCGATGGCAGCGGCGGTCAAAAGCTATCTGCCCGCATGGTCATGATGATGATGCTTCTTTCGGTCAAGAGTGAAACCGATCAAAGCTGGGTTCCGTTAGTCTGTGATAATCCTTTCGGACAAGCGGCTTCTGCGCATGTGCTTGACCCGATTTTCGCTGTAGCTGATAAGCTGAAGTTCCAATTCATCGTCGTCACTCCGCCTGAATTGGTGAAAACAGAGATCAGCCAGAGGTTCGATGCCTATTATAAATTGGACTTCATCCGGGAAAAAGGGAAAGAGATTGTATCGGATACGATTGTTCCGGCATTTCGGATTTATCAGGGGGAGGAAGCTGTACATTAGAAATTAGAAATAGATTAAAAGAATTAAAGTATTGCCATTTTGCAGAAACTATGCAATACTTGGTTGAAAATATAAATTTTATACAAATTCTTATCCAGAGAGGTGGAGGGACTGGCCCTGCGAAGCCTCAGCAACCCCTGATTATGTCAGGAAGGTGCTAATTCCAACAGAGTTGACACTCTGGGAGATAAGAGGTCGTTTTGATAACTAAAGGCCTCTTATAAAGAGGCCTTTTTTTGATGCTCTTTTATAATTTGAGCCTGGTTTAGATTAGAACGAAGAAAGAGGAGGAATGGCAAAATGGAAAACGGCGTTATTCAGGTACCGGAAGCATATTCGAGGATATTACAGGAATCAGATGTGCTCGGCTTCGGGCAGTCATGTGATAGAAAAACAGGATTTTTACTGAAGGGGCTGGCAGCCTCAAAATCTGGAGGAAGCTTTTTAGAGCTGGGAACAGGTACGGGAGCGTCTGCTTCATGGATCATTGATGGGATGGATGAAGGCAGTAAGCTTACGACCGTTGATATAGATTCGACAGTGCAATCAATCGCGAGAAAGTACCTCGGGAATGACAGCAGAATCACATTTTGCTGTGAGGACGGAGCAGCTTTTATTCAAAACCTGTCGGAAGGGTTCGATTTTATTTTTGCAGATACGTGGCCCGGGAAATTCGAGCTTCTGGACAAAACCCTGGATCATTTGAATATCGGCGGTTTTTATGTGATTCATGATGTGTTTCCGCAGCAGAAATTGCCTGAAGAATTTAGGATTAAAGCCACTAAACTTCTAAAAACTCTGCAGGACAGACCTGACCTGGACATAACAGAATTGGATTGGTCTACTGGGCTGATACTGGCAGTAAAAACAGCGGTTTAAAAGATGAAATTATTCATTGAAACTAAGGGGGATCGTTCCATGAATAGCGTTAAAAGTCAGGTTGAACATGTATTGCATGAAGGTGAAAACATTATTGAATGTTTAAGCTGTTCATTAGTTGCACATTACTGTTTAGCACCGCAGGCAGGCTTATTTGCAGCAACGAACAAAAGACTGCTATTCTATGGAATCCCGGTATCAGAAACATACAAGGAATTAGTTGAAGAATTTGCGTATTGCCATATAACTTCCATTGAAGAAAAAAGGGGAATCACCGGGAAGCATATTCATATGTACTATAAGCAAGACTTGTATAAATTCCAGCAAATTCAGGGAATGAATTTATTTGATTTTATGGTGGCTGTTAAGGAAAAGATGTGCATGTTTACCGCTTCAGCAAAAGAGCGTTATCCTGTAAGATAAGCGCTCTTTTAGTTGAATATATAGCTTAGTCTAAATGCTTAGATAACTTTTCCATGCATTAGCGATTAAATGGACTCCTCTCTCAATCTCGTCCATCGAGGGTGCACCGTATCCAAGCATCACATGATGGTTAGGCTTGTGAAGCTGATACATGGGCGAAACAGCATCGATTTCAACTCCCGCCGACTTTGCCAGTTCAATTGCTTTAGATTCATTTAATCCTTCTGGTAATGTCACGATGATATGCAAGCCCGCTGTATCTCCAATTATGTCAAAGTGTTCTCCTAAATGTTTTGACAGGCTTTCTATTAAACAGCTCCTTTTGGCTCGATATAAAGTTCTCATTTTTGCTATATGAGATGTATAAAGTCCTTCTTCCATAAATATTGCAGCAGCTCGCTGATCGGTTCTTGAAACAGTCGACTTTTGATAAGCATTAAATTTTTCAAAGTCCTGCTGCAGTGGAGCTGGCATAATCAGATAGCTGATTCGAAGTGATGGCAGCAATGTTTTTGAAAAGGTGCCGAAGTACAGTACCCGCCCGGTTGAATCCAAATGGGATAATGCTGGGATTGGTGCCCCTTTGTAGCGATATTCAGAATCATAGTCATCCTCGATAATGTAAGCATCCTGTTTGATTGCCCAATTTAACAGCTCAATCCTTCTGGCAATAGACATAATTGCACCGGTAGGATATTGATGAGCAGGTGTCGTATATAATAATTTTGCAGGTTCATCAGCACCAGGCACACAGCATCCTTCCTCATCCACAGAAATCGGATAGTATGGCAGCTGTAATTGATCAAAAACAGATCTTGCCCGAATAAAACCTGGATCTTCTATTCCGATAGCGCTCCGCTTAAAAAACAAACATACATTTAGCAGCTGCTGCTGAAATCCGCTGAAAATATACACTTGCTCCGGCTGGCAGGCCAGCCCTCTAGCCTGCTGCAGGTATTGTGCAATTTGGACACGCAAAGAATATTCGCCCTGCCATGGTGCATTGCTGGCATTAGATTCATTAAGCTCTTTTCGGTATAATCGGTTCCAATGTTTATAGGGGAAGGCGGAGGCATCGATCTGCCCATTTTTAAAATTAATAAGAAACTCATGCTGAACTCTTTTCTCCAAGTCCATTGTATGAATCTGACTTAAGTGCATTTCATCCTGAATTTCAGAAACAAAATAGCCTCTGCGTTCTGCTGAATAACAGTACCCTTCACTCTGCAGCTGTTCATAAGCCATCTGAACAGTTATGATGCTTACGTTTAATTGTTCAGCCAGCCGCCGCTTTGCAGGAAGTCTTGCATGAGCTGACAATTTTTTAGCTAAAATCGCCAGCCGAATTTGTTCATAAATTTCTTTATACTTTATTCCATTTTCCGAAAGCAGAACTTGAAATTCCATCGAATCATTCCCTGGTATTATATTAAAATTAATTTTTGGTTATTTTTATAATACCAGAATTCGGTTTTAATTGATTCAAGGAGAGTGATAGCATGCAAAAATTAGAAAACAATGTTGTGCAGTTAATCCCCATGGAACTTGAGCATGTTGAAGGAATTTATGAAGCGGCTCATGATAAACGCATATGGGAGCATATGTCTGTTGATTTAACTGAGAAAAGCCGGGTCATTCATTATGTCAAAGATGCCATAGAAAAACGTGGGCAAGGCACCGATTTTGCTTTTGTTATGGTCTATAAAAAAACAGGGAAGATCATCGGCGCTACCTGGTTTCTTGATATTTCAACCCAGCATAAACATCTTGAAATCGGCTCCACTTGGATGAACCCTATTTATTGGCGCACGAATATTAATACAAACTGTAAATATTTATTGTTAACATATTGTTTTGAAGAGCTTTCCCTTAACCGTGTACAAATCAAAACTGGACATGAAAATGTCCGTTCACAAAAAGCAATAGAACGAATCGGTGGGGTAAAAGAAGGCGTTCTTCGAAATCATATGATACGAAAAGAAGGGACCATTCGTCATACTGTCCTGTATAGTGTCATAAAGGAAGATTGGGGAAAAGTAAAAAGACATTTCGAGGAGCACTTGCTTTTATAGGTTTTGTGGAGCATCTCAGGCAAGAAGTTTATAATGAATAATAAAACTGCTGAAAGGGTGTAGATTGAAGTGAATGCTGGTTCTTTTTTTCCTGACAATATCAAAAAGGCGCTTCAGAATACTCCCCCTGGGGAGTGGATTCCGGAGATTCCAGATGAGTGTATACGCCTGCATTGCGGCTATCCTGCACCTGCCCTTGTGCCTGATGAAGAGGTTAAGGCAGCTGTTAACAGTCTATTAGAGGAAGAACATGACTTGCCGCTCCATTATATTGGAAGTCCCAAGATATTAAAATTAAAGGAACAGATCATAAAAAGATTGGAAGAGCGAGGTATTTCTGTTTCAGAAGAAGAGCTCTTGATTACAACTGGTGCCTGTCAGGCAATCGATTTGATTGCCCGTATTCTCCTGGATAAGGAGGCAATCGTGGCAATAGAGTCCCCCACTTATATGGAAGCTTTAGAGATTTTTCAAAATTATACAAAGCTTATCATTAGTATTCCTGTAGATAAGCATGGACTTCAAACCGATGTTTTGGAAGAAATATTAGCCGAAAGGAAGCAAAATGGGCTTGCCCAGCCACGTTTTCTATATACCATTCCAACTTTTCAAAATCCAACGGGGACGACTATGACAGCAGAGCGCAGGCAGCATGTTTTGGAGCTGGCCGACAAGTATAATTTCTTAATTGTAGAAGATGATGCCTATGGGGAATTATTCTTTAATAAAAATCTGCCTACACTAAAAGCGATGGATAAAATGACAAGAGTTCTGCATGTCGGTTCGTTATCCAAGATAGTAGCGCCAGGCATGCGAATTGGATGGATAGCAGGAGCAAGTGAAATCATCCATGCATGCGCCTGGTTTAAAAAAGATTTGAATCATCCGTTTGCTCAAGCAGCCATGGCTGTATATTTAGCAAACACCGATTTTGATGAAAAACTCATAACCTTAAGAGACACATACCGGTCTAAATGTGCCGTCCTGCTCTCGGCACTCGAACAGTACCTGCCTGAATCAGCCTCCTGGTATGTGCCAGAAGGAGGTTACTTCGCTTGGATGAAAATTCCTGGTGTCGATACATCGGAAATGTTAACTCAAGCCCTGACGAAGGGGGTATCTTTTATTCCTGGCAGGTATTTTTTCATGGATCAATCTGATGGGACTGAATATCTTCGCCTTTCCTTCAGTTATGAGGATGAAAAGGAAATAGCAGATGGGATTCGGAGACTGGGGAGAGTTGTAGAAGCTAGTCTTTGATAAAATTATTTTATGAAAGGGAATAAGGAAAACGACTTTCTATATGAATGGCGCCTTTTTAATAGAAGAAGGCGTCTTTTTAAAGGGATGGTTAATCATAAATAGAAGATATAGAGTGAAAATATTACATTGAATTGGAACAAGAAGGTAGACTTTGAAGCGGGAACTAACCAAGTTTTTAAGTTTAAGAGCTAAAAATACAGCTGCAAAGTCTTATCATAGTCTGGCCTTTCCGCTTGAAAACCGGCCTGCGGATTTTTTTTGCAAACCGCCGATGAAAGGATCTATAAGGAGAAGCACGTGACGTTTTGTGTTTTTTTAGGTGTCTCTACCGGCACTTATTGCATGTGCTTGCACCTATTTCCCCTTTTTGAATATTAGTGACACTTATTTTCAAATTAAAATCTTTAATTTTATTTTATTATTACTTAACAGTATAATTGTAGTAAGAATAGTAACAATAATCTAAATATTTAAAAAAGGGAGGCGAATTTTTCATGGCTTTTAATTTAAATGAAAATTTGAGGAGGAGCGCCAGAAAATTCCCTGAAAAATACGCTTATATCTATGAAGATATAAGTGTAACTTATAGGGAATTAAATCAGTTGGTGGATCAATTTGCTGCTGGCTTGTCTGCTCAAGGAGTGGGGAAAGGAGATGGGGTAGCTCTTATATTAGGTAACAGCCCTGAATTCATCATTGCGTACTATGGTATTTTACGTATAGGTGCAATTGCTATTCCTATCAATCCTATGTTTACCCAAAGGGAAATCAGCTATATTTTAGACAATAGTCAGGCCAAGGTGGTTATTGGACACGCATCCGTAGGTTCTAAAATATCTGAATTAAAAGAAAAATCTAAAAATATAACTTGCTTTATTTATGTAGATGCCATGAGTCAAGAATGGACATGGGAGCGTCTAATGGAAACAAGTAATCCAGATTTTGAAAGCCCTTTCACCCATGAAGAAGACCTTGCTGTCATTCTCTACACGTCAGGGACAACTGGTAAACCAAAAGGTGCGATGTTATCTCATCGAAATTTGGCTTCTAATGCAAAAACTATTTCAAACCTATTGGAACTGTATGATGAAGATCGTGTAGTAGCTGTTCTGCCGATGTTTCATGTTTTCTGTATGACCGTTTGTCTGAATAATGCCATTTCTTGTGGGGCAACGGTCATTATCGTGCCTAAATTTAGCCCTCAAGATGTTGTTAATACTATTCGGCAAAAACAAGCAACGGTTTTTGTTGGAGTTCCTACGATGTACAACTTTATCTATCAATTGCCTGAAGCCTCTGCGGAATATTTCTTATCCATTCGCTTGTGTATATCTGGAGGAGCTTCCATTCCTGTTGAGCTGCTCCAAAATTTCCAAAACAAGTTTAACGTTACTATCTTAGAAGGGTATGGGCTCTCAGAAACTTCTCCTGTCGTCGCTTTTAATCCTTTAAGGGGGACCCGTAAGCCCGGCTCTATCGGTTTGAATATTCCAGGTGTCAAAAGCAGGGTTGTCAATGAGGAAGGGGACGAATTGCCAAGGGGAGAAATCGGAGAATTAGTTGTTCAAGGACCAAATGTAATGAAGGGATACTTAGGGATGCCGGAAGATACAAATGCTGCCCTAATGGATGAATGGTTTTTCACGGGTGATCTGGCGAAAATGGATGAAGAAGAATACATCTACATTGTTGATCGCAAGAAAGACATCATAATTGTTGGCGGATACAATGTCTACCCTCGAGAAGTAGAGGAAGTATTGTATCAGCATCCTTCTATTGTAGAAGCATCTGTGGTTGGAGTTCCTGATGAAGGATACGGAGAAATCGTAAAAGCTTATGTTGTAGTCAAGGATGAGCAGATCACAATAGATGACATTATCCATTTCTGTCAGGATAAGCTTGCGAAGTATAAGCTTCCTAAACAAGTTGAATTTCTCAAGGAGTTGCCTAAGAACTCTACAGGAAAAATATTACGAAGAAAACTGAGACAACTGACTCCAATTCAGTAAGGTACAAATTATATTAATTAAGGAGGATTATATATGTCGATTATTTTGAAGGATAAAATTCAGGGGCCACCAGCTTGGAAAGGGACTGATTTAGCCAACGATGATTCATGGATTTATTATTTGTCTGAAAAAGCGATTGAAACGCTAGAGAACGCCTTATCTCATGTTCAGCAAAAGTGCCTAAAAGCCCCTGACTTTACAAAGGAGGATTTTCCGATCCCTGATCTTTTTAATGAAATCGAATACTTTGTAGAAGAATTGGAGAATGGGAGAGGTTTTCTATTAATTCGTGGATTGCCACTGGAAAGATATACAGATGAGGAAGCAAGCATTATTTATTGGGGGCTTGGGCTTCATATGGGTATTCCAGTATCGCAAAACGCGAATGGTGATCTCTTAGGGCATGTCATTGATAAAGGTCTTAGTTTAGAAAATTCAAATGTACGCGGATACCAAACGAAATTGCATCTTCCTTTTCATGCAGATGGATCAGATGTTGTCGGATTATTAAGTCTGCGGAAGGGGAAAACCGGCGGGTACAGCAGTATCGTAAGTTCGATGGCTGTTTATAATGAGATTTTGGAGAAGTACCCTGAGTATCTTGGTATTCTCTCTCGTCCATTTTTCTTCGATCGTCGTGGGGAAGAAGGACCAGGTGAATCTCCAGTATTCACATCACCTATCTTTAATTATTTTGATGGTAAATTAAGCTGCAGATATGTCCGATTATTCATCGAATCAGCCCAAGAGAAAACAGGTATTCAGTTGTCAAAAGTAGAAGTTGAAGCACTAGACCTTCTAGATTCCCTCCTTCATGATGAAAATATGCATTTTAATATGATGTTGGAGCCAGGTGATATGCAATTCGTCAATAATTATGTAGTTCTTCACTCACGTACTCAATACGAAGACTATGCAGAACCGGAGCGCAAACGTCATTTATTAAGATTGTGGCTCACGATGCCAAATGGCCGGGAAATTTCTCCGGATTTCGCGATGTTTATTGATGAGAATACTGGGAAACCTGGGCGCGGCGGTATACCTGCACGTCAAAAAACATCTGGCGGTATTATAGAAAGTTTGAAGTAATTGGGCTTCCATCCGGAAGTATGATTTTATAAACCGTTTATAGGAACAGCAATTAATTTATGTGACGGAGGGTCCTTTTCTAATTTTTTGGGAAAAGGTACTCCCTCTGTGAAAAGTTAGGGGGAGGTATATGACACGTACTCCAAAATATTCTTGGTTCATTTTATTTTTTCTTGTTCTTTCCGGAATGATCAACCAAGTGGATAAAATTATCATTGGTTTGGTTTCTGTTCCTGTCATGAAAGAGTTGGATTTAAGCCCATCCCAATGGGGAGTTGTGGGAAGTTCTTTCTTTTGGGCTTTTACCTTTTCTTCTCTCATTCTTGGCGGCATGGCTGATTCCAAAAATTCGAAAAAAATGTTATCGTGGATGTCTTTAATTTGGTTATTGGTTCAATTTGCTACTCCTTTTGTTTCCAGTGTATCTCTGCTCGTGTTAACGAGAATCATTTTGGGAGCAGGTGAAGGTCCAGCTCCCGCTCTATCCACAGCAATCATAGGAAAATGGTTCCCGAAACATAGGCATGGTATAGGCTTTGGTGCTGTATTGTTAGGAACGACAGGAGGATCTGCGATTGCTTCTCCATTATTAATCTCCTTAATCGATCAATATGGTTGGAGATCAGCATTTATTGCAATGGGTGTTATGGGATTAATAGTGCTAGTATTTTGGCTCGTTTTTGGGAGAGATAATCCACAAGAAATCGGGTATCCTTCCTTTCAGCAAGAGGAGAATCAGTCATCGAGCCTTTTAAAGGTTTCTTGGCGAGAGTTTCTTCCGCATCTTTTTTCTAAAAATTTCATTTTAATCGTTTTGTGTGGAGGTTGTGCTTATTGGCTATTGGCTGTTCAATCGGTATGGTTTCCGGCTTACTTTACTAAGGTTCAACAGTTTAATGGTCAAATGTTACAACTAGCTGTAGCTTTACCTTTTCTTTTCGCAGCTTTTTGCCAAATTGGATTTGCCATGTTATCAGATTGGCTTTATCGCAGAACGGGAGATATTCGTAAAGCACGCGTTAATCTTGCAGGTTTCATGATGTTGCTATCTGCTCTGTGTGTATATCTGGGAAATGCCGCCGATTCAACGGCTATGACGATCCTTTTCTTTACCCTTGCTCCCGGTTTTGCTTATGTAATTCTTTCACTCGCACCTGCTATTTTGATGGAGTTCTATTCTCCTCAAAACATTGGCAAGGCACAGGGAACATTCATTGCTCTTGCAAGTGCAACAAGCATTATTGCTCCAATGGTATTTGGTTATCTTATTCAAAATTCAGCGACTGAAGCTATGGGATATGGTTATGCGTTTGAAGCCTCTTCTTTTGGAATGCTCATAATCGGAATATTGTTTTGGATTGGTGTACGTCCCGCCAAGCGAAGCCACACCACGATCAAATCTGATTATGTTCAATCTTAGGAGCAATCATAAACGTCATTTGAAATGCTGTACGAGTAACCAACCTTAGCAGGGTTAATCTGTCAGAGGGGGTGATGAAAGATATTAAATTAAATAAACTGAATATTTAGTCTATTAAATCCCTTAATGTAGTATTTTACTGATTTCAAAACTTGAAAGGTTAATAGAATGGGAACGGTCAAATTATTCCTAGAGGAATGGGAAATCAAATTTGGAGAAACACCATAATCGTTGTCCACTGAAGGTAACAAATTTAAAAGATAGATTCATAGAAACAGAGCAGGTGAAATTTGACTAAAGAAGGTTAGGTAAAGAACGAACAATATTGAAGGAGGGTAATTCATGCCGTATGTTTTAAATGAAAAAATTCAAGGACCATCAGCGTGGAGAGGAATGGATTTAGCTAAGGATGATTCATGGATTTATCATTTGTCCGAGAAAACAATCGCAGATCTTGAAAAAGCTTTGGTTCATATTCAACAAAAGGGGTTGAAAGCACCTGATTTTACCAAGGCGGACTTCCCAATTCCTAATCTTGCTGATGAAATTGCATATTTTATAGATGAACTGGAGAATGGGAAAGGGTTTCTATTAATTCGTGGATTACCGATGGAAAAGTATACGGTTGAGGAAGCGAGCATTATTTACTGGGGGATCGGCTTGCACATGGGCAATCCGATAACACAAGACGCAAAAGGAACTCTCCTAGGGAATATAAAAGATCGAGGTTTCGACTTTAAGGATAATTCTAAAGTACGCGGTTTCCAAACGAATGTGCATCTTGACTATCATACAGATTTAGCTGATGTTGTCGGATTACTCTGTCTTTGCAAAGCGAAATCTGGTGGTTTAAGTAGTATCGCAAGTGCGATAGCTGTTTATAATGAAATTTTAGAGAAGCACCCAGAGTATCTTGAAACCCTCTATCGTCCTTTCTTCCATGATCTTCGTGGGGAAGAAGCACCAGGACAATCTCCAATATTTACATCACCAATTTTTAGTTATTACGATGGCAAATTGAGCTGCAGATATTTACGTCAATATGTTGAATCAGCACAAACGAAAACAGGTGTCTCTTTGTCAAAAAAGGAGATGGAAGTGTTTAATTTTATAGATTCCCTTACTCATGATAAAAACATGCATATTGATATGATGATGGAGCCAGGTGATATGCAATTCGTTAATAACTATACTATTTTTCATTCACGAACTACATTTGAAGATTATGAAGAAGATGAGCGTAAACGTCATTTATTAAGATTGTGGCTCAACATGCCAAATGGTCGAAAAATTGCCCCTGATTTCGAGGTTTGTAGAGAAGGTATGGCTGTAAATAATAAATAGCTGGTGATCGTGTAGAAAATATCGAGAAATATTTGTATTAAATAGTGAGTTTAGTAGAAAAGCATAATCTTGTCACCAATATTTTAGAAAAAAACTTAGCCATAATTGATTTTACAGAAAATGAAATGAGGATGATGTTTCTTGGCAAATTTAGATCCGCAGGCAGAAAAATACTTACTGGCATTTAACCAGATGCCTCCAATTTATACGATGGATCCTAAGACTGTACGAGAGATGCTTTCGAAAGCACAGCAGCATCCTATCGAATCAGATCTGCTTTCAAAGACAGAAGATTGGATGATTCCAGTAAGCAAAGATGCTGAAATCAAATGTAGGGTATATATACCGGAAGGGAAGGGCCCCTTCCCTTTATTTATTTATTACCATGGTGGAGGATGGGTTCTAGGAGACCTCGAAGCGACAGATCCAAGCTGCCGAATGCTTGCACATAGAACGGGCAGTATTGTTGTATCTGTCAACTATCGTCTAGCTCCAGAATATAAGTTTCCGACCCCGGCTGAAGATGCTTACGCGGCATTGGAATGGGTTTATGAAAAAGGAACCTCTTTTAACGGAGATATTTCTAGATTGATAGTAGGCGGGGATAGTGTAGGTGGTAATTTAGCGACTGTAGTTACTATGATGGCGAGAGACAGAAAAGGTCCAGACATATCTGCGCAAGTCCTGATTTATCCTGCGACAAACCTTGAATTTATTACAAAATCTCATCAAATATTTGCAAAAGGATTTGGTTTGGATCGTGAGCTTCTGTTTTGGTTCCGTAATCATTATTTAAGGAATGAAGAGGATAGGTATAATGGATACGCTTCTCCCTTAATCGCTGAAGATATAAGTAATCTCCCGCCAGCTATTGTGATTACGGCGGAAAATGATGTGCTTCGGGATGAAGGAAAGGCGTATGCTGATCGTTTGAAAACAGCTGGGGTAAAAGTTGAATATGCATGTGAATCAGGAATGATTCACGGTTTTTTTTCAAACATGGCTGTGTTTCCTAAGAATATTGAATTAACGGTTTCTAAGATCAACAAGTTTTTACGTACCACTAATTTTATGACCAACTGGAATTAATAGTATTATCAGAGGGTCATATTAGCTTTATTTAAAAGAAAACAGGAATGACGAGAACATCTTGATATTTAGTCAGAAACGTTTCAAATAAACCATAAAGACACCTTACGTGAATTCGTAGAGGTGTCTTTATGGTTGTCTTTCTAAATAAAAAAAGAGTAGCACTGGCCATGTTCTCGGTCTGTGCTACTAATAATTATGGTTAATAAATATAAGTTCTACTATTGAATGGATGGGGAGGGACAATCGTTTAAAGAAGGTATTAACTGCGTGTTTTTAGTAATAAACCGTATTACCAATGCCTCCAGTTACTGAAATGACATCGCCGGTAATTGATGCTGACAGGGGTGAAGCTAGGAAGGCAACGACATAAGCAATTTCCTCCGGAGTAATCAAGCGATTGAGAGGACTTAATGCTGCTGCCTGGCTTACAGCTTCTTCCGTATGAAATTGTTTTCTATTCGTTTCAGTATCTACAATCCCTGGATAGATAGCATTGACGTTAATGCCGTGTTTTCCTAATTCCAATGATGCGGATTTCGTTAAATGAACAACAGAGGCATTACGCGGCCCGGAACTAAAATAATTGCCGCCTATTCTGGCAGCGAGACCACTTATATTAATAATACGCCCCCACTTATTTTTGATCATATGAGGAGCAACAGCTCGTATAGATCGAAAATAGCCCATATACTTTTCTTCAAAATCTTTCAAAATAAGCTCCTCTTTAATCTCATGAAAATTCTCTGGCTCTGTACCGCCAACACGGGCTCCACTGTTGATGAGAATATCAATACTACCCATCGCAGCTGCTGCACTTTCAACTAAATGGATGATAGAGTTAGGATTCGAGGTATCTGCCACGATTGGATAGATATTTCGTTTTGTTTCCTGGGTTAATTCTTCTGCAGCTTTCTTTAGTGAGGATTCGTTTCTTGCACAAATTGTACAATCCACGCCCTCCAGTGCCAACTGACGGGCAATGGCTCTGCCAATCCCACGACTTCCTCCTATAATGAGAGCTTTTTTTTCAGATAATTGTAAGTCCATATATTCAACCTCCTATTTTGATTCAACACCCTGTATGGCCAAACTCAAAGTAATTTCTATATTTTCTCTCTTTAATTCTACCTTTTAAATCAGTTTAAATAAAATTAAACATTTTAACTTGTATTTAAGTGTTACTAATGTAATAAAAAAGATTATCCATTTCAAAATAGAGCAACTAAGGTTAATAGAGGATCGGGTGTCATTTCTATAATCGTTTTTCAATATCCACCTTGTTCGTATGTTGAATATAAGTGAAAGTTACTTGCAGTTTAAATTATTTAATTTTATTCATGAGGGTTGAAATAGATATAATGATAATTGAAATAGTTATAATATTCAAAAAACATTTAGAGAGGGGTGCTTGATGATATTTTTGAAAGCCTTTTCATTTAATTGAGGCATTTTAGTAGTAAATTTTAGACATTTGGAATGAACAAGAGAATTATGTTTGTTGTCCATTTTAAAGTAAAAAGTAAGTATCATAGCGTGAAAGGTATAGATCTAGCTAAAGTTAATTCATGAGTGTATGAACTTTTCGTAAAAGCGCTTCGATCACTTTAAAATGCGTTATTTCATGTTCAATAAAAGGGTTTAAATCCTTGTTTGCAACAAGGAGTTTCCCAACACTTGAATCTTTATGAAAACGCTTACTTCGTGATGAACTGGAGAATGGGAAGCTATAGGGACAAGGAAATGAGCATCACTCTCTGAGATGCTTTATTTCAATTATCAAAATTAGGGGGACTTATATGTCAAGCACTCCAAAATATTCTTGGATTATCTTATTATTTTCAGTTCTTATTGCAATGATTAACCAAATTGATAAAATTCTCATTGGTTTGGTTTCTGTTCCTCTAATGAAGGAGTTACATTTAAGTGCTTCTCAATGGGGACTTGTGGGCAGTTCTTTTTATTGGTTTTTTTCCATAACCTCCATCTTACTTGGCGGCATGGCAGATTCCAAAAATCCGAAAAAATTGTTTATTTGGATGTCATTGATCTGGTTAACAGTACAATTTGCTACCCCATTTGTTTCCAGTTTTTCTCTGCTTATATTAACAAGGATCATTTTGGGAGTAGGTGAAGGGCCAGCTTCTCCTGTAGTAACAACTATGCTAGGTAAATGGTTTCCGAAACACCGACATGGAATAAGCTATGCTGCGGTTCTATTTGGCACTATGATGGGACCTGCGATTGCTTCACCATTATTAATTTCCTTGACTGATCAATATGGTTGGAGATCTGCTTTTATAGTGATGGGGATTGTTGGACTGATTTGGTTAGGTTTTTGGCTGTTTTACGGTAAAGCATGTCCGCAAGAAATCGGATTGCCTTCATTTGATCTAGTGGAAAAGCATTCATGCACCATCTCAAAGGTTTCTTGGCGTCAGTTTATTCCGCATCTTTTTTCTAAAAATTATATTTTGACCGTTTTGGCTGGAGGTTGTGCCTATTGGTTAGTGTCCGTTCAATCGGTGTGGTATCCAGCATACTTTTCTACAGTACATCAATTTAGCGGCCAAACGTTAAAACTAGCAGTGGCTTTGCCTTTTCTTTTCGCTGCCTTTAGCCAAATTGGCTTTGCCATGTTATCCGATTGGCTTTATCGCAAAACAGGAGATATTCGGAAAGCACGAGTAACTCTTGCTAGTTGTATGATGGTGATATCTGCTATTTACTTATATCTTGGAAGTGTCGTAAGTTCGGATGCTATCTCTATTTTGTGTTTCACCCTGGCACCAGGTTTTGGAATGGTTATTCTTTCACTCGCACCCTCTATATTAATGGATTTGTTTTCTCCCCAAAACATCGGCAAGGCACAAGGGGCATATATTGCTCTTTCAAATACAGGAAGTATGATTGCTCCCATCGTATTTGGTTATTTTATTCAATATGCAGCGAGTGAGACTTTAGGCTATCATTATGCCTTTCAAGCCTCTGCTTTTGGGATGATTATTATCGGAGTATTATTTTGGATTGGTGTACGTCCCACAAAGCAAATACACTCCACGATTAAAACTGAGGAGGAAGAGCTAGTTAGTACCTAAATATCATTCATGGTATTCAAAAGCTAAAAAAAGGAAGAGAAATTGCCAGTATATATTAATATAACTAAACTGCATATTAAAAATCATAATTTTATTAAATAAACAATTATAAGTATACTGAAAATTAAGAAATTCGGATAGTTAATGATCTGCCTGGTATTCACACTATCAATTTACGGATTTCACAATTTAAAGCAAAAGAGGGGATTGTAAATGAGTAATGCAAAAGCTGTAGAAGTATATGATGCAAGTAATATCTGTCCAGATGATTTACCATGGATTCCTTATTTTGGGGTGGCTCATTTTAAGATACTGAAGGCCAATCCAGTAACAGGTCAAACGATTACCTTGTTAAAGGTTCCGGCGGGTACACAGCTTCCTACCCATTTTCATCCCGGAACGGTTATAGTATACACAGTTAAGGGTTCTTGGAGGTACATGGAGAATAATTGGGTTTCCAAAGCCGGTGATGTCGTTTATGAGCCTGCCGGATCCAAACATACACCTGAATCTGTAGGGGATGAAGAGGTTATTACGTTAAATATTGTAGAAGCAACATTAGACTATTTGAATGAGAATGGAGAAATTATTGCTAGAGATAATTGGGAGTCATTCTTGCAAAAATACCATGATCATTGTGCAGCTGAAGGAATTACACCTATAGATGTGACTAAGTTTTAATAGTTAGATTTGTAAAATGAGAAGTCCAATGTCCATGTGTGACGATGATACTTCTCTTTTTTAGGCTTTTCTCTCAGAAGGAGTGAAGTAAGTCTAGAATCTGTTTAGAAAGTTTGGCTGTTCTTCTTTTAAATTATTAGAAATATTTATTTGCAAATTTAAATCTTTAATTGTATTTAATTATAACTTATTTGTAAAATACACATAAGAATAATTTAAATATTAATAATAATCACATTAATTATTATTTTAAGCGCTTTCAATAATAGGAATTTAGAGGAGGAGATCTGGAATGTCAACTGCAAAATTGTTTGATTTAACAGGAAAAACAGCCATGGTTACCGGAGGGGGGAGTGGGTTAGGGCGTATCATGGCACTAGCGCTGGCAGAAGCAGGCGCAAATGTTGCAGTATGCTCACGCCGTTTAGAGGTTTGCGAGAAAGTTGTCCAAGAAATCGAAGTGCTGGGAAGACAAGCCCTCGCACTCGCATTGGATGTAACAGACCCTGAATCGGTCCGACAAGGTGTAGATAAAGTTATTTCTCATTTTGGAAAGGTTGAAATCTTAATTAACAGCAGTGGAACGGTTTATGAAACACCTGCTACTGAAATGCCTTTGAAGCAATGGCTAGAAATGATTGATACCAATGTGACAGGAACATTCCTGATGTGTCAGGCTCTCGGAAGACATATGATAGAGAACGAATACGGAAAAATCATTAACATTTCTTCTAGCATTGGATTTAAAGGTACTGACCCTGAAGCCGTCGACTCTGTAGGATATACAACAAGTAAGGGGGCTGTTATGACTTTGACGAAGGATCTTGCCGTTAAGTGGGGACGCCATGGATTGACTGTGAATTCCATTGCTCCTGGCGTTTTTCAAACGGGAATGAATAACCCAGAAATACCAGGAACGCTTGTACAAAAAGCAGGTCCAATCATTGCCTCTCAAGTGCCAGTTAGGAGATTAGGTGAAGACAATGATATAGCAGGTGCTGTCCTATACTTTGCTTCTGCGGCTTCTGATTATTGTACAGGACAAATATTGGTTGTAGATGGGGGACTCGGAGCTAAGTAAAAAGGATCTTTCTTAAAAGTGGGGCAGAGGAAAAAGTCTTAATTTTTCTCCTGCTTCATCACGGCTGTTTTTATATAATCATATAGGAATATTTTCACTTAGAAAGTTTCCTTTGTTTTTCAAAAGCTCAAAGTAATCATCATTTCTTATCGAGGTTACTTTGAGCTTTTTTATTCGTTTATCCGTAAAAAAGAGAAGCCCAGCGTCCATATATAGACGAAGTGGCTGCTCTTTTTTTCTTAAATTTGCGAAATTTCGGATTTTAGATATTGAATATACTTGTTGGGAAAAATGGATAAATGTTTATCTTCAGATAGAGCTAGACCAAAAGAAATATTGACAGCCCCATGATTCACTAAATCAATCGGAATGATATCACCATTCATGACAGAAGGATGATTTTTCATGATGAAATCAGGAGCAAATGTAATAGCTAAATTTTCAATGATCGCTTGGAGTATGCCGTCCAAGTTATTTGCTGTAAATAAGATTTTCAAGGGTTTATATTTTTTAAAGAAATCATGAACGAAATATTGCATAAATTCACCGTAATAAGTAACGAGCATTTGATCTAGTATTTCATGTGGAGATATGGTACCGGTAAACGCTAAGGGAGAATGTTTAGAAACGTAGACTTTCTGCTTCCCTTCAAATAGTGATTCAAAAGCTATTCCTTCCATGTTTATATTCCAATCTGGTGAATGTGCAATCAGTCCGATGTCAGTCTTATGCTGGCGAACATCATCTATTACAGAAGATACACTTTTTTCGTTTATTTCTACATTTACTTGTGGATAATCCTGTCTAAAAGCAGCTAACGCTTTAACTAGAACAGTTGTTAATCCCGGTACAGAAGATACTTTTAGTTCTCCTATTTCCGCCGAATTAAATGAGTTTGCTTTCTCTTTTATTTCCTCTAGCTTTTTAAGCACTTCGTAGGCTTGTTTAAGAATGATTCTACCTTCATCGGTTGGGACAGCACCGTGACCCCGTGAGCGATGTAAAATTTTTAGCCCTAATTCCTTTTCTAAACCAGTAATGGACTGGCTAATACCAGATTGAGTCACATGAAGGTTCTGGGCTGCTACAGACAGAGAATTATGTTTTGCGACTTCAACAATATAAAGTAATTGTTCAAAGTTCATAGTTCATAGTTTCTCCTTTATTAGTATATTCGGATCAAAATAAATATTGTATTATCTCCATCTTTGGGGAAGTCAAAGGTAGATTATTTTGAATGTAAGAAAAGTTGATTTTCAAGAAAGGGTATGATGCCCTTGTTAAGCAAGAATGAATTGATGCTAGTGCCTTAGCTGACATTGTGATTTGATTAACTGCGATGGAAGAACTGAAGGCTGAAACCATTACTGAGATGAATTTGCTAAGATATCGCACAATAGCACTAAAAGCTGCCGTTATTATCCTATCATTTGAATACTTTGGAGCTACTTATCCACTTCCTTTCATTGGCCCAGCTTTTTGTTATATCCGAAAAAAACTAGTAACACATACGAGGTTTAATAGGAAAATGATCTTTGTATTTACCTCTTGTTATTCTTAGTGCTTGGAAGAATCCCACTAGGATCTTTCGATATTAGTAATGGTTACTTACAAATTAAAATCTTTAATTTTATTTAACTACAACTTATTAGTATAATCAATATCACAATAGTAAAAATAATCAAAAAAATAAAAGCGTTTTCATTCGATTTAAGGGGGGAAACTTGAAGCGTTAGAAAAACAAGGGTTTTCTTAGAAGTTCGTGTAATAAATCTGTCTGTAAGGTGGGGATTGTAATGATCTATGTTTGTAAGAAACATTTGATTAAAGGAATACACTCCATTCAAGTACCTCATGTTGAAGAAGTTTCTTCTACAAATTTAGTTTGTGAATTTTGTGGAAAAGGAGTGAGATATAAATTGTTTATACCAATGTTGAAGAAAAAAAGGTTTCTCATTAATTATTCATCATAAAAAGGTTTCCTTCATTAGCACGCTATTGATTAGAGAGGGAAAGTCATGTTCGAAAGAGAAGGTGATAGGTAGTCAAAGGTCGTAATGGAACAGTCAGCACTAGTGACCATACTCCTATTTTTGAATTTTTATCAAACCGTTTTACTTATCTAAACGTTACCTTAATTGAAAAGGTTAAATTTAATAAAAGGAGGAATCCAGGTGAAAAAAACATTATTAATTACTGCTTTGCTTTCGCTTTTGTTAACAGTTGCCGGGTTATCAGTTTACGCGAACATGGATAATTCATCAGCGTCTTTAGATCAGTCTAGGTCCATAAAGAACGATGGGGTTATTAAGGTGTACGGGCCAGGAGGACCATTGGGGCCCATAAAGGAGGCTGCAGAAAAATTTACAGCTGAAACAGGAATAGAAGTAGTAGTGACGGCTGGACCAGAATCGAATTGGATTGACGATGCGAAGAAAGATGCGGACATCATATATGGAGGATCTGAGTATATGCTCCGCAGCTTAATGTTAAACAATCCCGAGATGATAAATGAAAATTCACTTACAGAATTATATCCTAGAGCAGCAGGTATTTTGGTACGTAAAGGTAATCCGAAGAACATTCATTCTCTTGATGATTTAACGAAAAGTGGCGTGAAAATTGTAGATGTAAATGGTGCTGGACAGCTTGGTTTATGGGAAGATTTAGCGGGCAGAAAGGGGTTAATTGGAGGAATTAGCAAAAATATTGATGTTTCTGTGAAAACCAGCGCAGAAGCGATTGAGCTATGGAAATCCAATTCGAAGCTAGATGCGTGGATTACATACGAATCTTGGCATTACAGGCTTAAGGATGTTACAGAATTAGTTGAACTGCCAGACTCAGAAAAGCTTTATAGGGGAACCCCAATCGCTCTTACAAACAACTCAGATAATAAAAAAGATTCCCAACGATTCGTAGATTATTTAAAAACTGAGTCCTCTCACCAAATTTTTCAAAAATGGGGATGGAAATAGTGTTTATGACTGCAAAAAATCCCGACTGCCAATTGTCGCCATTTATTTGCTTAAATTAATCAACAGCTAGCCAATCCCAAGGATATTTAAGACTTAGGATCTTTCATAATCGGGCCCAAAAATGAAACAACCACAGGTCCGATGTCCATTTGGGATAATGGACTTATCATTGACACTCTCCTATTCCACCAAAATTTTTAGACTGTAACGAAGAGAATCTTGATGAAAAACTGAAGATGGTATGCAGCTCAAATAGTTTTTAATGGATTACTGGAATCAGAAGGATCATCACCTCTTTCAAAGGGTGATAGAATGGAGGCCTTTTTTCTTAGGATGTTGAAATAATGTGGAAGGATTTCTCGTTACGGATGGTTAGACTAAGAAGTTAGCAAAATTGTAAAACTCACAAATAGGATTGACAATTGGGGTAACTTTGAGGTTTTAAAGAACTATTTAGAAGGAGTAAATGAAAGCCTATATTTATGAAGCCATTGAAGTTGAAAAAGCCGGTTTGGAAGTCAAATCTAAAGAACATAAGAATACATAATTCCTGAAGAACTTGAAAATGAATTCGATGAAATCCCTACCTTGAAAACTGCTTTTGAAGCATTAAAGCCGGAACGGCAAAGAGCATATATTCTTCATTTTTCGCAACCCAAACAATCCAAAACGCGAGTATCAAGGATTGAAAGATGTATGACGAAAATTTTGGATGGAAAGGGATTAAATGATTGCACTTGTGGACTATCTCAAAAACAGCCCAACTGTGATGGTTCGCACAAGAACATTCGATAAGAAAGTTTTTAATATCAGCAAACTAGAGAATTCCTTAGTCTTGAACATGTTCAGAATTAAGGTTTTTCCAGAAAAGGGCGCTTTTCCGTAACAAGAAAAGTGCCATTCTTTTTGAAAAGGGCCATTTGGTAGAATAAAGGAGTACATTTATAGGAAATTTTGTGGATTGGACAGAATGGGTAAAGAAAAAATTTCTAAGGGTACGCTTTTATTAAAAACGAACTCACTTTTTTCTGCAATAGGGTGCTATAATAAAGTAATTAAAAGCCTAAAAGCCAATCGTGATCGGTGTATTCTATAATAAATTATAGTCTTACCTGAACCTCAGTACCGTCTTTAGCTTTGATATCTACTAGCACGATTCCCTTATAATTTTTCAGTTCCTTGACGATAGGCATTAGCGTTTTTTTGTCTATTAGCGGAAAGGTAAAGTCCAGTTTTTTCCTTTCAAAGTGCTCTTTTGTCCATTTGTTTGCATTTTGCTGAATAAATTTTGAAGATAATAATGAAATAAAAATGTTTAATATAGCATATGGAATTGGTATGGTTAACCGAAGGTCTTTTGCTTTCACTTTTACATGCATCATAAGCAGTTCACTAATCAATGATGATCGAAACGGTATCTCCGTTTGCCGATTTAATATCAACAATTTGGCCATCTAATTCGTTTTCGATTGCTTCTATAATAAGGCTTATATCTATATCTTTAACGTATTTTTCTGATTGGGGGATACTCGCTGCGATGCTGTGTCCAGCCATTAATACTGCCTTGACAAGTTTTATTGGCAAATTAACGGTGACGTTATCATTTTCGGCTGATACAACTCGAATTTTTAATGTTTTATCTAAATATCTGGCCGTTTTTTCTAATACCTTATTACCTGTCGCTTCTTTCTCTTTTAATACTTGGATCAGCTCTGAACCCTTATCGGCATCAATTTTCCCTTCTTGAACCATTGTTAAAACTCTTGTAATTTCCTCTTTCATAATAAATTCCTCCTTATTCCTCTTTTAATAGCTTTATGGCTTCTTCTGGTGTGATTTCGCCATTTTCCAACATGGTGACAACTTTTTTCTCGTCTGCTTCATTTTTCTTCTTCTGCACGTATCCGAGGGATGAAATAATGTCTGTTAGCTTGCCTCGAACCGTTGGATACGAAATACCCAGTTCCTTTTCAACTTCTTTGATATTCCCTCTGCATGTTAAAAATACCTCCACAAAATGAAGCTGATCCTTTGATAATGATGCCAGCTTAGATAATTCAAACTCATTTTCTATCGTCGTGTGACAATGAGAGCAATGCAGCTTCGTAATTTTTAATGTTTTACTGCAGACAGGACAATCTGTGATTAATTTATAAGCCATAATGAAATTCCTTCCTTTATTTTATTTGATTATATAACAATAAATTAAAAATATAAATAATTAAATTTAAAATTTTTAATAAAAAAATAAATAATATTAATTAATTATTTAATATTATTGATTTTTGGTGAAATCAAATAGGTTTCATGAGAAGAGCCTAATAAAAGGGAAAGTAAAATATTCATAGAAAGTAATCAGTGATGTACTTAAATATTTTCGTGCTAGGGGAGTGATTTTTCAATGCATTTTCGAAAAGCAAATGAAGATGATTTACCAGCCATTGTACGCTTGCTTGCCGATGATGAATTAGGGGCTGAGCGTGAGAAGTATGAAGAACCTTTGCCGGACTGTTATTATAAAGCATTTGCAGAAATAGAAGCGCAAGCGGGAAATCAGATCATTTTGGCGATAGACGGTCAGACGGTGATTGGCTGCCTTCAGTTAACAATCATTCCTGGTTTAGCACGACAAGGGATGAAGCGCGCACAAATTGAAGGGGTCCGGGTCGATCATTGCTCCCGTGGAAATGGGGTAGGGGAAGCCTTGTTTAAAGAAGCAATTGCAATCGCGAAATCTCAGGGGTGTGGTCTTGTTCAATTGACAACGGACAAGCAGCGTAATGATGCTCATCGTTTTTATAATAAGCTGGGATTTTTGGCGAGTCATGAAGGGATGAAATTAATCTTTTAATTTGATAGCTTTATTCCACGGGCGCGATTTTTGGACCAGATAGAATACCAGCTAAATACTGATAAATAATATGGAAGGAAGGCTGAATAATTTTTCGTTATATGGAAATTATATAGCTGAATTCAAAAAGGAGGAATGATGTGGAAACAAGTATGAGTGTTGAAGAAGTATTAACCGGGATCTCTGAACTGTTGGGAAAAGAAGGGGAGCCGCCCCGAAAGAAGCAAGTAAAGAAATCAAACCCAGAGCTAATGAAAAATGCACTGTATTATTTTCCGAGCTGGGAAAATGCAGTAGAGCAGTCTATGGGATCTTAACCTCAAAGAGTACATAACATATCTGCTTTTTAAATTGGAGTGTCTTCGTAAGTGTTTGTCCAATTTAAAAGGAAATACTGATACCACAGAAGATGCCTGCCTGATGGAAAAGTGCAGGCATCTTCTGTGGTTTTATAAATAGAATGAATTTTTCATTAGATGGGTAAATCTAATGGGGTTTTAAAATACCCTGTCGCCATTAAAGATCGAATTCTTTACAATAACATAATCAACATGACGGATGGCATCCAGCTTGTTGCCGCCTGCATAAGAAATGGAGGACTGGAGATCCTGCTCCATTTCTTTCAGCGTATCTGCTAATGATCCTTTGTGCTCTACTAAAATTCTTTTGCCTTCAACATTTCTCTTTTCGCCTTTTTGAAATTCAGAGGCGGAGCCAAAGTATTCTTTATAGAGTTTTCCGTCTTTCTCATTCTCGATTGTTTTTCCAGGAGATTCCTCATGTCCTGCAAATAAGGAACCAATCATCACCATTGTTGCACCAAATCGAATCGATTTAGCGATGTCACCATGGGTGCGAAGACCTCCATCTGCTATGATCGGTTTGCTTGCTGCCTTTGCACACCAGCGAAGTGCAGCTAATTGCCAGCCGCCCGTTCCGAATCCTGTCTTAATCTTTGTGATGCATACCTTACCAGGTCCAATGCCAACTTTTGTGGCATCAGCACCAGCATTCTCTAATTCTCTGACTGCTTCCGGGGTTCCAACATTGCCGGCAATCACAAAGCTTTGAGGAAGGTATTTTTTAATATGATGAATCATTTGGATAACAGCATTGGAATGGCCATGAGCTATATCTATGGTAATGTATTCGGGTGAAAGCTTTTCATTAGCAATTTGCTGTATAAACCCATATTCGCCTTCTTTGACCCCAACACTGATCGAAGAATATAGTCCGCGTGCCTTCATATCTTTTATAAAAGAAATTCGCTTCTCCGGTTCGAATCGATGCATGATATAGAAATACCCGTTTTCTGCTAAGTATATGGCAATTTTCTCATCTACAATCGTCTGCATGTTGGCAGGCACCACAGGCAGTTTAAATGCACGATCCCCTAGGAATACCGTTGTATCACATTCAGATCGGCTATTGACGATGCTTTTTGCGGGAATTAATTGAATATCTTCATAATCGAATACATTTTCCATTGTAATCCTCCTATTGATAACAAAGCTGAATACGTACGGCCATTGCAAGATAGGTTTTTCAGTTTCCATCCATCTTATACAAGCCGGCAAGGAAGCATCATTAAAAAAGAGCTTAGAAAATTCCTAAGCTCAATGGATAATAGGGGGTCGAATTGTGAGGGTTCGACCACTTTAATTTTATACAATTCTGTTTATTATTTCAACTCATTAAAGTAAAAACGCATAAAAGTGATAATGCATTAAAAATTTTCCCTCAGACTAACATGAATTATAAGGCATATCTCGCTTTGGCTATTACACCCAGTATTTCAACCATAACCACTCCCTTATTGGGGGCCTTGACACAGCGGCGGCGTCCAGATGGAGATCCTTCATACATTGCTGCAGTTGCAGTAAGCATTTTTTTAATTTTGTTTAAAACATCCCATTCTCATTAGGCGATTCATCTGGTATGGGCTGTCCTACATCCCAAAGTTCAGCAATCTTGCCGTCTTGAAACCGAAAGATATGTACAACTGCTCCTCCGAGGTCTTCGAGGTTTTGCTTCACATGGGAATGAACGGCAACAGTTTCATTTTCTTGAATCGCGAGTTTGACTTCAAGTATTTTATTGGGGTTTTGCGCTGCATTTTCTTCCATCGCGAGCATAAGTGAATCAGCATCGCCGCGGAAATAGGGATTATGGTGGGAAAAATCTGGGCTGATATAACGCTGGTAGGCTTCTCGGACTTGGCCTGATGCTGCGAGCTGCAGAAACGAAACGGCTTTTTCTTTCAGGGATAGGTTTGACCTCGATTGTTGCTCTGTGCTCATTTGAAACATCCTCTCATATTGCAGGTATTATTAATTTTATTTGAAGTATAAGGTATAGTTAAAATTATGACAATTATAAAATAAAAGTATTAATGCGGATTTTAATTAGTTAACAATTCATCTATGATATATTTTAGAAATAGTTACGAAGGAGGCAGTTAGCTTGAGTATCCATTTTGAAGTGAAAAGATCCATTCAGGTATCTGCACAAAATGCCTACAAAGCTTTAATCGATCTTGATTCGGCAAAGGACTGGATGAATGGTCTGGTTGGAATAGAGCGGGAGGAGAGCGGGCCATTAAAAGTGGGGAGTCAGTGGAAAGAGACAAGGAAAATGTTTGGAAAAGAAGCTGCTGAACATTTTGAAGTTGTAGAACTCGATGAGCCCAATAAAATTGTACTGCGCTGTGATGGAACCAAAGGAACAACAGGCAAAGGAGAATTTTTATTTACATACATAATCGCTTCAGCAGGTGATGCTTCAGAAGTTACTTTACTTGGTGAGATTAAGGGACTCACAGGCTTTTCAAAATTGTTTGGAAAGATGATGGCTGGAGCCTTTAAGAAAGCCTGTGCGAAAGATTTGGATGCTTTAATAAACTATTTAGAAAAGTGAAAGTAATTAAAAGGAGTAATATGTTATGTCAATCATTGATAAATTAAAGCTTAATAAATATGATAATTTGGCTGTGCTCAACCAGCCAAGTGACTATGATGTATTTAATGAATACAAAACCACTTTAACAGGTGAGCATGATGCAATCTTCATCTTTGTAGAAACACTTGATGAAATGACAGAGTTTATCCGAAAAGTGATCGCTGAGGAGCAGCTGCTCGAAAAAGGATATTTATTTTTCGCTTATCCTAAAAAAGGGAATAAACGGTATGATACATACGTTCATAGGGATGATATTTTTCCGGCAATGAAAGTTGGAGAAGATGGGTATGTGGAAAATAGCGATGTGAAATTTTCAAGGATGGTAAGTATGGATGATGTCTTTACGGTTGTTGGATTGAAGCGTGAAAAGAAGAAGGAGAAAAAATCATCCGCTCCTAGTCAATGTGTGGCTGATTACGAAAATAACGTGAATGATATTGAAAAGATTTTAGCAGATCATCCAAATGAATTGAAATTTTATCAGGAACTAACCCCAGGTTACCAAAAGGATTGGGCTCGCTACATCTTTTCTGTTAAACAGCAGAAGACCCGTGAGAAACGCGAAGCACAAATGGTCGATATTTTATCACAAGGGTATAAATCCGTTGATTTGTTTAGGCAGAAGAAGAAATAATATGGTTCCTGCCAAGGTTACTTTAGTAATTAGGGGGCAGGAACCTTTTTTAAACTATAAATTATTTAACTCACCTAGAAATACATCTAATTCATCATCAGAAGTAAATTTATATGCATACCCATAGCAGATCGGTTCATTGCCCGTATGTTCCCGTTTTGGGAATTCCCGGAGAGCTGTGCTATGTCGCAGACCTGTGGATTTTTCCTTCAGTTCATTTTTTCCTTCTACTGTTTTTGGATTTAAAACGATCGTAATTTCCTTGTTTGGAAGTAAATAAATGACTTCATTGTTTACCATATTTTTAAATTCAACAGCTTTTGGTGTTTCCTTCATCGTTTTGAATTTGTTTAAACCAAACGTATTATGTATGTTTCCCATATAGCATTCACCTTTCGAAGTAATTTCATGCCTTAATACTATTATAAGGTTCATATCTTATCAAAACTTTTTTAATAGATAAAAAGGGGTTGTTTATGAAAAAGGATTGCTCATCCTGATATCCTTTCAACGGTTTTACGATTTTTCTTTTTTTATAGTGTTTTATAATCCTTTTCACTTCGTTCCGTCTTTACCATTGTAAGCTCATTTATTTCAATCCATAAGCTTTGTCGTACACAGGAAGGACAAAACAGATTTGCGAACTGCTGAAATCTGGTAGAAATGAACTGTATTTTCATAGCCTCCTGCATCAGGACTAACTTTTGGTAATTTTTTACTATCGAATCGACAGTTTTTTTAATATATAAATAATTCTTATTATTCATTCGAATTATAATCTCCTATTCTATAATTTAGAGTATCTAAATTATAGGAGGTCCAAAGATTGAAAAAAAAGCTGCTTGCACCCGTATTGTTGTCATCCGCCTTATTGGCGGGTTCGATCCCGGTAAATGTTTTTGCCCAGCCGGCAGATTCGGCAAAGGTCCATCATCGAGAAGCTTCCAATGAGTGGAATGAAAAAGCAAATGTTCCTTTATTTGTGAAAGAGCGATTTGTAGAGAAATTCTCTTCCAGCTCTCCCTCCAATGCATTAACATATTTAAAGAAGCACCAGGATAAAACAGGTATCAAAAACCCTGATAAAAATCTGAAAGTGAAAGATGTACAAAAGGATGACCTCGGTATGACTCACGTCCGTTTTAATCAGACAATCAATGGTGTGGCTGTAGAAGGATCCGAAGTAATTGTTCATTATAATGAGAATAATGAAGTAGTAACCGTTAATGGAAGAGTAAATCAGGCAATTGCCGATAATGCTGTGAACACGGCAGTTACCTTAAGCAGTGAAGCTGCAATCAAAGAAGCATTATCCGCTGTCAGCGCACCATCAGAACTTACATATGAGCCAGCATCGGAGCTTGTTGTCTATCCATTTGAAGGGAAAAATCATACTGCTTATAAAGTAAATGTAAACTTCATGGGGGATGAGCCTGGAAACTGGTTTGTGTTTGTAGATGCAAAGACAGGTAATGTTATTGATAAATACAATGGCATAATGCATGCTGAAGAAAATAAAACACAAAAAGGTTTTGGTAAAGGGGTTCATGGGGATCATAGGGAGCTGCATATTACCCGAGCGAAGGAAGAGGGATCAGGAACAAGGTTTGCGTTAGCGGATTACTCTCATGAAAATCTTGATGGGATCTTTACATTTGATTCTAAAAATGATTGGGATTCAAATAATGATGCTCTTTATGTCGGGAATTCCGCTGCATTTATAGGGGATTATGACCGGGCTGCAGTAGATGCACATTACAATTCCGAGAGGGTATATGAGTATTTCTTAAATGAGCATGGCCGCAATTCTCTCGATGGGGAAGGAATGGCTATCAATTCTTATGTTCACATGGGCACAGATTACAATAATGCTTTCTGGAACGGCCGTTATATGGCTTATGGCGATGGGGATGGTGAGTTTTTCATTTCATTATCAGCCGGCCTTGATGTTGCTGCCCACGAAATGACTCATGGAGTAATCACTCATACTGCTAACCTTGCATACCGAAATCAATCTGGAGCCCTTAACGAATCATTTGCTGATGTTTTTGGTGTACTTGTTGATGATGGAGACTGGGAAATGGGCGAGGACATTATGGCGCCTGCTGCTAAAGCTGACGGTGTTACGAGATTGCGCAGCTTAAGCGATCCTAACAGTGTTGTCGTAAGTAATCCGCAAAGAGCAGCATATGGCAGCGGAGTCTATCCGGCTCATATGGATGAATATTACGACATGCCATTAAATGTCGATAATGGCGGAGTCCATGTGAATTCTTCCATAACAAACCATGCAGCGTACCTGATTGGACAGGAACTTGGCAGGGAGAAGCTGGGAAAAATTTATTACCGTGCTTTGACTGTTTATTTAACCTCTAATTCTGATTTTAGCGATGCACGTCAGGCTATTGTTCAGGCTGCCATTGATCTTTATGGGGAAGGCAGCGGAGAAGAAGCTGCAGTTAATGCTGGATTTAATGCGGTGGGAATATACTAAGTAAATATTAAGGGAGTCAGGCATTACTCAGTTGAGTAATGCCTGTTTTATTTACTCTGTTTTGAAAGAGGGCCATGAGCTCATTCGTTCTTTCCAATATACTTAAGAGAGTATATATGCGTTTTTGTTAAATTAATGACTTCTTGGATAAATTCCTCCTGAGATACTACAAATCCCTGTTGAATCCAATTTTGAAGGAGTCCGTAAAAGCCATAAGCTGTATAGCGTTTAAAGTAGTCCATATTGACCGGGATATTGTTAATTGTCTCGAATACAAATTGTTCCTTATAGATTTTTAGAATTGTTTGTGGAAAGTGTGTATGTAATCCCGGTAAAGTGTCTTCATAATTAATGAGTTCAAAAAAATTCCGGTTTTTGTATATAAAAGAAACGATATTAAAAGATGGAGCATTAAGCTTGGCTGTATAGACTTTGTTTCCTGGTATATATGGCTCGCCCACCGAAGTAAGCAGCCCTTGAAGCATCGAAATTCTTAGATCTTCAGCTAAATCAATTTTATCCTCATAATGGATATAAAATGTACTCCGATTATAGGAAGCATATTCAACAATGTTTTTTACTGTAACGGAATGGTAGCCTTTTTCTTTTATGAGATCAATTAAAGCTTGCTTTAAATGTTCCTTTGTTCGGTTTTGCCGTTGAGATGCTGTACTTTGCTCAGTATTCATAATAAAACCTCCCCAAAATAGACAGATTGTACATAAATGTCTATCCAGTAGACACTTAATCATATCTTATTGATTGTTTAAAGTGTACAAAGGAGTACAATTAAATTGTAAGCAATATCAGACAAAATTATCATTTGTGTCTGGCTAAAATTTTAACATTAGGAGGATGTAAAATGGCAAAATTACAAGACAAAGTCGCTGTAATTACCGGTGGAGCATCCGGTATAGGGTCGGCAACAGCCCGTTTATTTGCTTCAGAAGGTGCCAAAGTGGTTATAGTCGATTTAAATGAGGAAAGAGGAAAGGCTTTTGAGGCAGAATTGAAAGCGCTTAACTTCGCTGCTCTATTTATTAAAGCTAATATTACGAATGAAGAAGAGGTAGAAAATATCTTTAAGCAAACTGCCGAATCATTTGGGAAAGTGGATATTGTCTTTAACAATGCTGGAATTGGACGTGTTCACCCTTCCCATGATTTAGAATACTCGGAATGGCGCCAAACCGTAAATGTTGATTTGGATGGTGTCTTCTTAGTAGCACGTGAATCGATTCGAGAAATGCTGAAAACAGGCGGCGGTACGATTGTGAATACTGCATCTATGTATGGTTTCGTAGGATCTCCGGGTTCAGCCGCCTATAATGCCGCGAAAGGCGGAGTGATTAACTTAACCCGCTCACTTGCACTTGAATACGCAGAACAAAATATTCGCATCAACGCTTTATGCCCTGGATTTATTGATACGCCAATTATTCCGGAAGAAAGCAAGCAGGCTTTAGTTGCTGCTACTCCAGTAAAGCGACTTGGCAAAGCAGAAGAAATGGCAAAAGCAGTATTATTCTTGGCTTCTGATGATTCTTCATTCATGACTGGAAGCAGCTTAACGGTAGATGGCGGCTATACGGCTCAATAAATCATGAACAATTTACTGGTTTGATTTATAAAACTCCCTGTGTACTTCTGAGAGAAGAGGAACATTAAGACTAAATATCTTTAAGTAAAGATATCTTAGTTGAAAGTAAAAATAAGAGATTTAAATGAGCCCAAAAATGTATAAACAAAACGAGGAGGTTATTACTATGAACAATCGATTTGACAGCAAAGTAATTTTAATAACTGGTGCAGGATCAGGTTTGGGTCAAGCCTCTGCCATACAAGTAGCAAAAGAAGGAGCAAAACTTTCACTGGTAGATTTAAATGGGGCTTCATTAGAAGAAACCAAAAATAAAGTGCTGGAAGCTGCACCAAATACTGAAATGATTCTGATCACAGCAAATGTGGCAGACGAAAAAGCTGCAGAAAATTATGTGAATGAAACAGTGAAATATTTCGGTAAGATTGATGGCTTCTTCAATAACGCAGGAATCGAAGGAAAGCAAAACCTGACAGAGGATTTTGGCATTGATGAATTCCAAAAGGTAGTTAGCGTCAATTTAAACGGTGTTTTTTACGGTTTGAAGCATGTATTGAAGGTGATGAGAGAACAAGGCTTTGGTTCTATCGTTAACACTGCTTCTGTTGGAGGTATTCGCGGGGTAGGCAGCCAATCTGGGTATGCAGCCAGCAAACATGGAGTTGTTGGGTTAACAAGAAACTCCGCAATTGAGTATGGCCAATACGGAATCAGCATCAAAGCTATTGCACCAGGAGCCATTATGACACCGATGGTCGAAGGTTCATTAAAACAAATAGATCCGGAAAACTGGGAAGATGCAGGGAAACAATTTGTCGAGCCAAACCCGATGAAACGTTTCGGTAAACCAGAAGAAGTGGGGTATTTGGTGGCTTTCCTTCTATCTGAACAAGCTAGCTTTATTAACGCAGCAGTTATTCCAATTGATGGGGGACAATCTTATAAATACTAAGCATATGTGAATAGCACAATTAATTTCTATAACTGATTATTCATATCCAAAAAGTACAGAAAAACTTGCTGTATTATCTGTGCCAGGAGGAATATATATAGATAGCAAAACAAGTGCTGGGGGCAAGTGGGGAAAAATAAAGAATTAAAAAAGACATCTGTCTATGCTGTAATTGTTTTTTACAGCATGGATGGCATGTCTTTATTCTATGAATAGTGAGAGATTTTTTAATTTGAGGTATTATTAATTTAAAGTTAACAAACAAAAGGAGCAGATCACATTGGCAATTAATAAAATTTCACCAAAGGAATTATATGAAAAAATGAAGAAAGAGAAGGTCACCTTATTAGATGTACGAGCAGAGGAAAAATACAAAGCGTATCATTTAGAAGGTTCTAATATCGAAAGTTTAAGTATACCAAAAACACACATCTTAAATCACACTTTCGAAGCCGGAACTAATTCATTGCCAAAGGGGAAAGAAATTATTGTAGCATGCACAACAGGGAATTCTGCGGCCAGGTGTGCAGCCATCTTATCTGAAAAAGAATATAATGCTATTGTTTTAGAAGGCGGAATTACAGCCTGGAAGGAGTTTATTAAAAATAAATAAATATTAAAGCTATTGACTTAAAATAAAATTAGGTGCTATAGTCTATTTAAATTCAAAAAATTCCGGCGATTACTGCAGGAAGTTACAGCCTAGAGGTGTGTTTTGTGGTTAGATTAAAGGATATTGCGGAGTATGTTGGCGTTTCTATTTCTACTGTTTCCAGAGTTATTCAGAATGACCAGACACGGAATGTAAACCAGGAAACGAGAAATAAAATCTGGCAGGCTGTCAAAGAGCTGGGGTATACACCTAATCAGCATGCAAGAAATCTGGTTAGCAACAGACAAAATAAAAGTGATGCCAGGACAATGAAAATTGGCTGGGTTGCCAATCCTACTCAGGCTGAAATAAATCCATACTTTTCTAATATCTATACTGGTATTCGTGATACTTTAACAGAAAATGATTATACATTAATAAGTATTACGAAGGATGAGATTGAAAATGAAGCACTTCTTCTCAAGACAATTCATGATCTCGGGATTGAAGGACTGCTGCTGATCGACAGTATTGATGAGAGCTTAATTGATTACATTCAGAAAACGATTCCTGTTGTGGGACTTGACTTCTACTATTCCGATAAAGATATTGCCATTATAGATTATAACCGTGTAGCCGCATTGGAAAAAGTTGTCCAGCATTTAGTGAATCTGGGTCATCGTGATATTGGGTTTATCGGCGGAGGAATAAATGAAGCCTTCCAGGACTTAAATGAAGAATTACGATTTAAAGGTTATCAATCTGCTATGAAAGAAGCAGACCTTTCTATTCGAGATGAATGGGTTATTAATACCAGATGGAAAATGGAAAACAGTTATGAGGGAATGAACCAGCTCCTTAAAAGCAGTTCTGGAGACTTGCCGACAGCTATGGTTTGTGCAAGTGATTTAATGGCTCTGGCTGCAATGAGAGCAGTTATAGAAAATCAGCTGAGAATCCCCGAAGATATTGCTTTCTTTGGAGTGGATAATATTGAAATGGGGAAATATTCATCACCGCCGCTTTCAACAGTAGAAATCCCCAAATATGAAATGGGAAAAATGGCCGCGAAAACTATTATGGAAATGGTAGAGGAAAAAGTAGTTCTGCCAATCAAAATTATTTTACCATTTGAGTTAGTTATTCGCGAATCATCTTCTAAAAAACGGACCTAAGCGGTTCTTTTTTTAAAAACGTTTGGAAAACGTTTGGATAAATTAAGGAAAATATCCGGATTTATTTGGCTCAATAGAGAGGAGAAATTAACATGAAGACAATGACAGCGCTCCTTATAGGAGCTGGAGACAGAGGGGCGAGAGCATATGCACCATATGCGCTGGATTATCCCCATGAATTAAAGATTGTTGCTGTTGCAGAACCGAATATGGAAAGGAGAGGGAGAATACAGAAAGAACATCAACTTCCAAATGAAAATTGCTATGAATCATGGGAAGAGATCTCACAGCTGGACAAACAGATTGCTGATATTGCCATTATCTGCACCCTGGATAGAAATCACTTCAAAGTGACGATGAGAGCTTTAGAGCAAGGGTATCATGTCCTCCTGGAAAAACCAATGTCACCAGACCCCTTAGAGTGTATATTAATGGAACAGCAAGCAAAAACATATAACCGGCAGCTGACCATATGCCATGTGCTCAGGTATACCGACTTTTGGAAAGCTATTAAAAGGGTAATTTCCAGAGGGGAGATCGGTGATGTTGTATCTCTTCAATTAAATGAAAATGTTGAAGTTATGCATATGTCACACAGCTTTGTAAGAGGTAATTGGAATAACAAAGAAAAATCAAGTCCAATGATCCTCCAGAAGTCCTGTCATGACATGGATATCATTTCATATGTACTGGGAAAACCATGTAAAAGACTAAGTTCGTATGGATCCCTGATGCATTTTAAAGCGGAAAATGCCCCGGAAGGAGCCCCGCTGCGATGCTTGGATGGATGTCCTGCCGAGCTTGAGTGTCCATTCCATGCAGGACGGTATTATCTCGGTGAAGGAAGAGGCTGGGCAAAAAAATTCACAGAAGACTATACAAACGAAGGCATAATTGAAGCCTTGAATAAAACCCCTTATGGAAAGTGTGTATATCGTTCAGATAATAATGTCGTCGACCATCAGGTTGTCAATATGGAATTTGAGGGAGGAGCAACTGCTGCCTTCAGCATGTGCGGTTTTACAAGAGAACAAACTCGAATCGTTCAAATAATGGGAACCAAAGGTGAAATCCGTGGAAACATGGAAGAAAATAAAATCTCAATTTTTGATTTCCTAACCAGCCAGGAAAAAGTGATTCATTTCGATCAGCCAGTAGGCGGGCATGGCGGTGGAGACCGCGGAATTATGAGACTTTTCCTGGAAGAAGTCCGGAACGGTAATAAAGAGGACAGTGTTTCTTCTGTTTCCGCATCTGTAAGAAGTCATCTAATGGCATTTGCGGCGGAAGAGTCACGGTTAAACCAGGGTCAATCTATCAATATAGATGAATATTATCATAGTTTAATTGGGAATATTCAAGTTTAAAAGTTTGCAAACACAGCTCTTTAAGCAGTGTTGCAATATATTTGACCAGTTAAGATTATATCTTAATGCAGAAACCTGAGTGTTTGGAAAACGTTATCCAAGGAGGTGGTAAACGCTATAAATAACTTATCGTCTATAACATTTTTATTCATCTAGAGATAAACCCCTTATGTTTTGAGTTAGGTAAACAAAAAACTTTAGGAAAGAAGGGAAATGAGATGAAGAAATGGATCATCATGCTATTAACCGTTGTATTAGGTGTGATTGGCCTATCAGGCTGCAGTGATAGTGATGCAGCATCCGGCGGAGATAAAGATGGCAAGGTTGAGATAACGTATGGATTCTGGGATAAAAAGCAGGTTCCTGCGATTGAAGAAATTATTAAGTTATTTAATGAAAAATATCCTGACATTCAAGTGAAAACAGAAATCACACCTTATGGCCAATACTTTCAAAAGCTCGAAACAGCGGCAACGGGCGGAGCTTTGCCAGATGTTTTATGGATGAATGGTGCACACGTTGTTCAGTATGCAGAAGGGAAGGTCATTCTTCCATTAAGTGAAATGGCGGAAAAGGACAACTATAGCTTAGATAATTATCCGGAATCATTGATTGATCTGTACACGGTAGATGGAGATATTTATGGAATTCCAAAAGATTACGATACAACTGGGCTATGGTATAACAAGAAAATCTTTGATGAAGCCGGAGTATCCTACCCGGATGAAACATGGGATTGGGAAAAATTGAAGGAAGCTTCGAAAGAGCTGACTGACAAAGAAAAAGGAATTTGGGGCTATGCGGCATTAATGGGCAATCAAGGCGGATATTATGATTTCATCTGGCAGAATGGCGGCTATATCATTTCTGAGGATGGCAAGTCCGCAGGGTTCGACAAACCTGAAGCAATCGAGGCGTTAGAATACAATGTCAGCTTTATAAAAGAAGGACTCTCTCCAACTCAAGCGCAGATGACCGAAACGGCTGCTTCTGAATTATTCTCATCTGGAAAGATAGCGATGATGTTCGATGGTCCTTGGATGGTTCCTGAATATAAGAAAAATCCCGATTTAGATGTAGCGGTGGTTCCACAAGGGAAAAAACGTGCCGTTTCTATTCACGGGCTTTCCAATGTAATATCTTCGAATACAAAACATCAAGAAGAAGCTTGGAAGTTTGTTCAATTCCTTGGTTCTAAAGAAGCAGCAGAAGTCTTTGCCAAAACGGGAACCGTCATTCCGGCATTTAATGGTACACAGGATGCATGGAAAGAATCAGTTCCTGATTTAAACCTTCAGGCATTTATTGATGGAGCCGAATATTCAGTTCCTCTTCCAAGTGTGGAAAACACCGGGGAAATCTGGCAGTACGAAACAGATGTACTTAAAAAAGCCTGGAGTGAGGAAATAAGTATTGAAGAAGCAGCAGAAGAACTGACAAAGAAAGCAAATGAGGCATTGTCCAAGTAATTAGTAATTGAAGAGAAGGATTTTGCTATTCTTCTCTTTCATTTATTTAAGGAGGGATGACTTTGAAGGAGGTACCTCTTCAGACAGAAGTAAAACCAGCCAGAAGGATAAAAGTTTCGAGTCTCGCCAAAACAAGGAAGCGTTCAGACTATTTTTGGGCGTATCTTATGATTGCACCTACAATGCTGGGACTGTTTATTTTTTATCTGTGGCCCATTGTTCAGAATTTTTACTTTAGCTTCACCGAATGGGGTGCATTTGGACAGTATGAGTGGACAGGATTAGACAATTATAAGAGATTGCTTGAGGATGCAGCTCTCCTGCAAGCATTTAAAAACACAAGCATCTATATCATTTTTACCGTGCCGATTGGAATTTTCCTGTCTATTATTGTGGCTGTTCTTTTAAATCAGAATATAAAAGGTAAATCTATTTACCGGACTTTGTATTTTTTACCAGTCATCACTATGCCTGCTGCCATTGCGATGGTCTGGAAATGGCTGTATAACGCAGACTACGGGATGTTTAATTATTTATTATCCTTGGTCGGAATCGAAGGGCCGCAGTGGGTAAGTGATCCCAAAATTGCTTTATATTCGATAATTGCGGTAGCGATTTGGAGCGGTATTGGCTACAATATGGTCATTTTCCTTTCAGGGCTGCAAGGCATTCCAAAGATGTATTATGAGGCAGCAGAAATAGATGGGGCAGGTCCTGTCACTGTGTTTTTTAAAATTACACTGCCGCTGCTTTCACCGGTTATTTTCTTTGTGTCCATTATGTCACTTATTGGTGCTTTTCAAGTATTCGATTTGATTTTCATGATGATTGGGAAAAGCAGCACTGCGCTTGAAAGTACACAGTCTATCGTCTATTTGTTCTATCAGCATGCATTTGTATTAAATGATAAAGGATATGCTGCGGCTATTTCCGTCCTTTTATTAGCGGTTATTTTAATAATTACAGCCATCCAGATGGTTCTTCAGAAAAAGTGGGTTCATTATGATTAAAGGGAGTGATGCCGATGGACAGAGCGCTTAAGCTTATTACAAGTAGAACATTCCTTTTCCATTTCATCCTGATTATTGGGGCTGCAGCAATGGTTCTGCCTTTCTTATGGATGATCCTTACTTCGTTAAAGACGTATGCTGAATCGATTCAAGTACCCCCGGTTTTGATTCCCGAAGATTTTCAGTGGGGAAATTATAAAGAGGTATTTGGACTCCTGCCCTTTTTCAAATTTATGTACAATACCGTAATTATTACAGTTCTTCGGACAGCCGGCCAATTGTTCCTATGTTCATTAGCTGCATATGCCTTTGCCAGAATTGAATTTCCGGGGAGAAACATTCTATTTTTGTTAGCGCTTACTGTATTAATGGTGCCTGGGCAAGTTTTCCTGTTGCCCCAATATATGATTATGGTGAAAATAGGCTGGCTCAATTCCCTGCAGGCAGTCATTGTACCAGGTTTGTTCAGTGCGTTTGGCACGTTTCTGTTGCGGCAGTTTTTCATGGGACTGCCCAAAGAATTGGAGGAGGCAGCAAGACTTGATGGATGCAACCATTTTCAAATTTATTGGAAGGTGATGCTCCCGCTTGCAAAGCCGGGTTTAATCGCTCTTGGGATCTTTACAACACTCTGGAGCTGGAATGAATTGATGTGGCCGATGATTGTCAATAGTTCACCTGAGTCTATGACTCTATCAGTGGGATTATCCTCACTTCAGGGACAGTTTTTGACCAATTACCCAATTCTCATGGCTGGATCTTTCTTAGCCATTCTGCCAATGCTGATCTTGTTTATCTTCCTTCAGAAGCAGTTTATTGAAGGGATTGCTGTTACGGGAGGAAAATAAAAAGAGAATTATTTTATATTTTTTCACATTCAAAACTCCTCTGTTGTTTGTCTATAAGTATTATTTGAATCAACTTAACCCAACAACCCATCATTAAAAAGTGATTATTAGAGGCGGGCAATAGATTATTAGCTAATTTCAGACTTTTGTCGAAAATGCCCATTAATTGATGCGATATAAAATGGGTTGTTGGGTTGACACGGTAACTTTAAATGGTATAATTTAATTAAATTTTCAAATTATTAATGTTGCTAAAGCACAAACTGGAGGAAATGGATTCAATGAAACAATTGCAGCACGATAGTATTATCCCGCTTTACCATCAGCTTAAAGAGATATTAAAGGATTCGGTTGACAATGGTAATTGGAATACTGGAGACAAAGTTCCTTCTGAAAATCAATTAATGGAAGAGTATGGAGTAAGCAGGAATACAGTAAAAAAAGCGATCGAAGAGCTTGTTCAGGATGGGGTTTTGTATAGAATCCAAGGCAAAGGCACTTTCGTTTCAAAGCCGAAGTTTCAGCAGCCATTAATGGGTTTTTATAGTTTTAGCAAAGTCCTTAAAGAGCATGGAATGAATCCTAAAGACATTATTATAGATATTCGGGAAGTCAAGCCTGGTGCCAAAATTAAAGAAGGGCTGCAAATGAAAAATGACAGCAATGTTATTGAATTAAAACGTTTGAGATGTGCGAATGACGAACCCTTTATTCTGGAATCATCGTTTTTTACAAAAGAGACGGTACCTGATATGACCAAGTTAAATGAAATTGGTTCGATATCACTATATGATTTGCTCGATCAGCAATTTAATGTTGTCGTTACGCGAGCAAAAGAAGCTTTTGAGCCAGTTCTTATCCGGGCTGATGAGAGCAAGTTTCTTCAGACCAAGGAAGGTCTTCCTGCATTACTTTTAGAAAGGACAGCATTTGATAAAGAAGGAAAGCCTGTAGAGTTTTGCCGATCTATTGTCCGCGGTGACCGCTGCCGTTTCTATACTGAACTGACATAATAGGTATTAATGACTCATAGTGTCAAGGCTATGAGTTATAATTTCCTCTAACTTGTACCAACAACCCATCTTCCTGTAGACGGGTTGTAATTATTGAAAACATTCAGAAGGGAGTAGAAATATGACAGCATTAATAGCTGACATCGGCGGTACAAAGATCGCAGCTGCCTTTGTTTCTGATAAGGAAAAGACATTAAAACAGCGAGTACAGGCTGATAGTGTATCAGTTGATGCAAATGCGTTATTTGATTGTATACTTGCCTTGTTTTTTCAAATAATGGAAGCAGAAAAACTAAAACCTGAAGAAATCAGCTTCATTGGATTGGGGATTCCAGGAAAAGTGGATTCAGTTAATGGGCTTGCTGTTTATCAAAATAATCTGCCATGGAGGAATTTTCCCCTTAGAGAAAAGCTCAAGATATTTTTTCCTAATGCAGAAATAGTAATGGATAACGATGTGTATATGGCGGCTTATGGTGAATGGACTGAATGGAAAATGGCAAAGGAGACTTTTGCCTATGTAACGATTAGTACGGGTATTTCCTCATGTCTGCTATCTGAAGGTAAATTTTTGCGCGGAGCAGGAATTGCTGGCGAGATCGGACTCACTCTATTGGAGAATGGGGATGAACTCACAAGCTTAGAGAATCTTGCTTCAGGAACGGCCATTGGAGTAAAAGCGGAGAAAATGTTTAACCCGGGATTAACCGTTGCTGACGTTATGGACCTATATTATCGTGATGACATTCAGGCGTCTGAGATGATTCATAGAGCTGCAAGGTGTATTGCAAGAGGATTACATCAGCTATTTACCATAGTCGATCCACATTTGGTCGTAGTTGGTGGAGGGGTTATTATTAACCAGCCTGAATTCTTTGATCTTATAAAACAGGAACTTAAAAATATAGTGCAAAACCCGCTTCAGGAGGGGATTGAAAAAAGGGTGCATTTAAGCAAGTTAAAAGCGGATGCCGGATTATTTGGATGTCTGTATCGAACTTCGGTAAAAAGGATGGAAAACAGCCCTCTATAAGAAAGTTAATAGATAACATGAATGGAGTGAATTCCTATGGGTTCAGTAAAAAATTTACACGAAGAAGAACTAAAAGGCGCACAGCACACTGTAAAAGAGATTCTTCAACAGCCGGAACTCTGGCTTCAGACAGTTAGTATTATCGAAAAACAAAAAGCGGTCATAAAGGATTTTATCAGTCAAAAGCTAATTGCCAAACAGGCACGGATTATTTTTACTGGAGCAGGTACATCGGCATATGTTGGGGATACGTTAACACCTCATTTAAGAAAAGAACTCCCTTATCAAATTGACACAATTTCGACTACGGATATTGTTGCAAACCCGCTGAATTATTTGAAGCCAGAGGTTCCCACCGTTTTAGTCTCATTTGCCAGAAGTGGAAATAGCCCTGAATCTGTTGCTACCTACAGCTTGGCTAAAAAGCTGATCAACAATGTTAGCCAAATAATCATCACATGCAATCCAGATGGGCAGCTTGCAAAGGAAGCTGGTAAAGACGACAATTCTTTGCTCCTTTTAATGCCGGAAAAAGCAAATGACAAGGGGTTTGCGATGACAAGCTCTTTCAGCTGTATGTACCTTTCTGCTCTCCTTACTTTCCAGCTAGATCGATTCGAGGTGTTAAAGAAAAAAGCAGAAGCTGTTTCCAAAAACGCTGAGAGCATTTTAACCACGAAGTTTGAAACGTTAAAAAGTATTGTCAGCCTCAATAAGAAAAGAGTTGTGTATCTTGGTTCGTCAACTTTAAAAGGCTTGTCGCAGGAGGCGAGCTTAAAGCATCTGGAGCTTACTTCCGGGAAGATACCAACTTTTCACGAATCGGTTCTTGGGTTTAGACATGGCCCGAAGTCACTAGTTGATGACGAAACCCTGATTTTCGTTTTTATTTCCAATGATCCTTATACAAGAAAATACGAGATTGATTTATTGCAAGAGTTAAAGAATGATGGAGGCACTAAAACAGTGGTAGCAATTGCAAATACCATTGATGAAGAAATTGATGAATTATGTGACTACGCTTTTATTATTCCGGAGCAGGAGAATATTCACCTGGAAGACCACCTGATTGCGTTGAATTACTTAATTATCGGACAGTTATTTGCGTTGTTTAACTCCATCCACCTGGGTGTAACACCTGATAATCCCAGTCCAACCGGGATGGTTAATAGGGTTGTTAAAGGAGTTAACATATATAACTTTTAAAAAAAAGAGGGGGAATACAAAGTGCCAAACATTTTATTGACTCGAATTGATAACCGGCTTGTCCATGGTCAGGTAGGTGTTACCTGGGTTAATCACCTTGGGGCTAACCTTATTGTTGTAGCAAATGATGAGGTAGCTGAAGATGAAGTACAGCAAGACTTAATGGAAATGGTAGTCCCTGAAGCAATCGGTGTCCGTTTTTTCTCGATTGAGACAACTGCAGACATTATTCATGATGCATCTGAAGATCAATATATCTTCTTAGTTTCTAAAACTCCTCAGGATGTTCTGAGGCTTGTTGAAGGAGGTGTTCCGATCGACAAAGTGAATATTGGAAATATGCACTATTCTGAAGGGAAGACACAAATTTACTCGACCGTTTCTGTTGATGATGATGACAAAGAAGCATTCCGCAAACTAAAAGAACATGGTGTGAAACTCGAAGTGCGCCGTGTTCCCGATGAAAGGCCAGATGACATTTATAAATTCCTTTAAGGGAAAGGATGGTGTGAAGGATGGATCAGGAAATATTGCTTCAGGCATTGTTGATTGCCATATGGGCTGGCATTGCCGGCATTGACTTGTTTAACGGTTTGTTTCACATTCACCGCCCCATTGTAACTGGAGTCATCGTTGGGTTAATTCTAGGCGATTTGCCTACTGGTGTGATGACCGGGGCTGCAATTGAATTAGTATGGGCAGGAATGGTACCGCTTGCAGGAGCTCAGCCTCCAAACGTTGTAATCGGCGGAATAATTGGTACAGCATTTGCGATTTTAACTGGGCAGGAGCCTCAGGTTGCGATAGGAGTTGCTGTTCCATTTGCCGTTGCAGTCCAGGCTTGTATCACATTAATGTTTACGGCCTTTTCACCTGTCATGCATAAAGCTGACAAATATGCCGAAGAAGCAAATACAAAAGGCATCGACAGGATTAATTACCTGGGAATAGCAACTTTATTCGTTTTCTATTTTGTGGTTGCATTCCTTCCAATCTACTTTGGAGCTGATGCAGCCAAGAGTGTAGTTGAATCACTTCCTGCCTGGATCATTGCAGGTCTCGGTACCGCTGGCGGTATGATGGCAGCCATTGGTTTTGCCATGCTGCTGAAAATTATGCTGAAGAAACAGTATATTGCCTATTTTATAGTTGGATTCATCCTTGTTACTTATTTACAAATGCCGATTATTGCTGTTGCGCTGATCGGTCTGGCAATTGCTATGTATGATTTTTATAAAACATCTGGCGGCCAGGGAGCTGCTATGAGGGGGGCGAGAGGCCGTGGCATCTGAAAATGCAGCGATTGAACCGGAAATTTCTGTTCAGGCAAACAATCCTGAGTTTTATGAAGATTCTTCAGCCGAACAGGTGATTACAAAAAAAGACCTTAACAAAATGGTCTGGCGCTCACTATTGCTTCAGGCATCTTTCAACTATGAAAGAATGCAGGCAGCAGGTTGGCTATACTCTATTCTTCCAGGGCTAAAGAAGATTCACAAAAATAAGCATGACCTTAGTGAATCAATGAAAAGCCATATGGAATTCTTTAATACCCATCCTTTTCTAGTAAACATCATTATGGGAATTGTCCTCGCAATGGAGGAAAGGAAACAAAATCGGAATACCATTCGTGCTATCCGCGTTGCCATGATGGGTCCCCTGGGCGGTATCGGAGATGCTTTGTTTTGGTTAACACTTCTGCCTATTTGTGTTGGTATAGGTGCTTCGCTCGGGGCAGATGGCAATCCAATGGGTGCACTTGTGTTTCTTATTATATTCAATGTCGTTCATTTTGGACTGCGCTTCGGTCTTATGCGATATGGCTATAATGCTGGAACCAATGCCATCAGCTCATTAAAAGAAAACACGAAGAAAGTGTCTCATGCTGCCTCTATCGTTGGCTTGACAGTGGTAGGCGGGCTTATTGCCTCATTTGTGCAGTTAAAGGCAAATCTGGTCATTCATGCAGGCAAAGCTGAAATTGCCCTGCAGGAAGATTTGCTGGATAAGATCATGCCAAACATGCTGCCGTTAGGCTATACCTTATTAATGTATTACTTGCTGAAAAGAGGCTTGTCCCCTGTTATTTTAATCCTGATTACAGTTGTTATTGGCATTATTGGCAAGATACCATTCCCATTCGGCACTATTCTTTAAACGGGAGTTAGGAGGAAAATATTGAACGGTTTAATTGTTTCAGGGCATGGTTCCTTTGCTGCAGGCCTTCACTCTTCAGTGAAGTTGATTGCAGGGGAACAGCCACGTATAGAGTATGTTGATTTCTTAGAATCAGATTCTACATCAGATCTTGAAGTAAAGATAAAAGCAGCATTGGCAAACTTAAAGAGCTGCAATGGGGTACTCGTTCTGTGCGACCTTGTGGGAGGTTCGCCCTTTAAAACGGCTGTTTCTCTAACAAACGACAAACAGGATACTGCTGTTATTGGCGGGACAAATCTGGCAATGGTTATGGAAACCGCCATCATGAAAGACAATGTCTCCTTAGACGAACTAAAAGAAATGGCTATCACTTCAGGAAAAGAAGCGATAAAATGTTTCCAGAAATCAGGGCGTCAAAAGAGAGACGGGGCAGGTATTTAATGGAGGCTATTTTTGCAGACACAATTTATACCCCTAACCGCCGAATACATTCGGGATATGTTGTTTATGAGAATGGATTAATTAAGGATCTAACGGATCAGAAACCAGAATGTCAAATACATGATTTCTCGGGATATGCGGTTATCCCTGGGCTCATTGATATTCATATACATGGGATTTCAGGGAAAGACACAATGGATGCAACGCCGGAAGCTATGCAGGAGATTTCCTTATCTCTTGCAAGGCATGGTGTGACTTCTTTTTTGCCCACAACCCTAACGGACGATTTTGAGAAAGTAAAAGCTGCCGTTAGAGAGATTGGCAGACAAATTGGAAATACAGCTGGAGCAGAAATCATTGGTTCCTATGTTGAAGGACCCTATATAACACCTGAACATAGAGGGGCGCATCCTGTGAAATACATGCGGGAAATAACCATTGAAGAACTCGATGAGTTGATAAAAGCTTCGCAAAATACGATAAAAATTCTAACGCTGGCACCGGAGAAGACTATGGCTATAGGGGTTATTCCATATTTGAAGGATAAAGGAATCCTTGTCTCGATGGGACATACAAATGCAGACTATGAAACTGCCAATCTGGCTATTGAATACGGAGCAAATATTTCAGTTCATACGTTCAATGGAATGCGCGGATTCAGCCACCGTGATCCGGGAAGTCTTGGAGCATTCCTGACAAATGACAATAATTTTTGTGAGTTAATAGCTGATTTGGAACATGTCCATCCTGCAGGAATTAATCTGCTTTACAAAACCAAAGGAGCAGACAAAATTCTTTTGATTAGTGACTCCATGGCTGCTGCGGATTTACCGGATGGGGAGTATAAACTCGGAAGCCAAACTGTCAGAGTAAGAGAAGGTATTGCCAGAACAATGGAGACTGGATCCCTGGCAGGCAGTACGACAAATTTAATGAGGTGCATAAAAAACACCAAGGAAGTTCTTGGACTGCCTCTTGAGTGTATTTTGCCAATGGCTACAATAAATCAAGCTAAATTGCTCGGTATTGGGGAAGAAACCGGCACAATTGAAATTGGCAAGAAATTGAATATTGCTGTAATAGATGAAGCATTCAATGTAAAAGCCACCTTTGTTAATGGAAAAGTTGTTTTTATGGAGGAGAAAAGAAAATGGGCAATAATAGAATTGTAAATACAGTTGAGATGTTCCAAAAAGCCTTGGAAGAAAAATACGCGATACCAGCATTCAATGTTCACAATCTTGAAACATTCCAGGTTGTTGTTGATACTGCTGCAGAGTTGAACTCTCCTGTAATCCTTGCAAGCACACCAGGAACAATTTCTTACTCCGGCGGTGACTATTTGGTGTCAATGGGAAGTGCTGCAGCAGAAAGATATGAGATCCCGATCGCACTCCATCTGGACCATTTTGAAAGTATTGAAGAAATCAAGAAATATATAGATTTCGGTTTTAAGTCTGTGATGATAGATGCTTCCCATCATCCTTTCGATGAAAATGTCAAGATCGTAAAGCAAGTGGTCGAGTATGCCCATGAACATGGGGTCTCTGTGGAGGCTGAATTAGGTCGTCTCGGCGGAGTGGAAGACGACCTCGTCGTTGATGAAAAGGACGCGAAATTTACCAATCCGGAACAGGCTAGAGAATTTGTGGATTTAACTGGGATTGACTCTTTAGCGGTTGCTATTGGGACTGCTCATGGCTTATACAAGGGAGAGCCCAAAATCGACTTTGAGAGACTGGAAGATATCCACTCAGTGGTTAATATTCCTCTCGTACTTCACGGGGCTTCCGATATACCGGATGAGATGGTAAAACGAACAATAGAACTTGGTATTTGCAAGGTAAACATTGCAACAGACCTAAAAATTCCGTTCTCCAATGCGGTAAAACAATACTTTAATGAAAATCCTGACGCAAATGACCCGCGAAAATACATGACACCAGGCAAAGAAGCCATGAAGAAGGTAGTCGAGGAAAAAATTCTTATGTGTGGCAGCAATGGAAAAGCCTAGCATCTTAACCGTTACCCTTAACCCCGCTATAGATATTGTCTACCGCCTGGAATACCTTAAGATTGGAAGAAGCACACGTACGAAAAGTCCCAATAAAACTGCAGGAGGAAAAGGACTGAACGTTACAAGGGTGTTGAGTATTCTTGGAGAACGTGTGACGGCAACCGGTTTTTTAGGCGGAAGTAACGGAAACTTTATCCGGAATGAGCTGGTAAATCTTGGTGCGCGTGATGAATTTGTGCAGATCGCAGGGGAAACAAGGCAGTGTCTTGCCTTTCTTGACAACAGAGATAATCAGACAGAAATTCTTGAGGAAGGGCCTTTTATTTCCGGTTTGGAGCAGGAAGAATTAAGGAAGCGCCTGCGCATCTTAATACCTGAAGCTCAAATCCTTATAGTAAGTGGTTCACTGCCCCTTGGAGTATCGTACAGCCTCTATAAATGGATGATAAAAGAAGCTAAAAATCATGGAGTTAAAGTTCTTCTGGATACCAGCGGGGAGGCACTAGCCGAATCTCTGCCCTATGGACCTTATTTAATCAAACCTAATCGTGAGGAACTTGAAGGGCTTCTTGGCCGTCCCTGCCGGGAAGAAGCAGAAATCTGGAAATCGATGGAGAAGCTAGCTGAGAACGGAATAGAGGTTGTGATTGTTTCAGACGGTGAAAGGGGATCATTCGTTCATTATAAAGGCGAACGGATGAAAGCGGCAACTGCAGAAATTCGGGCAGTCAGCGCTGTGGGGTCTGGAGATTCTTTCATCGCAGGCTTTGCCGCTGGACTTTCAAAAGGATATTCAATGAAGGATACTCTGATCCTGGCTTCTGCTTGCGGCTCAGCAAACGCACTGGAAGAGAGGACTGGATATATAAATCTCCAAAACTTGAATATGTTGATTGAACAAATTTCAATAAACACAACTCGGTCAGGCAGTTTATAAAATTTTTCAATAGATCGCGGAGGTGCCGGATATTGTTTAGAAAGCGAAATAAACTGAAAAGATTTGCTTCTATATTTCTTTCATTCCTATTGGTCATATCGCTTATTCCAGTCAGTGCAGCTGATGCTGAAGAAACTTCAAATGCTTCTTCTATCGGCAAAGTTAGCGGGATACAAAAAGAAGGCAGTGATATTTATCTTGATTTCTCTTCTGGACAAGGAATTAAATTAAGCTTTCTGAAAGACAATGTTTTCAGGCTTCACCTGGATCCGAGCAGTGAATTTCCTGAATACCCAACCCCAAACAAGCCTGACCATGTGACTAAAATCGTGGATAAAGATAAAAACGACTACCAAAAAGAATATGGAACCGTAAACGTTAAGGTAAAAGAAGATTCCGATTTTTATAGAATATATACAAAAGTATTGGAACTAAAAATCTCCAAAACGGACTCCAAAATGAGCCTGATCAATAACCAAAATAGCAAGGTTATCTGGAGTGAGAAGGAGCCGCTTTCTCTTGAAGCGAATAGAGCAGTTCAGACACTTAATACAAAAGATGATGAATACTTTTTCGGTGGAGGACAGCAAAACGGCTACTACTCTCACAAAAATAATAAAATTAATATCTCCATCGGAGGCGGATGGGATGCAGGTGCAGCATCAAGCCCTGTTCCGTTCTACCTGAGCACTGAAGGATATGGAGTGATGAGAAATACGTTTAAGCCGGGTGTCTATGACTTTTCCAAAACGGCAGCTTTTTCCCATGAGGAAAATAGATTTGACGCTTATTATTTTGTTGAAGACTCCATTCCGAAAATTATTAACGAATATACCGAGCTGACTGGAGAAGCAGCATTAATGCCGGAATATGCGTTTTATTTAGGGCACGCAGATTGCTTTAATGGCACTCACAACGGCCATAAAGACCAGAGAACCCTCCTTGGCAAAGGCTTGGATACATTAAATCAATATGTGGCGAAGGATATGCCGCTCGGCTGGTTTTTGCCGAATGACGGTTATGGCTGCGGCTATGGTGGATTAGAGAATTTAGAGAAATTTTCGGATGAAGCAAATGAGAAAGATATTGAAGTAGGCCTCTGGACACAAAGTAATTTATACCCAGACCCGAGCCTGCCTGAGGATAGCCCATTGCGCAGGGATCTTGATGGTGAAGTGAAGGCGGGAGTAAGAGCTATTAAAACGGATGTTGCATGGGTAGGACAGGGCTATTCCATGGCTCTTAACGCAACACGCCAGGCTGCTGAAGGAATCGAAAAGCAGGAAAACTCAGGCGGAGCGCGTCCGTTTGTGATTAGTCTCGATGGATGGGCAGGCACCCAGCGTTATGCTACCCTTTGGTCTGGTGACCAGTATGGAGGGGAGTGGGAATACATCCGCATGCATATCCCAACATACATTGGAGCGGGATTATCCGGCAATCCGAATGTTGGTTCGGATATGGATGGTATTTTCGGAGGAGATCCAGTCATCCAGACAAGAGATTTTCAATGGAAGGCTTTCTCGCCAATTCAAATTGATATGGATGGATGGGCGTCATCCGGGAACGATTACAGCAAATCCAAAAACCCTTGGAATTATGGCGAACCGTATACTTCCATAAACCGCATGTATCTGAAGCTAAAAGCGCAAATGATGCCCTACATCTATACGATTGCAGAAGAATCCACTTCCACTTCTATGCCTTCTGTCCGGGGAATGATGCTGGAGTATCCAAAAGATCCATTTACGTATGGCACTGATACACAGTATCAATATATGTGGGGGCCTAATTTGCTGATAGCGCCTGTCTACAATGAAAAGGATCATGCAGCTGGCGTAAGAAACGGAATCTACTTACCGGATTCTGACCAGGTTTGGATTGATTATTTTACAGGTGAGCAGTATCAGGGCGGAGCAGTGTTAAATAATTTTGACGCCCCATTGTGGAAGACACCAGTCTTCGTGAAAAATGGAGCAATCATCCCGATGGCTCCTGAAAACAACTCGATTAATGAGCTGGATGGATCTGAGAATCGAATTTTTGATATTTATCCAGCAGGGAAATCTGAATTTACTCTCTATGAGGATGACGGTAAAACAACTGACTACAAATCTGGGAAGAATACCAAAACCAAGATTTCTTCGGTCGTCGCAAATGATAAAGTGAAAATTACCGTTCACAAAGCTAAAGGAAAAGGCTACAAAGGAATGGTCAAGGAAAGAGGAACTGAAGTCCTCGTTAATACACGAAAGCAGCCTGAATCTGTAACTGTAAAGGTTGGCGGCAAAAATATCAAATTGCGAAAAGCATTAACAGAGGAAGAATACAGCCGCTCGGAAAATGTTTATTTCTACAATGAAAGTCCGGATCTTAATAAATATTCAACGGAAGACTCTGAGTTCTCCAAAACAAAGGTGACCACTGCTCCGAAGTTATTTGTAAAGATTGGGAAAACGGATATAACCAAGAATCAAGTGATGCTTACGGTAAATGGATTTAACAACACGCAAGAGAAAGAAGTAAAGGATACAGAAGTACCTGATGTGCCTTCTGGACTCGGAGCCGCAGATGAAAATATTACAGATAAAAGCATAAAACTTAACTGGAATAAAGTTGAAGGTGAAAATCTTTCCTATGACCTTAAAATTAATGGAATGATATACAAAAATGTTTATTTGGAAAAAGAAAATGAGAAGCCGTTTTTCGAGCACGATGGTCTAAACTTTGACACAGAATACAGATATAGTATCCGGGCAGTTAATACAAAGGGTGCATCAGACTGGAGTGATGAAATAACCGTAAAAACCAAGCTTGATCGATTCAGAAACGTTCCGAAGAATATGACAGCTAGTGCCTCAAGCAATCAGCCTGGGAGCGAAGCATCGAGAGCTGTAGACGGAGATGAAAAAACACAATGGCATACAGCTTGGGGGTCAGGAAATGTTCTTCCTCATACGTTTGAGATTGATATGAAGCTTGCCTATCAATTAGATAAGCTGGAGTATGTGCCTAGACCGGATGCAGGGAATGGAACAATTCTTAAGTATGACCTGGATGTCAGCCTTGATGGTAAGACATACAAAAATGTTATTACCGATGGGACTTTTATTAGGAACAATGAGACAAAAATGATTCAGTTCAACGAAGAGGTAACTGCACGGTATATCAAATTAACGATTAAGGATGCTGTGGGGAAATTCGGATCTGCACAGGAATTCAGGCCTTACAAAAAGGATAAAACTGAAGGAATTGTAGTCGGTGAAAACATACCTAATGGTGCCATCGACGAAGAGGACCTGCTTTTCTTTGCCAGTTATATGGGTGTGGACACCACAGATACATCCTGGGATCAGGTGTCCAAAGTTGATATTAACTATAATGGCGTGATTGATTCTTATGATTTAATGTATGTAGCAGGACAGCTTGGTGAGACACAGCTCCAGCCGACTAATCGTCCTGCAGCAGGACTGCTGAGCATTCGGCCTGATAAGCAGCAATTAAAAGCAGGTGAAGAGTTTACAGTCGAAGTTATCGGTGCAGGACTGAAGGATATTAATGCCTTCAATCTTGAACTTGAAATTGATCCAAATAAGTATGAAATTGTAAAAGAGTGTTTAGAAGGATCTGATTGTGGCGAGAGAATTGCCGACGATACTGCTTCTACTGAAAATATGCTGAATTATTCAATTCTTGCAGGAATAGGCAATGAAAAGCAAAGAATTATGGCTGCTTTTTCAAACAAAGGTTCTCTTGAAACGTTAGAAGGCACATCAACTCTGGCAGCCATTAAGTTAAAAGCGAAGAAAGATTTAGAGTTTGATATACCGATTACGAGATCCTTGCTTGTGAATACAAGCTTTGATACCATCGATGAAATCGGTCAGGTTTTAAAGCCAGGAGAAGAGCCTGGAGAAGTCGAGCAGCCGGAAGAGCCGAAGGAACTGCTCATGACGGCAAGGGATATCGCCGTATCTGGTGAAGCAGATAAAATGCAGGATGGGGCTGAAGCCTTCCTGCGGTTAATTGACGGTGAAATAAGTGAATCTTCCCTAGCTGAGCTTAAGTGGAGCATCACGGAAGCCGATGGTATTTCTCTTCCATTGGAGGTTGATTTTAGCTTTAATAGTCCAACAGAACTTACCAGATTTGAGGTATTCAACAGACCGCTTTATACCAATGGAAAAATCAAAGTTCTCCGTGCAAAAGCTTTTGATGAAGAAGGGAATGAGTATGATTTAGGTAGAAAGGAAGTACTATCTGCAGATAAATCTGCAGCCTACAATTTATCTGAAAATACTCAAATTCCAGCTGGTGCAAAAGTTGTCAAAGTTAAAATTACTTTTGAAGAATCTCATAGCGGGCCGCTTATGCTATCGGTTGCAGAGGTGCAATTCTGGGAGAAAAACAGCGCCAATTGAGAAGGATTATAAAAGGATGGAAGAAAGCCGAGGATTGATAATTCCAAGGCTTTCTTCTTCGTTTAGGATATTTTTATTCCAGAGTATTATGGGGATGAAAACCCTGCTATCCCTCTGCCAAAACAACCTCTGTCCCGCTCCCTCTAAATTCCTCCACATATTTCTTATCCAAGTGCTGGTCTGTGACGATGACATCAATATGCTCAAGAGGTGAAACGGAAACAGTGACATCTTTGCCAAATTTCGAATGGTCTGCTGCTACATAGACCTCCTTTGATAACTCAATCATTTTCTTTCTCGTAATGGCTTCTTCCAGATTGTAATCGGAAATGCCTTTTTGAGCGGTAATGCCGCTTGCGCATATAAAGGCTTTGGAGATATTCAATTCATTGAAATTAAAAAGGTATTCATACGTTACTACGGATTTTTCGGTCTTCCTCACTTTGCCTCCAATCATAATGACATCCACATCGCTATTCATGAGCTCTATTACGACTGGAATGGAGTTCGTCACTACTGTCAGCCTTTTTTTGCTTTTTATAAATTTTGCGATCTGGTAAGTGGTTGAGCCGCTATCTAAAAATATGCAGTCGCCATCCTGGATATAATGACTGCATGACCGGGCGATTGATTCCTTTTCTCTTAAGGAGCTAACCATTCGCTCGTCTATCGCAGATTCACCAAATGCCGATTCGACAAGCTTAACTCCGCCATACACCTTCTCAATCTTCCTTTGCTTTGTAAGAAGATTGAGGTCTCTTCTAAGGGTGTCAATCGATACATGCAGCTCTTCTGCAAGGTCAGTGATTTTAGCCGTTTTCTTTATCATTAGCAAATCAATTATTCTTTTCTGTCTTTCTGCAGGAAACATCTATACTCACCTGACTTCTTTCAAATTTAATAAGAGGTAATCCTATTTTACTAATCAGTGCGTAAGTGTTCAATAAATTTACGCAAATAATATCTAAGTGTTACAATTTTAAGCATATATTATCATAAAATATATGCAACATTTAGTTATAATATATGCATAATTTACGTATAATTTACAAAGTTCTCGATTTGCGTTTACATTCCCTCCTTATACTGAAGCTGTAACCAAGGAGGTGGGCAGTTTGCTGCGATTAGAAAATGTTAGCAAACAATTTGGCGATAAAGTTGTATTAGATAATATTAGCCTTGAAATCGATTCGGGAGAAATCGTTTCCTTATTGGGTTCAAGTGGAAGCGGCAAAACAACTCTTTTAAATATCATTTTGGGGTTGACCAAAATGAATAAAGGCAAAATCTACTATAACAACCTGGATCTGAGCAGCGTACCTATGAAGAAAAGGGGGTTTAATATTGTTTTTCAGGATTATGCGCTATTTCCGCATTTAAATGCCTATGAAAATATTGTGTATGGTCTGAAAAACAGAAAAGATCGCATGCCGGAAAAGGAAATCCAGGAATATATAGATTTTCTTGAGCTAAAGCCGCATCTTTCAAAGAAAATCGGAGAACTTTCCGGGGGACAAAAACAAAGGGTAGCACTAGCGAGAACGCTTGTGATGAAGCCAAGCGTATTATTGCTTGATGAACCATTAAGCGCTTTGGATGGGGTCATTAAGGAGTCGATCAAGCAGAGAATAAAATTGATTGCGAAGGAATTCAAACTTACAACCATCATTGTGACACATGATCCTGAGGAAGCTTTAACCCTGTCAGATAAGATACTCATTATCAATCAGGGAAATATTGCACAATACGGGACTCCTTATGAAATTATTAATCAGCCAAGCAATGCATTTGTGAGAGAGTTTATTCTCAGGCAGCTGAAGATTAAAAGGCAAAACATATATAACCTTTTTGGTGAAAAATATGCCTAGATCCAGACCCGAAATGAGATTTCTTTATATCACCATTCTTTCTCTATTTGCACTCTTTTTATTGGTGCCCTTAATTATCTTATTTGTCCGCTCTTTTGGGATTGGAGAGAGGGTTACTGCAGATCATTACCTATCTGTTCTGGCGAATAAGGAGATGGCTGCAAGTTTTATCAATAGTATAAAAATCTCTGCTCTTACTGGCATCATAACTACTGCCCTGGCTTTTATCCTGGCTTATAGCATCCATTGCACCAGGCTTTTTCAGCCATTAAAGTCGATGATCAAAGCAGGCGTGCTTATTCCCATGCTGCTTCCTACGATAACGTATGGGTTTGCTATTATGTATTCTTTCGGAAATCAGGGCCTGATCACCAGCATTTTCGGCGATAGCCTGTTTAATATTTATGGTTTTAATGGTTTATTGATTGGATATGTCATATACACGATTCCTGCGGCATTTCTATTAATCTCTAACTCGTTTATTTACATAGATAAGAAGTTTATTGTCGTTTCTCATCTTATGGGTGATGGAAATGTCCGAAGTTTTTGGAATACCATAATCCGGCCGCTGCTTGGCACCTTAGGCGGAGCATACGTATTATCTTTTATTCTAAGTTTTACTGATTTTGGGATCCCCGCATCTATAGGAGGAACGTACTCTGTTGCTGCAACTCAGCTTTACCAGGTCATGCTGGGATCAATACCCGATTTTAATAATGGAGCCGTCATTGCCGTTCTTATGCTCATGCCGGCAATCCTCGGAGTCATGCTATTGAATTATCTTGAAAAGTTTAATTTTCATTATGAAAACTTTTCACAAATAGAATTGGTCCCGAATACATATCGGGATGTATCTCTGGGTTTGATTTCATCGCTGATATTGGCGGGTATTTTATCCATCTTCGCTGTAATGTTAATAGCGCCATTTTTAAATAGTTTTCCCTATGATATGACCTTTACTTTTAAGCATTTTGAAACCATCTTACAATCGGGTGATTTATTGGCTGTCTATCGAAACTCCCTTTTAATTGCTGTATTAACAGCAATCGGAGGAACTTTGCTTGCGTATTGCTCTGCTCTATTGAATGTCCGCACTCCCTTAAAGGGGAGAAAGGCAATGGATGCTGTTTCAATGATGACGAACACAGTTCCAGGGATGGTTCTGGGAATCTCTTATTTGCTCCTTTTTAACGGCAGCAGCTTACAAGGGACCTTCATGATCATCATTCTATGCAATATGGTTCATTACTTTACAACTCCATATTTAATGGCTAAAAACTCATTAATGAAAATGAACCCGACCTGGGAAACCACAGGGGAACTGCTGGGAGACAGCTGGGTTAAGACCGTATACCGTGTGATTGTTCCAAATTCAGTCAAAACCCTGCTTGAAATGTTCAGCTATTATTTCATCAATTCCATGGTGACAATCAGCGGCATCATCTTTTTAGTAACCGTTCAAACCTCAGTAGTCGCCAGCAAGATCAAGGAGCTCCAGCACTTTGCCAAGTTTAACGAAATCTTTGTTTTATCATTGCTGATTTTCGCTACAAATCTGGTGGTCAAAGTCTTTTGTGATTATCTGCAGAAGGAGAGATCAATGAATCTATCTTTAAAAACAATTAATAGAAGTGAGGAGAAGGTGTCATGAAAAATGTAAAAACTCTTTTGCTGGCAATGCTCGCTATATGGATTCCGGTTCTGCTGGGCGCCTGCAGCAGCAACACTGCTTCAGGGGAAGAACAAGTTGTCATCCAGACAAATGGTGACGAAGAGGCCGTAATGGCTATGAAGAATGCCATGAAAGAGGCTGGATATGAAGGGAAATATGTTTTGCAGAGCCTGGGAACATCGGAATTAGGCGGGAAGCTGATCGCTGAAGGGGATCAAATTGAGGCAGATATTGTCACAATGAGCTCTTACTTTCTTGAAAGTGCACAAACAAAGCATACCATGTTTAAACCTTTGACATTTTCTTCAGATCCTTTGGAAAAAACAGCGGACTTTTATTCTCCCATTTTAGCGATTACCGGCTCGATTTTTGTAAATACAGAAGTACTTAAGCAACAAGGTTTAGACATGCCGGCATCTATTAAAGATTTAACTGCAAAAGAATATGAAGGATTAATAGCCATTCCAAATATCATGGATTCTTCTACAGGATGGCTGCTTGTTCAGGCAATCCTATCGGAGTACGGTGAAGAAGAGGGAAAAGCCATACTTAAGGACTTGATCAATAATAGCGGCCCACACCTTGAGAGTTCAGGATCTGGACCAATTAAGAAAGTGCAGGCTGGAGAGGCAGCAGCTGGATTTGGCCTCAGACATCAAGCGGTAGAAGCCAAAGAATCTGGTGTCCCTATTGAATTTGTCGACCCTGCAGAAGGCAACTTTTCACTAACGGAATCCCTTGCGGTAGTCAAAAAAGATAGTGACAAAACAAAGCTTGCGATGGAAATGGCTGAAGTGATTTTAAAGGATGCCAGAGAAGAGCTGATAAAGTATTATCCGGTTGCTCTTTATGAGGGAGAAAAGGTTTCTGAAAAAAATGAACCAGCCCATCCAAAAAAATTCGAAGCTCCGCTAACCGTTGAATTATTGCAGAAACATCAGGACATTTTTAACTCATCCAAATAAAACAGAAGAGGTGGAAGAAATGACAGGCTATAAGCTTTTAACACCAGGTCCATTAACTACTACATCCACGGTTAAAGAGGAAATGCTGTTTGACCGCTGCACCTGGGATCGAGATTATAAACAAATTACACAGAAAATAAGAGCACAACTCCTTCAGCTTGCAGATGCGGACAGCTCAGCATACACGGCTGTACTTATGCAGGGAAGCGGCACATTCACTGTTGAATCTGTAATGACAACTGCTATTGGAAAGAATGATAAGGCACTGATTATCACAAACGGTGCTTATGGGGAACGTATTGTTAAAATGGCTCAATATATAAGTATTGACTATATAGAGCATCGAGTGGAATATGATCAGGTTCCGTTGGAATCAGATATAAGAAGCATACTTGATGAGGACATTCAAATTACTCATTTGATAATGGTTCATTGTGAAACGACAACTGGTATTCTGAACCCAATTGATATGATTTCAAAGCTTGCGAAGGAATACAATAAAATACTGATTATTGATGCCATGAGCAGTTTTGGCGGAATAGATATCAAGGTACAGGATTTAGGAATTGATTATCTGATCAGCAGCGCCAATAAGTGTATTCAAGGGGTGCCGGGGTTTGGGTTTGTCATTGCAAAGCTTGACCAACTCACAAAATGCAAAGGAAATGCCCGGAGTTTATCCCTGGATTTGTTTGATCAGTGGAAAGAAATGGATAATGATGGAAAATGGCGTTATACGTCACCGACCCATGTTGTCGCAGCTTTTTCCAAAGCTTTGGATGAATTGATGGAAGAAGGAGGAATTTTTGCTAGAAACAACCGGTATCAACATAATAATCGTATATTAAGAGAAAGACTTGAAAGAGCAGGGTTTAAGGCGTTTATATCAGAAGAGCAACAATCGCCCATCATTTCTTCTTTTCTATATCCGAAAGACAACTTTTCATTTGATGAGTTTTATAGGTTTGTGAAAGAGAGAGGCTATGTAATTTACCCTGGTAAATTAACGGATGCAGATACTTTCCGGATTGGCAATATAGGTGAAATTTATGAAGAAGATATTAACGGTTTATGTGCTATTATCGAAAATTATATGGGAGTGATGGCAAAATGAATAAAGTTGAAGGCGTAATATTGGATTGGGCTGGCACAGCAATTGACTTCGGATGTTTTGCTCCTGTAAACGTTTTTGTTAATATTTTCAGGGATGCAGGGATCGACGTGACAATGGAGGAAGCAAGAGCACCTATGGGGCTGCTGAAAATCGACCATATCCGTGCAATGCTGTCTGCACCAAGAATAGCTGCATTATGGGAAGAGAAATATGGAATAAGCTATAACGAGAACGATGTCACTTCATTATATGAAAAATTTGAACCGGCACTTATGGCATCATTAATGGAATATACTGACCCCATCCCAGGCGTCATAGAGACTGTATCAACTTTAAGGAATCAAGGCTTAAAGATTGGTTCAACAACTGGCTATACAAGATCCATGATGGATATTGTCGTTCCAAATGCCAAAGAAAAAGGCTACAGTCCTGACTTTTTTGTTACACCGGATGAGACAGGTTCCTATGGCAGGCCATATCCTTATATGATTTACCGCAATATGGAAGAGTTGAAATTGACGGCAGGATGGAAGATTGTGAAAGCAGGGGATACTGTCTCTGATATCAAGGAGGCCATTAATGCCGGAGTCTGGTCGGTAGGTGTCATTGTTGGAAGCTCTGAAATGGGTCTTTCCCAAGAAGAATACAGCTCCTTATCTCAAACTGAAAAAGAAGAAGTCATTCAAAAGACAGAAGAAGTATTTTTGAAAAATGGAGCAGATTTCACCATTAAAACTTTGTCTGAGCTTCCTCAAGTAATAGATAAAATTAATGTTCTTATTAGTGAAGGAAAGGAAATTCATAAATTTCGCTAATATTTAAAGATCGCTAAATTATTGAAAACCCCCTCTTCTGAATGGATAGAGGGGTTTTTCACGGTTTTCTTGACTGGTTATGACCAATATGTTACCATAAGGTCACTTATACAACATGTTACCTTTTGGTCACGTGAATGACTTTCCAAAAGAAAGGGTCGATGTAATGTAATGAGCGACGAGCTATCCACCGTTTTTAAGGCATTGGGACATCCAATCCGCAGGGAAATTCTCGATATTCTTAAGATATCGCCAAGAACGACCGGAGAACTAGACGACCATTTTCCTGAAGTCACAAGGTATGCCATTATGAAGCATCTAAATATTTTAGAGGAAGGGAATTTGGTCTTGGTAAGGCGTGAAGGAAAATATAAAAGGCATTTTCTTAATGCGGTACCTCTTCAGGAAGTGCATGAGCGCTGGGTTGATAAATACATGCAATCTACCGCCAGCTCGCTTCTTAATTTAAGGAGTACAGTAAGAGAAAAAGGAGGAGACAAAACGATGGAATCGACTAAGGATTTTCGCATTGAACAGGAGATCATTCTTGATGCACCACGTGAAGAAGTATTCAGAGCATTAACCGAAAAGGTGGAAGATTGGTGGGAGTTCCGCATAGCTCCAAAAGGAGTAGCTTCAAACTTTACTTTTGAGCCAGTTATAGGCGGACAATTTATCGAAAAATGGGGTGAAAAACAAGGTGCAGTGTGGGGGAATGTTTATTATGTGAATGCTCCTGAAGAAATACGGCTGCATGGCCATCTTGGCATGCAGGGAGCGGTAAACAGCGCCTATACTTATCGACTTCTTGAAAAAGAAGGCGGTACACTGCTTCAGCTTTCCCATACTGCTTCTGGTGTTATTCAAGACCAATGGGAAGAGGAGCATTCCAAGGGATGGGAATACTTGCTTGGCACCCTATTAAAAAACTACGTAGAAGACAATTAATTTAGGAGGCCGAGAATGGTAGATGTTTTTACAGAAATAACAATTAATTGCCCTATTTCACAAGTTGCTGAATATGCCGCTAACCCTGATCATGCTCCTGATTGGTATGTGAATATACAATCAGTTGAATGGAAGACACCAAAACCGCTCCAACTAGGATCACAGATTGCTTTTCGAGCGAAGTTTCTTGGCCGGGAACTTGCTTATGTTTACGAAATTACTAATTATATTCCAAATGAAATAATGGTAATGAAAACTGCAAATGGCCCATTTCCAATGGAGACTATCTATACATGGCAAGCGATCGAAGAAAACCATACCCGCATGACATTAAGAAATAAAGGGAACCCAAAAGGCTTTAATAAGGTCCTGTCTCCATTGATGGAACCTATGATGAGAAGAGCAAATATGAAGGATTTGAAAAAAATCAAAGCCATACTTGAACAATAATTTTTTATCATCCACCCCGGCAGGAAGGCTATTTCTGTGAATTTACATAAGGTGTCTGCTCTATGCAGCTTTAAAAAGGCTGTCTAAAGGGTAAGGCACCTTATTTATAAGCTGCAGTATTTACCTTAAAGCATACATATAGCGACACTAATGCCTCATTATTCAATTAGTAATTTTTTTTACGTCCAATCCCTTTAAAATCAAAATAAGCCGGCCTATTTATCATAGGGCGGCTTATTTTAGTTTGATGTTCCCCTGTTTTATAAAAATAGGAGATGCTACTTTTAGCAGATAAGGGCAGCGCCATTCTCATCATTTTTTAATGATATTTTAAAAGAATTCTAGTTTTTGGAAGGTACATTACAATTACTAACTTATTAAGGAGGAAAACAAAATGAAGATTGTGATTGTACCGTCAGGTTTTAAAGAGTGCCTGGATGCAGAGGATGTGGCGCTGGCGATGGAAAGGGGAGCGCAGCGTTATAACGGAGCAGCCGATATTGAAATAATTCCTATGATTGATGGCGGAGAGGGGTTTGCTAAAACCATTACGAGATTAAAAGGCGGTCATTTGATTTACGTAGATGCGACGGGTCCTGTCGGCAAAAAGGTAAATGCCCATTTCGGCATTTTTGAAGAGAATGGTGAAATGACTGCTGTTATCGAGATGGCTGCAGTGGCAGGTCTGAAGCATGTTCCCCTGCAGGAGCGAAATCCTTTACTGACGACTACTTATGGGGTAGGGGAACTGATACTTGCTGCTTTGGATTTTGGAGCTGATCGTATTTTGATCGGCTGCGGCGACTCCGGCACTTCAGATGGGGGGGCAGGGATGGCTCAGGCACTTGGTGTCCGATTTTTGGATGGTGATGGAAATGTGGCTGAAATAATGGGAGGTTCTGATTTATTAAAGGTAAAGCAAATAGATGACTCAGGCATGGACAAGCGTGTCAGACAAATTGAGATTGATGTTGCCTGCAATTGGAAAAATGTTTTATGCGGGGACAATGGAGTAGCGAGGATATTTGGCCCGCAAAAGGGTGCAACCAAAGAGCAGGTAATAATATTATCTGAAGCCATGGAGCACTATGCTAATCTTATAGAAAAAAGTTATAGGATCGATGTCAGATACCTCGAGGGAAGCGGTGCCTCAGGAGGGCTCGGGGCAGGTTTGGCTGCTTTTGCCGGTGCAGTGCTTCATCCTCGTTTCAGCCTTATAAGAAAATACATAAAGATAGAAGAAAAAATTGCTTCCGCTGACATCGTGCTGACAGCGGAAGGGAGCATCGATTTCCAGACTCCAAATGGAAAAATACCGACTGAGGTCGCCCGCATTGCCAAAAAATACGATATACCCGTCATAGCCATCACAGGTACGGTTGGTAAAGGGGCATCCTTGAATTATGATGCCGGCATTGATGCTTTTTTAAGCATTATACCAAAGCCGACATCTCTGGAAAAAGCAATTCTGTATGCTCCTCAGTGGATTGAGGACAGTACAGAATCAGTCATGCGGCAAGTGGACATTGGCTATAAAATAGCCAGCAGAAGCCGGATCAATGAAGGGGCTGTCTAATATGCAGACTAGAATGGAAAAGCATGGGCAATACGCCCATCCATTATTTATGCAATTAGACCGTATTTCCCGAAGAAGCCTGGCCATAATAAGCGCCCATGTCATCTTCCTTCTGTTGATTGCGTTCGCTGATGGGGTTGATTATAAAGCAAAGGTATCGATTTTCGTTTTTCTCTCAGCTGTGACGCTATGGACTTCAACAAAACTCCCTGCTGGATTCATTGCATTTGCCAGCGTCGTATTCATCATTTTAATGAAAGGAGCGAGCCCGGAGCTATTATATCTGTCCCTTTCGGAGGAGGTGGTATGGCTGATGGTCGGGGCATTTTTCATTGGGGAGGCTGTTGAACAATCAGGTTTAACTGAACGGTTCATTCAGTTTACCTTAGGAAAAAGCCGGACGCCAGCAAAGCTGAAAAGGGGGATGATATCCTTTCTTTTCGCCTCTGTTTTTTTTATTCCTTCAACATCCGCCAGAGCTGCCATGGCAAGGCCGGTCATCATTCATCTGGCAAGCAGGCTGACCGTAAAAGAGAAAAAAATTCTTACAATCACTATGCCTATCGTCATTTTAATGAGTACATCGGCAGCACTTATTGGTGCTGGTTCCCATGTCATTGGCGTTGGGCTTTTGGAAACTGCGGCTGGCCAATCCATCTCCTATTTGCAGTGGCTAATGTGGGGACTGCCTTTTGCATTTATTATGACAATCGTGAGCTCAATTGCCGTTAAGTGGATGATGAGGGGTGAAAAGGAATTGGAAAAATCACCTGTTATACCTAATCTACCGGATTTGCCAGCTCAAATGCCGCTTACAGGAGCGGAAATTAAAACTCTAATAATTGTTGCTCTTCTGATCATAGGATGGATGACTGAAAGTTTCCATGGATATGATCTTGCATTGGTTTCCATGATCGGGGCAATTGCGCTGACGATGCCGAATATGGGGGTAATTACCTGGAAACAGGGGGTTAAAGCAGTTTCTTGGAATTTGATTCTTTTTGTTGCAGCAGCCGCCTCACTAGGAAAAATTCTTGTTGTAAATGGTGTGGCCGATTGGATGGAAGGAAAGATTACAGGCTTCCTCCAAATCTTTACTGATGCTCCGGATTGGATTATGGCAGTCGTGATCCTTATCATCGCCGCCACCAGCCATTTATACATTACATCCCATACGACAAGGGCAATTGTTTTGGTTCCAGGGATCATTCTGTTTAGCCAGTCAATGGGAATGAATCCGTACGCAGCCGTCTTTATCAGTTTAATAGGCATGAACTATTGCATCACGTTTCCAGTAAGTTCTAAGGCACTGCTCCTTTTTTATGAGGATGATGAATTAAGTTATGATGCAGGTATTTTAGCCAAGTTAAGTGCTATCCTAATGCCGCTGTACATTGCCATTGCAGTTATTTTCTATTGTACTTATTGGCAGTGGACGGGGATGAGTCTATATTGACTGAAATTCCTTACCGCATTTTTATTAATGCGGTTTTTCATTTGCATTGGAAATATATTTAATTAGGATGAACCGAATGAACTGGTTAGGAAAAATTAAATAGTTGTGCTTGATTGTTACTTGAATTTAGGGTAAGGTTAATTACAGATATTAAAGATCTTTAATGTATTGATAAAGGAGATAGTAAATGAAATATTCAAAAGCCACCAACTATGCATTGCACACAATGGTGTATTTAACTTTAACACCCAAGGGAAAATCTGTTGGCGTTGAACAGCTGGCTAAAATCCAAGATCTTTCGCCGACCTACCTGTCGAAAATTCTCACGAAACTCGTAAAGGCAGGACTTATTGAATCAACTCCTGGTGTTAAGGGCGGATACAGCATTGTAAGGCATTCTCGTAAAACTTCCTTTCTGGATGTCATTCATGCCATCGAAGGGCACACCACCTTGTTTAATTGTTCTTTGGAGCATGATGATTTATCAAATGAAGATTGCTTAATTGAAAAAGTGATGTTTAAAGCTGAGAAAAAGATGAAAGATGAGCTGAATACAAAATATATTGCTGATATTGCAAAAGAGATTGAATCCGCAAAAAATCACAAAAAGAATTGTAATCAGTTTGAGTAATTTTTTTTGTGTTAATCATAGATATTAAGAGTCTATAATATATTTAATTGAGGAGGAAATAAATATGCTGTTAGATTGTGTTATTATCGGCGGAGGGCCATCCGGATTAAATGCTTCACTTGTTCTTGGAAGGGCAAGGAAAAAGGTTATCCTTTTTGATGAAAATAAACCCAGAAATGCGGTAACACACGAATCTCATGGTTTTATTACAAGGGATGGCATCAAACCTTCTGAGTTTAAAAGAATTGCCAGGGAAGATTTAATGAACTATCCTGGCATCACTATGGAGAATCAGCGGGTTATTGATATAAAGAAAGAAAATGATGCTTTCATGATTCGTGCAGAAGACGGCAGATGCTTACGCTCCAAAAAGGTCCTATTGGCTACAGGTCTAAGAGATGAATTTCCAGCAATTGAAGGAATTCACCAGTTTTATGGCAAAACCTTGTTTAGTTGCCCATTTTGCGATGGCTGGGAATTAAGAGACCGCCCATTAGTTCTAATCTCAGAGGATAACCGTGCTTTCCATATGGCAAAAATGATTTCAAATTGGAGTAAAGATCTTGTTGTTTGTACGAATGGCAATTTGATATTTTCAGAAGAGCAAAAAGAAATATTAATAATGAAACAAATAAAGGTGTTTGACGATGAGATAGATGCTTTTGAAGGGGAAAGCGGCCGCTTGGCTAAAATAAAATTTAGAAATGGCAATGAAATTTTTAGGGCTGGAGGCTTTGTCACAACAGGTTTAACCCAAGCTTCGCCATTTGCAGAAGTATTAGGATGCAAGATGAATAATATGGGTGGAATTGAAACAGACACACTTGGCCGAACTAATATTAAAGGTGTTTATGCCAGCGGTGATAATTCTATCCTGGCACCTTCCCAATTGATTATTGCCGCCAGTGCGGGAAGTAAAGCGGCTATGGGAATCGTTCATGATTTAGTAAATGAAGAATTTTAAAAGGTGTTGGAAGTAAAACCTTCTTTGCTTTAATTAAAGAGTGCATGTGTCTTTAATATCTATTAATATAATTTGATGAGTTACACATTTTCCAAAGGGAGAGGGATCAATATGGAAGAGAAAATGGAACGTTTGGCAAGAAAAATAGAATTTCTGGAAAATCCAAAAAAAAGAGGTGATATTCCGCCAAAAGAACTGCTGGGAATGATCCCTATTAAAAAAACGGACACGATTTTGGATTTAGGTGCAGGCACTGGTTATATAACAGTCCCGGCTGCAAGAGCCACAGCTGGAATGGTTTATGCATTAGATATTGATGCAGATATGCTGGATGTGATCAAATCCAAAGCGGAAAAGGAAAAAATTGAAAATATTATAATACTAAAAGACAGTATTGATCATATTCCATTACCTGACAATAGCATGGATCTTACACTGGCATCATTAGTTCTCCATGAGATGCCATCCTTACCACGTGCACTGGGGCAAATTAAACGAGTGCTTAAGCCTGGCGGCTATTTTGTATGTATCGAATTTGAGAAGAAAGACTTTCCTAAAGAAAGACATCCAAGAATTTCTTCATCCGAAATGGAAGAAGAAATTAAACTTGCAGGGCTGAATGTATCCAGAAAGCTCTTTTTAACAGATGCCATCTATATGATTATGGCTAAAAAATGATAATTGAAAAATGGGGGAAGAGGATGCTGTGAGTTTTCGTCTTCTCCATTTTTATGACGGGCAGTATAGACCTAAGGAGGAACAGCGGGTGAGACATAGTTATTTGTTTCAAGCGGCTGCTTGTTTATTTGAATCTGTTTGTCCTTCAAAAAGGAACCGCCTATTTTCATTTGCACCTAACCTAAATCTCGGCAGAACCCGTATCTATCTGGTAAACGAACCTTTTTGTTAATTTTCAGAAAAAAGGCAGTTTAGCAAGAGCAATAAGAGGAATGCCAGTTCTATATTAAGCAGGCGCTTTGTACTTTTTTCCACAAGCATTATAATAGATTTGTAAGCGATTACGTAATTTAAAGGAGGATACTATGGGCAGATTAGTTCATTTTGAAGTTCATGTGGATGACATGGAGCGGGCCAAGAAGTTTTATGGCGAGGTATTCGGCTGGTCATTTCAGGATTGGAGTGAGTATGCCGGAATGCCTTATTATGGAGCAGTGACTGGAAATGAAGAAGAGCTGGGCATTAACGGTGCTCTGATGCAAAGGCAGGGACCGCCTCCAGAAGCTAATCAAACGTTAAACGGATTTGCCTGTACGATGGGTGTGGAGGACTATGATGCAGCTGAAGCCAGAATTCTTAAGAATGGCGGCACTGTCGCATTGCCGAAGTATGCTCTTCCTGGAATGGCTTGGCAGGGGTACTATAAGGATACAGAAGGAAATATTTTCGGAATTCACCAGCCGGATGCAAATGCAAAGTAAATGATCTTATAGCATCATATGGAAAAATACATAAATGAAAAAAGCCTTCTCCATCGAGAGGGCTTTTTTCATTGAGGAGCCAGGCAAAGGGCTGGCTCCTCTATTTTGTTATATCAGGCACTGATTTTCACTATCTTGCCTTCCTTGCGTTTCTTTGCATATTCAGCAGTTGCTGTAAATAGAACATCTGAAGACGAGTTAAGGGCCGTTTCACATGAATCCTGAAGAACTCCAATGATGAATCCTACACCTACAACCTGCATCGCAATGTCATTTGGCATTCCGAATAAGCTGGCTGCTAAAGGAATGAGAAGAAGTGATCCGCCTGCAACACCTGAAGCACCTGCGGCAGATACTGCTGCTAATACGCTAAGGATAAGGGCAGTTGCAAAGTCCACTTGAATGCCAAGTGTATGGACAGCTGCAAGAGTCAGAATAGAAATCGTAACAGCTGCACCTGCCATGTTAACCGTGGCGCCTAATGGGATGGATACGGAATAAGTATCTTCATCCAGCCCAAGCTTTTCGCATAAGCTCATATTTACAGGGATGTTTGCTGCTGAGCTGCGCGTAAAGAATGCTGTAATTCCGCTTTCTCTTAGGCATTTAAATACTAGAGGATATGGGTTCCTGCGAATATTTAAGAATACGATAAGCGGATTCACAACAAGAGCAATAAAAAACATGGAACCCAGCAGGATTGCAAGCAGTTTTCCATAATCAAGCAATGCTGAAAGACCATTGGCGACAATCGCATCAAACACGAGACCCATAATCCCGATTGGGGCGAAGCTGATCACCCATTTTACTAGAGTCGAGATGGCATCTGAGAAGTTTGCGAGCATGTTCTTTGTTGTATCAGCAGCTTTTCTTAAAGCCAGGCCGAGGAGAATCGCCCAAGTCAGAATACCGATATAGTTGCCGTTGATCAGTGCATTGACCGGGTTGTCCACTACGTTTGTCAGCAGGGTTTTAAGAACTTCTGCTATCCCTCCAGGAGGTGTTACATCCTCAGCTCCGGGAGCAAGTGACAGGGTAACCGGAAAAATAAAGCTGGCAAAAACTGCGACAGCTCCTGCAAGAAACGTACTTAATCCATAAAGGGCGATAATAGATTTCATATTCGTCTTATGGCCGCTTCTATGCTTGGAAATGGCGTGCATCACCAGGAAAAATACCAGGATCGGTGCTACAGCTTTTAATGCACCTACAAAAAGAGTGCCGAAGATGGTGATCCATCCCGCTGCTTTAGGAATGGTCAAAGCCAGGGCGACACCTGCGATGATGCCCAGCAGAATTCTTTTGACCAGGCTTATTTGGTTCCACTTGCTGATTGCATTTTTCATAGAATTCCCTCCGAAGTCCTTATTATATAAAAGAGAATAATTGCATTTCACTGTTATTTGACAGTGATATTTGTTAGTTTAACACAAATATTATAAATTGTGCGATAAATTATTATATTGAAATATCTGTCAAAACAGCTTTTATAAAGAAAGATTGCTGGTGCTGTTGGTTTCACTGGTTTATTTTTGTGGTATGAAAATAAATAAATCAATACTTTTTTTGCTTGTGGAATAAGAGCATTTCTATAGCCGCAATCTAAAAATGTACATAAAATCGAAAGATGGGGTACACACCATGACAGGAATTCTATTAGCCCTCATTGCAGCGGTTTCCTGGGGCAGCATTGTATTTGTCAGCAACAAGCTTGGCGGAGATGAGGACAGCCAGACACTGGGTACGACAATAGGAGCCCTGTTATTTGCTATCGCTGTTTATCTTTTCAAGAGGCCGGATTTGTCCAATATTGTTTGGGCAGTTGGCTTCATTTCCGGCTTATTCTGGTCGATCGGGCAGAAAAATCAGTTTGGGGCAGTCCGCTATTTGGGGGTTGCCAAGACAGCTCCGATGTCCACTGGCCTGCAGCTTATAGGAACAACTTTTTTTGGGGTATTCATTTTTAAAGAATGGGAAACAGCGATGAGCATTATCATCGGGGTCACCTCTCTGGTCTGCATCATTGTCGGTGCCGTTCTGACTTCTCTGAAACAGGGAGATGACAAGGAACAGGGAAAAAGTCTCAAGAAAGGCCTGCTTGTACTGCTTTTATCGACGGCAGGATTTGTGGGGTATGTCGTATTAATCCGCTGGTTTGAAATTGACGGCTGGTCTGCAATTCTGCCGCAGGCGATTGGGATGGTAACAGGAGCATTCCTCATTACTCTGCGCCGCAAGCCATATAACAAATTTGCTGTACGAAATATCATTACGGGGCTGATTTGGAGTACGGGGAATCTGGGATTGCTGCTTTCACTGCCAAAGATCGGCGTGGCCACCAGCTTTTCACTCTCTCAGACCGGAATTGTAATATCGACCATTGGCGGGCTTTTCTTTTTAAATGAACGCAAAAGCAAAAAGCAGGTGTTTATGGTTCTCCTTGGCTGTTTGTTTATTATAGCTGGAGGAGTTTTGCTGGGCTTTACAAAAAAATAAAAATAAGGGAGCGGATCTTATGTATCCAAGTCTTGAAGGAAAAGTTGTCGTCATTACCGGCGGAGCGACCGGGCTCGGGAAGGCGATGGCTGAGCGATTCGGTGCTGAAAAAGCGAAGGTAGTCATCAATTATTTCAATGAGAAACAGGAACTGCAGGGGATTATTGAAACAATTGAAAAAGCAGGCGGAAGTGCCTCTGCCATCCAGGGGGATGTTACAAAGGAAGAGGATATTAAAAGAATGATCGCCCATGCAATTAAAACATTCGGTTCTCTCGACGTCATGATCAATAACGCGGGAATCGAAAATGAAGTCCCATCTGAAGAACTCACCCTGGAGGATTGGAACAAAGTTATTTCAACGAATTTGACAGGACAATTTCTAGGCTGCCGGGAAGCCATAGATTATATGCTGGAAAACAAAATAAAAGGCTCGATCATTAATATGTCATCTGTTCATCAGGAAATTCCCTGGCCCCATTTTGTTCACTATGCCGCAAGCAAAGGCGGGGTCAAATTGATGACCGAGACTCTCGCTCTTGAATTTGCTCCGCACGGGATCCGGGTGAACTGCATTGCCCCTGGTGCTATTGATACACCGATTAATGCTGAAAAATTTTCAGATCCTGAATTGAAAAAAGGTGTCCTTGAGCTCATTCCTATGGGCTACATCGGCAGGCCCGAAGAAATCGCAGCTTGTGCAGTGTGGCTGGCTTCTAAAGAAGCCAGCTATGTCACCGGACTGACATTATATGCTGACGGGGGCATGACACAATATCCCGGATTCCAGGCGGGAAAAGGATGATGGAAAAAAGCCCTTCTCAATAATGAGAGGGGCTTTGAAGTTTTATTTCAAATCAAAAAACACTGTATTTCCGACCCAGGAATCATACTCCATTTTGGCATCCTCGCCAGTTTTTACTAAGCCTGCTATATACCCTTCCTTCTCATTTCCTTTATACATTTCAAAGGAAAAATCCGGTTCTGTTGTTGCGACAGTATCGCCGCTGTATACATCGCCGCTCTCGCTGACAAATTTAAAGTTCATGATTCCATCGATGGTGAATGGATGGTCCTCTGTTTCAGAGTCGGCAACTTTTAGTTTGCTTTTTACAAGAACCCATTCATACCCTTCAGGTGCATCCTCGTTAAACTCATTCATTTCCTTCAGTTTTTGCTGCGCATCCTGTCCGCGTATGACCTCTTCCACTGACAGCTCGATCTTTGTTTTATATTCATTTGATGAATCATCGTAGGTGACCGTTTCAATCGCAGCCATTTCATTTATTTTTATCGGATTGGAGCGGGAGCCGACCTTGGCTTCTTCTTTTTTCTCTTCAGGCTTTGCACTTTGTTCCTGGCCATTTTCCTCTGCTTTGCTTTTGGTTGATACATCTTCGCTTTCACCGCACGCCGTTAGAAACAAGGCAGACAACAAACCTGCCGCAGCCAATTTTCCCAATTTCCTATGTTTCATACTGATCCCTCCAGTTAGTTATCTTGATCTCTACAAGAAAAATAGTAGCATGGAGGGTGATCAAATTTTTGAGAAGGTGAAAGAAATAAATAAAAAAATCCGGCCACTTAATATGGGCCGGACCTGAAGGGGTAAAGAAAAAGGGCTGTATGATGTTTCGGTACAATTTCATTGTAATGCGTAAATGTTAACAAACTATGAACGGGATGCGGACAAATTATTAAATATGTCCTGCCGCAGTTCGGTTAGTTCTCTCCGGCGGGGCAGTTTGCCCAAAGCAATACCAGAGATTACTTATAGAGATTAAAAGATATATATAGCTAAGAATTCCGCCTATTCGCTGCCTTCACTTGAAAAGGCAGGCGCGATATTTCCTGCCTCTCAGTTATTTATTTTCTTTTTTGAGCTTTCATTTTGTTCGCTTCCAGTTCTGCAGCATACTCTTCGTATGTTTTACCCTGCTTCTGGCTTTCGGATTGAATTTTCTTGAACTTGTTATCATTTAGATTCGGCACGTCTACACCTCCCTTTGGACATAAGTATTTTTTTACAAAGGGAAGAACTTTATTCGAACAAATCAACGAGGGGCTTTTTCCGAAAAATGGTTACATTTTCATTTCACAGGGTATCATAGCACCGGCAGTATTTGTGTTTTGGAAGAATATCCAGTACATAACATTACAGGTAAATTCGAGTATAGATATCTAAAGCAGAGGTAAAATATGGTCATAAAATTTAAGGAGGTTCGATCTTGGAAGAAAACAAAGATTTGAATTCTGCAAATGAGCAAGATGTGAAGCGTGAGACGCTGACGACACGGCAGGGGCATCCTGTTACTGATAACCAAAACATCCGCACGTTAGGCAATCGGGGACCAGCGACCTTGGAGAATTACCATTTCATTGAGAAGATCTCCCATTTTGACAGGGAAGAGGTTCCGGAGCGTGTGGTTCACGCAAGAGGGGCAGGGGCATTCGGTTACTTTGAGACATACGGAAAAGTGGGGGATGAGCCGGTCGAAAAGTATACCCGCGCAAAGGTTTTTTCCGGTGCAGGAACGAAGACACCATTGATGGTTCGCTTCTCCACCGTTGCAGGGGCAAAAGATTCACCGGAAACAGTACGGGATCCGCGCGGCTTTGCAGTAAAAATGTACACAGAGGATGGAAACTGGGATTTAGTCGGCAATAACCTGAAAATCTTCTTTATCCGGGATGCGATGAAATTCCCTGACATGATTCACGCCTTCAAGCCTGATCCCGTTTCAAACGTGTCAAATCCCGAGCGGATGTTTGATTTTGTCTCCCGTACACCTGAGGCCACACACATGATTACATTCCTGTTTTCACCATGGGGAATACCCGCTACTTACCGTCACATGCAGGGATCCGGCGTCAATACGTATAAATGGGTGAATGAAATAGGTGAAGCGGTACTGGTGAAATATCACTGGGAGCCGAAGCAGGGAATCCGCAACCTGACACAGGAAGAGGCAAGCAATATTCAGGCGAAAAATGTCGGTCATGCCACACAGGATTTATTTGAGTCGATTAAACGGGGAGATTATCCTGAATGGGAACTATTTGTCCAGATCATGGAGGATGATTACCATCCTGAACTGGATTTTGATCCCCTTGATGATACGAAGCTTTGGCCGGAAGATAAGTTCCCTTGGCTGCCTCTTGGCCGTATGGTTCTTGATCGTAATCCAGAAGATTACCATGCAGAGATTGAGCAGGCTGCCTTCGGTACAGGGGTACTTGTTGACGGAATGGATTTTTCCGATGATAAAATGCTGCAGGGCCGGACTTTCTCTTATTCCGATACACAGCGCTATCGCGTAGGGGCGAACTATCTGAAATTACCGGTGAATGCACCGAAAGCACCTGTGCGCACAAACCAGCAGCGCGGCCAAATGGATACTCGTGACCCGAAAGAGTCTGGAGAAAATCCGCATATTAACTACGAGCCATCGATGAAGGGCGGCTTCAAACAAGCACCTGAAGAAGGGCGCACCCCGCATCGGCCAACCTATAATGCGGCAGCCATGAGCGCACCTATCGATCGTCCAAACAATTATGGTCAAGCCGGCCATACCTACCGGAGCTTTGAAGATTGGGAGCGCGATGAACTGATCAAAAACCTATCTGAAGCACTGTCGGTTTGTGACAAACGTATTCAAGATGCTATGTTTGAGCATTTTACACAGGCAGATGAAGATTATGGCCGCCGCGTGAAGGAAGGAACTGAGAAAGTCATGAAAGAATTGCTGGAAATGAACGGTGAAGAGCAAGTTCCTGGCCGTGACGCCGGAAGGTCTAAATATGGCCAGGGTTCGATCGCTGAGAACCAGGCAGCAAAAGAAGCTGTTGAGAAAAGCCGCGAAACGGATCCATATTAATTATGAAGCTAGGGCTGTCCAGAAGATGGGCAGCTTTTTTTGTCTTCGCTTTTTACAATTTTTCAAATGCCGGCAGGTAGGACTTCTTCCCGGTTTTATAGAATAATCTCCTAAACTATATAGCCAGAGGTGCCGAATGAAACCAATTATAGGGGTTACATCAAATTTAGATGACAAGCAGCTTTCCGTTTCAATGGAAAATATCCATTCATTATTAAACGCTGGGGCCGTTCCGGTTGTTTTGCCTAATCTGCTGGAAGATGACAAAATTGAAAAATTAGCTGAAGAGCTGGATGGGCTGCTTCTTACCGGTGGAGGGGACATCGATCCGACTCTATTTGGTGAAGAACCCCATCAAAATCTGGGAAGCATCTGTCCGGAAAGAGACACGTTTGAAATCAGCATTATTCAAAAAATGCTGGCTATTGATAAACCAATTTTAGCCATATGCAGGGGCTGCCAAATCCTCATTATTGCTGCTGGGGGCGATATGTATCAGGACATCTATTCCCAAATGGGCGTCCCACTTTTACAGCATGTCCAAAAAGCACCCCGATGGCATGCGTCCCACTTTGTGAATGTAAATAGAGATTCTCTTCTGCACAGAGTCACTGGCGCGGAAAACTTTAAAGTAAACAGCTATCATCATCAGGCTGTCCGCAAAATGCCTGAAAACTTTGAGGTATGTGCAGAAGCAAATGATGGAGTCATTGAGGCATTTGAGAGTAACAAGCATAACTTTGTATTAGGGGTACAGTGGCACCCTGAATGCATGACACAAAAGAATGATGACCCATCCATAGCTATTTTTGAGGCATTTATAAAGGCTTGCAAACAATAAAACTAGAAGGTAAAAAGCCGTCGCATTTTTCCATTTTTGCGGCGGCCATTTCATAGTCCTTCCTCCAAATAAGTCTCCGCACCGGCGATAAACTCCCGAACCGCAAAGGATAAGTACTTATCCTTTTTCCAGATCATTCCGAGCTCCAAATCTACAGCAGATTCAGAGATTGGCAGAACCACGAGGTCTTGGCAGTTTATATTCTGACAGATTTTACTTGGCAGCATAGTGATCCCCAGTTTTCCTTCAACCATACCAAGCAGGAAGTCCTTTTGTGAGCTTTCACAGACGATATTGGGCTGAAATCCGCTTTTCGAGCATTCCTCAATGATCAGGTCGTAAAGGGTGAAATCTTTCCGGTAGAGGATAAAGGGCTCATTTGCCAATTGTGAAAAGTGTACCTCCCTTTTTGAAGCCAGCGGATGTTCACGGTGGACAATCAGCATTAAGGGGTCCTTTAAAACATTAATAATTTCAAAGCTGCTGCCCTGCGCAGGCACCGTGCAAATAAGGCCAATATCCAATGTGCCATCGTCTACTCCCTTTTTTATTTTCTTCGTGCCGACCTCTGTTAATTTAATTTCGATCAATGGGAATTTTTCTTTATATCGGCTGATGAGCTTCGAAAAAAAAGCAGCTCCTACAATTGGAGGGATGCCAATCTTGATTTCACCGCTCTTCAGCTCCGTCACATCTGTTAACTCCAAAGTCAGATTTTTAAATGCGTCCAGCACTTTCTTTGCATTGATCAACACCGCTTTTCCGGCATCTGTTAGTTCCAGCTGTTTTGATGACCGGTAAAAAAGCGGCACTCCCAGTTCGCCTTCGAGATTTTTTATGGCTTTGCTGATGGAGGGCTGGGTAACATGCAGGGTCTGGGACGCTTTTGTGAAGCTTAAGTGCTGAGCTACTTCAGCAAAATATTCTAAATGCCGTATATCCAAAGTTCTCACTCCTGTCATATAGCCAAAAGGCATAATGATTATAGATTATATGTATTTCATTTATGGATACCACTCATTATATAATAATCAACAACAATGTAATACTGAAAATTAACAATATTCAATAAGGGGAGATGGTTAGGATGGATTTGCAGAAAGAATCTTTATTGCTTCATGAGAAGTTTCAAGGGAAGTTAACAGTCGATGTGAAAATGCCGCTGAACAGCATGAAGGATTTAAGCTTAGCCTATTCCCCCGGAGTGGCAGAGCCGTGCCGGAAAATTCATGACCATCCTGAGAAAGTCTATGATTATACGATAAAAGGCAATTTAATCGCCGTTGTCTCTGACGGAACCTCGGTGCTGGGACTTGGCGATATTGGCCCTGAAGCCTCCATGCCCGTCATGGAGGGGAAGGCTGCCCTGTTTAAAGCTTTTGCAGGGATTGATTCCGTTCCGATTTGCCTTGATACGAAGGATCCCGAAGAAATTATTAAAACAGTCAGGCTGCTGCAGCCATCGTTTGGCGGCATTAACCTGGAAGATATCGCAGCGCCCAATTGCTTCTACATTGAAGAACGCCTGAAGCAGGAAATGAACATCCCCGTCTTTCATGATGACCAGCATGGAACAGCAATCGTAACGGCTGCCGGATTAATAAACGCTCTAAAGCTTGTGGATAAAAAAATGAATGAAATAAAAGTTGTAATCAATGGCGCCGGTGCCGCAGGAATCGCGATTATCAAGCTGCTCCTTAATATGGGTGTAAAAGATATCATCATGTGCGATACAAAGGGAGCGATTTATGAAGGAAGGCAGGAGCGGATGAACCCTGTCAAAGAGTCTGTGGCAAAAACCACCAATCCAGCCAAACGCCAGGGTCCGCTTGAAGATGTTATCATCGGCGCTGATGTGTTTATCGGGGTATCATCTGCAGGAGCATTAACAAAGGAAATGGTCCAGACAATGAGCCAGGATTCCATTATTTTCGCCATGGCCAATCCGGTTCCTGAAATCATGCCGGAAGACGCGAAATCCGCAGGCGCCAAGGTGGTTGGAACAGGCCGTTCAGATTTGCCGAACCAGGTAAACAATGTCCTCGCATTCCCGGGGATTTTCAGAGGAGCTTTGGACGTAAGGGCTACTGAAATTAATGAAGAAATGAAGATGGCCGCTGTCAAAGCCATCGCTGGATTAATCGATGCTACAGACTTATCACCGGATTATGTAATCCCAGGACCGCTCGACAGCCGAGTTGTCCCGGCTGTAAGAGATGCAGTAGTAAAAGCCGCCCAGGAAACAGGTGCTGCCCGGATCGAAATCATAAAGAGCCAAACAGTAAGCCAATAGACTGAACTTTGCATTTGGAGGCATGTTCAAGAGAAGTTAATCATAGTATCCAAAATATAAAGCTGCTGGTTTTGCCATTGGGATTGAATTTATCACTTTCGTCACTCTGAATTCATTTAAAAAGGAGATTGATACAGATGAAAGTATACGAAGTAATTGACACGCAGGAAATGTTCCGTGGTGAAATCATTGAAGATTATTACATTATTTATGAGCAAACAGAAAACAAAGTCTTTGAAAGTCGTAACAATAACCTGTTTCAGCAGGAAAGATTTTTAGAAGAGACAGTTAATGTCTTTAAAGGCAACCCGCATTCCACCCTAAAAAAAGTAAAATCCTATCCCATTCGCCAACTTGCATTTGGAGATATCCGTGAAACAATCAGAAAAGACTTTCCGGGCCTCTTTAAGAACCTGAACAGATCTCTCGCATAATAACAGGCAGCCTCTATTTGCTGGAGGCTGCCTTTTTTTATAGAACCCCATAATGGAAAAATAACCTATCTATCTGTATGATGGTATAACGGTAAAAAGAAAACTTCTGCACGGCTGTTTTTCAGTAGAATATTTAGGGAATAATCCAGGTGTGAACTTTTTAGAGGGGTGGAGTAATGATTCAATTTGACAATGTGTCAAAACAGTATGGGGATGGAACCCAGGCTGTTGATTCAATTAATTTACATATAAAAGAAGGCGAGTTCTTCGTAATTATCGGTCCGAGCGGTTCCGGAAAAACAACTGTTCTGAAGATGATTAATAGACTGATTCCTTTGACGTCAGGAACAATATCCATTAAAGGAAAAAGGATAAGTGACTATGACATTCATGAGCTCCGCTGGGATATTGGCTATGTCCTTCAGCAGGTTGCCCTTTTTCCTCACATGACAATTGGGGAAAACATCGCGATCGTACCGGAGCTAAAGAACTGGGAACAAGGAAAAATCAAGGAACGGATTGATGAGTTATTGGAAATGGTCGGATTGGAGCCTGACATATACCGCAGCCGAAAGCCCCATGAACTCTCAGGGGGACAGCAACAAAGAGTGGGCGTAACAAGAGCGCTGGCCGCCAATCCGCCCATCATCCTGATGGATGAGCCTTTTAGTGCGCTGGATCCCATAAGCAGGGAAAAGCTTCAGGACGACCTAATCCATCTTCAGAAAAAAATAAAGAAAACAATCGTCTTTGTCACACATGATATGAAGGAAGCTTTAAAGCTCGGTGACCGGATTTGCGTCATGAAGGACGGGGAAATCGTCCAAATTGGCACGCCGGAAGAGCTGCTTGCTAATCCGGAAAACGAATTTGTCCGGCAGTTTGTCGGGGAAGAGCAGGTACCGTACATAGAGGGATTCAGCCTTCATGAAATCCTCCTGCCGATTTCAGAAGCAGAACAGAACGGGTCAGTCATTTCTGTCGCGGCTTCATTGGAAGAAACGCTTAGCTTATTGGCCGCTCATGAAGAACTTGCTGTTGAAGAGGGCGGTACCATCATTGGAATGATCAACAGGCAGGCCGTCATTCGTAAGCTGGCTCGCAGCAAACAGAAAGAGGTGAGGTCATGAACACCTTCAGCTCTGTTTTTAATGAAAGGAAAGGGCAATTATTAAGTGTACTTATTGAACATATACAGATTTCGCTTATTGCTTTGTTTTTTGCAGTCCTGATTGCAATACCGCTTGGAATTTATCTGACTAACAAACAAAAATTTGCAGAAGGGATCATTGGCGTGACGGCCGTATTGCAGACTGTTCCCTCACTAGCTTTGCTTGGCCTTTTGATTCCTTTGTTCGGAATAGGCAAAGTGCCTGCTATTATCGCGTTAGTCGTGTATGCCCTTTTGCCCATTCTAAGGAATACATATACAGGCATTAAGGAAGTAGATGATTCCATTATCGAAGCGGCTAGGGCAATGGGAATGAACAGGCGGAAAAGGCTCATGAAGGTAGAGCTTCCTCTCGCCATGCCTGTTATTATGGCCGGTATCCGGACGGCTATGGTGTTAATCGTTGGAACGGCTACTCTTGCTGCATTAATTGGAGCAGGAGGCTTGGGAGAACTGATTCTCCTTGGAATCGACCGGAACAACACGGCCCTGATCGTTCTTGGGGCCATACCTGCAGCCATATTGGCAATCCTTTTTGATATTCTGCTGCGCCGCTTCGAGGATATGTCATTTAAAAGATCACTCACTGCGCTGGGGGTATTCATTGGTGCGATGATATTGGTTATGGCGATTCCTTTCCTGTCAAATAAATCGGAAGAAAATCTTGTCATTGGCGGAAAGCTTGGTTCAGAACCGGAGATCCTTATCAATATGTACAAATTGCTGATTGAAAATGAAACGGATCTTAAAGTGGAATTACAGCCTGGATTAGGAAAAACGTCGTTTGTCTTCAATGCGCTTAAGTCAGGAAGCATCGATGTGTATCCTGAGTTTACCGGTACAGCCATTGCTGAATTTTTAAAAGAGACAGCTGTAAGCACCGACCGTGGAGAGGTTTATGAGCAGGCGAGAGAAGGGATGAAGGATCAATTCAACATGGAGCTGTTAGAACCGATGGCTTACAATAATACGTATGCTTTGGCAGTGCCAGAGCAATTGGCTGAGGAATATAGCCTGCAATCCATTTCAGATCTAAAAGCAGTCGAGCAAAACATAAAAGCAGGCTTCACTCTTGAATTCTCGGATCGGGAAGATGGCTATCGGGGCATTCAAAAGCTTTATGGTGTAGATTTTCCGACTGTTTTAACCATGGAGCCTAAGCTGCGCTATGGAGCCATCGAAAAAGGCGAAATCAACCTAGTGGACGCTTATTCTACAGATAGTGAAATCGCAAGGTATAATCTCACCGTCCTGGAGGATGACAAGAATCTGTTCCCTCCGTACCAGGGTGCCCCATTGCTAAGAGCTGAAACAGCCGAAGAACATCCCGAATTGGTCAGAGCCTTAAACAAATTGAGCGGTAAAATCAGTGACGATGAAATGCGTCAAATGAATTATAAAGTCAATGTTGAAGGGGCAAGTGCTGAAGAAACAGCCCTGGAGTATTTGGAGAAGGAGGGGCTTCTGAAATAGTCCTCGAAAACCGTCTGGAGGGAATCCGGGCGGTTTTTGCATGATGATCTGTTTTAAATCATGCCCAAATATCATACACATTTCTTAATCGCACTTGTGTTTAAGGAGATGATGGTATGCAATATGAGATGGAAAAAGCTAACCTGCTCGCTGAAAATATTAAGGATTTTATTGCGTTCATTAATAAAAATCTCGAAAGAAATATCTTTTATATGGACACAGACAAATTACAGCAAATCAAATTGATTTCTGAAGACTTTAAGTTTCATATCCTCGCAGATGAGCTGTTTAGAATCAATCGCTTTGTCTGGGATCCAAAGTACTCTATTTATTTGGTGAGTCGGTTTGTAAAAGGACTCACCATTATTGATGAATATGTACAAAGAAACTATAACAGCCTGTTTATGGTATCTGGAAGATTATATACTTTGAAGAATCTCAGTTCTTTATTCAGCAATGATTAAATAGTCAGAGCTGCTCCTATTTTTATAATTTCCAAAGAGTTTTAGTATGTAAGGAAATATTGCCTCTCTTAATTTTTCACTATTTGGATTATAATAGTTAGAGTTTATTCTTTTACTTTAAACAATTAGGGGTATGAAAAATGGAGAAGCACAAGATCTTAAGAATTCTGGAAAAAGAACTGGTGGTTGCCCTTGGATGTACGGAACCTGTTGCGATTGCACTCGCTGCAGCAACGGCAAAGAGCCATGCTAAAGGGGAAATAAAAGAGCTTTGCTTAAAAGCGAGCGGAAACATCATCAAAAATGCAAAATCAGTCGGAATTCCCGGCATGAGTTCCTATGGTCTTGATTTCGCAGCGGCAATCGGCGCTGTGGCAGGGGACCCTGCAAGAAAGCTGGAAGTATTAGAGGGAGTGGGGCCTGAAGATGAGCTGTTGGCTCTCAAACTTATTGAAGAAGGAAAAGTAACTTCCCTCCAGGCGGAGACACCGAAAAGGCTATATATCGAAGCGGTATTAAAAACAGATATGCAGACTTCGAGAGTGGTAATCTCTGATAACCACAGCAATATTACTTTAATTGAGGTTGATGGCGAGGTTATCTACCAGGGCGGATGTGAAAATATAGGAATCCAATCAGAAGAAGATGAATTAATTGCACTCACCATTGAGGAGATATATGAATGGGTGCTAAGTGCGGAAATCAATTCCTTATCACTTGTAAAAAAGAGTATTGAGCTCAATCGGGCCATTGGAATGGAAGGCCTATCAGGTGAATATGGCTTAAAGGTAGGAAAAACGATAAAGAGGAATGTGGAAATGGGCATCTTGTCGGATGATATTGCTACTGCGGCTATGTCTTTGGCTGCAGCTGGATCAGATGCGAGAATGGCAGGATCCACACTTCCAGTTATGGCAAACACCGGAAGCGGCAACCAGGGAATCGCAGTCACACTTCCAGTTGTTGCTGCTGCAGAAAGACTTAAGGTTACAGAGGAAAAAATGATTCGGGCAGTGGCACTCAGTCATCTGGTTACCATTCATATAAAATCCAAATTTGGCCGGCTTTCGGCTTTATGCGGTGTAACTGCTGCAGGTATGGGGGCAAGTGCAGCCATCGTATATTTGCTGGATGGACAGCTTCAGCAAATCAAAGCAGCCATTCAAAACACAATCGGGAATGTATCCGGAATGATCTGTGACGGAGCAAAAGCCGGCTGTGCCATGAAAGTGTCTACCTGTTCCAATGTAGCTGTGCAGTCTGCCCTTCTTGCACTTAACGATCAGGAAATCAAATCAACCGATGGATTTATTCACGATGATGTTGAAAAAAGTATCGAGAGTTTCTGTAAATTAGGAAATGAAGGAACCCGTCATACGGATGAGCTGATTTTGAAATTGATGATGGAGAAATAAACAGCCAAAAGAGGCCCTCTCTCTTTAAGAAAAGGGCCTTTTTGGTGCGGTAAATGAACATGTGCGAATTACGAAATCATCCCTCGTCGAAACATCTCCGCAATTGCCTGTGTCCGGTTTTGAGCTCCCAGTTTCCTGATAGCTGTTTTTATATACTGGTTGATGGTAACTTCACTGATAAACATGGAATCAGCCATTTCCTTTATGCTTTCACCCCAGGAAATCCTCTTCATGACCTCCATTTCTCTTTTGCTTAATAGCCGGGCATCTTCTTTTCCTTCCGTTTTTTCAAGGGTTTTTCCTATGTGCTGACCAAATTGGGTATAAGAAGAGAGCTGCTGATCAGAAATTTTTCCATGATCATCAAATTCGTTTGTGCAAATATAGCCGATAGGGACAGCGCCAAAGCAGATGGGGATAGCCAGGAAGGAGTTGACATTGGAAGTTGTAATGTATTTGATGTTTATTTGCTTTAGGTATTCGATCCCCGAACAATATTTTGCTTTTCTTTCGTAGAGGGCGGAGTAAATAAGCGGCAAAGAACGAATATCATCCCTGATATCTCTGATATGTATTAATCCGTGGCACGTAATAGCGATGATTCCTTCACCAATAAAACCTAAAGGAGAATACCGGAATAAATAGGCGTTTTTAACAGGAAAAATGTTCATATAAACCTCTAGAATTTTATACAGTTTTTCCTCATGACTCTCGACATCTTCTAAATTCTGGATATTGCCCAATATGGTAGATTCTATTGCCATATTAACACCTTCCTTATAGGGGTATTATATATAGAAAATTGTGAATATTCAATACAAACGAATGATAGTAAGCTTAAGATAGAGTAAAAATATAAGTCCTGGAGAGGAGGCACTTATTAAAAAGAAAAATGTAATCGCTTTCAATTAAATTAATATCATGAGGAGGAAGAAAGTATGTCATCATTTCAAAAATCGAACTCTCTCACGGATTTTGATGCTGTCGTCGTAGGGGCTGGTTTTTCTGGATTATATATGCTGCATCGTTTGCGGGAGGCCGGTTTTTCCACCCGGGTATTTGAAGCAGGCGATAATGTCGGTGGGACATGGTATTGGAATCGGTATCCCGGTGCAAGATGCGATGTTGAAAGCATCTACTATAATTACACTTTTTCTGAGGAACTATTGAAAGAATGGAGCTGGTCGGCAAAATATGCCGAACAGCCTGAAATACTAAGCTACATAAATTATGTAGCAGATAAGTTTGATCTGCGGCGTGATGTGCAGTTCAATACAAGGGTGCAATCCGCGCATTTTGACGAAAAGAAAAATAGGTGGGACATCCAATTAAATAATGGTGAAAAAGTTTCTGCCCAATATTTTATTACAGCTGTAGGGTGCTTGTCAGCATCCAATGTACCTAAATTTAAAGGGCTGGAAAACTTTAAGGGCGAATGGCATCATACCGGGCACTGGCCGCATGAAGGAGTGGATTTCCAGGGCAGGCGGGTTGGCATCATTGGCACGGGGTCCAGCGGTATCCAGGCAATCCCTGTCATTGCAAAAGAAGCCAAGCACCTGACCGTATTCCAGCGGACCCCGCAGTACAGCAGCCCAGCCAGGAATACGCCGAATGATCCTGAACACCTGAAAAATATACGGAAAAATTACAGGGAAATCAGAGCAAAAATGCGCCATTCCATTACCGGCATACCGGAGGAGCCAAGAAACATTTCCGTGTTTGATGAATCTCCTGAAGAACGGCAAAAAGTTTTTGAAGAAGCCTGGCAAAAAGGAGGTCTGCTAAATCTTACTTACACATATAATGACTTGTCCATTACTCCTGAAGCCAATGCCATCGTGGCGGAGTTCATCCGCTCTAAAATCCGAGAAACAGTCATAAAGCCAGAAGTGGCTGAAAAACTCCTTCCAAGGTTCTATTACGGCACCAAACGCACCATCATTGATACAGATTATTTCGAGACCTATAACCGGGATAACGTATCGCTGGTGGATGTGAAAGAAGCGCCGATTCAGGAGATTACCGCAACAGGGGTAAAGACTGCGGATGCTGAATATGATCTTGACATGATTGTGTTTGCAACAGGATTTGATGCCATGACTGGACCGCTGTTTAAAATCGATATCCGCGGGAAAGACGGCGTCTCCCTTAAGGAAAAATGGGCTGGCGGCTCACATACTCGAACCTATCTAGGCCTAGGCACAGCAGGTTTCCCGAACATGTTCATGCTGACCGGACCTGAGAGTCCGTCCGTATTGAGCAATATGATGGTTTCGATTGAGCAGCATGTGGAATGGGTATTTGATTGCATCAGCTATATGCGCGAACAAAACCAGGCTGTCATTGAAGTAAAAGAAGAGGCGGAAAATACATGGAGCAAGCACTGCCGTGAAATCGCCGATCAGACTCTATTTACCAAAACAGACTCCTGGTACATGGGTGCCAATATTGAAGGAAAAGCCCGCGGCTTCCAAATCTATCTTGGCGGTGTTGGAACCTACCGAAAGATTTGTGATGAAGTCGCTGAAAAAGGCTATGAAGGTTTTATCCTGAAAGCCTCTGAAAAAAGTGCTGTGAATTAAGCGGGTATAGATAGGGCAGGCATTACTCCTGCCCTGCCAATAAATATATTAATAGGGGGAAAATAATTATGGCATTAGATCCGCAGGCAAAATTTTTATTGGAACAGATGGAGGCAGCAGGAGCTCCGCCGATGAGCCAGCTATCACCCGAGGAAGCCCGCCTTACCACAGATTTCAGTGCTTTGGCTGGAGAACCGGAGGAAGTAGGGAAGATTGAAAATAGAAAAATTGCGGGACTGGGAGGAGAGATACCTGTCCGAATTTATACTCCTAAAGGAGAAGGTCCATTTCCTGCGCTCGTATACTATCACGGCGGCGGCTGGGTAATCGGTGACCTGGAGACAGTAGAGGTTCCTTGCCGGCTATTAACGAATCTGGCAAATTGCGTGGTCATTTCTGTAGATTACAGACTGGCTCCAGAGCATAAATTCCCTGCCGCTGCGGATGATTCATATGCTGCAGTTAAGTGGGTGGCTGAAAATGCAGCATCCATTGGAGTGGATCCAAGCCGCATTGCCGTTGGCGGCGATAGTGCAGGCGGAAACCTTGCAGCCGTTGTTGCCCTTTTGGCTAGAGACAAAGGCGAAATCTCACTCGCCTATCAGATGCTGATCTACCCGGTAACCAACCATTCCTATGCAACAGTATCCTATACTGAAAACGCAGACGGCTACCTGTTAACGAAAGACAGCATGGAATGGTTCTGGAATCATTATTTGCGGAATGAAGAGGATGGAAAAAATCCATATGCCTCCCCACTGCAGGCAAAAGACCTAAGCGGACTGCCGCCGGCATTGGTTTTAACGGGAGAATTTGACCCGCTGCGCGATGAGGGTGAAGCCTATGCTGAGCGTTTAAAAGAAGCCGGCGTCCCGGTTGAAGCCAAACGATATGACGGCATGATTCATGGATTCTTTTGGATGCCAGGTGTACTGGAGCAGGGAAGAAAATCAATTGAGCAGGCGGCAGAGGCTTTAAAGCGTGTGTTCCAGGGCAGTGTCGCTTCGAAATAATAGATATTTAGATTGGACACTTCTGACTGGAAGTGTCCTTTTTAGTGTTAGTTTTGTAAATTAATTACTTGCTAGATTTTCTGAAGAGTTCATAACGACTAAAGGGAAAGAAAACGGTCGCCATAGAGCGTTCATGATGACAAAATGCAAGCGAGAGAAAGAAAACGGTCGCCATGAAGTGTTTATGACGACGAAAATGCAAGCGAGGGAAAGAAAACGGTCGCCATAGAGCATTCATGAAGACGAAAACGGAAGGGAGGAAAAGAAAACGGTCGCCATGGAACGCTTATGATGACGAAAACGGAAGGGAGGAAAGGAAAACGGTCGCCATAGAGAGTTCATGACGACGAAAACGGAAGCGGGAAAAAGAAAACGGTCGCCATGGAGAGCTCATGAAGACGAAAACGGAAGGGAGAAAAGAAAAACGGTCGCCATGAAGTGTTCATGACGACGAAAATGCAAGCGAGAGAAAGAAAACGGTCGCCATAGAGCATTCAGGAAGACGAAAACGGAAGGGAGGAAAGGAAAACGGTCGCCAAAGAGAGTTCATTAAGACGAAAATGCAAGCGAGAGAAAGAAAACGGTCGCCAAGGAGTGTTCATGACGACGAAAACAGAAGCGAGGAAAAGAAAATGGTGGCCATGAATCGCAAATGACGACAAATAAAGAAGTAAGGAAAAGAAACATTCGTCTTAAATCCAATTAACCAAAGTTATCCCCAAACTGGCCCCCATCGCCCATTTGGGGTAATCAAAAATCCCATTCTTCCAAATTTATATTTTTCTCCTGCCTATCAAGATGCTCTTTATCCTATTTTCGAGATAAATACAAGCTGAAAATATTAAATTTAGTAGTAATGTACCTCTTTTATTACCCCAATTTACTGGTCACATCTCTCCCCTTAAGATGAATATAGTAAGTATTCTTACTTTTCTATCAATTAAAGAGCAGGAGGAAAAATATGAAGTCACGCAATAATCTATTAAAAGGGGCTCTAGCTGCAAGTTTATTATTTACTGCTTCCATTCCATTAAATGTGCTTGCACAGAAGCCGGAGATCACGGTGGACGAAGCGGAAAAAATCTTAAGTGGCCTCTCTAAAGAACAAAGAGATGCTTTAGAACAGCTTGAGATAGGGCCGGGATTTATTATTTCCCCTGAAGTAAATACAACCACTCCTGAGCTGGTCGAAATCATTGTTGAATTTAACCAGGCACCTGCAAAGGTGGAGGTAAAGAAAGAAGCTTTAAAGGGCAAAAAACTTTCTCTTTCTTCAGCTAAAGAAAAAGTAGAAAAATCCCACAGTGAATTCAAAGCCCATGTTGGCAAACTGAAGGCTAAGAAAAGCAGTTCATTGTATGACGCCAGCAAAATTGAAGTGAAACGCGAATACAAGAATGCATTCAATGGGGTTTCCATGACGCTGCCGGGTATAGCGGTGGAAGAACTCCTGCAATCAGACGCAGTAAAAAGAATTTGGAGCAATGCACAGGTCCAGCTGGATCTTCCTTCAGCAGAGCAATCTAAAATGAAGCCGAAGATGGCAGACAGCATTCCGCAAATCGGTGTGGATAAGCTTCACAATGAAGGGGTTACCGGAAAAGGAATCAAGGTTGGAGTACTGGACACAGGAATTGATTATTCGCACCCTGACTTAACAGATTCTTATCAAGGGTACCGTGCAGAAAACGGACAAGATCCGAAAGCAGTCGATCCTGCATCTGTGAAAGGCTGGGATTTTATCAATAATGATGCAGACCCAATGGAAGCGACCTATGATGAATGGAAAGCGGCGAATAGGCCTGAGTATCTAAATGGTTCTGCTTATTATACTTCCCATGGTACGCATGTCTCCGGCACAATTGCTGCGCAAAAAGATAATGCAGTTGATTATGCTGTTAAAGGAGTGGCGCCTGATGTAGATTTATTTGCATACAGAGTTCTCGGTCCGTATGGTTCAGGTACGACAGATGGAGTGCTGGCAGGCATTGATAAAGCTGTTGAGGATGGCATGGACGTAATTAATTTATCCCTTGGTGCTGGTGTAAATGATCCTTTATACCCTACTTCAGTGGCGATTAATAACGCGATGCTTTCAGGTGTTGTTTCCGTTGTGGCAGCCGGAAATGCTGGCCCGAGTGAAAAGACGCTTGGATCTCCAGGTACGAGTGCGTTTGGGATTACAGTAGGTGCGAGTGATGCAGCCATTTCCATTCCGGCTTTTAAAGCTAGTGCAGGTGACAAGGTTTTTGAATCTATGAAATTACTTGCCAAGAATTTTTCTGATGACTTAAAAATTCTGGAAGGCAAATCGTATCCTGTTGTGTTTACTGGATTGGGTAAACCAGGAGATTTTACAGGGAAAGAGTTAGCTGGCAGAATTGCATTAATTGAACGCGGAGAGCTGACATTTGAGGAAAAAGTGAAAAATGCCAAAAATGCAGGCGCGGCAGCTGTCATCATTTTTAATAACACTGAAGGTGAAATCCCTGCCTACATAGGCGAAAACACCAGATATATCCCAACGTTCCAGCTTACGAAAGCAGATGGAGACTATTTAAAAGGGAATCCTGAAGCATCTCTCACATTTGATCATCTTGCTGAGGTTAAAACAGAAGGAGATTCTCTTGCAGACTTCAGCTCAAGAGGGCCTGTCAACAGCAATTATGATATAAAACCGGATCTTGTGGCACCAGGTGTCTCCATATTCTCCACTTATCCGGAATTCATGAACCACCCGGAAGAGGGACATGATTATAGCTCTGCCTACGCAAGACTGAATGGAACCTCTATGGCGACTCCTCATATCGCGGGTGTGGCGGCACTTATGCTTCAGCAAAATCCAGACATGGACCCATTTGCTGTTAAAACAGCTCTAATGAACACATCTGATGATTTAAAGAGCGATTACTCAGTATATGAAGTGGGGGCTGGCCGGGTAGATGCCTATCAGGCTGTTCATTCGGACATATCTTTCAAAGTAATGGATCAAACCGATCATATAGAAAACGGAGAATACATCCAAGTAGATGAGATTACAGGTTCCATCAGCTACGGCAGCCATTATCTGGACAATGCGGATATCGTGGACAGCCGAAGCATACAAGTGGCGAATAATAGCAAACAGGATCAATCATTCAGAGTAGAAGTGGAATATCATGCAGCCCGGGAAGGCGTCCAGGACGGGATTAAAAATGAAATTAAAGTCAATATCCCTGAATCGCTGACAATCGGAGCAGGGAAAACAGAACAAATTAAGGCTGGAATTGTCATTCCAAAATCGGCTGAAATCGGCCGCTATGAAGGCTATATTCATGTGGTTAATCAGGCAAATCCAGATGACCGCTATCAAATTCCTTTTGCCATAAGAGTGACAGACAAAGGGATTTCCTATGCCGAGCCGCTCTCACCTTCTGTTACAACAGATACGCCATTTCATCAATACTATGCACCAGGTTCTCACTTTGTCTTTAAGTTTAAAAGTCCAATGGAAACGTTCGACCTGATTGTCAAAGATGCCAAAACAGGCAAGGCTGTAGGGCTCGTAGGAAGCTATGACGGCAGCCAGGCAGTACCTGATAAGGAATACCTGATCTTTTTTGGACACAGGGGACTTGTTTATCCATTCACTGGGAATAAGAAGCAGCCAATAGCCGATTACATTCAAAAACTGCCGGAGGGCGATTATGTACTTGATCTGATCAGCCGGGATGCCGAAGGGAAAAGTTATCACTACGAGAGTGTCGGTATCGTAGATAATACCCCGCCGGAAGTGGATCTGGATATTGAACCGGGAGTCATCGAAATAAATGATGGCATGTTAACTGATGAAGACGGCCATCACGCATTCTGGGTACATGGAAATATTACAGATAAAACAGTTGACCTGCTGCAGTCAAAAGGAATGGATTTTACTCAAAAAACCAATACAGCTGCTTACTATGAAAATGGCAGCCCATTTATTAGCGGATTCCTGAAGCTTGAAGATGATGGCGCTTCAAAATTTGGTGTGCTGCCGGAAGAATATGAAGCCAGACCTTATCAGTTAAAGCTATTCCCTTGGGATATGGGGACAGCGGCGAACACATTTTCAAGTCCTCAATATGTGTTCATGAAGGAAGGCACCGAACATGCGACCAGCCGATTTGATAAGAACAGTGTATCGCTCAATGATGAGATTACCATGACCCTTGATTTAAATAATGTGAAGAAATTTGTTTCAGGTTCATTTGAGGTACAGCCTTTCCTCAATTTCTTTGAATTCCAGGAAGTTAAGGTGAATCCAAAGCTTCAAAAATTTGCTGATGAAGAAGGAATTTCTATTAAATTGGATGAACCTGTTGTTTCCCAATCAGGAGTAAAGGTCGGAGCAGCGCTTTCAAAAGCTGGTTTCGAAGGCATCAATGGGGATATGCCATTCCTTGATGTTACTTTTAAGGTCGCAGATGATACAAATTACTCGAGATACTCTTCCATTGGTTTAAAGGAGTTATTTTATAAAAAACAGGGAGAAAGTGGAGAAAAGAAAATTCCGGCATATAGCTTAAACCATTTTGAATTCAATTCCTCACATTCAAGAATAACCGGTAATATAGCACCGGAAGCTTTCTTAACCTCCGGTGGCTGGATTGATAACAAATACGATTTTACCAAGCTTAAGGCAAAGGTCTTTGCCAAAGCTGCAAATGGAAAGATATATGAGGGAACAATGGACAGCAAGGGCCTCTTTGAAGTGATTGTACCAGCAGATAAAGAAGCTTATACCATCTACGTCGAGGTGCCTGGCCATATGGCTGAATATAAGAATGTAATGGCAAGCATCGAAAAAGAGGGAGAGCAGCAAGGTCTGTATGTGAGAATTAACTCTGAAGATAACCTTGCAGGGGATGTTACCCAGGATCAGATTGTTGATATACGGGATCTGAAAGAAGCTGTTGATCATTATGGCAAGGAAGCCCCTGAAAATCCGCATCTCGATATTAATCAGGATGGGGTGGTCGATGAAACAGATGTTAGATGGATTGAAAGGAATTTCTTAACGAAAGGCTCATTAGCAGGAAAAGGAAATCAGCCAAAAGAAACAATCGGGAAAAAAGGCCTTTCAGATTTCCTGAAAATGATTGGATTGGAGCCAAAAGGAAAATAAGAATTGCAAAGAAGGCGGGAGACACTTTCTCCTGCCTGTTTCTATTAACCTATAGAAAATCACTGGTGATTTCACTATAATAATAGAAACTTTAATACCGAGGTGCAGCATGATCATTGGGAAAATAATTAAGTTTTACAGGGAAAGAGATGGTCTAACTCAGGGTCAGCTGGGGGAAGGGATTTGTTCGGTAACCCATTTGAGTAAAATTGAACGGGGAATTACCGAATACTCCGGAGAAATAACACATCTTCTGGCCAGGAGGCTCGGCATTAATCCCGAAGAGGAAATACTTCGATATCATCAGCTTGCAAAGAGGCTGAATGAATGGCATGAGAGCATGATCATGCAGCGAATACAGGAATCTGAACAGATAAAAAAGGAACTGCAGATTGAAAAACTGATTCATATGCCTGATTTTCAGACTCTATATGGCCTGCTGTCAGCCAGGTACTATTTATCTGTGAGTGATTTGGAGTCAGCATCAAAATTGATTTCGGATCTTAATAAAACTTCCGCTGCCTTTTCACCTCATGATGCGAATCTGTTAAAGCATATCCAGGGCATCTATTATTTTCTTACAGGTCAATACCGTGACTGTATCAGCTGTTTAGCTTCCATTGACAGAGATCAGTATAACTATGAAGAATACTATTATCATTTAGCGATTGCTTACCATTCCATTCATTCAAATATCACAGCCTATTATTATGGCAAAAAGGCTCTTCAGTATTTTCAAAGAACCTTAAACATCCTCCGCATTATCGACACAGAAATGCTGCTGATTGTTCAGCTAAATGCCAAGGAACTTCATGATTTTAATGAAACAAAGGAAAAATATGAACAGTTAATTAAGCTATGTGATGCGTGTAATTCAGGTGACCGAAAATCCAAGCTCTATCATAATCTGGCATTTGAATATTTTCGCCGAAAGAAATACAGGGAATCAGCAGGCCTTTATGAAGAAGCACTGAAGCTTACGGCCGAAAATGCTCCTCACTATTTAACTGCTTTAGATGGATACATTCATACCTGTTATAAAGGAAAACTTCAGGCCGGCAGTGCGTTAATAAAATTAGCTGAAGAAGGCATGGAGAGGGCAAAGGCAGCTGATTCTTATACCTGGATTTATTTTCAGCTTCATCTCCATTTATTGAGAAATGAAGAACAGCAATACTATCAATTTATTGAGGAAACAGCCTTGCCGTACTTTAAAAAAATTGGATATGGCATTTTAATCGACCATTATGAGAAAAAGCTTTTCCACTTTTACTCAGAAAGAGGCGAGGCTCAAAAAGCGATAGAGCTCGCACGTTCTTTTATACATAAACAGAAAAGCTATTATGATCACGAGTAGACTTTTTTCGAGCTGAAAAAAATGAGACTGCATTGTTATGCCGTCTCATTTTTCATTGACTGTTTATGCAGCCTTCTCTGAAATATTTTCGCATTTGTTCCTATATAAACACCAGTCAGAACGAATGCTGCCCCAATTCCATGAGCCATGGTGAACGTTTCACCCAAAAAGGCTGTAGCCATGATAACGGCAGATACAGGCATCACATTAATAAAAATGGAGGCCTTGGCCGCACCGACCTCTTTAATTCCGTTGTAATACAACACAAATGAAACCACGGTAACAAAAATGCTCATATGGGCAATCGCAGCCCATGTCGTAATGCTGGCTTGCTGGATATCCATCCACGATGTTTCAGCCGAAGCGAATGGCAATAGAAATAAGGTTCCATAGGCAACTGCATAAGTAGTGGATTCCACTGAGCTGAATTTTTTCAAAACTACTTTCCCTACAACACTATAGATGGCCCAGCTGACCACAGCTCCAAGCAATACGAAGTCAATGGGTTCAAAGCCATATTGGAAAAGAGTGAGCAAATGGCCATCTGTAATAATAAACACTACACCTGTCAAAGCAACGGCCATTCCAATGATATGATTTTTTGTGATTTTTTCTTTTAGGAATAATCCTGATAAAAGGACGATCAGCACCGGGTTTGAAGCAATAAATAATGAGCTTTTAATCACTGGCGCATGCTTTGTGGCCAGGAAAAAACAAATATTATACAGGGCAATTCCGGTCAGGCCCAAAAGAGCAAACAATCCATGATCCCTTAAATTCGGTCGTTTCCGGTCTTTCTCCATGATCCACATGAGCGGAAAAAGCAGGATGGCAGCTCCCAAAAACCGCAAAAAAGCAACTGTTGCAGGTTCAAAGCTTTGAACAGCAAACTTGCCGGCAATAAAAGCGCTGCCCCATGTAGCAGTAGCCAAAGTCAGCATTCCATATATAAGCCATAATCTCTTTTTCAAACAACTCGCCTTCATTTCTGTAAAATTTTATAAATAGTATTATAACACCTTTTTCGAAAGGCGAAATAGTTATTTTATTATTAAAGATTTATCAATTTTAACTTTAGGAAAAAAGGACGAGGGGAATATGTTGTTTTTTGTCATACTTTATCGATTTAAAGTGTAAAACAGTTATTTTTTCTCAATGACTTTACTAATATTGAAAAAATAACCTCTGAAATTAGCGGAAAATTCATTCTTTTTTCTCTATCGTGGGACAAGCCCATCCCTTATCATTTCTTTAGAGTCCCGAAGAAAGGGGATCTAAAGAAAGGGTGAAATACATATGAAGAAAATGGCAGGGAAAATCGCATTTCTGACAGCATTTATTGTTATGCTGTTCTCTACACTTTCCTTAGCGGCAACCGTACCAGGAGGGCCATCTGGAAATGGAAACACCAGTATTAACAGCATGCTGTCCTACGAAGATGTCGTGAAAACACTCAACGGCATTGAACAGACAAGCAAGGGGAAGGTGGAAGTTTTTACACTCGACCGCTTCGGAAAATCAGAGCAGGGAAGAAGCATTTATGTAGCCAAGGTTGGAACCGGGGAAAAGAAAATCTGGATTCAAGCTCAAATCCATGGAAATGAAAAGCTGGTTACAGAGGCAGCGCTTCAGCTGTTAAAAACTTATGCGAGCAACAATTCCAAAGAGGTACAGACTGTTCTGGAAGAGTCCACACTATACTTCATTCCAATGTACAATCCGGATGGAGCAGAAATGAATACCCGTGGTACAAAGGTTATGGAGACAGGACAATTACTGGATTTGAATCGTGATTGGGCAGCTGAAGGCGGTTTTAAAGCAAAAGAGTCTAAAGTCGTTTATTCTTATTGGGCAGAATTGAAACCTGATTTTGCGATCGATTTGCATCATCAAGGATTAAAACAGGTTTATGGAACAAATGAAGCAACGTCATTTTCACTCGGTATTTCCCTGGCGCCGAACGGACCAACACTGCCTGCATACAAAAACTACAATGATGTGACAAGGCAGATGCTGGCATATGTCTACGATGAAATGAGCGGATACGGCTATACCCATATCGACCGCTACCAGATTGTTGATAGTGAAAAACAAGTAGGCTATGATATCGACATTAAAGGCGGAGTCGTTTCTGCTATGATGATGGGATTGAATTATAATGGTTTGAACCCGGAAAATCACAGCCATCCAGCAGTATTTTTTGAAACAAAAGGGAATTCAAGCGATGGCAGCCTGGGGCAGAAATCGAACGGATATTTAACAAAACAAAACTATTTAGCTTTAAAATCATTGGTATATGGCTATGTTACAGGAGAAGTAAATGAAGTGGATCCTGAGCGCTGGAATGACATCCCGTCTTATCCTTTAGCAGGCTATTGGACAGATTATAATGGGATTGTTCCTGCGGGATCATCAGGATTTTAAGTTAATAAAGAAGGAGCTGGTCATGGAGCCAGCTTCTTTTTATCTGTTCTTCTTCTTCACCGCATTTTCTTCAATCATCCCTCTTACATTCTCTGCCATTTTATCAAAAGCCTGATTCACCCGATCCATCAAAACATCCTGGGAAGCGCTGTTTCGATTATCAGTTCCTTCATTAATATCCTTTTTCATTCTGATCACCTCCGTAAAAAATATTTTTTGTATTAGGAAATAAAAGTATTCTCCAAAAGAACCTAAAAAGGAGATGAACTAAAGCTTGGACTTCTAGTATGATTGTAGAAAGATATTAAAATATCGGGGATATATCGCCGAAGGTCAGGCTAGGACATAGTATATTGGTTAAAAAAATTTACAACTGCTGCATTCTTTGTATACACTAAGAATGATTATCAATTAAATAAAGACAATTGGAATATAAATAACGATTACCGGAAAGGAGGGACCAATATGTGGCCATTTTCATCCAGCAAACAGAACAAAAATGCCGTCGAAGCAGCCAGTTATTTTTCTATTAAAGAAACAACGGAAGAAGCGGAAATTGAAAAGATGGTATCTAAGCTGGAACAGATTTTTTACAGCACATCCAGGGAAATTGTTATTTTGTGCATTGGTTCTGACCGCTCAACAGGAGACTCTCTTGGGCCATTGGCAGGAAAGATTCTCAAGGAAAAAAACATTCCCTATCCAGTATATGGGACTTTGCAGGAGCCTGTTCACGCATTGAATATCAAAAAGGTACTTAAAGAAATCAAAGAAACCCATGATGATCCGTTTATATTTGGCATAGATGCATGCCTCGGAGACGAGCGGCAAATCGGCTATATTTTAATAAGGGAAGGGTCGTTTATCCCGGGAAATGCAGTGAATCGGGCTCTTCCGAGTGTGGGTGATTATCATTTGAAGGCGATTGTTAACACACTGGATCCATTATCACCTGTTCATTCCTTAAATAGCACAAGATTATACATGGTTTTAAAACTGGCTGAAATCATTGCGGAAATCATTTCACGTGTAGCGGCAAATGACCATACTTCCAGAGGAGTTATTGAAAAAATGAATGTTCCGTAAACATGAATTGGGTAAATCAGCCAAAAAATTGCTGTACCCCGATAGGTAAGTTATAATGAGCGTAAAGATACCAAAGAGAAAGAGGGAAAGGGATGGGGAATAACTGGACGGAAGATAATCTGATCTCGATACGCGAGAGGGTTTATCTGCATATTAAGGATCTTATTTTGGACGGAGAATTTAAAGCGGGAGACCGGCTGGTGGAACGAGAACTTGCTGAGAGATTAAACATCAGCAGGACACCCATTCGGGAAGCGCTGTTCCGCCTGGAATCCCAGGGATTTGTTAAGACAGTCCCAAGAAAAGGCGTAATTGTTGCCGATATTTCCGAAAAGGAAATTATCGAAGTGTTTACCATTTTATCATCACTTGAGGTTCTGGCAGCAAAATTGGCTGTTCAAAAGCTGGATAAAGAAATGGAAAGCAAATTCACTGACAGCATAAGAAAGGTCGAGGAATACCTGAACAATCCTGAAGAGGATGCTTCTGAATTACATAGGGAGCTCAATCATCTCCTATATAGCTCTGCCAAAAATGTGAAGCTTTATGAGATGCTGAGCGGATTATCCGATTACATTCGCGCATTTGCTAAAATTGGGCATAAAAATCCTGGCAGGGCAAAGCAGTCAATGGAGGAGCATTTAAAAATCATGGAAGCCATCGTTAATAAAGAAATGGAAATGGCTGAATATCTGACCAAAATACATATTGAAAACTCCAAAAAAGCATATATTGAAGCGGTGCAGCAAAGTGAAAAGAAAAATTAAGAAAGAGCAGAAGCCCTTTCTTAATTTTTTTATACTCCAATCACGATAGGGGAGGTTAAATTCTTTAAAACCTTGGCTACACTCATGGCGACAATTGGACTGGATTTTGGATTTTCCTCATAAGGAACATTCGAGACGGATATCTCCACCTCGCCAAAATAACCTTTTGCCTTGATTGTATGTGTGTTCGATTGGATCGTTGGATCAGCATAAACTTTTACTTTTGTATCTTCAAAGCCGATTCCTGCAAGGCTGAGGGCCGCTGAAACATTCACGCTCTGCGGAAACAGCTTGGATGACTCCCGTGCATTCCCTTCGTATATACAAAATGGTTCAGTCAGCGTATGTAAATCCACTTTTTCTTCCGCTATAGTACCTTTCCAGCTTCGCGGATGCTTTCTTGTAATTAAGGTAATATCTTCAATTTCTCCCAATGCACCTGCTGCAATCCGGTCCAGGCCGGCGATAGCTGCAGACGGGATAAAGATCTGCCGGTTCTCCTGATTGGCCACAGTCTGCAGCTGTTCATAAAAACCGGTGTCTCCCAATGCTCCAACGGAAAGCACTACAAGATGGCTTCCATTTGCCAGCACTTTCTCCCCGAACATATGTAAAGCCTGATGACCCGCTGCCTCTATGATAATATCTAAATCCCCATTAAAAAATTCTGCTTCATCTGACGTAAGAGTAAATGTTTGTTTGTCAGCATGATCTGCACTCTTTATTCTTCTAACCAGCACAGACTTTAACTCCACGTCGCCGGCATGGCCGGCTTCAATTAATTCTGCAATCGTTTTCCCCAGCGTTCCATAACCGATGATTCCAGCTTTAAGCATATTTATCACTCCTTCATGGGATCACCCCTAAAAATAGGAGTCTTTAATTTGGTATACGATATACTTTGTTCAATTTTATTCTAGATTCTAACTTAAATCCATTAATAGAGCAATATATTTTATAGAAAATATTAAAACATCTAAATTTTCAAAATTATTTGCACAATACTCTTTTTTAGTGTTATTATAGTATACAAGTTAAAAATAGTGAAAAAGGGAGGTGGTCAAAATTCTCATGTACCAGAGGAAGAGAGGCTGATCTTTCGGTAAGATCTTCTGAAGGAGCATAAGGAAATAGTATAGTATGATTCGGATGGCGTACACGCAGATAACAAACACATCGGAGATTATCGCTTTTTTGTTTTTTGTTTAATTTGGTATACAATCCACCAAATGCAGTATGCTTTTTGGAAAAAGTTTCAAAACCTCCTGAATAAGCCAAGTGTTGAGGTATTACATAGTCAGCCGTAGAAAAACAGATCATGCCTCCTGCAATCTGTCTTTTGCAATCTATTTATAAAGAGATTTTTTTTATAACGAAAACGGAGGGGAATATATGGAGTTAACATTTGCTCATTGGGTATATGCAATTGTTACTGTGTCTGTAATCGCAACGATGCTTTTCAGAAGAGGCGTTGTCTTGCCTGTTATCATCGGAACTTTCTTTGTGGCAGTCATCTATAAAGGAAGTCTGATCGCTGGCTTCCAGGCGGTATTTAACGCTAATCTCCTCGCAGCAAAAGAACTATTCAGTATATTCCTGATCATCTCCCTCATGATCGCGCTTCTTAATTCATTGAAAGACCTGGGAGCTGATAAAAGGCTTATCGGTCCAATTGAGAAGGTAATGATCAATGGGCATGTTTCCTATTTAGTATTAATGGTTACTACTTATGTTATTTCACTCTTTTTCTGGCCGACTCCTGCTGTCCCGCTTATCTGTGCATTGCTGGTCCCGGCAGCGGTCAGGGCTGGCCTGCCTGTAATGACGGCTGCCATGGTTATTGTCATTGCTGGCCAGGGAATGGCGCTTTCTTCAGATTATATCATGCAGGTAGCACCGATGCTAAGTGCCAAAGCAGCTGGAATTGATAAAGCACTGGTTGCTGATAAGACATTAGTTCTTTCCATCATTACAGGAGTAAGCGCATTGGCCTATATCTATTTGGCGCATAGAAAATTTATTGTGAAAAATGGTCATCATGACTCCTCATTAAACCCGAAGGATTCTGCATTCTTTGGTGTAGCCAATGAACTGGCGGCTACAGCTGAAGAAAGTGCTGAAACTATCCAGAGAAAAAATACTTGGGGCAAGGTCTTTGCTGTATTAGTGCCTTTATCCATGCTGGCTGTTATGCTGTATATGTTCTCAACAAAGTTAACCGGTGGATCCGGATTTGAAGGAACAGATGGTGCTGCCTTTATCGGCGGGGTAGCTACACTTTTATTGGTGCTTGCCACCGTGGCATTTAATCGCATCCATGCCTTGGATAAAATAAGCGACCATTTAACGGAAGGGTTTGTATTCGCCTTTAGAGCGATGGCCCCGGTTATTCCAATAGCAGGATTCTTCTTTATGGGAAGCTCAGACTTCACAGGCACGATACTATCTCTCGATGAAAGCGCTGCCAAACCTGCGTTTTTATTCGATATGATACAGGCAGGCCAGGCATATATTCCGGAAAATGCCTTTATTGCCGGTTTTGGTCTTTTAATAGTCGGTCTGATCACTGGCTTGGATGGGTCAGGCTTTTCAGGGCTGCCGTTAACAGGTGCCTTATCGGGTGCTTTGGCAAATGGAAGCAATATCGATCCTTCCACATTGGCAGCGATCGGGCAGATGGGTGCCATCTGGGGCGGAGGCACAATTGTTGCCTGGTCTTCCCTTGTGGCAGTAGCAGGATTCCTCCAGCTTTCACCTCTGGAACTGGCCAGGAAAAACTTTATTCCTGTTGTCGCCAGCCTTTTTATCGCCACATTAATTGCTATATTAGTCTGGTAAAACAGTACTTGAAAAATAAAAGGCTATCCTGCAAAGTTAGAATATACTAACTTAGGGGATAGTCTTTTTTTCAGACAGAATAGGAGGCGAATGATGAAAATAGGTTTAGCAGGGATTGGAAAATTGGGGACTGCCATGATGACTCACTGGCATAAATCAAACCTTCCAATCGGCATTTATCATCCTGACAGGTCAAAGGCAGAACAATTTGCTGAGAAGTTCCCTAACGGACGCCCTTTAACTGATGACGAGCTGAAACAAGTGGATATGATTCTGCTCGCTTTGCCGGCCGGAAAGGTGATTTCTTTTATGGAAAGTATGTTTCCTGAGGAGACTTCTATTGCTTTCATCAACATGGCGACTGCGCTTCCAACGAAAAGTATTAGAGAAAGATTCCCTTCCTGCAAGGTATACGGATTAAAGTATATGGGTCATTCGAGAGATTTAATGGAGAATGGAAAGGGATTGTTTATTTCAGAGGACCAGCTGCCAGATCCGATAATGGACCTTATCAAGCCATTGGGGGAAATCGTAAAGGACAGTGAAGAAAGATTAGTAGAAGTAAACAAACTGGCTACATTCTTTGCTGTAAAGACAGCCGTCGAAATCGAGAATGAGTTTATCCGCAAAAGTTATCCGCCAGCTTATATCAATAGAGCTCTCGCCTCCCTGGCACCTGAAGTTATCCGCTCTTACAGTGAAGGCACCTTGGGGCATTTTGCACAGGAGATTGTCAAAGAAATACAGGAATCCACTAAAAAAGCTGCTGATTAATCTAGTTGATCAGCAGCTTTTTCAATTAGAGCAATCTTTCCAGTAGAAACAAATAGAACATCACACAAGCAACATAAACTGCCGCGAATGGCATATTCCAGTTGGAGACTTTATAGGAATCGACTTTGATAATGTTGGACATAAGGCCAAGAGTGGCATTATATGGACCCACTAAGAAGGCGGAAACAGCTCCTGACAGCATCGCAACTGTCAGAATGTGCGGGGAAATTCCGATGGCTGCCGGGTTTACGCCTTCAATCATCAAAGCAAGTGAAACGGCAGGATGAAGGCCCAGAAAGGCCAGCCCTAAAGGAATCAAAGGCAAGATAATCAGGAAAACTTCGACCCCGGCAACATTTATAAAAGCTGTAATCCAACCATAAAGGACTTCATTTGCCTTCGAAAAGTTAATGGCTGAGATAAAGAAGCCTGTTGATAAAAAGATGAAAAATTGATCCTTCATGCTCATGGCGAAGGAATTGAAATGGTCAGCAAGCTCATCGCCAAATTCTCTCCCTTTTCTTAAAATAAGGGACCAGCTGAATGCAAATGGAATAACGATCAAAGAAACAAGAATTAAGAAAGGCAAAGTAAACTGCGTCTCAGCAAGGGATACAAGAACATTAAAAATTGCAATGGCTACAAGGATTTGAAAGACTCTTCCCGGCCGGCCGGCATAACCTGCTTCAAGGGCTGCCGCCGTTTCGTGCACAGATTCTTCGCCAGTGTGCGGGAGTTTCATAGACTGGGACTGACGGGTACCAATAAACCAATCCATTGCTAATCCCAATATGCTCAGCGGGATGACATAGGGGAGGATGGATACCCAGCTGACTCCCGTCATCGTAATCACTATCCCCACAATAGGCGTTACAGGCGCCCAGATTAAAGGCATTGCAAACCCTCTGGAAATCGCTCTGCTCATGAATCGTTCCTTGTTCCGCACCGGAAAGCTCCCGAGTGCCGGCCGGATTGAATAATACGTCATGGGAAGAGTGGCAAGATTCATGAAAATGCTAAAAAAGTAAGAAATCCCCGAAGTCATCATATATAAATGACCAGATGTTTTTACCCGTTTTTGAATGATGGCCCGGATGCCTTCCCCGTATCTCCCAAGTTTAATCGGTATGCCCAGGATCGGTATTAACGTAAACATGGTAAGCAAATCAAGCATTGGCCCAAAGGCAAGAATATATTGCTGCCATTCTGAGCCGCTTGTCCAAAGCAGCACAGCACCAAAAGCCAGGAACACGCCCCCGAGAATCTGAACAAATTTCTTCGCAAGCCTGAAGGTCAAAACGACTATTATAAAACACAAGACAGAGAGGAGGGGATCGATATTCCATTGCGGAAGCAAAGTGGACAGCAAATATAAACCAATCACGGTCAAAAATAAAACTCTCAGCATATCAGACACCCTCGCGATCTTTCATAAAGTAAATGGGGAAAATAAATTGTATACCATAATCACGACTTTTCTTTATTTGTTCAAAAAACAACAACATTTCTATCGTAATTTTGGTATTTGGTATACAATCTTGTTGTAAATCTCAAAAATTCATAATATAATAATGATAACAGGTTAGAGAAAAAAGGAGGCTTCCCCAATGTTCCATTTTCTATTTGGATCCAAATATGCAATCGAGAAAACAGAAAGAAAATTAGCCCGTTTAAGAAGAACATTAAAATTCTAGTCTGGCCGCCATTCTTTGGCGGTTTTTTTATAGAATAAGAAAGTTAGAAATTTTGAACGTAGAAAACTGTCTAGCGCAAGCAGCCTACCCCCTCGAGGTCACAAGCTTGTTTAGTCGCGGCTCCTAGATACTCGGGGTCAAAGCCGTTTCCTTCCAGGAGGAAAAACGGCTTCTTTCAGGAAGCGTCTTATGCCTGTCGTCCCTGGGCAGTCGCCTTCACATTTCAAGCAAGCCTCCCAAAAAGACAAAGAACGACTTTCCGGGAGGCTCGTCTTGTGCTTGAAGCACACAGGACAAGGAAGGCTTCGTCAGCATAAACAACGCACGACCGAAAGCGACAGCTTTTTGGAGGATGGGGGTCATGCAGACGTTGCCACGTTTTTTAATTCTGCGTTCCTCAGTGGGCAATGCGCTTCCGCTTTTCTTATTAACAGCAAACCCGGAAGAAGAGCGGCTTCTTCCGGGTTTAGTAAAAACATTTATACTGCTACTTCATCGGATTTTACCAGTTTGGAATGAATGGAGTCTTCACTATTGCCGGATGCTTTTACTATTTCATCCAGTTCTTCTCTGGCTGCTTCCAGCGTTTCAAACCGTTCAAAAAATTTAACACCAATATGATTCACATACTCTTTTCCTTCATAATCTTCATAAAGCTGTATTTTCATATTCTCATCCAAAACTTCCGCAATGGTGTACTTAGCCTTCAGCTTATCGAAGAAATAAAAATGATACGTCTCAATCGGTTTTAGACCCTCGTTTTCCAGAATGGTCTGGAAAGTATCTTTATTTGTTAATACAATATATTTACCCAATTAAAACACTCCCTTAGTTTTGTTTGAAATTAGTTTTTCAAATGCAGAATTGCTCATATGTAGCTCGAGAGCTTACCTCCTTCTCTTTGGAATATTGTATACCAACGCTCTTGAGCTTATTTTATACTAAGATTTCAAAATATTCAATAATATATTCTAAATTTTTTAATAATTCGGTGAAAATTATATATATTGGTCATTAAGAAAAAAGGAAGTGATGCTGGTGAGTTAGGGTGGCAGCCAATTTGGCAGATTAACGACGAAAATAATCGAACTCAAAGAAAATGGTAGTTAATGCGGCCGGATAACGACGAAAATAATTGAACTCAAAGAAAATGGTCGTTAATCTAGCTGATTAACGACGAATTTAATCGCACAAATGGAAAAACGGTAGTTAATCCAGTAAAAGGGACCTGCCTATATCCGCCAAACACAGAAAAATAAAAAACGAGTTTGCTAATCTTCCCGAAAGGTTGTATACTTTGAAAAAAGTATCTAAATTTTTAGAATAAACTGAAAGGGGTAATGTTATGCCGAAGGTTACGCTTCATGTGGATGGGGAGATTGTGGAAAAGCAGGTAAAGGATAATGCCAATTTGGTGGTCCTGGCAGGGATCCGCCAGTTTCCGGAATTAAAATATGGATGCGGCATGGGAAGATGCACAAAATGTACGTGCATTGTTTTAAATGGGGGAGATGATCTCGCACCGCCAAATTGGAAGGAAGAAAAAATGCTTGGCGACAAAGTGAAAGAAGGGTACCGGTTAACCTGTCAAATGACCATCCAAAACGACATTGAAATATCCCAGGACAACATCTCTGTAAAACCTCCCAAGAAGACAACTGCAGCTATTACGAAATAGTTTTTTATTTTTATTTATTAATGGTATACAAAATACCTAAGGCGAGCGGGGTATCAAGAAAATGAATTGTTATGATCTTACCAAGATGACATGGAAGGAAGTCGAGAAATCACTAGAAACAGTAGAGTTTGCCATAATTCCTGTCGGAGCACATGAGCAGCATGGTCCACATATGGCGGAAAGCTGTGATGCGGTGCTTGCGGAGAGAATGGCTATTAAACTGGGGCAGAGAATGTTTCCATATGCTATTGTGACGCCGTGTGTTAACATGGGGGTTTCCGAGCATCATATCCATTTCCCCGGAACAATTACACTCCAGCCTTCTACTTTGATTGCTGTTCTTACAGACATGGTTTCCTCACTGAAACAGCATGACATCAAGAAGTTTTTATTTTTGAATTCACATGGCGGAAACCAATCTGCACTGAATCTGGCAGCCATGACCATCACAAAGGAATTGGAAGTAGAAGTCTACTATGCTAAGACAACTGCATCTGCCAAGGAATCTATCGGGAAATATGTAAAATCTCCTTTATTTGGCCACAGCTGTGAACGTGAAGTGTCTGAAGCTCTTTATCTTGCTCCTGAACTGGTAAGAGAGGACCTCTTGGAAAAAGGAGAAATCAAGCAAGGCGGCAGATGGGAAAGACTCCGGCCGGGTAAAGCTGTCCAGGGATTTTATTTCTATGAAGAAATGACTGGAAACGGCTGTATCGGTGATGGACGGAAAGGGAGCAGGGAAATCGGAGAGCAGATCGTTGAAGAAGCCTTGGATCATCTTGCTGAAGAACTTTCCGAGCTGCTTGATCTGAAAGAGGAGCTGCTTTATTAAATTCTCACAATCTATCAACCGAGAAAAAATAATCTTTAAAAAATTCTAAAAATTATGTTTACAATCTAAAAAGAATAGGTTATGATTTCATTAAGGTATACCAAAGACCAAAAATACAAGATTAAATGTGGTTGTAAAATAGCAACCTATTATTTTTTTATAAGTTTTGGTATACAAAATATCAAGTGCCAATAGGCTACATAAATTTCGAGGAGGAGTTTACACATGCCAGAATTATTATCGAAAGATGAATTTCGCAAAGAATTAGAGGAAGCCATTAAAGGAAACCATAGCCAGAAAGCTCCATTCACTGTAGCTTGGGCTGAAGGAAAACTGGAAAGAAAGCATTTTGCCAGATGGGCTGAAAACCATTACCACTATGTAGGACCTTTCGCTGACTACTTAGCGTACATCTATCACAACACTCCAACCGATCCGAAATTTGAAGCAGCAAAAGATTTCACACTTCAAAATATGTATGAGGAAGAAATTGCGGCCGACCGCCATACAGACTTGCTGATTCGCTTTGCTGAAGCATGTGGAACAACCCGCGAACGAGTGATTGATCCAGAAAACATGGCAGCTACAACATTAGGCCTGCAAAGCTGGTGCTATGCAGTAGCAGCCCGTGAAAACTTCGTTGTAGCAACGGCTGCTCTAGTTGTCGGCCTCGAGTCCCAGGTTCCGGATATTTATCGAAAGCAAACTCCAGCTCTCCGTGCACAATACGGATTCACAGATGAAGAAATCGAATTCTTCGATCTGCACATAGTATCTGACGAAATCCATGGAGAACGCGGCTACAAGATTGTTTTGGACCATGCTGATACTCCTGAATTACAGCAGCGCTGCCTTGAAGTAGTCCGCACAGGTGCGAAAATGCGCCGCATGTACATGGATGGCCTATGGAGAGAATATCTTGAACAGGATCTTGGATCTTTAGTAGAAGCAAAATAATAAGTATTATCCAGGCCGTCACACTAAATCTTGTCCATCGAGGTCTATGTGGCGGCCCTTTCTATAATTGGAGAAGTTGACGCAGGAAAGGGAGAAATTAACAGAGAGTAAGGTGATAGGTTTGATTACAACAAAGGTAGAAACATTCAATAACTATATTAATGGTGAGTGGCAGGAATCCGCGAGCCAAAAGAAGTTTTATAGTGTGAACCCTGCAAATACGGAAGATGTAGTCGGTGTTTTTCAGGCATCCAATGAAACTGATGTGAAAGAAGCAATTGAAGCCGCCAGTAAAGCATTCCCTGGCTGGGCAAAGACAGCACCATCCAAGCGTGCTGCCATTTTGAACAAGGCCGCGGCACTACTCGAAGAAAATGCGGCCACATATGCAGAAGAACTGACAAGGGAAGAAGGAAAGCATATCAATGATGCGAAAAATGAAGTGCTGCGCTCTGCACAGACACTTCGCTATTATGCGGTCGAGGGACAAAGCTTCACAGGTGAAACATTCCCTAATGATGATCCAAATATGAGAGTTTCGACGGAAAGAGAACCGCTTGGAGTTGTAAGTGTAATCACGCCATGGAACTTTCCAATCTCCATTGCTGCGAGAAAAATTGCTCCGGCATTAATTACTGGAAACACAGTTGTGTTCAAGCCTTCTTCAGATACACCTCTGATTGCCGTTCGGCTTGTTAAAGCGCTGCACGAGGCCGGTATACCAAAAGGTGTTTTAAACTTTGTAACTGGGAAGGCATCTGATGTAGGTGATTTATTAGTCACTCATCCTGCTGTCAAGGCTGTTACCTTCACTGGCTCAACAGCTGCAGGAGAGGACATCCACAGCAAATGCTCATTCACTACGAGAACTCAAATGGAACTAGGCGGAAAAAACCCGCTTTTAGTTATAGAAGATGCTGACCTTGATCTTGCTGCCACATTAACAGTGAATGGCGGGTTTTCTTTGACTGGGCAGGCATGCACAGGAACAAGCAGAGTGATTGTAATGAAGGAAGTAAAAGAAGCATTTGTGGAGAAATTGATTGAAAAAACAAGCGCCCTTAAAATTGGGAGCGGTTTTGAAGAAGGAGTTAAGATCGGCCCGCTTGCAAATGAAAGACAGCTGAAAAATGTCTTGAAGTATATTGAGTTTGGCAAGGAAGACGGTGCGGATTTAGTATATGGCGGTGAGCACCTCACATCAGGTGAATATGAAAAAGGATATTTTGTGCAGCCGGCCATTTTTACTAATGTTAAACCAAATCACCGCATTGCCAAGGAAGAAATATTTGGCCCTGTCATTGCCGTGATCGAGGCAGATACATATGAAGAAGCCATTGCGATTGCCAATGACGTTGACTATGGATTGTCTGCTTCCATTGTGACAAATAACTTAAAAACAGCCAGCCAGTTTACTAAAGACATTCAGGCAGGCACCGTAAAAGTGAACCGGACAACAACCGGCAACTTAATCAATGCACCGTTTGGCGGATTAAAGCAATCCAGCACGGCTACGTTCCGGGAGTCAGGAAGAGTCGGCCTCGAATTTTTCACTCAAGTAAAAACCGTTTATATTGGCTATTAAATCAGAAGGAGAATGATGATGAAAACTGCTCTAAAACTTGAATTGGAAGAAGCAAAATTGATGATTGAAGCAGCAAAGGAAAAATCGGCGGAAATCAATGTGTTTGAAACCATTGCAATTGTCGATGACGGCGGAAGTGTGATTGCACTCGAGCGCATGAATGGAGCAAGAATCACCGGGCCTGAAATTGCGATTGCCAAAGCTTACACAGCTGCCGGCCATAAACGCTCCACCCATCTATTCAATAAAGAACCGAATGGGCCTGCCCTTCCAGGCAATGAGGCATTTGGCATCCAGCATATGCTTAATGGCAAATTTGCTGTGTTTGTCGGAGGGTTCCCGATTGTGGTTAACGGTGAAGTCGTTGGCGGAATCGGCATCAGCGGAGGAAATGGCGAGCAGGATACGGCTGTTGGGACCGCTGCATTAAAGGCCCTTCAATCTTATTTGGAAAAAGACGGCTATGAAGTCGTAACCGAAGCAGATATTAAAAAATAATAGAAAGGGACCTCATTCGTTGTTAATAGAGAGCGGAATGAGGTCCTTCTTCAGTCAAAAGCACCTATATAAGGGGAGGATCGCATGAAGCCTTATCTTGAATTGGCGATTGGATTTGCACGCACCGGTGTGACAGGGTATGGAGGAGGTCCTTCGACAATACCGCTGATTGAATTTGAAGCAGTTAAGAAATATAAATGGATGACGGAGGAGGAATTCGGGGAGATTTTGGCATTAGCCAATACGCTGCCAGGACCGATTGCAACGAAAATGGCTGCCTATATCGGCTACAAAGTTAAAGGCAGCATGGGTGCCGCTGTAGCCATCCTTACGCATATCCTGCCTTCCATTATTGCCATGCTGGCTTTGCTTGGCGTTTTATACTCTTTCCGCCAGTCCCCGATTGTTAGCGGAATGGTGCAGGGAGTGACACCTGTCATCGGCTTTATGCTGGCAGAGATGGCCTATCGTTTTTACCAGAAAGGAAGCCAGGGCTTAGGGCTGCCGAAAAACCTTATGCTTGCTGCCGTATCACTGGTATTTGTTCAGTTTTTGGAATGGCATCCCGGTATTTTAATTGCGATCGTCTTAAGCACAGCATTTTATATTGCCCATCGGAAGGAACAGGCGAATAAAAAGGCAACTGGAGAGTACATGCCAGTAAGGGAGAAAAGTTCATGATATATTGGGAGATCTTTTGGGCATTTTTTGTAGCGAATCTATTAGGCTACGGAGGGGGACCCGCAACGATTCCCCTCATTCAAATTGAAGTAGTGAACAATAATGGCTGGATGACACTATCAGAATTTGGGGATGTTCTCGCCATTGCCAATGCCCTGCCGGGTCCCATAGCAACGAAAATGGCCGGATTCATCGGCTATGAATTAGGCGGGGTTTTAGGGGCGGCAGTAGCTTTGGCAGCTACCATCCTTCCATCAGCGCTGGCAGTCATCGTCCTGTTTAAGTTTGTGAATTTATTCAAAGATTCCCCTAAAGTGAAGCTAATGACCAAATCCGTGCAGCCGATCATTGCTGTCCTCCTAGCTGTCATGGCCTACCAGTTCTTTTTGACAGCCTTTGAAAACAGCGGAATGCTGCATCTTACACTTCTTGCAGCTGTTAGCTATTTAACATTAATCAAATTCAAGGTCCATCCTTCGCTTGTTATATTTGGAGCTTTATTTTATGGAGGAATCTTTTTATCTTAACCTTTAAAAATAGGAAGTGAAAAAATGGATAGTACATGGGAGGAAAACAACTTAATATCCATACGCGAACATGCGTATTTGTACCTAAAAAAACTCATTTTAGAAGGAGAATACCAGGCAGGAGACAGACTGGTAGAAAGAGAACTTGCAGCCAAGCTCAACATTAGCCGCACACCGATTCGGGAGGCTCTGTTCAGGCTGGAATCTCAAGGTTTCGTAAAAACAGTTCCCAGAAAAGGGGTCGTCATCTCCAATATTTCAGAGGATGAAGTATTGGAGGTATTTACGATTCTCTCTTCCCTGGAAGTGCTGGCTGTAAAACTGGCAGCACAAAGAATGGATTCAGGTACACAAAAAGAACTGGATCTCAAAATTAAGGAACTGATGGAGCTAAGTGAACAGGATGAAGAAAACTTCAATTCCGAACATATTCAAATGAACAGGCTGATTAATAAGGCATCCAAAAGTCCAAAACTATATGAAATCCTATCAGGCTTGATCGATTTTATTCATATGGCCGCCAATATGGGGTACGAAACACCAGGAAGAAGGAAGGACTCCTTAAAAGAACATATTGATATTATGAAGGCACTGCGCGATAAAGATGCCGAAATAGCTGAATACCTGATGAGGATTCATATAGAGAATTCGAAAAAGGCGTACATGGCCTATGTGAACCGTATTAAAAAGAGAGGGACTGTTTAAAACTAATAAATATTTAAAAGTTTTGTATTGTCTGAATATTATTAATATGGTATATTGTATACCAAGAGCTAAGAAACGAAATCACAGGGAGGAATTCAATCATGCCAAACATCCATTTTGTCAATAGCAACAAAACTCTGGAAGTGCCTGAGGATTCTAATATATTAAGAATGTCGCTCCGCTATGATGGAGATCTGCCAAATCGCTGCGGCGGCGGAATTTGCGGCACTTGTGTTTTTAAAACAGAAGAAGGAGCAGAATACCTGGACAACGTAAAAATCCAGGAAAGAAGGAAGCTGGGAGAAGAGTGGCTGGAGAAAGGCTATCGTTTAGGCTGCCAGACATTCGTTACAGACGGGGATATCACCATTTCATGGGACGATGAAGTGACCAATCAGGTGAAAAAGAGAAAGCCGGATAAATTAAAACAAACCGTTACAACAGGAAAATGAGCTTACGAATACTGCATTCTGTAATGGATGAAACCAACGGCATTGACCCATTACAGAATGTAATAGTATATAGAATCCCAATAAAATAGAAGAAGGTGACATTATGTGGGTTTGCAGCACACATTTAAAAGAAGCCATGCAAATATTAAAAACTCCTCATATTCGAAAAGCTCCATATGAAATCAAATGCTCACTTTGTGAAAATCATGCTTTCGCCAAAGTCTATTATACTCACCGCTCATTTAAATTCACTAAACAACTATATTCCTCATTAAAACAACGTGTTTCCCAGGAGGCTTAGCGATGGAAGGGGTAAAAAAGGGAATTGAAGAAAGACTGGAAGAGCTGAATATCCAGCTCCCTGTATTGGCTGACATCCGAATGCCTTTTGAACCGGGCGTTATCTCAGGCAACACAGTCTTTTTATCCGGACAAACACCCAGGGTAAATGGCGCACAAAAATATGCAGGTATTGTAGGGGAAGATATCTCGATCGAGGAAGCAAAGGATGCAGCAAGAATTTGTACGCTGAATTTGCTGGCAGCCCTTAAAGGGATCATTGGAGATTTAAATAAAGTAAAAAGAATCATCAAAATGGATGGCTACGTTGCCTCAACAAGCAACTTTAAAAATCATCCTGCAGTCATTAATGCTGCATCAGATTTGCTTCATGACATTTTCGGCAAGGAAAATGGACATGCCCGCAAAGCAGTTGGGCTAGCCTCCCTTCCAGGCGGAGCCCCCGTAGAAATTGAAATGATCGTTGAAATAGAATAACTTCCGAACAAGGGCTGCTCAAGTATTGAGCAGTTTTTTTTGTTAAAGATGATTGGCATTAATAAAAAAAGATTTCCGTAACAGTAACAATAAGTAATTTATATAGAGTCTGTTCAATAGCAGTATTGAGCAGGCTATTTCTGTATACTGGAATTATAAAAAGGATTCTCTTCACTTTTTACCGAATTCATGTACAAAAGAATCATAGGGAGGATTTTATGCAAACATTAGAAAAACTTAATCGCAGGTTTTGGTATCAAACTCCTGTGTCAGAAACAGACCGTCCCATTTTAGGGGCTGTGGTCGGGGATCGAATCACTCTGATGATTGATGCAGGCAATTCTAAGGCACATGCCCAATTATTTTTAAGCGAGCTGGAGAAGCAGCGAATACCTTCACCAAGTATGGTTGCCCTGACACATTGGCACTGGGATCATATTTTCGGCCTGCATGCACTGGATATCCCATCTCTTGCTTCCAGACTCACCAAATCTGAAATGGAAAAACTAATTCCTTATCGATGGACAGATGATGCATTAGATGAACGTGTTAAAAGCGGAGTCGAAATAGAATTTTGCGCAAGCGCCATAAAGAAAGAGTATGGTAAAGATCGAAGCATTAAGATTAAACTTCCAGATATCACGTTCGAAAATAAGCTTGAAATAGATCTCGGTGGTGTGACTTGCCAACTGCAGCAAGTAGGAGGGGACCATTCTCCAGATTCAGTGGTGGTGTATATAAAGGAAGAAAAAATATTATTTCTGGGAGATGCGATTTACGCGAATCTTTACGCAAGTAAATGGAATTACACGGCAGATAGCGTCCTTCAGCTAATGGATGCACTGGATCAATTTGATGCAGATACATATATTTTGTCTCATGGAACGGCTATATCAAAGTCAGAGTACCAGGAGGAAGCGGCCTTGCTGCGGAAGGCTGCACAGCTTACAAAAGAATTCGAAGGGCAGATTGAAGAAATGAAGAATGCCTACCAATCCTGTGTCAATCGTGAACTGAACGACAATGAGCATGAAACGATACAGTACTTTGCAAATGGCTATGAATTAAAAGGGCTTTCAACAGGATCGGATATTTAAAATGAGAGGGAGCGGGAGACCGCACAGGCTAAGCCGAGAAGCTCTGTTCCTCCCCGCGGAAAGCAAGTGTCCGCAGCGGAAATCAACGGGCTAAATTCAAAACCAAAAACAACAATCTATGAGAAAAGACTATTTATATTAACAACAATCCTATTCCAGGAGGCTGTCATGAATAAATACTCTGTTAATCTTTCAACTGTTTTTACAGAAGTTCCTTTTTTGGAGAGGTTCAAAAAAGCCCGTGAAGCTGGGTTTTCTAATATCGAGTGCCAATTTCCATATACATATACAATAGAAGAAATCAAAAAAGAGCTTGAGCAAAATCAGTTATCGATGGACTTAATAAACCTGCCGCCAGGTCAATGGGAAAATGGGGACCGTGGCCTGGCGGCAGACCCGGAGAGAATAGAAGAATTTAGAAAATCAGTTGAAAGTGGGATCCGTTATGCAAATGGCCTGGGAGTTAAAAAGATACATTGCATGGCGGGGACACACCAAGATAATAATCGGGAAGTTTTTGTCGAAAATCTCTTATATGCTGGCACTGCAATGTCTGAGCACCAGAATACCTTATTAATTGAACCTATCAATCCATTTGATATGCCTGGTTATTTCTTAAGTGATCTCCAGCAGGCAGCCGATATAATCCATCGTGTCGGTTTGCCGAATGTGAAGCTTCAATTCGACTTTTACCATATCGAAAGAATTCATGGCCATTCTCTTTCCATGTATCAAAAATACGCTGAGCTGGTTAGGCATGTGCAAATTGCTGACCATCCGGGCAGACAGCAGCCAGGGACAGGCGAAATAAATTATACCGATATCCTTCAATATTTGAGTAAACACTACCGAGGCTTGATTGGTCTTGAATATAATCCACAAGGCAGAAGTGAAGAGAGTTTTGCTTGGATGAAAGGGGTGACAACATGAAGATTGGATTTATTGGTACAGGAGTAATGGGTTCGCGGATGGTAAAGCGTCTCCTGGACAATGGCTTTCATGTCATGGTTCATAATCGGACAATTGAAAAAGCACAGCCCCTTATTGAGCTGGGAGCCATATATTCGGAAACGATCAGCTGCCTGGCCAGCCAATGTCAAGTCGTGTGTACATGTCTTTCTATGCCAGATGATGTGCTGAACGTCTATACAGGTAAAGAGGGGATCATTCATAATTCCCAGCCCGGAACGATATGCATTGACTTTACATCAGTAGGGGCCGACACGAGTAAAACAATCTTTGAGATGACGGATGCAATAAAGATCAGTTATCTGGATTGTCCGGTTAGCGGCGGTCCAGAAGGAGCAGAAAGCGGGACATTAACGATCATGGCAGGCGGCGAGAAAGAGGCTTTTCAAAAAGTTAAGCCGGTCCTGGAGGTGCTCGGTGACACCATAGAATATCTGGGACCTTCGGGTTCAGGCAGCATTGCCAAGCTGATTAATCAGTATCTTGTTGCTGTACACTCTCTGGCTGCATCAGAGGCAATGGTAACCGGATCTGCTTATGGACTGGACTCCGAACAGCTCTTGAAAGTGCTGAAGGCAAGCTATGGCGACAGCAGAATCCTGCGCAGGAATATGGAACAATACGTATTCGACCGCCATTTTACACCAGGAGGGGCAGTGAAATATGTTAACAAGGATGTCCGGCTCGCCAACCAGCTTTTACAGGATGCCGGCCTAAGCCAATTTACAGGTCAGATGGCTGAAAAAGCATTCCAGAAAGCAGTTGAGCAAGGCCTTAGCGATCAGGATATGTCGGCAGTCATAAAGCCGCTGGAGGAAGAGGCAGGAATTAATGTGAAGAGGAAGAAGTAATCAGCGGAGACAGGAAGGCTGGATTATTAGCATTCATTTGATATGTATAGCAGAAAACCAGTGTGAAGCAAACTGAATGCTGCGATATACCAAAATTCAGGCCGAAATAATTTATATCTTAACGATAAAAACCAAAGCGTTATGGGATAAACCTTCTTCCGGCCTCCTTTAAAGGAGCTATTCCTATTAAAATATCAGTATTTTCTGCTATAATGAAAATCTGAAACAATAATAGAGAAACCGGGAGAGCAGCAATGAAACGCAAAAAAAGCAAAAAGCGTACAAAACGCAGATCAAATATAGCATTCTTGTTATTTTTTTTGGTTTTGATTTTTGTCCTATTTGATCAATTCAAGCAGATTAATATTAAGGAAACAGCAGTTTCCTTACTGCCTAATACTGTGTCAAAGGATGTTCAGAATTATACGCCGATCCTTCAGAAGGAATTGAAGGAAGTAAACCTTGAAGAATATACTCTCGTATTGGCTGCGATTATGCAGCAGGAAAGCAAAGGGAAGGGCGGGGACCCGATGCAGGCTTCAGAATCAGCAGGATTGCCCCCGAATTCCATTCAGGATCCGGAACAAAGCATTAAGCAGGGTGTTAAACATTTTCAGAAAGCATTGAATTATGGCAGTGAAAAAAATGTAGACTTCCCTGCCGTTATCCAGGCTTACAATATGGGAATCGGTTATATTGATTTTGTTGCTGATCAGGGCGGAAAACACAGTGAAGAAATCGCGAAAGAATTCTCACTTAAACAGGCCGAAAAAAATCCGGAAGTTTATAATTGCGGAGGCGACAAAAATAATTTCCGCTATCCATACTGTTATGGGGATTTCACTTATACAACAAAGGTAACGAAAAATATTGATATTCTTACGGCAAGTATCACAGGAAAATCCGGAGAATTTAAATCAGTATGGTAAAACGAAACATAATAATATTATGGTAAACTAAAACCGCGCTTATTAAAAGTGCGGTTTGTTTTTTGTTTCCATACATACCGCAGGGAGGTTCCAATCGCTAAGCCAACATGAATTATGGCAATCACGGTTATGAATAAAGAGGTTTAAAAATACTTAAAAAGAGGAATGGTTCTAGGTCATAACCGGTCTAAGAGCTGCATAAGTTAATTTTTACCTTTGTATTCATTTAAATGAATCGGCTTTTATGTATAATTTGTTTAAACGAATCATATATATAGGCTGTTGTCTGTTTTTTCTCCTTCCTTGAAAAATTAAAGATATATAAGTTTTTACATAAAAAGTGAAACCAAATTGCTTTTCATTCGTCTATATAGACGTGCAGCATTTATTAATGTGCAACAGCCAGCTTAGGCTGTGAACAGGGCACTCCCCCTGTTTAATAGTCATTAAAGAGCATTTTATCTGGACATGCTTGACATTTTATCAAATGCGAGTATAGTTATATTCTTGTGCAGTGCTTTTTTTGCATGTTCATAGATTATTAATATTTATCAGGTAAACTAATAATTGGGCTGATTGCCAACATAAGATTTTTAAATTACTAGCGAAGTATGTTAGAATAAAGTGCTAGAAGGCAGGTGTATGATTTTGAATACTTTACTTCATAAAAGTCAGGATATATTTAATAAATATATAGGCTTTTTCTTTTTAGCAGTATTTCTGCTCTGGATGAAAACGTATATTACTCAAATGACACAATTTAACTTAGGCATTGAAAGTGCCTTGCAGCAGTTCCTTTTATTCATTAACCCGCTTGGGTCTTCATTGCTGTTTTTAGGAATTGCATTCTTTTTTAAAGGCAGACGAAAATATATCGCCTTGATGGTTATATATTTCTTCCTATCGTTCCTGCTGTTTGCGAATGTAGTGTACTACCGTTTCTTTAATGACTTTATTACACTGCCGACCTTGACGCAGACACAGAATTTTGGTGATGTCAGCGGAAGCATCAGCTCATTATTAAAGCTGAATGATATCTTTTTCTTCCTTGATTTCATCTTGCTTGCCGGCTTGCTTGTATTTAAAGCCGTTAAAATCGAAACAAAGGATATGACGCGCCGCAGATCAGCAGCTATAATTTATGCTTCACTGGCCATTTCCTTTGCTAACCTGGGATTGGCTGAAACAGATCGCCCGGAACTTTTGACAAGAGGTTTTGACCGTAACTATATTGTTAAGTATTTAGGCATGTACAATTATACGATTTATGATGCAGTTCAAAGCACGAAGGCATCCGCGCAAAGAGTTATGGCAGATAGCAGTGATACTACCGAAGTCATCAACTTTACAAAATCGAATTATGCTGAACCAAATCCAAAGTACTTCGGTAAAGGGGAAGGCATGAATGTAATCTACCTTCACCTGGAATCCATTCAGACATTCTTAATGAATTATGAACTGCACGGTGAAGAAGTAACACCATTCTTAAATTCACTGATTGAAGAAGAAAATACAACGTATTTTGATAACTTCTTCCATCAGACTGCACAAGGGAAAACGGCAGATGCAGAGTTTATCCTTGAAAACTCCCTATATGGATTGCCGCAGGGCTCTGCTTTTACAAATAAGGGCTTGAATACGTACAATGCTGCTCCTGCAATTCTGAAAGATAAAGGATATACATCTGCAGTCTTCCACGGTAACTCAGGAAGTTTCTGGAACCGTAATGAAATTTATAAATCATTTGGATATGACAACTTTTTTGATGCAGATTACTATGATTTAAAACCAGAAAACATGGCTGACTACGGTCTGATGGATAAACCGTTCTTTGAACAATCCATGCCGTACCTGAAGTCGCTAAAACAGCCGTTCTATTCAAAGTTTATTACAGTATCTCATCACTATCCGTATCATATGGATCAGGAGCAGGCAACAATTGAGCCTCATACAACTGGGGATAAATCAGTGGATAATTATTTCCAGACAGCCCGTTATGCTGATGAAGCACTTAAACAGTTCTTTGAACAGCTTAAAGCTTCCGGCCTGTATGAGAACTCAGTGATTGTCATGTATGGTGACCATTATGGTATTTCCAAGAATCATAATAAAGCAATGGAACAAGTGCTTGGCAAGGAAATTTCAGCGTTCGATAGTGCCGGTCTGCAGCGTGTGCCTCTGTTCATCCGGGTACCTGGCATGGAGGGCGGAGTAAATCATGAATTTGGCGGACAGATTGACCTTATGCCGACATTGATGCACTTGCTTGGCATTGATACTAAACAGTATCTGCAATTCGGTACTGACTTATTATCAGAAAATCATGATGACCTTGTGCCGTTCCGTAACGGAGATTTCATGAGTCCAACCATTTCATCTGTTGACGGCAAATTCTATGACTCAACAACTGGTGAACTGCTTGATGAAAGCCGTTTTGAAGAAGCGAAAAAACTTCAGGAAAGTGCCGAGCAGAAATTGGCGCTATCTGATAAAGTGGTAAATGGAGATCTTCTCCGCTTCTACACACCGGAAAACTTCGAACCGGTTGACCGTTCGAAATACGATTACAAAGCCGAAAGCAATGGAGTAAACAAGAAAAACGAATTAACTGAAGAAACGGCTGAAGAAGAACCGGCTGATAAATAATTCAAAAACTGCCTGCAGGAGGTCCTGCAGGCAATTTTTTTTTTGCAGGAATAAGCGAAAATATTCCTCTATACGAAAAAAATAAGTCACTTATCAACTGAATATTTTTATAGCGCAGGTATAATCAAATAAACAATTATGTGATAAATAACCATTCAACCTTTATAATTAAAAATAAAAAGATACATAACTAGGGGGAGTAAGATGAAAAAGCTTGCGGGCAAAAGGATTGCACTTTTAGGTTCCCGGAAAATAGAAGAAATCGGCAAATTAGTGGAGAATCAGGGAGGGATTGCCCTCAGCAGGCCAGCCCAGGGAACAACACTGCTAAAAGACGATAAACTTCAGAATCATGTAAGACTGCTAATAATGGAAAGCTTTGAATGGATTATTTTTACTACCGGAATCGGTGTCGAAACCATATATCAAACTGCTCTTGATATGAATGAGGGTGACGCCCTTATCAACAGCCTGCAAAAAGCAAATATTGCAGCAAGGGGATATAAAACCGTTAATACTCTGAAAAAATTTGATATCACACCTTCAGTGCGGGATGACGACGGGAGTACGGCAGGCTTAATTCGAGAGCTCTCTGCTCATTCCCTAGCAGGCCGGAAAGTAGCACTGCAGCTTCACGGGGACCCAGCACCACGCCTTAAACAGTGGCTGGAAGATAACCATGCGGACTTTGAAGAAATTCTGCCATATACCCATATTCCTCCTGAGGAAAAAGTAATGAATCAGCTGCTATCCGAGCTCCTTGAAGGAAAGCTTGATTCAGTATTTTTCACCAGCACACCTCAAGTAAGGAATTTATTCAGCTTCGCCGGGAAAAAGAAAGCAGATGCGCAATTGAAAAGTTGTTTCTCAGAAAAGGTTGTGGCTTTATCGGTTGGAAAAGTTACTGCACAAGCTTTACATGAAGAAGGAATTGCAAGAGTCATTTTTCCGGAAGTCGAGAGGATCGGGAGTGCGGTTTTTGAATTAGCCCGTTTTTATAATAATGAAGAAGGCGTTTAAGGACTAAGTGGCAAAAACAAATATGCTGCTAAAAGCGCAAAAAATTGACTTAATAGGGGCCTCTTTAGGCTCCTTTTTAATAAATTCATGTATATACAAATTTCAAAAATATCATAAAAAACATATTGAAAAGGCTTACATAAGATGATATTATTACAACGTAAACGTTTTCGTAACAAAAATAATACAGCAATTTAAAGCAGGTGGGATATGTCTTATACCATCAAAGATGTTGCCAAAAAAGCAAATGTCTCCATTGCAACAGTTTCCAGGATTTTGAATGACCAGGGAGGCTATTCGGAAAAAACAAAATTTAAGGTTATTAAAGTGATTGAAGAACTGGGATACCAGCCAAACGCAGTGGCAAGAGGATTAATTAACAAAAGAACACATACGATTGGGGTGCTTTTCCCGAAGCTTTCCAGTTCTCTGGTAACCGATCTGCTCGATGGCATTGAAAAGGCTGCAAATGACAACGGTTCCAGTGTGATCGTCTGCCATACAGAATCAAATGGCGAAAAAACGATGAAATATCTCCAGCTGCTTATCGAAAAAAGGGTAGACGGGATAATTTTCGCAAGTGAAATATTAAAAGATGAGTATTATCAATTTGTAACCAAAACCAAGATGCCGATGATTTTGCTTTCGACAGAGTCCTATGCGTACCCGGTGCCTTTTGTAAAGGTCAATGATTTTCATGCAGCATATGCTGCAGCTAAGCATTTAATCGACAAGGGGCATACCAAAATTGGAATGATAAGCGGAAACAAGGATGATATCATTGCGGGGATTCCCAGGATTGAAGGCTTTAAAAAAGCTCTATTAGATCATGGCATACCGCTGAGTTCCGAAAATATTGTGTTCAGCAGGGGATTTACATTTCCTGATGGGGTTGAGGGCATGAAAAAGATTGTCGAGCAGTTCCCGGATGTTACGGCGATATTTGCAGCAAGTGATGAAATGGCTATCGGTGCCTTATCAGCAGCATATCAATTGGGAATCAAAGTCCCTGAAGAGATATCTATTATGGGGTATGATAACTTGAACCTGGCTGAGATGTCCATCCCGCCGCTGACTACAGTAGGACAGCCTCTCGCAAAAATGGGTGAGGCTGCTGCGGAAATGCTTTTTACCATTATGGAAACTGGCGAAATTCCGGAAAGCCGGATTATGCCGCATAAAATCATTGAAAGAATGAGTGTGAAAGAGAGGCAATAATAACTCTCTTTTTCTCAGCTAAATTACGTAAACGTTTACGTAATTTAACTATAAAACAAAATGCATATAGGGGGATATACCATGTTTAAAAAAATGACTGCAGGTGTGATGGCATTAACTTTAGGAGCTTCTTTATTGGCTGGATGTTCATCTGATGGTGCTGATGACGGAAAAGTAACGCTTGAGCTATTCTCCAATAAATCAGAAAGCATCGAGACATACAAAGGATTGATTAAAGAATTTGAAGCGGAAAATCCCGATATTAAGATCAAATTGGATGCACCGCCAGAAGCGGAAACAGTCCTGAAAACACGGCTGACTAAAAATGATCTTCCTGATATCATGTCCATTGCTGGTAATGCAACATTTGGCGAGCTAGGCCGTGCAGGTGTTCTTGAAGATTTTTCTGGGACTGACTTAGCTAAAACAGTCCAGCCATCTTATATCGACATGATCAATCGTCTTGTTGGACCTGAGGCTGAAGGTACTTTCGGCCTTCCGTATGCTACAAATGCGAATGCGGTAATTTACAATAAAGCGAAGTTTGAAGAACATGGGCTTGAAGTCCCAGCTACCTGGGATGAATTCATCGCCAGTCTTGAAAAAGTGAAGGCTGCTGGTGACACACCGATCTACTTCACGTTAAAAGATGCCTGGACTGGCATGATTGCGTGGAACTCTCTTGGTGCGAATGTTGCAGGAGAAGATTTTGCTGAAAAGAAAAATGCTGGTGAAACATCATTCATGGAAAAATATGATGAAGTTGCAGACAAGATGGCTACATTAGTCCAGTATGGCCACAAAGACAATATGGGTGTCGCTTATGGAGATGGAAACAATGCATTTGCGGGCGGCAAGTCTGTTTTCTATCTGCAAGGCAACTGGGCAATCCCTGAAATTCTAAAAGCAAATCCGGACATGGAACTTGGTGTATTCCCAATGCCTGTAACAAACGCTCCTGAACAAAACAAACTTGTTTCTGGTGTAGATGTTCTTTTAGCTGTCAGCGAAAGCACTGAGCACAAAGAAGAAGCGATGAAATTTGCTGAATTCATGATGAATAAAGACACAGCTCAAAAGTATATTGACGAGCAGAAAGCTTTCTCAGCCATTGAAGGAGTGTATCAGGAAGACCCGGTGTTTGAAGGAATCAAAGCAAACTTTGAAAATGGCACCATCACAAGCTTCCCTGATCACTATTACCCTGCAGGAATGGGAGCTGAAAACCTTGTTCAGGAATTCCTGATTAAGAAGGATAAAGAAAAATTCCTGAAGAAAATGGACAGCGAGTGGGAAAAAGTTCAAAACCGCTAATGGTATAGGCCAGGGGATCTCTTTAGATTCCCTGGCCTTCTAAAAAGGAGTTGTCAATATGAAAAAGAAAAACAGTGTGTTTCTCATCATCACGATTCCCGCTTTCCTTCTTTTTTTCATTTTCCACAGCTTTCCCGCTTTGCAGGGGATTTTTTACAGCTTTACGGATTGGAAAGGGTATGGAGATTGGAATTTTGTAGGATTAAAAAACTACCTAAACGTTTTTAAAGATGAACGAGCAGGGGATGCTTACTTATTTACTTTTAAGTTTGCCATTGTTGCGACCATTTTGGTCAATATCATAAGCCTTCTTGTGGCCATCGGGCTTAATTCCAAGATTAAGTTTCACAAAACGCTTCGGGCAATCTACTTCTTGCCTTACATTCTGAGTATCTTGATTGTTGGCTTTATCTTTAATTTTATTTTTGCTCATTTCCTGCCGCAGATTGGCGATGCGTTCGGATGGGAATTTTTGACCCGCAATATTCTTGGAAACCCGGACCTTGCCTGGATCGGCATTGTCATCGTGGCCGTTTGGCAGGCTGTGTCTTTTAATACCATTTTGTATCTGGCAGGGCTTGTGACAATTTCAGAGGATTTATATGAAGCAGCCAGCATTGATGGTGCCGGTGTCTGGACAAAGTTCTGGAAAATTACATTTCCGCTGATCGCGCCATTTTTCACCATTAATATGGTTCTGTCATTGAAAAACTTCCTTATGGTCTTTGATCAGATTGTAGCCTTGACTGGAGGAGGCCCGGGAAAGTCGACCGAATCCATTTCCCTGCTTATTTACAGAGGAGGATTTGAAGGCGGCGAGTTTGCGTATCAATCAGCCAATGCAGTCATATACTTCATCGTCATCATCGTCTTTTCTGTTATTCAGCTTAAATTCTTAAATAAAAGAGAGGTGGAAAACTAATGAATCGCAAAAAAACGAGCTGGCTGGTGACCTCTCTATTAATCTTAGGTTCATTGCTCATTCTTTTTCCACTGTATTTAACCATAACCATTGCGTTTAAAACGCCGCCTGAAATGGGAGGAAATTTACTGGCTCTCCCTATATCCTGGTCATTTGACAACTTTGCACAGGCTATCGAAATGACTAATTTCTTTAATGCGTTTAAAAATAGTGCATTTGTTACAATTTTCGTTGTGATTTTTACAGTGTTAACGAACTCGCTTGTATCTTATGCCATTGCCAGAAATCTTCATAAGAAGTTTTATAAGTTTCTATACTTCTATTTTTTAAGTGCTATGTTCATTCCTTTTCCCATCATTATGCTGCCGCTTGTCAAACAGACCAGTGCCTGGGGTATGGATAACCTGGTTGGATTAATCATTTTGTATATCGTTTTCAACCTTTCCTTTAATGTGTTTATCTATATTGGCTACATTCGTGCTATTCCTGTGGAATTGGAAGAAGCGGCCATTATGGACGGTGCAACTACATGGGGTGTTTTCTGGAAAGTCATTTTTCCGCTGCTTGCGCCAATGAATGCAACTGTCGCCATCATCACAAGTCTTGGTGCATGGAATGACTTCATGCTGCCGCTCGTTCTGCTCAGCGACCGGGAAATGGCCACATTGCCGCTTGTCCAATACATTTTCCAGGGCCAATTCAGCACAGATTATAATCTCGCATTTGCTTCCTACTTAATGGCACTTGCGCCAATGATTATTGTGTACATTTTTGCCCAGAAATGGATTATTAGCGGTGTAATGAAAGGTTCAATAAAATAAAATTATTCATTGATCGGAGTTGTAAAAATTGAACAAAACATGGTGGAAAGAAAGTGTCATTTATCAAATCTACCCAAGAAGCTTTAACGATTCCAATGGGGACGGAATTGGCGATATCAATGGAATCACTGAAAAAATTCCCTATTTAAGCGAACTGGGGATCGATGTCATCTGGCTATCCCCCGTTTACCAATCGCCTAATGATGATAATGGCTATGACATCTCAGATTATCGCAATATCATGGACGAGTTCGGAACGATGGAAGACTTTGACGGTATGCTGGCTAAAGCCCATGAACACGGCATCAAAATCATGATGGACCTTGTTGTCAACCACTCTAGCGATGAACATCAGTGGTTCCAGGAATCACGAAAATCCAAAGATAATCCCTGCAGAGATTATTATATTTGGAAGAAAACAGACAACGGCGAACCTCCAACGAATTGGGGTGCTGCGTTTGGAGGAAGTGTATGGGAATATGATGAACAAACAGGCGAGTATTATCTGCATCTTTTCAGCAAAAAGCAGCCTGACTTGAACTGGGAAAATCCTGTACTGAGAAATGAAGTGTATGAAATGATGCGTTTCTGGCTGGACAAAGGCATTGATGGATTCCGTATGGATGTCGTCAATTTCATTTCCAAAGATACCAGCTATCCTCAGGGGGAGATCCGGGAAGGACACAAATATGGGGACGGCAGCAAGTATTATATGAATGGGCCAAGAATTCATGAATTCCTGCAGGAAATGAACAAAGAAGCCCTTAGCCCGTATGATACCATTACGGTTGGCGAGATGCCTGGTGTAACAGTGGAGGAAGGAAAACTTTATACTGGCAAGCATAGAAATGAATTGAATATGGTCTTCCATTTCGAACATGTAGGGCTTGGCGACGGGCAGTACGGAAAATGGGATCCGCGTCCTTGGAAACTGACTGAGCTGAAAGAGATTTTCAGCAAGTGGCAAAAAGGTCTTGAGGAAGATGGCTGGAACAGCTTGTACTGGAGCAACCACGACCAGCCTCGTGCCATCTCCAGATGGGGAAATGACTCGGAGGAATACCGCGTTAATTCTGGTAAGATGATTGCGGCATGCCTGCATATGATGCAGGGGACGCCTTATATTTACCAGGGCGAAGAAATCGGCATGACAAACGTCAAGTTCGATGATATCAATGAGTACCGTGATATCGAAACGTTAAATGCATACCGTGATCTTTCACCGGATTCCTTAACACATGATGAAATCTTTAAGGGCATTCATGAGAGAGGCCGGGATAATGCGAGAACGCCTGTTCAGTGGGATGCCAGCCCGAATGCAGGCTTTACAAACGGAACCCCTTGGATCAATGTGAATCCAAATTATGAGGGAATTAACGCAGAAGCAGTTTTAAAAAATGAAGATTCCATCTTCCATTTTTATAAGAAGCTCATTCAGCTTAGAAAGCAAAATGAAGTGATTGTTTATGGCACATTTGATTTAATCATGGAAGAAGATGAGCAGATATTCGCCTATACAAGAACTCTTGGTGATGACCAGCTGCTTGTGATCTGCAACTTCAGTAAAGAAACTCCTGTCTTTAAGCTGCCAGACCATGTCCGGTACTCTTCTAAGGAACTGCTGATTTCCAACCTGGATGCTGATGAAAATGAAGAAATTGAAAACCTGCCACTCAAGCCATATGAAGCTAGAGTGTATCGTTTGAACAAATAAAGATAGGGCCTGTTTAGGGCCCTTTTTTTACGAAGAATTGATGAAATGAGGTGTCCTGTATGAATAAAAAATGGTGGAAAGAAGCAGCAGTTTATCAGATATACTGGCGAAGTTTTAATGATTCCAATGGTGACGGCTATGGTGATTTAAGAGGGGTAATGGAGAAGCTTGATTATATAAAGAATCTTGGCATAGATGTGATTTGGCTAAATCCATTCTATCACTCACCAGAAAGTGATAATGGCTATGACATCTCAGATTATTATGGGATTATGGAGAAAGCCGGTGACATGGCGGCTTTTGAAGAGCTGATTGATGAAATACATCATCGCGGAATGAAGGTGATTATGGATCTGGTAGTGAACCATACTTCAGATCAGCATCCCTGGTTTGTGGAATCACGTTCTTCCAAAAATAATCCGAAAAGGGATTGGTATATATGGAAAGATCCAAAGGATGGCAGGGAGCCGAATAACTGGCGCTCCTATTTTGCGCCATCATGCTGGGAATGGGACAAAACTGCAGGACAATATTATTATCATTCCTTTGCTGTCGAGCAGCCGGATCTTAACTGGAAAAATCCTGAACTTCGCCAGGAAATTTACAAAATGATGAGATTTTGGCTGGATAAAGGCATCGACGGGTTTCGGATGGATGTGATTAATTTATTGGCAAAAAAAGAAGATTTATCAGATGCAGAGAATCCATATGATATAGGCTATCTGGCCAATAACCCGGGTATCCATGACTATCTTCAGGAAATGCATCATAAAGTCCTTCAGCATTATGATGTGATGACAGTCGGCGAGATTCCGTTTGTTTCACCAGAAGATGGCCTGCTCTATGTGGATGAAAGCCGGAATGAACTGAACACATTATTCCATTTTCAGGTGGCAGATGAAATGCCGGTATGGGATATGCTCAGATTCAAAGAAATCCAAACAAACTGGTATGCAGGCCTAAAGCAGAAAGGGTGGAATTCACAATTCCTTAACAACCATGATCACACAAGGCAGGTTACCCGCTATGGAAATGATGGACAGAATCGTATCCAGTCTGCAAAGCTGTTGGCAGCAATGATTCATACATTGCCTGGAACTCCATATATCTATCAGGGCGAAGAAATTGGAATGACAGGTGTAAGATTTGATTCCATTGAAGACTACAATGACATTGCCATGAAAAACAAATATCATGAAGAAGTTTCAAAAGGGCGTGACCCCCAGGAGGCCTTTGAAAGCCTATTGCTCCTGAGCCGTGATAACTCCAGAACGCCGATGCAGTGGAATGACAGCAGCCAGGCCGGTTTTACAGCTGGCGAACCATGGATCAAAGTGAATCCGAATTATAAGAAAATCAACGTCGAAGCAGCTCTGAAGGATCAAGGCTCCGTATATTATTTCTACAAAAAGCTTATTGAATTAAGAAAACAAAACGAGGTAATGGTTTACGGGGATTATAGGGATCTATTGCCTGATGATGAACACATATATGTATATACACGCTCCTATAATGGTGTAACCTGGCTGATCGTATTAAACCATGGTGATGAGAAGCAGACATTTAATTTTGATGGCTTTACAAGCCGGGAGCTGATTCTCTCTAATTACAAGAGTGACAGGGGAAAAAATGAAGAAGTATTGCTTCCGCATGAAGCGAGAATTTATGAGATAATGAATTAGGGGACCATTGCGGTTCTCTTTTTTTGTTGACAAACTTTTCTAAATGAATATTGTTATGTTAAAACATGGAAGGGGCTGTCTCAATGACTATATTAGAATATTCCTGGATTGGCAGTGAAGAGCCGTACCTGGACGAAATAGACATTCAGCATGTCGGAAGAATGGTATTAGGGCGTTTCGGAGGAAACAGGACTGCTGGACAATATAAAAATGAAGACGGCTGCCTGTTATGGACAAGTATTAACCAAGATTGGGAGTTTACTGTTTTACTGGATGCCCATACTACAGCTGAAAGTGCTGAGTTAGTTATTCAAACGGTCAAAACACTGAAATCGGAAATCGCTGCTTTATTAATGATGCCGCCTGGGGAAGCGTTTGAACAGGTTGGCGGATTACTGCTAAATAAATTTAAAAGTCAGGATTTCAAGGCGAAATGCAAAAAGGTTAAAGGTGAAACAGCTTTCCTATGTGTGATCAGACAAAGCTCTTTTCTTTGGTGGCTATCAATCGGGGATTGTATTTTGCATTTATTTCACCCTGAACTGGCTGCATTAAAGGAATATCAGCAAAACCACCGAAGTTTTTATGAGTGGGTGGGAAAAGCCAATACGTTTGATTTGCCGGTACCCTGCTATAGCTCGGGTGCAAAGGAGCTCAGAAAAGGAAGAAATCATATTTTTTTAACTACAGATGGGCTGATAGAATGCCCTAACACCAACTTTGCTGACCCAAAAGAAATTTTTAATCTCTTTAGCATGTTCGGGAATGAGGAGGGGGTCCGTGAGCTATTAACGTTAATAAAAGATAAGAATGTCCGGGACAGTACGACCATCATATCCTGGATAATTGATATAGAACATGAAGGAAGTCAGCCCAGCATCTGAATTAACAGATTATTGGCAGAATATCGGCGAAGTAAAAGGAGATAGACCGGAAACAAAAGAGAATCTTGATGAATAACGACGAAAAAGAAGGTGTTGTGTTTAGAATGGTAGTTAATCTGGATGAATAACGACGAAAGTGAAGATGTTGTGCTAAGTTTGGTAGTTAATCTGGATGAATAACGACGAAAATGAAGATGTTGTGCTTAGAATGGTAGTTAATCTGAATGAATAACGACGAAAATGAAGATGTTGTGTTAAGTTTGGTAGTTAATCTGGATGAATAACGACGAATGTGAAGTTGTTGTGCTAAGTTTGGTAGTTAATCTGGATGAATAACGACGAAAGTGAAGATGTTGTGCTTAGAATGGTAGTTAATCTGGATGAATAACGACGAAAGTGAAGATGTTGTGCTTAGAATGGTAGTTAATCTGGATGAATAACGACTGAAAAGAAGATGGTGCACTAAGAATGGTAGTTAATCAGAGGGATAACACCGAAAATGAAGATTGTGTACTAAGAATGGTAGTTAATCGGAGGGAATAACACCGAAAAAGAAGGTAGTGCACTAAGAATGGTAGTTAATCTGAAGGAATAACCACAACAAAGAAGCTATGCCTCCCAGTATGCGAGTCAATCACAATTAAAAATTAACCCGCTCCTTCTCAAAAAGCATGTTAACCAAAAAAATCCGGGAAACCACAGAACATCATTTCTTTCTCCCTAACCCTCCATATGCTATCATTAACAAATAGTCTATTCTGGGAGGATTCATCTTTGAAAAAGGACTTACTTGAAGAAGCAGCAGAATTTATAAAAATGTTTTATAGTGAACAGAATAAAAGTCCTGCTGAACTAAACAACAGACTAAGGGAAATCGAACATTCAATTGCAGAGCATGGGTTTTATGAACAAACTTTTGAAGAAGTGGAATTTGGTGCAAAAGCTGCCTGGCGAAATAGCAATCGCTGCATAGGAAGACTTTTTTGGGATCAGCTGAAGGTTTTGGACAAACGGAATGCGAAACAAGAGGATGAAGTATTTTCTGCTCTGTTTGATCATATACAATTTGCCACGAACAATGGCAGGCTCCGTCCGGCCATCACCATCTTCTCTCAAGACACTTCTGAACAGAAAATCAGAATTTGGAATCATCAGCTAATCCGGTATGCTGGCTATGAGACTGCGGATGGCATTATTGGCGATCCCCACTCCATCCCTTTTACTGAACAATGCATGAAATTTGGATGGGAGCCCAAGTACGGCAAATTTGATGTGCTGCCACTAGTTGTACAAATGAACAATCAGCAGCCCCAATTAAGGGAAATACCTAAAGAGCTGATTCTTGAAGTAGGGATTGAGCATCCAGAATATAATTGGTTCAGTGACCTCGGATTGAAATGGTACGCAGTCCCGATGATATCGGATATGAAACTGGAAATTGGGGGCATTTCCTACAAAGCAGCCCCTTTCAATGGCTGGTATATGGGTACTGAAATCGGTGCGCGGAACCTGGCAGACGATTTTCGTTATGATATGCTCCCGCAGATTGCCTCATTAATGGGGCTGGATACCAGGTCGCATTCTTCGCTTTGGAAGGATCGGGCACTGGTGGAATTGAATGCAGCCGTATTGCATTCCTTTAAAAAAGAAGGGGTCAGCATAGTAGACCATCATACTGCTGCACAGCAATTCAAAAAATTTGAAGAAAACGAAAAGAGCCAGGGAAGAGACCTGACCGGTGACTGGAACTGGCTGATCCCTCCCGTATCCCCTGCAGCTACACATGTTTTTCATAAACAGTATAATAATGAAGTAAAAACGCCTAATTACTTCTATCAAGATACTCCTTATCAAAAATAAAAGCCGGCATCCGATCATGCTGGCTTTCTTCATTGGTTAAATCATTTCTTCATCACTGGTTCTCCGGTCTGTCTTTTCAGGAGGAATCTTGGAAAGCTGATCCATAGGCTCCATCATAGATTCAAGAAGACTTCCTTTAATTTGATTCTGTTCTTCCGTGCTATCTGGCTGAGTACCTTCGCGTTTGTCCATTATTTCACCTCATTTAATATTTTTTCATAGAATTTACTTCCCCCTTCATGATTATTCCAAAAACCGAGAAGTCATAGGTTAAATTCTCTGCCAATGGAAATAATGGAAGCTAAAAGATCTTATGGAGAAAACGTATGACAAATATATTATTGATTGCAGCTCTGGCTATGATTTCTATATTATTTATCTTTTTAATTTTCATGCTGATCGGCTGGCGCTGGATCATGAAGCGGCTCGTTAAGCAGGCTGGGAAAATAATTATGACAGACAGCTACCAGGAAAATCTCATTGAGCTGATTCCCGGCTTCAAGCATATGGGCATTCAAAATGCACTTGAAAACAACCTGCGTGCCGAAACGGGTGATGTCCTGCACCGCCCATTTGGCTCATCGAAAAAATGGCCGCATTTCGATGAGATTACCTTTATCCCTGCACAGACATCTCCCTTTGCTACAGACGGAGATGAAGACGTTGATGTGAAAGTGACAATCGGGCCAAAAGCGAAAAAACCGATGAAAATTAAAATCCCCATGATGATTAGCGGAATGGCCTATGGAATTGCATTGAGTGAGCAAGTGAAAATTGCGCTGGCATCAGCTGCTAAGAATACAGGAACGGCCGTCAATTCCGGCGAAGGAGGAATCCTCCCTGAAGAGCTTGAAAGTGCAGGGAAGTATATCCTACAGTTCTCCAAAACTGAGTGGGGAAAGGAAGAAAAAACCATCCAACGTGCAGACATGATTGAAATTAAGCTGGGGCAGGGAGCTGTAATGGGGATGGGAGGAAACATATCTCCTGAAAATTTAACTGGCCGTGCAAGGGAAGTAATGGGGTTAAAGGAAAATGAAACTGCCCATATAATGGAGCACTTTTTTGATAAACAGACATTGAAGGATTTAAAGGAACTGGTAGATGAACTCCGCAAAATGACTGGAGGTGTTCCAATTGGTGCAAAAATAGGGGCAGGAGGAAAAATAGAAGAAGACATTGACCATTTAATCGAAATGGGCGTTGATTTTATAGCGGTTGATGGGGGACAGGGAGCATCTGTCGGTGCACCGCCCTTACTGGCAGATGATTTTGGAATACCAACCATGCATGCCCTCATCCGAGCCTCCAATCACCTTGAAAAACGAAAAAAGAAGGGGGAAATCAGCTTAATTGTATCAGGCGGCCTTTTTACACCAGGCCACTTCTTAAAAGTTCTTGCTCTTGGAGCGGATGCAGTCTATCTTGGATCCGTCATGCTGTTTACCGTTTCCCATAAGCATACCTTGAATGCTCTTCCTTTTGAACCGCCCACACAAACTGTCTGGAACGAAGGAAAATTCAAGGATACTTTTAGTATCGAAGATGGGACCAAATCTGCAGAAAAGTTCCTAACCGCGAGCACGGAGGAAATCAAAATGGCGCTGCGTGCAATGGGAAAAAAATCAATAAAAGAATTATCCAGGAAAGACCTTGTGTCCTATGATGAGCTGACGGCGAAAATGATCGGGATTCCATTTTCATTTGAACCATGGGAGGACAAATCAAAGAAAACAGAATAACCGCCTGGCGTTTGGAGCCAGGCGGTTATTCATCAATGTCTCTCTTAACTTTTGATTTCTTCGGGGGCTGAAACCGATGCGGATTTTGCGTTCTTAAATACACCGGCCTCAAAGGCTGAAAGGGGAATCTGAGAAAAGAATCTTTCAAGTCCCTGTATCTGGGCGGATAAAATGGCTCCAAAAATGGTCTTCCTAAAGATGTCAGCCTGATCATATGAGTCAGCAAAATGCAGGAGCAAAATAACACGCCTACAAAACCCCATAAGTTAGCGAAAAATAAAAACGGAAATCTTAGGAAGCGAATGGTGTTGTTCATCTTATATACAGGTGTTGTAAATGAGGCAAGAGCAGCCAGGGCGATTATGATTAAAAGGATATTACTTGTCAGGCCAGCCTGCACAGACGCAGTCCCGATAACGATACCGCCCACGATACCAATTGTCTGGCCGATTTTTGTAGGCAATCTGGCTCCAGCTTCTCTTAAAAGCTCAATTACCAGTTCAAGCATTAACGCTTCATAGAAAGGCGGCAGAGGAATATGCTCTCTTGAAGTCACCAGTGTTCCTAACAAATCAGTGGGGATGAGCTCCATATGATAAGTAAGCGTTGCAACATAAATGGACGTGATCTGTATGGAAAAGATAACCGAAAAAGCCCGCAATATTCTTGCAAAAGAAGCGATAGTCCAATTTAAAAAATAATCTTCAAAGGAACTGAAGAATTCAGAAAACGTTGTAGGGGTAATCAGCACTTGCGGCGACCCCTCTATAGCGATCACGATTTTTCCTTCAGCGAGGACAGCGGCTGCCCTGTCCGGCCTTTCTGTATCCAGCAGCTGAGGGAAAGGAGAGTTCTTATTATCTGAAATGAGCTGTCCAATATAAGAACTGTCAGTGATTTCATCAAAATCGATATTTTCGATTCTTTCTTTAACCATGCATACATAATCAACATTTGTGATTCCCTCAATATAGAGAACGGCCACCACTGTTCTGGATATGCTTCCGATTATATATTCCTCAATGATCAGTTCAGAGATGGGCAGCCGTTTGCGGATTAAATTCAAATTATTGCCTAAGGACTCAACAAAGGCTTCCTTCGGTCCAATAACCGTTTGCTCAACTTCCGGATGCGTCAGCTCCCTTACATATGAACATTTAGCAGCCATAAAAGCCGCTTTTTGCTTTTCAGCTTCTGCTGTAACCATCACATAGCCATTCAAAAGCAAATGCTCTGCTTTTGAAAGATCCTCACAAATTTGTATGCTTGCGGATGGCAAAAGCTTTTTCAAATCATCGATTTCGCTGAACTCACCCTGAAGAAGCTGAGGGAGCAGACTCTTGGTGATCATTTTTTGGTCAGTCAGCGTTTTAAAATAAATAAAAGAAAAACAGAGGCCAGTTTTTCTATTGCTATAATTTACTTTTTGAAAATCATGAGATCGTGAAAATGACTTTTCCAGCTCGTCAAGTTCAATCCCGGAAATACTGTTCTTCTTTTTTAAGTCTTTTTTCATACACAAATCACCAGTTTGTTTTGGCATTATGTGTTAGTGTTACCGTTTTTGGAAGGATTATGAATAAATAAACGGGGAATAGCTAAAAAAAACCTTCCTGAAAAATGAGGAAGGCATTGTTAATTATACGGATTCTTCTTCCGGCTGTTTAAAACAGGCAGAAACAAGAATTTCAAGATTCTCAAATTCTTTAGCATCAAAAAAAGTAATGCAGCTGCGCAAAGTATTCAGTGCGCTATCAATAAGAAATTTTCTTGGCTTTTTCGAATGAACCATTTCTTCCTGAATAAAGTCCAGAAGATCCATGCAATCGTTCTGATCTGCCTGCTGTATAGACTTTTTTAAAGTCAAAAGGGATTTGCAAAGAATATGCACATTTCTATGATCTTTCTCCTTAAATCTATTTTCAATCAGTTCAGGCTTCAGCAGGTATTCATCGGCAGAACTAACCTCTTCAACGACCTTCCTAATTCTTTCTACACTATAACGGACCACAGGATTAATGCTAGAAGAGAACTCAAAGAATTTTGTATAGTATTTTACGTTATGATGGAGGATTCCAAGGAACATCACAGCGCAGTCCAGCAAATAGGGTTTCTTGTCTTCACCAAAAATTTCAATAAACCGGTTGAAAATCCAATCCACCATTCTAAGCTGGCCTTCCTTAATGAACTGTTTGAGTTCAGGGTCATTTGAAACAAGTACTTCTTCAAAAAGGGCAACCAATTTATTCGTCCGATTCATATTCATTTGCAGTTCTATCTGCTGTGTGAATACTTCTATGCTGCTTGGATCCTGGCCAATAAGGAGCTTATTGCGTTCAGCTTCCATTTTTTTATGCAATGTTTTAAAAATGGACATAAGCAGCTCGTTTTTTGAAGAAAAATAATTATAGAAAGTTCCTTTAGAAATCCCGCTGTATTCTAAAATATCCTGAATGGAGGTAGCCTGAAAACCTTTATCCAGGAATAATTGATGTGCTTTTTTTATTACATGCAGTTTCCTGTCATTCATTTATTATCACCTGTCATTTTATTTGGACTATGTGTATAATCTAATAGTACATCATTCTAATATTTTTCACAAACCCTCTATTTAACAAGGATTTTTTTGTTGCAAATATTGTACTCATGGTATATTATATGGTTTGTGTGTAACGCAAGTATAAAAGAATGAACTGATAGTACAGGAGGAAAATGCAATGGAACAAGCAATAAATAATAAAACAGATCGACCGCCCTATGGGATCCTGGCTGTTTTAATGATTGGGGCCTTTATTGCCTTTTTGAATAATACATTACTAAATATTGCCTTGCCATCTATTATGGCAGATTTAGAAATTGAACCGGCAACAGTGCAGTGGCTGACTACAGGCTTTATGCTGGTCAATGGTATTTTGATCCCGGCTACTGCCTTTTTAATTGAAAAATATACAGTCCGCAGGTTATTTATTGTGGCAATGGGACTATTTACAATCGGTACACTTGTAGCGGGTGTTGCTCATGTATTCCCGGTATTGCTTGCAGGCAGAATGCTGCAGGCATCAGGATCGGCAATCATGATGCCCTTATTAATGAATGTTATGCTGATCAGCTTCCCTGTGGAAAAACGCGGGGCAGCAATGGGTGTATTTGGATTGATCTTAATGTTCGCACCAGCAATTGGGCCTACTCTTTCCGGATGGATTATTGAACATTATGATTGGAGAATGTTATTCCATTTCCTTTCACCGATTGCCGGTGTCATTCTAGTGCTTGGCGCCGTCATGCTGAAAGACAAGAAGGAAAAAGTGAATATTCGACTGGACCTGTTTTCACTTATCCTCTCTAGTGTAGGATTTGGCGGAATACTTTATGGATTCAGTTCTGCAGGGAATAAAGGCTGGGACAGCCCTCATGTGTATTTGACAATTGCTGTAGGAGTCATCAGTTTAGTATGGTTTATTCTAAAACAAACGAAATCTGATCGTCCAATGCTTAACTTTGACGTATATAAGTACCCGATGTTTGCCTTGTCATCAGCTATCAGCATGACAGTAAATATGGCGCTGTTTTCAGGGATGATTCTGATTCCAATTTACGTACAGACATTAAGGGGAATCTCGCCGCTGGATGCAGGATTGATGATGCTCCCTGGTGCAATCGTTATGGCTGTGATGTCGCCTTTAACAGGAAAGCTGTTCGATAAAATCGGCGGCCGGATCTTGGCGATCATTGGGTTAGCCATTACAGTGGGAACTACTTATGTATTCAGCAGGCTGACTCTGGAAACAACGTATACACAGCTGATTATTCTGAACTCAATCAGGATGTTCGGGATGTCCATGGTCATGATGCCTGTTTCTACGAATGGCTTGAACCAGCTGCCAAGAAGACTATATCCTCATGGAACAGCAATGAACAACACGCTGAACCAGGTGGCAGGTGCCATTGGTACAGCTTTATTGGTAACAGTTATGTCAACAAGAACGGAAACACATGCTGCGGAAATCGCGAAAGAAGCGATGAAAGGCGGGGCTATGGCTAATGGCGGCCAGATGACTGAAGCCGCTGTGGCGGAAATGCAGCAGCAAGTATTAATGAAAGCCATGCTTGAGGGTATCAACGACGCTTTCTTCGTAGCAACCTTTATCGCTGCAGCTGCACTGGTTCTGGCCTTCTTCATTAAACGCGCAACACCAATGGAAGACGCGGTCGAAGAGCCAAAGCAGGAGAATATGGTGCCTAAATTGGCAAAAAGTTAATTACTGGAGGGGGAATCTTAGGATTCCCTCTTTTTTATATAGTTATAAATGAAAAAGCCTGCAATGCTTTCTGAGCATTGCAGGCTTTCTTATTATCTATTTTTTCCAACTAATTTGATTGATTGATGTCCGCTGTGAGGGTGAGGTGAAAAAAGAATATGATCCAGATACAGAGCTTCCAGCTTTCGATCACTTAAATTAAACAAGCTATGATTATGCTGGAATTTTGATAGAGATAATAATTTGCTGATTAACGTTTCTCTGTTTAATGGCATGTAATGAACCCTCCCTTTTGTTAGTTTTATTTTAATTCATATTTATCCGATTAGTCAAGTAGGAATTAAATAATTAAAAACTATGTTTAAATTTAAAAAATTCAGAAAAGTATAGACGTTTTATGTTGGATCCAGTATCCTAATATTAGATAAGCTAAATTTATCTTAAGAGAGGAGGTTTAGGATTATAACGTGACAACTGCCAGTGATATTTTAAAAAAACTTGAGAATTTCTCAAGCGAAGAATTAGATCAGGTCTTTCATGTTATAAGGGCACTTAAAGGGTCAAAAAAGGAACTGCATTATACAGGGAGGCTTTTAGGGATCGGTTTTGAAGAAAATGGAGAAATGAGCATGGAATTGGGCATGCAGAATGCCAATACATATGATGTCGCCCAAGGAGGAGCTCTCTATACATTGGCAGATGTAGCTATTGGATTCCACATAATGACCCAGATACCACAAGATTCCGAAGTCTACACCTTGGAATTGAAAATGAATTATATCAGGCCTGGCAAAGGAAAAAAGTTGTATGCCAAACCTGCAATTGTTCATCTTGGCCGAAGTACTGTTGTTTCAGAGTGCAAAATTCTGGATGAAAAAGGGCAGGCAGTGGCAATCGCATTGGGAACATTTTTTTTAAAACATAAGGAGGGGGATTTAAAATGAGTGTAAAATTTGATGACGGATTACAAGTAAGGCGTGAAGTTTTAGGGGCTGAATACGTTGATAGCTCCATTAAAAACGCTACCAGTTTTACCAAGCCTCTTCAGGAATTAGTTACGGAATATTGCTGGGGAGAAATTTGGACTAGAGAAGGACTTCCTAAAAAGACGAGAAGCATGATTAATTTAGCTATGCTGACTGCACTAAACCGACCGCATGAATTAAAACTTCATCTGCGCGGTGCAATAAATAATGGAGTTACAAAGGAAGAAATTCAGGAGATCTTTTTACAGACTGCCATTTATTGCGGAGTACCGGCATCCTTGGATAGCTTTAAGACTGCCCAAGAAATTTTTAAGGAAATGGGAATAGAAGAATAATAGTCTGACTTATCATTACTTCCAGTTATGTAACACCATTCTAATAAGTCTTAAGGAATGGTGTTGCATTATTAAATTATTTAATTTTTAGATAATTAACACTATTATAAAATTTATTGTGTCGACAGCCGACAGGAAAGTGAAAGGAGGGAAATTGTGAGCCAGAAACCTCTTGAGAAGGCACTTCCGTTTTATCTGCAAATTCAGCAAGAAATTAAAGAGCGAATTTGGCACGGAGAATATAGACCAGGAGACCGATTATTTGAAGCACAGCTTGCCAAGCAATTCTCTATCAGCCGCAGCCCTGTTAGAGAAGCGATCCGGACTTTAATTAATGAGGGCCTTCTGTGTATGGATGAAAAATCTCAGATCACGGTATATAAGCCAACATTGAAAGATGTTAGAGATATCTATGGCTGCAGGATTGCACTGGAATCGGCTGCTGTGGCTCTGGCAGCAGAGCGGGCAACAGTGGCGCAAATAGCAGAACTGGAAAGTATCATAGCTGGAACAGAAGCGGCAATCAAAAAAAATGATAAGGAAGAAATCGTAAAGTGGAACACAAAGTTTCATGAGAAAATCATTTTAATAAGTGAAAATGAAAGGTTAAAAAAACTAGTGGATGATCTTCATTCATTAATTTATTATTACAGGCTTTTAAATATTGAGGGTGATGAGCGAGGACCAATCATTTTAAAAGGCCACAAGGAAATCTTTAAAGCGATCAGTGAAAGAAATCCAGAAAAAGCAGCACAATGTTTAATGGAACATACCCAGGAGGATTTAAAAAAACTGATATATCTTATTGAGGGAAAAGAGGAGATTAAATGAGGATTGTAGATGCTGAGGTTTTAACTGAAAGCGTTGCCAAGCTTTGCTGGGAAGCATGCTACTATTTACCCGAGGATGTTTTGGCAGGGTTTAAACGAGCTGAAAAAACAGAGGCTTCACCTATCGGGAAGTCCATTCTTCAGCAGCTGATGGAGAATGCAGAGGAAGCTAAAACCAATCATATGCCTTATTGTCATGATACGGGAATGGCTGTTGTTTTTGTTGAGATCGGGCAAGATGTGCATATTATAGGCGGAAATTACTTAGATTGCATTCAAGAAGGAGTTCGGACTGGATACAGGGAAGGGTATTTGCGCAAATCTGTTGTAGGAGATCCTTTGCTTCGTGTAAACACAGGAGATAATACCCCAGCAGTCGTACATACCGAAATTGTGCCTGGGGATCAAATTAAGATTACTGTCCTGCCAAAGGGCGGCGGCAGTGAGAATATGAGTGCCATGAAATTTCTGCTTCCAGGAGAAGGTGTAGAAGGTGTTAAGAATTTTGTCCTTCAGACAATCAAAGATGCTGGAGGGAAGGCATGCCCGCCCGTTGTGGTAGGAGTGGGGATTGGCGGCAGTTTTGATAAAGTAACATCTCTTGCGAAACATGCTGTATTAAGAGAAATTGGTGTTCACCATCCTGACCCTCATATTGCAGAGCTTGAAAAGGAATTACTGGAAGCCATTAATGATACAGGGATTGGACCTCAGGGACTTGGCGGGACGAGCACAGCATTATGGGTTCCTATCGAAACATTCGCATGCCATATTACAGCCTTGCCTGTGGCAGTTAATATTCAGTGCCATGCTGCAAGAAAGAAAACAATCGTTATTTAAATGAAATCTAGGAGGGATTCGATTGCCGGAATACAGGCTGCAAACACCTATAACCAAGGAAGATATAAAAAAATTAAAAATCGGCGATACTGTACTGCTGACAGGAACGATTTTCATGGCCAGAGACGCTGCGCATAAAAGAATGGTAGAGCTGCTTGAAAATAATAAGCCTTTGCCAGTGGAACTAAAAGGGGAAGTCATCTTTTATGCAGGTCCATGTCCTCCAAAGCCTGGTCAGGTAATAGGACCTGTGGCACCTACCACTGCATTTAGGATGGATCCATACGCACCCGCAATGTACGAATATGGCGTTGTCGGAACGATTGGCAAAGGACCAAGGAGAGATATGGTGAAGGATTCCTGCAAGAAACATGGCGCAGTTTCTTTTGCAGCGATTGGTGGATTGTCAACCATTCTAAGCAGGAGAGTAAAAGCTGTCCAGGTGGTTGCATATGAAGACTTAGGGCCTGAAGCAATTAGAAGATTAGAAGTTCAGGATTTTCCTTTGCTGGTTGCTTACGATTCAAACGGAGACGATTTATATCAGCAGGAGATTGCAAAATATGAAAATTATCATCAAAAAACAAATAAAGGAGCTGTTTAAAAATGAAAAAATATGAAATTGCTGTAATACCTGGAGATGGAATCGGAAAGGAAGTAGTTCCTGTATCTTTAAAAGTGTTAGAAACTGTAGCGGAAGTGCATGGCGGAATTAAATTTGATTTTAAATCCTTTCCATGGAGCAGTGATTATTATGTGGAACATGGTAAGATGATGCCTGATGATGGATTAAAAACATTAGAAAACTTCGATTCTATTTTTCTTGGTGCCATCGGAAACCCAGCTTTATTGCCAGATCACATTGCCTTGTGGGGCCTGTTAATTAAAATCAGAAGGGAATTTGAACAATCCATTAATATTCGCCCTGCAAAATATTTTAAAGGCCTTAAATCCCCTCTGGTTAATCCAAATGATTTTGATCTAATAGTGGTAAGGGAAAATAGTGAAGGGGAGTATAGTGAAGTAGGAGGAAGAATTCACAAAGGTGAGGATCAACTCGCCATCCAGAATGCTGTTTTTACCAGAAAAGGGACAGAAAGAGCAATGCAGTATGCGTTTGAACTGGCAAAGAAAAGAAGGGGGCATGTGACATCAGCTACCAAGTCGAATGGCATTTTCCATTCTATGCCGTTCTGGGATGAAGTCTTTAATGATGTCAAGAAAGAATATCAGGATGTGCAGACGGCTTCCTACCATATTGATGCACTTGCCGCATTTTTTGTATCACGTCCCCAAATTTTTGATGTCATTGTAGCAAGCAATCTATTTGGCGATATTTTAACCGACATTGGTGGCGCAATTATGGGAAGCATTGGGATTGCTCCTGCAGCAAATATCAATATTAATGGAAAGTATCCATCCATGTTTGAGCCGGTTCATGGATCTGCTCCTGATATTGTAGGAAAAGGAATAGCTAATCCAATTGGCCAAATCTGGACTGCTAAAATGATGCTGGATCACTTCGGTGAAGAGGAATTGGGCAGTAAGCTGCTTGATATTATAGAGGACGTCACAAATGATGGTATTAAGACTCCTGATATTGGAGGAACTTCTTCAACAGAAGAGGTTGGAGACGAGATATGCAGACGGCTTAAAAAGGCGGTTTCAGTTTAAATCTTAAATATCGTAATAAAAGAATCCCAGTTTTTGAATCTGGGATTCTATTTATTGTAGGGTTTGTATATTTACTGTTGAATTATGCTCATGGCTTCAAGCTTAAGAGAGGGTCCGGCGTTCCCCGTCGCTTTGCGCTTGATAGTTACCTATTAATCCGCACTCAGGACATTGAATAAGCTTCACAAATGAGCACCTCACGAGCGAAAGCATTTTCAGGGATCGATTGCTTCCCGCTCCAAACAACAGGGTGAAAAAACAATTATAATCAGTAACCCAGCTTTTTTTTATTTATAAAGTTCTTGCCGGAAAGGATTTCTCCATGCTCTTTCTTTTTGAGTGAGAAAGGGAGTCTATATTTAAAGTACATAATTGATAGACATGTCTTTGAATATTTTAAAAAAACAACCGCTCCATAATTGGTGCGGTTGCCCTTTGAATCTTACTATTAAAAAAGCAGTTCTATTTGCTTTCTGCGTCCTCAATGATATCTTTGCCGATTTTTTCAGCCCACTCATTGTAAATTGGTTCAAGAGTCTTCTTGAACTCTTCGATTTCAGCATCAGAAAGCTCATTGATTTCAACTTGCCCATTTTCTTTTAATTTTGCCAATGCATCGTCATTAAGCTTTTTAGCAGATTCTCTTGCCAGCTTTGTTCCTTCGTCAACACCTTTTTGTACGATTGCTTTTGTTTCCTCATTTAAGCCATCCCAGAATTTTGTATTAGTCAGCAAAGCATAGTCAACACGGGTATGCCCCATAATCGTCATATACTTTTGAACTTCATCAAACTTTTTCGATTCAATATTGCTGAAAGTGTTTTCCTGTCCATCAACAGTTCCCTGCTGAAGGGCAGTATATAATTCACCGAAAGGAATAGAAGCAGACCCAGCTCCTAATTCACCATAAATTTCTTCAAGCAATTGTCCGCCTTGAGTACGGATTTTCATCCCATCTAAATCCTCAGGCTTCTTGATTGCCTTTTTATCATTAGTCATGTGCTTTGCGCCATTTGGCCACATAGCCTTCCCAAGTACTCCGTCTTTTTCCAGACGCTTAAAGATTTCCTGCCCTTTTTCCCCATCCCAGAACGCATTAGCAGCTTCATCGCTTTCAAATAGGAAAGGCATTGCAGGGATATTGAATCCAGAGTCGTTACCAACAAGCTTGGACATATCAGGCAAAATGAATTGAACATTGTTTGCAACAAGGTTCTGATATTCATCCTTATCGCCAAATAAAGAGCTGTTAGGATACACTTGTACTTTAATCTTGCCGTCTGACTCTTTTTCAATGACTTCTTTCATTTTTAGTGCACCTTGATGTTTAGGGGTATTTTCAGCTACTACGTGAGCAATTTTTATTGTTATCTCTTGGACTCCATCACTTTCAGCACCGCCGCCAGAACCTTCAGTTTTCTCAGAATTGCCGCACGCCGCCAGGGCGAACATCATTACCAGAGCCAGAGCTGCCAGGAACAACTTCTTCATTTTTATCATTTATAATCCCCCTTTTTAATAAATAATTTGATACAAACTTATTAATTTCTGTATGGTCAGCTTCTTTGTCTAAGGCATTGCTTGCTTCACTAAATTTTTGATAGACGATCTCTGGCAGTGAAGTAGCAGCATCTGCATCTTTAAAAAGCTGATTTGCCATGCCAATGTCTTTTTTGATCAATTCAAGAGAAAATCCGGAATTATAAGTTTCTGTCAAAATGAAACTCGGGAACTTGTATTCTGTAGAGCCGCTCCTGCCGGTGCTTTGATTAATCACATGGATTGCCTTATCAGGCTCCACACCAAAGTTCTCCAGCAATTGAACAGCTTCACAAGATGCTAAAAGATGGGTGGCTGATAAGTAATTATTAATTGCTTTTATTAAGTGGCCGCTTCCGGATGGCCCAACTAAAGAAATGCTGCTGCCCAAGGCGCATAGCAAACGCTTACATTTATCAAAATGATCAGCTGATCCGCCAGCCATAATCGTCAATGTTCCATCAACTGCTTTTTTAACTCCGCCGCTTACAGGCGCATCAACAAAGCCTATATTATAGGGTACAAGTTTTCTGCTATTTTCTTTCGTATCAGCCGGATAAGAACTGCTCATATCAATAATCATGAGAGAATCCTTATCTTGGAAAATACCGGAAGCTTTTGCGGCTATGATTTCTTCTACTACTTTGTTAACGATTACAGAAGAAGGGAGCATTAGCACAATGTACTGCACGTTATGAATCCATTCTTTCATGCTGCCGGTATTGCCGCCCAATGCCTGGAGTTCGATTAATGCGTTTTCATTCACATCTGACCCAAAAACATGGTATCCGTTCTTTAGGAGATTCTTTGCCATTGGCAGACCCATTTTTCCCAGTCCGATAAAGCCAATAGTTTCTTTCATAAAAGAGCATCTCCCTTATGCCCCATATGTAAAGAGGGAACCTTTTTTCTTCTTTGGTCAAGAGCATTATTTTCCAGATTCTCATTGACTAAAGAGGTTTTTTTCTTTAGTGCCAAAGTACTTTCTTTTAAAAACACCATTCGACCTCCTTTTTGGATTTTGGATACAAAACAAATTTGACGAGGTGTTGATACAGGATGATAAAAATAGTATAACAAACCAATAGAATATTGTGAATACACAAAAAATAATAAAAAAATAAAATTTTCTGTTTATTTTTATTTCTATTTCTTGTATATTGAAAAAGTAACCAAGCATGGATTGGATACAATCCCAGAAAAGGAGTTGATTGTATGAAGCTCTTTAAATGGCTAGATCGCATCGAAGAAGGCACAGCAGGATTGCTATTTATAGGAGGAGTAGTTGTCAGTTTATATGGTGTATTTACCAGATATGTGTTGAATGCACCGCAGGCATGGGTCACTGAGATTTTTGAATTTCTGCTCGTTTGGTCTATTTTTCTCGGGTTTGGAATGGCTTTGAAGGACAATCGTCACATTCAGGTAGAGTTATTGTTTGATATGCTGCCAAAAGGACTAAAGCAAATCGTTGCAGGTATCAGCAATATTATTGGAGCATGCTTCTCCTTTTATCTTGCTTTTTCATCCCTTGAATTGATAACGCTTTCAAAGGAGCAGGGGATGACCACCATCGATGTCGGAATTCCTATTTGGATTACGTATCTTGTTCTGCCTGTGGGAATGAGTTTGCTGGGTCTCTATTTTATTGTGAAGGCTTATCGGGCTTTTACTGGGGATAAACGTGAAATTACAGGAGAACTTGAACACCTTTATGAAGAAATGCAGGAACTGAATAATGAAACTGATCAGAAGGGAGTAGGAGCATGAGTCCGGTTCTAGTATTGTTTTTGGTCTTTGCCATTCTTTGCCTTATTAGAGTGCCTATTGCGGTCAGCTTAGGGCTTTCTAGTGTTGTGGCTCTGTCCATGATCGACTTTACCCTATATACTGTCATCCAAAAAATGTTTAACTCCTTAAATTCAGCAACACTAATGGCCATTCCAGGGTTTGTATTTGCTGGAATTATTATGTCAAAAGGCGGTATATCCTTTCATTTGATTGAAGCTCTAAAATCGTGGGTAGGCCATATTCGCGGAGGACTCGCGGTTGTTACCATCCTTGCATGTATGATTTTTGCTGCTATCTCTGGTTCGAGTCCGGCAACAGCAGCAGCTATTGGAAGCATTATGATTCCAGGTATGGTTAAAGCAGGCTACAGCAAGCGCTATGCAATGGGTTTAGTTGCAGCAGCAGGGACACTTGGAATTTTGATTCCTCCTTCCATTCCATTAATTATCTACGCGTCTGTTGCAGAAGAATCTGTAGGTAAGCTATTTGCTGCAGGGATTATCCCGGGGTTAATGCTTGGCGGTATTTTACTTGTTTCTGCCATTGTTAATGCTAGGATTCATAACTATGGAAAATTGCCGAAGGAGCCAATGGATGTACGCTGGAAGAAAACCTATAAGGCTATATGGGGTTTCCTTCTTCCTGTTATTATCCTCGGAGGAATTTACTCTGGCATTGTAACCCCAACTGAAGCAGCATTTGTTTCCTGTTTCTATGGAATCATTGTCTCAGTATTCATTTATAAAGAAATGTCGTTTCCTAAATTCAGGGAAGTACTTAAGGAATCCATCAATATTACATCGATGATCTTCCTGGTTATTGCGTCAGCTATGATCTTCGGAATGTTCCTGACGACAGAGCAAGTGCCGCAAAGTTTCGCCGCGTGGATTGAAGAAAGCACAACCAACAAATGGATCTTTATGATTGGTGTTAATTTAATGTTCTTCGTGCTGGGAATGTTCCTGGAAGCTGTTGCAATTATCTTAATCACCTTGCCAATTTTGCTTCCGGTTCTAGTGATGTTTGACATTAATATAATTCACTTTGCGATCATTATGACGATTAATATGGAATTGGCAATGATTACGCCACCAGTCGGATTGAACCTTTTTGTTGTAAGCGGAATCACAAGGGAAAAAGTAGGGGAAGTAGTACGGGGGGTTCTGCCTTTCTTCGCTCTTATGGTATTGGCCCTTATTATAGTTGTTATTTTCCCGCAAATTTCATTGTTTTTAGCAAAATAATTCTTGGCAGTTTTTATAATGTTTAAGGAGTTTTTAAATGAATCAGGTCAAGGAGTTTCATACATTACAAGAAAAGGTTACAGATATGATTAGGGAATCTATTTTTAACCAGGTTTATAAACCGGGGGAGAGATTGATTCAAGATGAATTAGCTTCAAGATTTGGCGTGAGCAGGATGCCAGTAAGAGAGGCTCTCCGCTGTTTAGAGAGGGAAGGATTAGTAGCATTTCTTCCCCATAAAGGAGCCCAGGTAATTGGATTCAGAAGGGAAGACATAGAAGAATTGTATTATCTGAGAGCACTCCTTGAGGGCATCACTGTTCAAAAATCAATGAATTTTCTTACAGAAGAGGATAAGTCAGAACTGCATCTATTTGTAGAAAAAATGGACCAGGATATTGAAAACAATGATATGGATTCCTTTATTAGCCATAATCATCAGTTTCACATGCTGCTGCAAAAGGGATGTGACTGGAAAAAGATTAAATTGCTGACCAAGGAATTTATTGAGGGATACCCAGCTCATGTTCCAAGTCTCATTCCAAAAACAATGTTTGTTTCGAATGAAGAGCATAAACAAATGTTAAGAGCACTTGAATTAAAGGATCCTATCATGCTGAGACAGCTGGTCGAAAGCCATATCATGAGAGCAGGGAATGCGCTTACTCAAGTAATTGAGTAAGCTATTTCTTCATAAATTCGGATCCAATATCCTAAAGGAGGAGATAATAATGGCACCAAAACGATCCTACTTATTTGTACCGGCCGTTTCTGAAAAAATAATGGGAAAAGCATTATCCAGTGCAGCAGACTGTGTCATTTTTGATTTGGAAGATGCTGTTGCCATTAATGAAAAAGAGATTGCTAGAGAAAGGGCAAAAAACTACTTGCTAAATTATCCAGCTGAAAAAGATGTGTATATCAGAATCAATGACTTTACTACAGTGTATTGGAAAAAAGATATCGAGAGTGCAGTTGAATCAGGTGCGAAGGGAATCATTGTTCCGAAAGCTGAAAGCGGAAGCAATATGAAAGTTATCTGCCAAACAGTGCTTGAGCTGCTTGAAAGGGCGGGCAGAAAGGGAGATTTTTTTGAGGTGCTGCCCCTTATCGAAACAGCTTTAGGTGTTCACTTTGCCTATGAAATTGCAAATTCTCATTATTTGGTTCCGAGGCTGGTGTTTGGTTCAATTGACTATTCACTTGATATAGATTGCGAGCTTACTGATGGAGGAGAAGAGCTTTATTTTGCAAGGTCACAAATTGTTAATGCATCAAGGGCGGCAGGGATCGGCAGCCCAGTGGATGCGGTATATCCAGATCTATCCAATGAAGAAGGGTTATACAGAGAGGCTGTCCGGGCTAGAATCTCAGGATTTAAATCCAAGCTGTCTATTCATCCAAAACAGTTAAATGCCATTCATCAGGTTTTTACACCGGACGAAAAAGTTTTGGAAGAAGCCAGAGAAATAGTAGAAGCGTTTGAAGAGGCTGAACTAAAGGGGAGTGCGTCCATTTCAGTAAGAAATAAATTAGTGGATTATCCTGTATATAAAAAAGCAAAAGGGCTTTTACACTATTCAGGTTTATAGGAGGAGAGATGAAAATGGTAACCACCCAAATTGCAAGAAATATCCACCATACAAATTTCGGTCAAATCAGCGGAAATGCTGTATATGAAGCAAAGAGAAGTCTATTAAACTGGCTCGGTGTTGCTATAGGAGCAGCCTATCATGAGTCAATGGACAAAGTATTAAATGTTTCAAAATTGATGGAAAGCACCCCGCAGGCATCTATTCTTGGAAGAAATGAAAAGACGGATATGCTTTTCGCAGCTTTGCTGAACGGCATGTCTTCCCATATTTATGACTTTGATGACACGCTGCTCGAAACAGTTCTTCATCCTTCTTCCCCTGTGTTTCCTGCTGTATTAGCGTATAGCCAATATAAGAAAAAAACAGGGAAAGAGGTTTTAGAGGCTTTCATTATAGGCTGTGAGGTTCAGGCTAGACTTGCTCTGGCTGTATACCCTTCCCACTACTGGCGGGGCTGGCACATTACCGGAAGTGTTGGAGGAATTGGCGCTGCTGCAGCAATGAGTAAGCTCTTAAGGCTTGACGAGGAGAAAACTTCCTTTGCTATTGGGATAGCCGCCACAGATCCTACCGGGTTAAGGGAAATGTTTGGAACAATGACAAAGCCTTATCATCCCGGAAAAGCAGCGATGAATGGGATGCTTGCTGCATTCATTGCAGGCGAGGGGTTTACAAGTTCTAAACAAGCATTGGAAGCAGAGCGCGGATTTATCAATGTTTTATCAGAAGAAACTAAAATGGAACTGCTGACAGATAACTGGGGAGATAAATGGGAAATTGAGAAAAACAGCTATAAGCCATTTGCCAGCGGCATTGTAACTCATCCGGCCATTGATGGAATTATTGCCATTCAGAGAGCAAATAACTTAAAAGCAGAAGAAGTAGAAGAAATTCATATTACAGGACATCCTCTAGTTAAAGAACTAACCGGCAAAACTGATTTTAAGACAGGTCTTGAAGGGAAATTTAGTGTATACCATTGCGTTGCTGCAGGGTTCCTTCATTTAAAAGCAGGCGTGAATGAGTTCACAGACGATTTCGTTAATAAACCGGAAGTAAAGGCTTTAAGGACAAAAATACAGCTGACGATAGATGAGAATATTAAAGAAGACCAGGTCAGATTAACAGTAAAAATGAAAGATGGCAGAGAACTCAGCCATTTTGTTGAACATGCTATTGGAAGTATGGATTTGCCGATGACTGATCAGCAATTGATTGAAAAATTCAAGGATGTAACGGGAAATATCATTAGTGAAGAAGCCAAAGAATTACTTATTGATCAAGTATACCGTCTAGAAGAAATAAAGGATTTGGAAGAATTTTTTCGGCTGTGTACACCAGTTGAATCAGCCAGCCGTATTTAGACAAAAGAAAGAAGGAGAGTAAATTGGGTTCTCCGAATACCAAGGCAAAAGTGAATTTTATGCCAAAGTCATCCTGGGTAACTTCCATTGGGTCATCAAAAACATTTACCCTGATGCTGGGTGCTGCTCTGTCTGCATCTGTCTATGCTGTTCTGCCTGGAAGCAGTGATTCTGCCAAAATAATGCTCGCCCTTTTAGTCTTAAGTGTCTTTTACTGGACATTTGAGCCTTTACCGCTTGGCGTTACTGCTGTACTGCTGCTAGTGTTAATGCTCTTATTCAAAATTGTGACCATGGACATTATCTTCAGCGGTTTTTCCTCACCAGCCATTTTTTTGATAATAGGGGGAATGATGCTGGCAAGAGGAGTAAATGATACCCCACTTGCTAAAAGACTTGCATATTTGATTTTGGCAAAGTGGGCCGGCACAGCAAAAGGTTTATTGGCAAGCATTTTGCTCATCCCTCAAATGCAGGCTTTTTTTATCCCTGCAGTAGCTGTAAGAGCTACCCTGATATTACCTGTTGCTTTAATGGCGCTCGATCATATAGGTGTTAAGAAGGATGGAAATCTGCGGAAAATGATACTGCTTGGTGTTGCATTTGGCGGAACAATAAGCGGAACGATTGTCATGACGGCAGCAATCGGAAATATCTTGACGGTAGAATTATTAAAGCAGTTTTTGGGGATTCAAATAACTTATTTACAATGGTTTATGTATACGGTTCCAATATGGCTGTTTTTAATTCCCTTATCCTGGCTGATATTAATCAAGTCATTTCCCTTGCCAAAAGAAAATGAAGAATTTCATCATTTGAAGGAGGAAATGGACAAAAAGCTGAAAGAGTTAGGTACTATCAATACAGATGAAAAAAAATGCATTGGAATTTTACTTCTGATTGTATGTTTATGGTTTACCGAACCGCTGCATGGACTCCATCCAAGCATACCAACCCTGATAGGTGTCATATTAATGGCATTTCCAGGTGTGGGCTGTTCAAAATGGGATAACATGGTAAAGATCAATTTTGATACTATTCTCATTATGGGTGTAACTTTATCGCTTGGCTATGCTTTTAATCAATCGGGGGCAGCCGAACTTGTAGGGGATACTTTAAGTGCGGGCTGGATTATTGATCTGCTTCGCTCACCGCTTACTGGAGTTGCATCCATTTTAATTATCACACAAATTCTGCATTTGGCTGTTGCCAATGTCTCAACAGCAGTTGTAACGCTTATTCCTATTTTTATCGGGCTGTCAGCCAAGTCAGGCGCAGATCCGGTATTAATATGTCTAACGGCCTCACTCGCATGCCTGCATGGATATATTCTTGTAGTTGAAGCAACTCCCAATATAATTGTTCATAGCACAGGCCAGATTCAGCAGAAAGAGTTTATTATCCCGGGAATCTATATGACTATTATTATGATGATTGTAACAATATTAACGGCTGTAACGTGGTGGAACTGGATCGGTTTTTTGTAAAATCAATTCAAATGTCAGAAAAGTGTAGACAATAATATTTGGATCCTGTATCCTAAAACTAAAATAGGATTAGGAAAGGTATTTGAAATATGTCTATGAATCAGGACTTACGAATTGAGAATAGGGATACACTCCACTTAAAAGTGTGCAATGTAATAAGAGAAGCGATTATCAGAGGGGATTTCAAGCCGGGCGAAAGGTTAAAGCAATCAGATTTGGCAGAAAAAATGGGCGTTAGCAGGATGCCTGTCCGAGAAGCATTTAGAAAGCTGGAATCAGAGGGACTTATTAAGCTGGAGCCACATAAAGGTGCTGTAGTGAAATCAATCAGCATTAAGGACATTGAAGAAATTTATGCCTTAAGATCTGAATTGGAGAAAATGGCTGTTTACCAAAGTGTTGATTTATTAACAGACGAAGATATCACCCAGCTTTCTTCGCTTGTAGCCGAAATGGAGAGGGCAGATGATGCAGACACTTTTGTACAGTATAACATTGACTTTCACCGATTGCTTGTAAAAAGGTGTAATTGGGAACGTCTTAATTCATTTATTGGCACATTGTGGAATGGCCTTCCGCAGCAAACACCACACCTTCTAACCGGACAAATTGAAACCTCAAATACAGAACATAGAAAAATCCTGGAAGCTGTTGTAAAAAAAGATAAAGAAACAGCTGCTGATCTTGTATCGGAGCATATCTACCGAACAGGAGAATCATTAATAGAAAGCCTGAAGAAAGAAGGGAAGTAAATTCCCTTTTTTTATAAATTGGATCCAATATCCAAAAAAGGAGAAATGAAATATGGGCAGAATGCTGGAGGATGTTAGTAAAACAATTCTTAAAGAACATGGTGTTCCTGTGCCAGGCCATGCAGTTATTTCGGTAAGTGAAGAAATTACTGAACATCATTTATCAAAACCATGTGTATTAAAAGCTCTGGTTCCGGTAGGAAAAAGAGGAAAAGCTGGGGCAATCAAATTTGCAGACACTGTAGAAGAGGCAAGGAGCAAAGCAGATGAAATTTTCGGTATGACAGTTAGAAATTTTCCTGTAGATAAGGTTTTGATAGAGGAAAAGATTGATATTGATGAAGAATGGTATGTTTCTATTACAATTGACCCTCAAAAACAGGTTCCGGTAGTTATTGCTACGACAGAAGGTGGAGTTGAAGTAGAAGATCTTGTTAGAGATTCACCTGAGAAAGTAGTAGTTTATCATGTTGAACCTTTTACTGAGCTTCATCCATACCAGTCAAAGGAAATTTGGAGCAGACTTGGGGTTACGGGCAAGCCTTTAGGAAAAGCTGCTGCAATCCTTTGCAAATTATATAATATCTTTCTTAATTATGACTGTTACATTTTAGAAATTAACCCATTGGTACTTACCAGGGATGAAAAAGTGATGGCAGCGGCTTCGGTTATGGGTGTGGATGATTCGGCGCTATACCGCCACCCGGAACTTGAAGGCAAGGTAGAATCAGGCAGTGAACGGTCCTGGAGGCCTTTAACCCAGCTTGAGAAGGATATGGTAAAAGTTAATGACGCAGATTATCGTGGAACAGCACGCTATACGGAAATGGATGGCGGTGAAATTGGTTTTATGTGCGGAGGGGGAGGCGGAAGCCTATTAAGTTTTGACGCCCTTATTAATTTAGGAGCCTCTCCTGCAAATTACTCAGAAACGGGAGGTAATCCGCCAGAAGAAAAAGTAACGGGATTAACAAAAGGAATCCTCTCCAAGGAAGGAGTAAGGGGCCTGTTTGTGGCACACAACATAACCAATAATACACAAATCGATGTCTTTGCCCGGGGAATTGTAAAAGCCATTGAAGAATTAGGCGTAGACCCTGAAACGTTTCCCATTGTTGTGAGGGAAGCAGGAGTTAATGACGAAGAGGGAAAAAGAATTTTTCTTGAAGCCGGTATTACGTATTTCGGGGAAGATTTAACGATTGAAGAAGCAGCAGCAGAAATGGTTAAAAAGATGAGAGGGGTATCCTAAATGTCAATTCTAATCAATCAAAACACTCGATTAGCTGTACAAGGAATTACAGGCCGGGAAGCTTCTATGATTGTCAGCCATACTCTTGCCTATGGTACTAAAATTTTTGCTGGCATTACACCTGGTAAAGGAGGACAGCATGTTCAAGGAGTACCAGTTTACGACACGGTTGCAGAAGCTGTTAAAAAGCATGATATTAATGCAACTCTTATTGTTGTGCCTCCTGCGTTTGCATTGGATGCTGTTCTCGAAGCAATATCCATTGGAATTAAGCTGATTGTTGTTACAACAGAAAATATACCTCAGCATGATGCAGTAAAATTGCTATACGCTGCGCGAAAAGAAAATGTTACGATCATCGGTCCTAATACGGTTGGCATGATCAATCCAAAGGACCGCATAAAGATGGGATCAATAGGTGGAGATCGGCCTGAACGCTGTTTCGTTCCTGGAAATGTCGGAGTGATATCAAGAAGCGGCGGGATGACTGCTGAAACCTCCTGGATGGTTAAGAGGGCCGGGTTTGGTGTTACAACAAGTATAGGCATTGGCGGAGATAGCTTGATCGGAACCACGATTAAAGACCTTCTTGTTCTGTTTGAAAAAGACGATGATACAGAAGCTGTTGTTACTTTTTCAGAGCCAGGAACCTCATTTGAAGAGGACGCTGCCCAATTATTAAAAGAGGGTGGTTTTACAAAGCCGTTAATATCATTTGTTGCCGGCAAGTTTACAGAATCCATGCCGGAAGGGACTGTTTTTGGCCATGCCGGTGCGATGATTTCCGGAAATACAGGCCGACCTTCATTAAAGATGAAAGCGCTTAAAGACTCAGGTGCAAATGTAGTGGAGAAGTATGATGATATCATTAGCGTTTTACAAACAGTTTTAGGAGCAAAAGTAGGTGAAGTAAAATGACATTAACCAGAATGTTAGCTGAATATGCTAGTAATGTTAGATTTGAAGATTTGCCTTATGAAGTTGTTGAGTATACCAAACTATGTATTTTGGATTGGTATGGCTCAGCACTTGCGGGAAAAGATGAAAAACCGATTCAATCCATATTAGAATTGACTCAAGAATGGGGCGGGAATGAACAAGCAACACTTATTACCGGGGGAAAGTCTTCAATTGGCAATGCCTGCTTAGTCAACGCAGCTGCCAGCCATATTGTAGAGCTGGATGATATTCATAAATCATCCATTATCCATGCCGGCACGGTGGTCATTCCAGCAGCTGCAGCTGTTGCTGAAGCCTATGGATTAAGCGGAAAAGACCTAATTACCGCTGTAGCTGTGGGTTATGAAATTTGCTACAGAATTGGAGAGGCTGTTTCTCCTTCCCATTATTATTTCTGGCATAACACAGCAACCTGCGGGACTTTTGGTTCTGCTGCAGCAGTAGCTAAGCTTCTTAACTTAAATGTGGAGCAAACGATGTATGCTCTCGGAAATGCTGGCACACAAGCAGCCGGTTTATGGGAGTTTATTGAGGATGGAGCTAACACGAAACAGCTGCATACTGCAAAAGCAGCTTATAATGGCGCACTTGCTGCCTTACTTGCAAAAAAGGATTTCACTTCCGCATCAAAAATACTGGAAGGCAGAAGGGGCTTTTTTAATGCCATGTCAGAGAAATATGATGCAGATAAAATTACAAGGAATCTTGGCAAAGAATTTAAGATTATAGAAAATAGTTTTAAAATCCATGCGTCCTGCCGCCACACACATCCAGCGATGGATTGTATTTTAAACATCATGAAGGAAAACGCCCTCACCCATGAGCAAATACAGAGCATCTCAATAAAAACCTATCAAACTGTCCTGAATATAACAGATAACCCAAACCCTGATACAGTGTACGCTTCTAAATTCAGCAGCCAGTTTTGCGCGGCACTCATTGCAATAAAGGGTTCTGCATCATTAAGAGATTATAATATAGAAATTTTACAATCGCCTGAGATTATAGAGTTGATGAAAAAAGTCAGTGTTGAAGCAGATCCTTATTATGAAAATGCTTATCCTGAAAAATGGGGGGCAAAGGTAGTCATTACATTGAATGATGGCAGAACATTCAGTGAAGGAACAGATTATCCAAAGGGTGATCCTGAAAAACCTGCGGATAAGGAAGAACTGATTCAAAAATTTATAACTATGACTTTAGACAAAGTATGGAACGCTGAAGAAAAGGTTCAGGCAATTTTACAATTAGAAGAAATTAGCGCAGCTGAAATGATGGAAGCGGGGGAAGAGTCGTGCAAACAAATACAGTAGCGCCTCTTTCAAATTCAAGAAGATTTGTTCTTACAAGACTGCATTCACTAGCGGGGCTAATCCCGCTAGGCCTTTTTTTAATACAGCACTTAATGGGGAATGCATTGGCTATCCTCGGAAGCGAGAAATATGATGAACATATTCACTTTATGCTCAATCTCCCATTTTTGCTCTTGCTTGAAATTGGATTTATAGCCATTCCCCTATTATTTCATGCTATATACGGAATCTATCTATCCTTCATTTCCAAACCGAATGCTCATGTATATAAATACAAACAAAACATAAATTTTCTGCTCCAAAGGGTTACAGGAATCATTACCTTTATTTTTGTTATTTATCATGTCTGGTCACTTAGAATTAGTCCTGTAATCAGCGGAAATGAGGTTAATCATCAGGTGGTTGGGGAACATCTGGCAAACCCTTTTATGATGATTTTTTATATGGCTGGTGTATTAAGCACAACCTATCATTTTACAAATGGAATTTCCACTGCTCTCATAACTTGGGGGTTAACAATTGGTCCTTCATCCCAAAAAGCGGTCAGGAATCTGTGCTTTGGATTGTTTATTATTTTAACTGTCTTGGGATTGGGAAGTCTAATTTCATTTGTTAGTTAAACGCCATCCAGGATGGCAAATACTAGAACTTTCAAATGGAGAGGGGATATTATGAATAACCAGGAAATTATTGTGATAGGCGGCGGCCTGGCAGGATTGATGGCCACTATTAAAATAGCAGAAGCCAAAAAGAAAGTGAAATTGTTTTCTCTTGTCCCGGTTCGCCGTTCCCATTCGGTGTGTGCGCAAGGTGGCATCAATGGGGCTGTAAATACAAAGGGAGAAGGGGACTCTGTATGGGAGCACTTTGATGATACGATTTATGGCGGTGACTTCTTAGCCAATCAGCCTCCTGTAAAAGCAATGTGCGAAGCTGCTCCGGACATTATTTATTTATTGGCTAGAATGGGTGTGCAATTTAACCGTACAGAAGAAGGCCATATTGATTTTAGAAGGCTGGGAGGCGCCAAATATTCCAGGACGGCTTTTGCTGGATCCACAACAGGTCAGCAAATTCTTTATGCGCTGGATGAACAGGTTCGCAAATATGAAGCTGAGGGTCTTGTTGAAAAATTTGAATACTGGGAATTAGTATCGCTTATTAAAGATGATGAAGGAAGATGCAGAGGCATTTCTGCTCAGAATTTAAAATCGATGGCAATTCAGACATTTAAATCAGATGCAGTCATTTTAGCATCAGGCGGTATTGGCAATATCTTTAGAAAAAGTACAAATTCGATCATCAATACAGGAAGTGCACATAGCATTGCATACCAGCAAGGGGCCAGATATGCAAATGGCGAATTTATTCAGATTCATCCAACTGCAATTCCAGGGGATGATAAACTTCGGCTGATGTCAGAGTCAGCCCGCGGTGAGGGTGGAAGAGTATGGGTCTACAAAGATGGTAAACCATGGTATTTTCTCGAGGAGAAGTATCCTGCTTACGGAAATCTCGTTCCTAGGGATATTGCAACAAGGGAAATCTTCCATGTATGCGTTGACCTCAAGCTTGGCATCAACGGAGAAAATAAGGTTTACCTTGATCTTTCCCACCTGCCTGCAGAATTACTGCAGAGAAAGCTTGGCGGAATTCTTGATATCTACGAAAAATTTGTGGGCGATGATCCAAGAAAGCTCCCGATGAAAATATTCCCGGCTATGCATTACTCAATGGGAGGCCTCTGGGTTGATTATGATCAGATGACAAATATACCAGGCCTTTTTGCATGCGGAGAATGTGATTACCAATTTCACGGTGGAAACCGCCTTGGAGCTAATTCCTTAGTTTCGGCTATATATGGAGGGATGGTGGCAGGCCCTAATGCTGTCAGCTATATAAATAGCCTTGAAAAATCTTGTGAAGACCTTGCACCATTCATTTTTGAAAATGAACAGAGAAAGCAAGAAGAAGAAGTTGAAAAAATCTACAAAATGAACGGGCATGAAAATCCATATCAGCTGCATGTCGAGATGAGTGACTGGATGGTGGATAATGTGACCGTTGTCAGATATAATGATCGCCTTCAAAAAACAGATGAGAAGCTTCAGGAACTTCAGGCGCGTTTCAGGAACATTGGAATTGATGATACATCAAGGTGGCATAACAGAACCGTACCGTTTGTCCGTCAGCTTAAAAATATGCTTGAGCTTTCCAGGGTCATTACGCTTGGCGCTCTTAACCGGAATGAGAGCAGGGGGGCCCACTATAAACCTGGGTTCCCTAATAGAGATGATGAGAATTGGCTAAAAACTACAATTGCTACGTATACCCCGTTTGGTCCAAGCCTTTCTTATGAACCAGTTGATCTTAAATATATCGCTCCAAGGCCAAGGAGATATGACATTGTAACATCAGGGCAAAAAGAAGAGGCATCAAAAGTATAAGGAAAAGAAGGTGAAAAGATGGGTGCTGCAGTAGATATCAAGCTTAAAATAAAGCGAAAAGATTCCTCCGATTCTCCCTTTTACTGGGAGGAATTTAACATACCTTTCCGGAAGAATATGAATGTAATATCTGCCTTAATGGAGATACAGAAAAATCCGGTTAACGCGAAGGGAGAAAAAGTAAGATCAGTAGCTTGGGAGTATAACTGTCTGGAGGAAGTCTGCGGAGCATGCAGCATGAGAATAAATGGAAAAGTCCGCCAGGCGTGCTCTACCTTAGTGGATCGGCTGGAACAGCCAATCCATTTAGAGCCAATGGAAACATTTCCTGTAGAAAAGGATCTGGTTGTAAACAGAGACCGCATGTTTAGTGCTCTCAAGAAAATAAAAGGGTGGATCCCTCTTGATGGAACCTATGCATTGGGTGCTGGTCCTCTAATTTCCTCAGATGTGCAGCAAGAAGCTTATAAGTATTCAACCTGTATGACCTGCGGATGCTGCCTGGATGCATGCCCAAATGTTAATAGCGGCTCACCATTTATTGGCCCGCAGGCATTGGGGCAGACTAAATATTTTAATATGCACCCTACTGGAGCACAGCAGAAGAATGATAGATTATCAGTAATGATTGGGGAGGAAGGGTTAGCTAACTGCGGAAACTCCCAGAACTGTGTTCAGGTTTGCCCTAAGGAAATCCCATTAACAACTGCCATTGCTGAACTAAATAAAGATGTAAATAGATTTGCATTATGGAGCTGGTTAAAGAGATGAGGGCAATTCAATATAATCAATATGACGTAATGGTAATTGGCGGGGGGCAGGCTGCTTTGGCTGCTGCCATTTCTGCTAAAGAAGAGGGTGCATCTGTGGTTCTGGTTACAAAAGGAAAAGCAGGGCTTGGGGGTTCATCTGTTATTTCAGATAGTGTGCATTCGGCCATTTTTTCTCCTGGAGATTCTCCTGATATGTTCTTAAAGGATCTATTAGAAGGAGGCAGGCATTTATCAGATAAAAGGTTAGCAAGAATTTTAGCCGAAGAATGTACTGTCAGAGTCAATGAATTAGAAAGCAAATTTGGAATTCATTTAGAAAGGGAAAAGGTGGTTATTACTCCTGGCCATTCCCACCCAAGAAGAGTTTATGCCGGAACCGGACTTGGAAAAAATATTACAAAGCCAATGCGTGATTATGCAATAGAAATAGGTATTGATTTTCATGAACACTCTGCAGTTGTTGATTTAATAAAAGATAATAATGAAGTAAAAGGTGCACTGTTCCAAAAAGACAAGGAGTTTCATATTATTTATTCACCAGCTGTCATATTGGCAACCGGGGGTTTTGGAGGACTCTATCAATCTTCGGATAACCCAAGGGATGTATCGGGTGAAGGAATCGGCATGGCATGGAGACATGGCGCTATTCTTGTTGATATGGAGTTTGTGCAATTTTATCCATACCGTTTGCAGCATCCGGCAAATATTGATATCATGACAAAAATTTTTGCGAAAGGGGCTTTTCTTGTAAACGATAGAGGGGAACGGTTTATGGAAAAGTATCCTAAAAAAGAGCTTGAAACAAGAGACAAACTCAGTTATGCGATGTTTAAGGAAAATAAAGTACTGCTGGATTTTTCTGCAGTGGCAGGAAATATTCTTCAGCTTGACAGTCCATACCTGTATCGTCTGTTTCAAAAAGGACATGTAGGAGAATGGGTTATGAGTCCTGTACAGCATTATTGTATGGGTGGAATCCAGACAGATGAATGGGGGAGAACGAACGTTCCGGGTCTATATGCTTGCGGAGAAGTGACAGGCGGACTGCATGGGGCGAATCGTTTAGGCGGAGGATCTTTAACTGAATCACTGGTTTTTGGACACCGTGCGGGAAAGATGGCTGTACAGGAAAAATCGATGGATAGAATATCTAGCATTATGGTCTCAGGAACAGAAGAATTAATAGATAATTCTCCAATAATGGATGAAGCTGAAACGATCAAGAAAGTAAAAGCAGTTATGTGGCAGAAGGTGGGGATTGAAAGAACCTCCCGTTCTTTGAAGGAAGCTGCAGATGAATTATATTTAATCGCATTAAATTTGGAGAATGAAAAAAGTATTCAGGCTCTCCAGATTCGTGATAAAGTACGATCCGCATGGGCATCAGCAATCTCTGCGGCTGCAAGGAAAGAAAGCCGCGGAGCACATAAAATTCAGGATATTAAAGAAGAAAGGAAGGAGTGGCAGGGCAAAAACAGAATACACAAAAATAGCCTTCAATTTACTCCGTTATCTTCCAAAGTTGAGATGCCTTAAAGATGAAAAAGGAGAAGATCGTATGAGAACAATTACTTATGAGGAAATTGTTGAACGAGTTTCGAAAATGTGCCAGGAAGCAAATTTCGATTTAGGGCAAGACGTAGTGGAAGCCTTTCAATCAGCATTAAAAAACGAATCTTCTGAAACCGGCAAAGACATACTGGAACAGCTAATCTTAAATGCTGATATTGCAAAAAGCGAACGGGTTCCAATGTGCCAGGACACTGGAGTATCAGTATTTATCGTTGAGGTTGGACAGGACTGCCATATTGCTGGGGGAAGCATTTATAATGCTATAAATGAAGGCGTTAAAAAAGGTTATGAAGAAGGGTATTTAAGACATTCAATCGTGGATCATCCTATTACCCGGGAAAAAAGCAAGGGCTATAACACCCCTTCCATAATCCACATTGAACTTGTACCTGGGGATGAAATCGTCATCCATATGTCTGCAAAAGGGGGCGGCAGTGAAAACATGAGCAGTCTAAAAATGCTCAAGCCATCAGATGGTCTTGAAGGCATTAAGAAGTATATCCTTGATACGGTTGCAAAGGCAGGGCCAAATGCCTGTCCTCCTCTAGTAGTGGGAGTTGGAATTGGCGGTAATTTTGAAAGATGTGCCTATTTGGCGAAGAAATCACTGTTCAGACCAATTGGCCACCGAAGTGAACGCCCAGAGCTTGCCCAATTAGAAAACGAATTAATGGAAGAAATCAATAAACTGGGTATTGGGCCACAGGGCATGGGAGGAAATACAACGGCACTTGATGTGAAAATTGAGATAGAGCCTTGCCACATTGCTGCATTGCCTGTAGCTGTTAATCTAAACTGCCATGCAAGCAGGCATAAAGAAGTCAGATTGTAGGAGGAATTCATTTGTGTGCTAATAAAGTTAGCAGCCCAATAGATGAACATGTATTGATCAGTTTAAAAGCTGGTGACCGTGTTTTGATCAACGGAACGATATATACGGCGAGAGATGCAGCTCATAAAAGAATGTCAGAGGCCCTTCAAAAAGGGGAAGACCTACCCTTCAATATTAAAGGCCAAACCATTTATTATGTTGGACCAACCCCAGCGAAGCCAGGACAGATTATTGGATCAGCCGGGCCGACTACAAGCGGAAGAATGGATAAATATACACCATCACTGCTGGATCGAGGCTTAAAAGGGATGATCGGAAAAGGCTACCGGAGCCAGGAAGTAATCGATTCAATGAAGAAAAATAAAGCGGTCTATTTTGCAGCAATTGGCGGTTCTGGAGCATTGATCGCCAGATCTATTAAATCAATGGAAGTAATTGCTTATGAGGATTTAGGGCCTGAAGCGATTTATAAACTGACTGTAGAGAACTTCCCGGCAGTCGTAATTATTGATAGCGAAGGAACAGACTGGTATCAAGTGGGAAAAGAGCAATTTAACCAGCAGGCAGATCAGTAAAACGCTGCAGGCAGATTGCTGATAAAACAAAACCTCTGAAGTATTTGTCCGGGGTTTTGTTTTTTTATGTTATTAAAGGCATCTTTTAAAGGAGGGGATTTAAATGAAAATAGAAAGATTGGACCATCTAGTGCTGACGGTACATAGTATTGAAAAGACTTGTGACTTTTATAATAAAGTATTGGGAATGGAGATAATAACATTTGGTGAAGGCAGAAAAGCCTTGAAGTTTGGAATCCAGAAAATAAATCTTCACCCAAAAGGGAATGAATATGAGCCCAAAGCCCTTAATCCAGCAGCTGGATCAGGAGATTTATGCTTCATTACAAAAACGGGTATTAATGAAGTGATAAAACATTTAGAGTGTTGCAATATTGCAATAGAAGAAGGCCCAGTTGAAAGAACGGGAGCTCTAGGAGCAATAACTTCAGTCTATATTAGAGATCCGGATGGAAATCTTATCGAACTATCAAACTCCAATTAGTATATAGCATTCACTAAAAGAAATCCCAAAGCCATCATAGCTTTGGGACTTCTATTATAGCTTTATAGAAACATATTTTACTTCCAAAAATTCATCAAGACCATGGTGTCCGCCTTCTCGGCCCAGCCCGCTTTCCTTTAATCCTCCAAATGGAGCCTGTGCAGTAGAAGGGACCCCATCATTAATTCCGACTATGCCAAATTCCAATTTCTCATATGCTGTAATCGCTGTCTTTAAGCTTTCGGTAAAGGCATAAGCAGCAAGGCCATAACGGGAGCTGTTTGCCTTTTCAATTACTTCCTCTATACTCGTAAATTCAATGATCGGGGCAACTGGTCCGAAGGTTTCCTCCTGCATAATCACCATCTCCTCATGAACCCCGCTTAAGATGGTAGGTTCAAAGAAATAGCCATTGCTATATTCATTAATCCTGTTGCCGCCATGCTCGATGACTGCACCTTTTTCAACTGCATCATCGATATGCTTCTTTACTTTCGTATAGGCTGCTTCATTGATTAGAGGTCCAATCTCTGCACCAGGTTCATAACCTAAACCAACTTTAATTTTAGCCACTTCCTCTTTAAGCTTAGCTGTAAACTTCGGAAGAATTGATTTTTCAACATAAATTCGATTTGCACATACACATGTTTGACCGCAGTTTCTGAATTTTGATCCGATTACCCCACTGACAGCTTTATCCAAATCTGCATCCCCAAAAACGATAACAGGTGCATGGCCGCCAAGTTCAAGCGAAACCTTCTTAACAGTGTCTGCAGCCCCGCGCATCAGAAGCTTGCCTACTTCTGTTGATCCGGTAAATGTGATCTTGGCAACACGCTCATCCTGAAGCCAAGTTTGCCCGATTTGTTGTGCATCCCCAGTGATAACATTGAGAACGCCTTTTGGAATGCCCGCTTTTTCTGCAAGTTCAGCCAATTTTATCGCAGTCAGTGGAGTCAATTCAGCTGGTTTGATTACGGCTGTACAGCCAGCAGCCAGGGCAGGGGCAACCTTCCTTGTAATCATTGCTGCAGGGAAGTTCCAAGGTGTGATTGCGGCTACAACGCCAACTGGCTGTTTTATTAATAAAATTCTTTTATCCTGGAAAGAGGCCGGTACAGTCTCACCGTATATGCGTTTCGCTTCTTCTGCGTACCAGGATAGAAAGCTGGCTGCATAATTGACTTCAGCCAATGCCTCTGATAAAGGTTTGCCTTGTTCTTCAACTAAAATTCTTGCCACTTCTTCTTTGTTTTCCAAAAGGAGATCATGCCATTTCTTAAGCAGGGCGCTTCTTTCATAAGAAGTTGTTTGTGACCAGCTCTTAAAAGCTTCATGCGCAGCATCAACAGCGAGCCTCGCTTCTTTTTTGCCCGCTTTTGGAACAGGGCTGACAACTTCCCCTGTAGCAGGATTAATAACATCTATGCTTTCTCCAGATTCGGCCTGAATCCATTCCCCATTAATATACAATTTGTTAAGATCGGCAACTTTAGTGCTCAAAATACTCCATCCTTTCTATATGGTTTAATTAGTCGACGATAATGGAAGCACGAGTAACCTCACGGGCAGCAGACTTATCTAATGCTTCCTGTATCTGATCAAGCCTAAACTCTGCATCCAGCATTTGATCAAATGGATATTTTTCAATGGAAGCAGATAAAAATTCGAGCGATTTTCTCAAGTACCAAGGGTTATACCTAACAATCGGCAGAATTTTAATCGATTTTCTTGTTAATAAGCCCGGATCAAATTCAACAAACTTGCCAATTGAAACGTTTCCTATTGTGACATATTTTCCTCCTGGACGAATTAAATGGATTCCTTCAGCGAATGCTGCCGGTACACCGGCCAACTCCATACCCACGTCTGCACCTTTGCCATTTGTGAGCTGGAGAATAGCACTCTCCCTCGACTCAAGAGCAGAATACTCATTCATGTCAATCACATGATCCGCCCCAAACTTTTTTGCTTGTTCAAGCCTGCTTTTAATACTATCAATGACAATAACCTTTGCACCTTTTTCTTTTGCAATGGCAGAGGCATATAATCCTAAACCGCCAGCTCCCTGGATCACAATTGTCTGGTTATAGCGCAGCTCTGCTTCTTCAATTCCGAAATAAACTTGCGAAAGCGCACAGTTTGCACTCGCCGCTGCCACATCAGGGACATTATCAGGCACTTTATAAAAGTATTGGTTCTCATGAATATAATAGTGAGTTGCAAATGAACCATGAAAATGAGGTTCAACTTCCGGCTGTTTTGTCCAGAATTCATAGGCATTTTCACAAAGATGGAATTTTCCTTCCTGGCAGGGACTGCATTTTCTGCAAGTCAGGAAATAAGTCGAAACAATGCGATCTCCTGCCTTTACTGGTTCCCCGGCATAATCCTTTGTAACTCCTTCTCCAAGCTCATGAATGGTGCCAATCATTTCATGTCCCAGAACTCCCCGCTTAATGCTAGGGTGATGGCCTCTCCAAATGTGCAATTCTGATCCGCACACATTGGTCCTGTTTACCTTTACAACCAGTGAACCCGGCTGAGGGGAGGGAATCGTATACTCCTGGTAATTTAGGTTCAGCGGTTCAGTCATTACGGCCACTTTGCCTGTTTTTACGGCTGTTTTTTCTGTCATTTTAAACACTCTCCTATTTTTTTTAATATCTATGCTGAGATATCATTGCTACCGAATACTCTTTCAATTTCTTTCTCAGTTGGCTTTGCTGTTACTAAGGTAACTGCATACATCGTTGCCATACCTATTAATACTGAAATTCCAGCGGCTCCAAATGGGTTTGTAAAACCAAAGCCTATAGGCAGATAAATGATCCAGTATGCGATGGAACCAATCAGCATGGATGTAACGGCAGCTGTTTTTGTAGCTCTTTTCCATAGAGTTCCCACGCATAGAGGGCCGGCTGTAGCCGAGACGATTCCGCCAATGCCGATCCAGAGGAAGACTGCCAGTGACTGTGGAGGATTCCATGCCATCAAAATAGATACACCCAGTACAACAAAAGTACCGTAGCGGCTAATCATCATCTCAACCTTCTCCGCTTTAACTGGATCAATTCCTTTTCGTGGAACAATTGTTTTTCGGTAAATATCATTTGCTAATATCTGGGTGAGAGATACAATCAGGCCATCAGATGTTGACATAATGGCAGATAATACAGCAACTGCGAATAATCCTGCTATAATTGGAGGGAACAGCTCATTAAATAAAACTGGAATTACTTGGTCCGCAGCAATATTTGTGCTTGGATCAATAATGGCTATTCCTAATAATCCGCCAAGTGCCATTGCTGGCATAGTTGTGGCAACAACTGTACAAAACATTAGAAGCTTCTTTAATTCTTTCCCAGATTTTATTGCCATAAATTTATTTCCGATATGCGGAAGAATACTGAAAGGTATGTGTGCTATAAATAGCAGGAGTACTAGCCAGGCACTGCCATAAGTGATATCGCCAGGTTTAAATAATTCATCTACAAAGCCTTCAGGACGCCTTTCCTTTATAAGATCCATCATGCCTGCGAAACCGCCTTCAACTCCTGCTCCTGTAAGGAAAGTGAAGATGACGACAACAGCTATGATGAGCATTAATAACCCTTGAACAGCATCAGTCATGATATCTGAATGAGAACCTCCCATAAATACATAGGCGGCAAGGACTATGCCAGTTAAAAATAACCCCATGTTATAATCAAGTCCCATCATCGTTTGGAACATGGTTGCAGCAGCAACGAATTGAGACACAACATAGAATATAAGCAGGATTGAAACAAGAGCAAGGGCAATTCTTAAGAAGTCACTATTAAATCTTTCTCCCATAAATTCAGGAATTGTTCTTGTCCCAAATTTATCTCCAAATTTTTTTACATATGAGGCAATGAGGATCATTCCAAATACAGTAGCAATTGGGTATAAAATAGGATACCAGAGACTTGGAGCTCCCATGCTGTAGGCCAGTCCGGGTATTCCCATGAAGGTAGAGCCGCTGGCGATGGTAGCAGTAATGGCTAAACCAAGTGTTAGATATCCATATGAGGATCGGGCAGTAGCAAAGTCATCGGAATTTTTTGTTTTCTTCATGCCCAGCCAGCCCAAATAAATCATTGCAATTATAAAAAGGCTCATAAATATCCAAGAATACATAATTGTTGCGTTATTGACCATTTCATACACCCCCAAAGTCTAATTAGTCATCATTTATTACGTCTGTTTTAAATAAGATGAATCCCATAATAATCCAGGAAGCCAATACTAAACCAAGGTACCAAACCAGAATCATAGACTGTCACCTCCCTTCAAAACGCCTAAGCAGCACTTCTTTAATATGTGAATAGTTTGAAAGTAGATCAAGGTTCCTGGAAGAGTGCTCTAATAAATAATATTTTTTCCGTTCAGACTTTCCGGCCGAATCAATTAAAATGGTATAAGGCATATAGATAACTTCTTCCTTAGCCAAATCGATGACAGGCGGAGACCAAATCCTTTTATAATGAATATAGTAATTTCGTATAAATTCCCTGCTAGATGCCTGCTGGTCAGATTGTAAATGGGAAGGGGAAATTATGGCAGCTTCATCTGCCTCAATTTCAACATAATCAGGAAAATGATCAGAAAGCCCTGTGCCGCCACGAACTAGATCTGCTCCAGTGATCGACCGGCTTTTTCGATCTTTTCGTAAAAAACTCTTATATCCAATATTCCAAACTGAGAAAAGAGCTGGAAAAAAATAGGTGCCTTCTATCTCAAGCTTTTTTCCCTTTAATAGTGAAGAGTTTTGTATTTCTTTCATATTTAATACTTTAAAGCTATTAATCATTTTCATCATATCCCTCCGAAAGCGCTGTCATTTTTAATTATGCAAGAGCCGTGCCAAAATATATCGCTGACTTTATTTTTCCTCTTTGATATAATAAGAGTATTAACATTTTACAGAAAATAAAATTTATTTATATAACTCTGAATACTTTTTAAATGGTTTAATGTTGCGGTTTTGCAACGGATATTGCTGTTTTGCAACGGTAAGGAGGTATAAGTAGTGCTGTTTGAAACTGAGCAGATTAAACATCATAATCATTATGAAGATTGTCTTGAGCTTGAAGCAGCGATCCATGCATGTCAGGAAGGAATCTATATTTGCGATGCGGACCTGAAATGTGTCAGGTTAAATTCTGCCTATACAAGAATTACAGGTTTGACTGAAGAAGAGTTGATTGGCAGGACAAGCATAGAACTTGAAGAAAACGGGACAATATCCAAAGCGGTTGCAGTTATTGTTAAGAGAGAAAAAAAGGTAGTTTCTTTGATACAGAAGTTCCGGAGCGGCAAAAACGTACTGGTTACAGGGACACCTGTTTATAAAGAAGGCAAACTTTTTAGAATAGTCATTACTGCAAGAGATTTATCTGAATTAACTCTCTTGGAAAATCAATTAAATGATGCTGAGGAGAGGTCTGAAAGATATTTACGGGAGCTTAGTTTATATAAAGAGCATGTGAAAAGTGAAAAAATAATTGCAAATAGCCCGCAGATGAAACTAATCCTTAATTTAATTCCTAAAGTATCCAAAGCGGATTCCCCAGTTTTATTATTGGGGGAATCTGGTACAGGCAAAGAGGTATTAGCAAGACTTATACACGAGACAAGAAATGGCGGAGACAGCCCATTTATTAAAGTAAACTGCGGGGCCATTCCGGGTGATTTATTGGAATCTGAACTTTTTGGCTATGTGAAAGGGGCTTTTACAGGAGCAAGTGAAAAAGGGAAGCCCGGGCTTATCGAGATTGCAGAAAACGGAAGTTTATTTTTAGATGAAGTAGGGGAGCTTCCCTTAAAGCTGCAGGTTAAATTGTTGAGGGTCCTGCAGGATTTCGAAGTAACACGGCTCGGCAGTACAAAATCCAAGAAGGTGAGTTTCCGTCTTATATGCGCCACTAACAGGCCATTAAAAGAAATGATGGAAAAGGGAGAGTTCAGGGAGGATTTATTTTACCGGATTAATGTTCTTCCAATTACAATTCCTCCATTACGAGAAAGAAAAGAAGATATTATCCCATTTATATTAAAAACAACTGATAAACTATCCTCCAGATATGGAACACTAAAAACAATTTCTACTGATGTATTCAAAATACTTGAAAGTTATCGTTGGCCAGGTAATATCCGTGAACTGGAAAATGTGATCGAACGAATTTTTATCATGACAGATGAAACCTCGATTACAGTTAAGGATCTCCCGTCCAACATAGCTGCAGATAAAGTTAGTAAAGATGCTAATTCATTAAAAGAAAAGATGCAAATAATTGAGAGGGATATAATTGAAGACATGGTGAAGCAAAGTTCAAGTTTAAGAGATGCAGCCAAAAAACTAGGGGTTGACGCATCTACATTGACAAGAAAATGCCAGAAGTATGGGATATTCATACAATAAAGTTATATATAAATATGAAAAAGAATGATCGAATAAACTATTATTCGGTCTTTTTTTTAGAGATGATTCAATGGGCAGGAAAGTTGATTAAGTGTATATATTAAAAAATGTAATATTTGCAATTTTCATAATATATGATAATATTAAGAAAAAATATTGTCGACAATATACTCATTACTTACTCTTTATCTGTTACTACACATATTTAATAATCAAAAATTCTTGTAAAAAAATTTTAAATTGTAAAAGAATCGATACAAACCCCACATAAAAAATCAGTGTCATTTTTTCAATTCTGGTATTGTCGTCAGTATTCGTTTAGGAAATATAGGAGGGAAAATTAAATGGCAGTTAAAAACAAAATTATTGATGCAGATGTTCACCCTTGGATCAATGGTGATATTGAAGGGTTAAAACCTTACTTAAGCAAATCAATGTGGAGCCATTTTGACGGCCGAATGAGATTGCCTGATCATCCGCTTCGTCCCCCGCTGGCTGAATCGACCTCTATTCGATTAGATACAAAACCTCCAAGCGGCGGGGCAGGAGGATCAGATCCTCATTATGTTTGCGAGGACTTATTGGATCGCTGTAATATTGAGCATGCAATATTGTCTTCAGTGCAGGCAGGAAAACTGGTTACATATCCAAACCCTAATGAAGCACATGCCTTAGCAAGTGCCTTTAATGATTATTTTCTTAATGAATGGCTGACAGTCGATTCGAGATATAAATTAGCCATTTGTGTCGCAGTACATCAGCCTTTAAAGGCAGCAGAGGAAATCAGGAGGGCGGGCAAAGAAAAGGGAGTAGTTGCTGTATTCATGCCCCTCTTTAATATTTTGATGGGGAATAGCTACTATTTTCCTATCTATGAGGCTGCTGAAGAACTTGGATTGCCTATCCTAATTCATCCAACCGGAACAGAAGGTGGTTTCTCTACAAGCGTGGCCATGGCAGGAGGTGTACCATCCAGTTATATTGAAAGGCATACTGATTTCCCCCAGGTTGCATATGGAAATATTGTAAGCATGGTGTTTGAAGGTGTGTTTGTCCGCTTTCCAAAATTAAAGGTTCTAGCTGCAGAGTTCGGCTATAGCTGGGTTCCATCACTAATGTGGAGAATGGATCAAAACTGGCGCAATTTCCGCAGAGAGGTTCCATGGCTTGACAAAGAACCCAGCAAATATTTGCTCGAACATGTCCGCTTTACTTCTCAGCCTGTGGAAGAGCCAGAGAAGGGTAAGTATCTATCGCAGATATTTGAAATGATGCATGCCGAAGAAACTTTAATTTTTAGTACAGATTATCCTCATTGGGACAATGATTTTCCAGATAACACCTTTACAAATCTGCCGGAGACTTTAAGTCAGCGAATTTTCTATGATAATGCAGCTGAATTATTTAACCTAAAATAAAGAGGAGGCTAAAACGGGAATGGCCTATTGTGCAGGAGAATTAAGCCAAATTTCTGAGAAGGAAGCTTTTATTACTGATTTAAATGGTATTTCAGTAGGGATTTTTTTAATAAACGGAAAAGTGTATGCGGTTAGAAACGCATGTCCCCATAAATTGGCTCCCATTTGTAAAGGAACAGTTTGCGGAACAATGATTCCCAGCAGGCCATCTGAATTTGTGTTTGGACTTGAAGGGAAGGTTTTAAAGTGCCCATGGCATGGCTGGGAGTTTAGTCTTGAAACAGGATATGCACTTTTTGGCATAAGTAATAGAAAAGTAAAGACTTACCCTGCTGAAGTTAAAGATGGTATGATTTATATAGAAATGGGGTAGTTTTAACTTCCCAGAATCATATTGTCATAAGTGAGGAAAAATATACAATGGGCTTTGAAAATACAACATTATCACAGCGAATTTCTGAAGAGATTGCTATTAAAATTTCAGAAGGTGTCCTAAAACCTGGTGACAGGTTATTGGAATTAGAACTGACCAAAGAATTCGGCACCAGCAGAGCTCCAATCCGTGAAGCATTATTTATTTTAGAGAAGGACGGAATAGTTGAACGGGTACCCAGAAAAGGGGTTTTTGTAAAAAAAAGAACAAAAAAAGAGTTATTTGACCTTTATGAGGTTGTTTACAGGTTATTAGAAATAGCACTAACTAAACTAAATGATTCACGAACTGACGAACAGCTTAAAAAAATTGAAAATTTAATCAATAAAATGGGAGAGACACTTGATGGAAATAAGGTTAAGAAATGTTTTGACCTGCTCGAAGAGCTTCAAAAGGATTTCTTTTTCTTCTCAGGAAACACAGTTTTGGAAGACCTATATATGAGAATTAATAGTCAGTTAATTCCTTTTCGATATATTTCTCTTTCCTATCCTGCCAGTATGGACCACTCAATCGGTGAATATAAAGAAATACTGATTGGCTTAAAAGAGAAGGACACTCAAAAAATACTTGCAAGCTTAAAACGGAAGGAAAAGCGGGCTCTGGCGATTTTAGAGAAATTTGTAGATAGCCAGTAAACAAATATAAATCACACATTTAGTAAAGGTTTCGAGCTCAGGGCCTGGCTAAGGCACTTCCATTATAAAAGGGGAGTGGCAATGTTATGAAAGTTGGATTGATTGGTTTAGGAAATTTGGGCGGCAGAATTGCCCGAAATTTAATACATAAGGGATATAAACTATCTGTTTATGATTTAGATCATATGGCATTACAATCTTTCGCAAACATTGGAGCAATCGTATATGAATCACCTATTGCACTGGCAAAGGCCAATGACTATGTTCTTACTGTTCTGCCAAATGCTCAAATAGTAAAAAGTGTTGTCCTGGGCTCTAATGGTCTATTATCGGGTTTTTCTAAGGACAGCACTTTAATCGATATGACCAGTTCCATACCTGAAGTCACTATAGAAATAGGCAATGAGCTTTTAAAGCATGGGGTAAATATGCTTGATGCACCCGTCAGCGGGGGAGTAAAGAAAGCTGAAGATGGAACCCTGGCCATTATGGCAGGGGGAGATGAGGCTGTATTTCAGAATGCCTCCCCATTATTAAGTGATATTGGCTCTAATGTGACACATGTTGGAGATTTGGGTTCTGGCCATACAATTAAAGCATTAAACAATATGCTTTGTGCTACTACACTTGCTGCGACTGCAGAGATCCTTACAATTGGCATCAAAATGGGTTTGAAACCTGAAAAAATGCTTGAGGTTATTAATACAAGCAGCGGAAGAAGCCACTCAAGTGAAATCAAATTCCCACAGCAAGTATTGTCCCGTAAATTTGATGTTGGCTTTACAATAGATTTGATGTGTAAAGATCTTGCAATAGCAGCTGGCATGGCTGAAAATACAGGAGTTCCTGCTTTTGTTTCTAATACAGTTTTAGAACTTTGGCAATATGCAAAATCTAAGGGTGGAGGTGAAATGGATCACACAGCAATTGCGAGATTTATAGAAGATTTGGCTGGGGTGGAAATGAAAGCTTAATAATGAAAAAGTAAAAGCGCATAATCCCCATATGCGCTTTTACTTTTTCATGCCAATTACAATGAAATTAAGAAATTTGAATAAAATTTCATTGACAAAAAATTTTTTTATATATAAAATAAAATTAAAAATAAAATGTCTGAATTCTCTATATTCTTAATATGTCTTATCTATTTTAACATCAAAACACTTCTAAAGTCCCGAATTTGTCAGGAGGAAAGTTTATGGAAAATAAGGTAAAGAATGATGAGAACACAGGGAAGCGCAAATATAATGTTCCCGCAGTGGATAGTGCATTTAAAATTTTAACACTCTTAAGCCGTAAAAAATATAGTAAAAGTAATTTAACGGAAATCGCGAAAGCGCTTTCACTTACGCCGACAACCTGCTATCGCATCTTGCAGAAATTAGAGGAGCTTTCTATAGTTCGATACGATAAGAGCTCAAAACGATATAGCCTTGGACCGTATTTAGTTGTTTTAGGTGAAAGAGCGAAGGAAAATCTGTTTGATATTTCAGTAATTCTTCCTTATCTGGAAAATCTCTCTGAACAGACAGGCCTTACAACATTTCTTGTTAATAGAATCGGAAAAAAAGATCCACCATAATAGCAAAAGCTGAAGGAGAAGAGTTTGGGATTAATGTTTCAGTTGGCAGACACTTTTCTGTTGTTGATGGGGCTTATGGAAAATGTTTATTAGCTTATATGGAAGAAGAAGAATCAGATGAGTTATTGCGTATGAACGATGGGCTGCGTCCATTAACTGAGCAGGAAATCCTGGAATTAAAAAATGAATTCCCCTCTATTCGCCAAAAAGGGTACGCAACAACATCAGGTGAATATATCGATGGCATTGTAGGTATTTCATCCCCTATTTTTAATAATGATGAAAGTGTAGAAATGGTTATTGCCATAATCGGAATGACTTCTCAATTAAAAGAGCAAGATATTGAAAAAATGGGGGAACGCATAAAAGGTTCTGCAAAAGAAATAAGTTTAAAATTAAGTGGGCACTTATCCGGTTTTTAAATTAATACCTTTATATACTGCTAATTATAACAATGATTTTCTCCTTATTTTTTAATCAGATCTCTTTGTGATCCTGATGAAAAAATAAGGAGTTTTTTATATATTAAGATAACCCTAAATCAAAAAAGAGATTGATAATGGATTTGCCTTCAATCTAATTATTTATATAAAAAAGATATTAAGCCTATTTTTTATATAAATCTAAATTTTCAAAAATTTCATTGACAAAAATTTTTTTCTTATATAAAATTTTATTTAGAATAAATGTAAGCCCTTACTTATAGATTGGAATAGACATCTTTCATTTATTAATCGAATTGAAGGAGTGATTTTGTATGAATTTGGAAGGGAAGGTTGCAGTAGTAACAGGAGCTGGTCAGGGAATTGGCCGGGAAATTTCTTTGCTATATGCAAAACATGGAGCAAATGTTGTGGTTGGAGACTTAAACCTGGAATCTGCTGAACAGGTTGTGCAAGAAGTAGGAGAAATAGGAACTAAAGGCTTGGCTCAGCAAGTTGACGTTTCTCAAAAAGAAAGTGCACAAGGGCTAATCCAAGCTGCAATTGATTATTTTGGTGATATCGACATTTTAGTCAATAATGCAGGGATTACCAGAGATGCCATGCTGCATAAAATGACCGAAGAGCAATTTGAGCAAGTACTTGATGTTCATATGAAAGGTACTTTTCTATGTATGCAGTCAGCAGCAATTCATATGAGGCAAAAACAAAAAGGCAAGATAGTCAACATTTCATCTATTGCAGGTAAAGTTGGTAATATGGGCCAGATAAATTATGCAGGGGCTAAGGCAGGAATTGTGGGAATGACAAAGGCAGCTGCAAAAGAGCTTGCTAAATTTCAGGTTAATGTAAATGCAGTCCAGCCAGGATTTATTGATACAGATATGACTCGTGCAGTTCCAGAAAAAGTCCGGCAGCTAAAAATTGCAGAAATTCCTATGCAAAGGGTTGGGGAGCCTTTAGACATTGCCAAAGCTGTTATTTTCCTAAGCTCGGATTATTCAGATTACATGACTGGTAATGTTTTGGAAGTGACTGGCGGAAGATTTATGTAATCTTAGTTTAGTAGATTTCAAATAAAAAAGCAGGTGAAAATAAATGAGTGCTGTTAAAGATTTAATTGGATTGGAACTTGCTCCTTATACGTACTCAGTAGAAAAAGGGAAAATTAGAGAACTGGTTTTAGCAATAGGTGATCCTAATCCAATTTATTACGATGAAGAAGCAGCAAGAAACGAAGGATATGATGGAATACCAATCCCATTAACTTTCCTGCAGATCATTGATTTGTGGGGAGGATATAGTTTTCAGCAAAAGTGTGAACTGCTAAACTTAAATCCTGTTAATATTTTACATGGTGAACAAGGGTACCAATTTGTCAAGCCTATTTACGCAGGTGATGTACTTACAGTTTCCGGAAAAGTTTCTGATGTCAAAACAAAAATAGGCACTTCTGGAGGAATGAATCTAATTACTTTGGAATTTGAATATAGGAATCAGCACAACGAGCTGGTAGCACTTTCTAGAAATCTGACAATTGAACGTCATTAAAGGGTGTGGAAATGATGTGGAAATATTACGAAGATATCCAAGTGGGAGATAGTTTTCCAAAAGTATCAAAGGATCCGATTTCTCGTGTTCAGTTAGTTAAATACGCAGGAGCTTCTGGAGATTTTAATCCCCTTCATACGGTTGAAGAGGCGGGTGAGAAAGCAGGAACGGGCATTATAGCACATGGAATGTTAATCATGGGAATGGCTGCACAAGGAGTAACCAGCTGGATTCCGCGAAAAAATGTAAATTCCCTTCAAATCCGTTTCAGGGAAATGACATATCCTGGAGAAAGAATCCATGTCACAGGGAGGGTTATAGAGAAAAAGGAAAATAATCGGATTATTAGTGAAGTGGCAGCCACCAATGATGAGGGTGAAGTTAAAGTGTCTGGTACCTTTGAAGCTATAATGCCTTCAAAAAATGGACAATGAAGGAGGATAAGCATGAACTTTAATTATTCGCAGGAAGCTGAAAGCTTTAGAGCGTCATTTAGAAGCTGGTTAGAGGCTAACTTCCCAAAAGAATGGAATCAAGAAGTAACTGGTGAAAAATGGGTTCAAAGACGTAAAGAGTGGGGCAAGATGTTAGGCCAAGGCGGATGGGTTGCACCTGCATGGCCGAAAGAATATGGAGGATTAGGCTTATCGATTGAACAACAGCTAGTTTATATAGAAGAATTAGTTCGTATTAATGCCCCTGAAGTATTAAATTCAAATGGAATTGGCATTTTCGGTATGACTTTAATTCATTATGGAACAGAGGAGCAAAAGAAGCATTATCTTCCACGAATGCTTAATCATGAAGATATTTGGTGCCAGGGTTTTTCAGAGCCAAATGCCGGTTCCGATTTGGCAGGTCTTCAAACAAAGGCAGTGGATAAAGGAAATCATTATGTTTTAAATGGCCAAAAAGTTTGGACATCCTATGGTCCTTATGCAAATAAGTGCTATATCTTAGTGCGGACAGATGAATCAAGATACAAAGGAGTCAGCTTGATGATTCTGGATTTGGATCAGCCGGGTGTAACGGTACAGCCTATAAAAAATATCGCGGGAGAATCTGAACTTGCAGAGATCTTCTTGGAAGATGCAGTAGTTCCTAAAGAGGATGTAGTAGGGGAAATAAACAATGGATGGGAAATGGCAAACTATGCTCTTGCTCATGAACGCGGTATTCACTTCGCTCAGCGTTCCTTAAAAATGCAGCAGGAATTTCAGCAGCTTGTTACTTTATTCCAGGAGCAAATTCAGTCTGGAAAGTCAGCTGCAAATAGCCCATTGATGCAAACTAAATTGGTTCAATCTTATATATCTTGTGAAATATTAAAAAGTGTTTGTTTAAGAAATATTGCACTAATTGCACAGGGGGAAGACACCGGTGCCTTACCTGCTATAGCAAAATTGGTTTGGAGTGAAAGTCATCAGGATTTACTTAATGTAGGTGTGGAAGTGTTAGGAGAAGAAGCCTTAATAAAAGGTGAAAATTCATTTTGGATGGAAAAATTCCTTTTATCCAGGGCCGAAACAATATATGCCGGAACAACTCAAATCCAAAAAAATATTATTGCCAAATCATTAGGGTTGCCTAGTTCGAAAGGAGGAAGGTAAAAATGGAATATCGTTTCTCTGAACAGCAGCAAATGCTTAAGCATGCACTTCATTCATTGTTAAAAAAGGAAATGCCTATCGAAAAATTTAGTGAGGCTGCAGAAAAGAAAACGGGCTTCTCAAAAGAAGCGTGGAAAAAACTAGCTGAAAATGGATGGCTGGGTGTACTGGCCAAAGGGGAATTGCAAACTTTAGAAGATGTCTGCCCCCTTGACTTAATGTACTTAACCGAATCATTTGGAGAGAGGCCTTTTCCTGGACCCTATTCACTGGCAGCCGGCTTTATTGTTCCATTTTTGAGCCGGCTAAATTTAACGGACACTCAACGTAATTTGCTGATTCAATTCATTTCGGGTGAAAAGCTTATTACTGCTGCTTTACCTAAATTTGAAAAGTCCAAGAATATAATTGAATTCAATTGGCCTGAAATTGATATTTTAAAAGAAGAAAGCGGCCGAATCCAATTTAGCGGTAAAATCAAACATATCCAGTTTATTCAGCATGCAGATGCAGTGTTATTGCCCTTTGTAAATAAATCCAAGGGTATTTCTGTTGCTTTGCTTAACACCGAACTTAATGGAGTTAAGGTCATTTCCGATAACTCAGTCGATCTGTCGAAACCTCAGGGAACTCTAGAGCTGGATGGAATCTGGCTAGATAAAAATGATTTTATCGAAGGAGCTGACTGGGATGCTCAAGAATTATTAAATAAACAACTTGCCGATTATTTAATTTGTTTAAACGGTGAGATGATTGGCGGAGCAGATGAAGTTCTGAAAAAAACTATAAATTATGTTAAAGAAAGAAAACAGTTTGGAGTACGGGTTGGTTCCTTTCAAGCTGTAAAGCATTTGCTTGCAGATTTGCATGTAGGAATCGAGAAGGCCCGCAGCTATAGTGTGTACGCAGCATCCCAAACTGGAAATAATCCAAGTGAAACTTTATTAAATGTTATTACAAGCCGTCATTTTACTGCAGATATGTATAAAAAAGTTTGTGAAAATGCTATTCAGCTCCATGGGGGTATGGGGTTCACATGGGAAGAAAGTATACATTATTGGTACAAAGCATCAATGTATCAGCTGTCCCATATTACACAACCGGCTATGATGACTGAATTCATACTGCAAAACTTGCTTTTTAAATCTGAATATTCTAAAGAGCTGCAATACAATAGTCCTGAATAGATAAAGAGTTTCAGATTCTATTAATTATTGAATAAGTGGGTGAGAAAATGTCAATTAAAAACGCCGCGGCTATTGTAGGTGTAGGTGATGTTGAACTCGAAAAAGGCAAAGTGAAGGACGGGCAATCAGTTTTGCAGATTCAGGCTATTGCCGCAAAAAGAGCTTTAGAAGATGCCGGATTAAGTAAAGATGATGTTGATGGCATTTTTGTTGCAGGGCTATGGGGTCTGCCTGGAGTTGGTTCGTTTCCTTCCGTCATTTTATCCGAATATTTAGGTATCCAGCCTAAATATACGGATTCTACTCAAATAGGGGGATCGGCATTTGAAGCACATGTAGGCCATGCTGCTGCAGCTATTAAGTCAGGCTTATGTGAAGTAGCATTAGTTTTATATGGAAGTACACAACGTTCTGAAAAGTCCCGCACTTTAGCTGGAAGACCGCCTGTATTAACAGCTCAGTATGAAACACCTTTCGGATTGCCTTCTCCTGCTGGTTCTTATGCCATGGCTGCAGCTAGGCATATGCATCAATATGGAACCAAGCCTGAGCATCTAGCTGAAATAGCTGTAGCCACCAGGAAGTGGGCTCAATTAAATCCTTATGCGACAATGCGGGATCCATTATCCATAGATGATGTATTAAATTCCCCGATGATCAGTGACCCTCTACACCTTTTAGATTGTTGCTTAGTTACAGATGGTGCAGGTGCTCTCGTCATTGTATCACCTGAAAGAGCAAGAGACTGCCGGAAAAAACCAGTATGGATTTTAGGGCAAGGTGAATCACATAGTCATTGGTCTATACAGGCTATGCCTGATTTAACCGTAACTTCAGCGGCTCAATCCGGAAAAACTGCATTTGAAATGGCAGGTGTTACGCACGACGAGATTGATGTAGTGCAAATCTATGATTCCTTTACCATCACTGTATTATTAACATTGGAATCTCTTGGTTTCTGTAAACCTGGTGAAGGAGGAGATTTTATCAGCAATCAGCGTACAGCACCAGGCGGGGATTTCCCAATGAATACGAACGGCGGTGGTCTATCGTACGCTCATCCAGGGATGTATGGAATATTTTTATTAATTGAAGCAGTCCGTCAATTAAGAGGTGAGTGCGGTGAAAGACAAGTGAAAGATGCGAAACTTTCCCTTGTAAATGGAACAGGAGGAACTTTGTCCTCTACATCGGTTGTAATTTTGGGGAGGGATTAATCGTGACTGATCAAAATAAACCAATGCCTATACCTGATGGCGACTCAAATGTCTTTTGGCAAGGGTGTAAAGAAAACAAATTATTGATTCAAAAATGCAGTGATTGTTCAAAACATATTTTTTACCCTCGAATCTTATGCCCTAATTGTTTTTCTGAAAAAATAGAATGGGTAGAATCAACCGGAAAAGGAAAGGTCTATTCATACACAATTGCCCGAAGAGGCGGAGGGCCTGCATTCAAAGATGATGTTCCTTATGCTGTTGCGCTGATTCAATTGGATGAAGGAGTTCGGATGTTTAGTAATATTATTAATGCTGATGTTGAAGAGGTTAAATGCGATATGGCAGTTGAAGTAGTTTTTGTAGATTCAGGTGAGTTTACATTACCAAAATTTCAGCCTGCGGGAATCTTAAAATAACCTCGAATAATTATATTAAAATATTTTTTATATTTATTACTTGCAGATTTCATTTTCCAAACCTCCAGAATTTCACATAATAACTATAATGGAACCTCATGCTGGTGTTCCATTTTATTTTTATAAGGAAAAAATGTAAATTATGAAATTACTAAAAATACTGAATTTTTTAAAATTTCATTGACGAAAAAACATTTTGTATATAAAATTACTATAGGACATGAATGAAAGCGATTACTTTTTGGGGGTGGATACTAATATTTTCAAAGATTGATTTTTAATATCTTTTCTTGATCTATTAAAGGGGGAAACCAAATGTTGAAGAAAAAGATTCGTGTATTATTTACAATCTTTCTGCTTATGATATTGGCTGCTGGATGCGGCAGTAATAATACAGCTCAGAAATCAGCTTCAAATGCAAGTAAGTCTCCTGGCAGCTCAGGGGGTATGCCATCTCAAATGACATGGAGTGTATATGATGTTGGATCAGGCGGATACGCGGAAATGTCGGCAATAGCAAACGTACTTACTGAAAAAAATGGTTCCCAAATTAGAATGCTGCCATCAGCAAGCGGTGTTGGCCGTATGCTGCCTTTAAAAAATCAGCAAGCTTCCATTGGGAAGCTGGGTGACGAGATACAATTTTCGTTTGAAGGAATCAAGGAATTCGCTGACCAGGACTGGGGTCCACAAGATGTACGGGCATATTGGGCACCGATCAGCCAATTTGGATTTGCCGTCCGTGAAGATTCTGATATTAAATCTATTGCCGATCTAAAAGGCAAGAAGATACCGATGATTACAGGAAATGCTTCTGTGAATATTAAAAATGAAGCAATATTGGCATTTGCAGGATTATCACTGGACGATGTGGAGATTGTTAATTTAACTTCTTATGCTGGTCAAGGTGATGCACTAATTCAAGGTCAGATCGATGTTGCTGGTATAAATCCTACTGCTTCTTCCATGTTTGAAGCAGATAGTATGGGTGGTATTCGCTGGCTTGAGATGGACCCAGATGATTCTGAAGGATGGAAACGTGTTGAAGAGACAGCATCGTGGCTAATCCCTTATACAACAGATGGCGGTGCAGGTATGGAAGGCGACACGAATGTTATGGGACATGGTTATCTGGTTGGGGGTTATGCTAATCAAGATCCGAATTACATTTATGAATTGTTAAAATCTATGGATGAGAATTTTGACCAGTATAAAGATGCGCTTCCGAATTTAGCCCTTTACTCCAAGGATGAAGTACTAACAGAGCCGCGTGGAATCCCATTCCATGAGGGAACGATTAAATTCTTAGAGGAAAAGGGTCTGTGGGATGAAGAAAAGCAAGCTAAAAACGATGCCTTAATTGAAAGATTCGGAAAACTGCAGGAAGCTTGGGATCAAACTGTGAAGGAAGCGAAAAAAGAAAAAATTCCTGAAAAGGATTTTCAGGAATTCTGGTTAGAAAAAAAGGCTGAACTTGTTAAGTAAATTGTTATCTTAATGCTAAAGAATGTCAGTCTTTTGAAGCTGGCTGACATTCTTTTATATGTTAAAGCGCAGTTTTATTTAAACTATTAAAAGCTTGGGGGGATATAAATGCACGTAGTAGAAGAAAAGGAAACAGGCAGGCTAAATTCGTTTTGGAAAATAATAGTTGTGGTTTCTTCTTTGATTGGGATCTTTCTATCCGTGAATATGCTGTTTTATCTAGAACTGTTCGGAATAAATCCTATCCAGAATGCTTATCTAATCTATTTACTCGCTTGTTTCATGCCAATTGCATTTTTGATTTTTCCTGCAAGGAAAACCCATACTTCGTCAATCAAATGGTTTGATATTTTATTTTTTGCGGTTTCGTTAATCATTACTGTATATATTGGCCTTCAAGGCGAACGAATCATCATGGAAGGCTGGGATTGGAATGCACCCCCAGTTCCTACTTATTTCAGTCTTATCTTATGGGCACTTTTGCTGGAAGCCCTTCGAAGAACTGCTGGCCTTGTCTTATCACTAATCTGTTTAATAATTTCCCTGTATCCTCTTGTTGCATCTGATATACCTATTACTCTCCTTCAAGGTCAATCCTACGATTTTTTAACATTAGCAAGAAATCATATTATGAGTTCCAATAGTGTTTTTGGTATCGCATATACAACAATCGGGAATTTGCTTCTTGGATTTCTGGTGTTTGGTGTAGTAATTACTCGAACTGGCGGAGGGGATTTCTTTTTCAATTTAGCCCTATCATTATTCGGGAGAACACGTGGAGGATCAGCTAAGGTAGCAGTAGTTGGCAGTGCTTTCTTTGGCATGCTAAGCGGCAGTGCCGTTTCAAATGCTGTTACTATCGGAGCAATGACGATTCCAGCCATGAAAAAGACAGGCTACAAGCCGCACTATGCAGCAGCAATTGAAGCAACTGCTTCAACAGGAGGGACTATCACGCCTCCAATCATGGGTTCAGCAGCATTTATTATGGCTTCATTTTTGGCAACACCATATTACCAAATAGCTTTAGCAGCTGCAGTTCCTGCCTTTTTATATTATTTAGGATTATATATTCAAATCGATGGATATGCCGCAAGAAACAACTTAAAGGGTATGCCAAAAGAGGAGATTCCTTCCTTTTGGAAAACTCTAAAAAGCGGCTGGTACTATATATTCGCAATTGTTCTAATGATATTTTTCCTGGGAGTTCTTAATTCAGAGGGGCAAGCTCCTTATTATGCCAGTTTAGCGCTGATTATTATTGCAATGATTAAAAAAGAGACGCGAATGAACAAAAAGCAATTCTTTGATATGTTTGTTGAAATAGGTAAGGTATTGGCTGATATAGTAGTGATCATCGCAGGGGTCGGTTTTATTGTAGGGGCATTATCAGCTACAGGGGTTTCGTTTTCGTTTTCAAGAGAATTGGTTGCAGCAGCAGGGGATAACACTTTCCTTATCTTAATTGGCGGTGCAATAACCTGTTTTATTTTAGGGATGGGAATGACCGTTTCTGCTGTGTATGTGTTCCTGGCTATTATTATGGCACCTGCACTTATAGCCGTTGGTGTTGATCCTATTGCGGCACACTTATATGTGGTATATTGGGCAACCGTTTCATATATTACACCTCCTGTAGCATTAGCGGCATTTGCTACTGCAAGCATAGCTGGAGCAAGCCCAATGAAGACCGGTTTCCAAGCAGTTCAACTCGGTTCTGTAAAATTTATAGTTCCATTTTTTATGGTTTACAATCCATCCATCTTAATTGGACGCGGTGATCCAATGGATACAGTAATAAGTATCGTAGTGTCTGTTATTGGTATATCCGTCATTGCATTTGCATTAGAAGGATACCTATTAGGAGCAGGAATTTTAAATACTGCAGAAAGACTTCTATTGTTTGCTGCAGGACTATTTATGTTTTTCCCAAATGTTTATATGCCAATTATTGGAGCTGCTATAACAATACTTGTCTATTTATTTAAGATTAAGGTTTCGAAGATTCCATTAAATGTTAATAAAGAGGAAAACCAGGAGGTCTAAAAATGTCGAAAATAGAAGCAATCGAACGTTTTTTAAACCCTAAATCAATTGCTATTGTGGGTGTTTCGAGTGATTTTTCTTCAATTAGCGGAAAGCCTTTTAAGAATCTGCTTCTTCATCAATATAACGGGTACATATATCCAGTTAACCCAAAATACAAGGAGATAGAAGGAATGCCATGTTATTCCAGCATTTTAGATATTCCTGGGGATGTCGATGTGGCACTCATAGCAGTATCTTCAAAAAGAATGCTGCAAATTATTGAAGATTGCAAAAAGAAAAAAGTACGCAATTTAATTTTATTTGGTTCAGGTTTTGCTGAAGTTGGTGAAGAGGGCAGGCAGCTGCAGGAAACAGTGCTGGAAAAAGCTCGTGAAGCAGGCATTCATATTATTGGCCCTAACTGTGTTGGTCTGTTAAATGTAAAGGAATCAATTCCCTTGGGGTTTGCTACCTCTTTTGAAACAGAAAAAGGATTTCACTCAGGCAGTGTAGGCCTTGCCTCTCAAAGCGGTGCAACGGGATTTTCGCTGTTTGGATTGGCTCAAGAGGAGGGCATAGGTTTTTCTTATATCGTTAACACAGGAAATCAGATGGATATTCATTCCTTTGATTGCATGGAATATATGCTGGAAGATAAGGATACGAGCGTTGTTGCTGGCTATCTTGAGGGAATTCCTGATGGTGAAATGATGATTAAACTTTCGAAATCTTCCAAAAAATTGGATAAACCCCTGATTCTGTTAAAGGCTGGCCGTTCTGAGTTAGGAAGGCAGGCAGCCCTGTCTCATACTGCTTCTTTGACGGGATCCGAGGAGACATTCCAAGCAATAGCCAAACAGCACGGGATTATTACAGTAAACGATATTGATGACATGATTGATGCAATGAAAGTTTTCTCCCGTGGTAAACGAGTAAAAGGAAACCGGATTGTTACAATTTCAAACTCAGGAGCAGCAGGAATTGCAATGGCAGATTATAGTGAACCATTAGGATTGGAAATGGTTCGCTTGACAGGTAAGACAGAAGCAAAAATAAAATCAATTATTCCTCCTTATGGATCCGCATTAAATCCTATTGATGTTACAGCACAAGCTCTGAAAGAACAACACATTTTAACCGATACGCTTGAGCTATTAATTAAAGATGACCAAGTTGACGCTATTGTCTTTCAAACAACTTTTGGCGGAGAATTAGGAAAAAAAATCTGCCAAAAGATTGCTGAAATCGATCAGAAGACAGATAAACCTATTTTAGTTACCTTAACAGGTACAAGTGAACTAACAGGAGAAGGGCGAACAATATTACGAAACGCAAAGGTACCGGTATACCCTACAACTTATAAAACCATGCTTTCATTAAAATATCTGGTCGATTTTTCAATGTTTAATAAGAAATATGCTGAGCTCCAGAGTTCTGCAGATTTAAATAGAGTAAAAGAAGATATGTATGGTATTTGGACCGAAGATCGCGTGAAACAGGAATTAAAAACACTGGGAATACGTGTTCCGAATGGGATTGTTATTAAAGATCGCAAACAGTTGGAAGAGATAAAAGAAAATCTAAATTATCCTGTAGTCTGTAAAATAGTTTCTAGTGATATCCTGCATAAAACAGATGCAGGCGGAGTGAAAGTTAACATTTTGAATCCTGTTCAACTGGAAAGAGCATATGGCGAAATACTGAAAGCGGTAACCCAATACGCTCCAAACGCTCGTATCGACGGCGTTCTTGTAGAGGAAATGATAGAAGAAAAGGGAATAGAGATGTTTATTGGAGTAAAGCAGGATCCTCAATTTGGTTCATTAATTGTTTGTGGCCTTGGCGGTATTTTTATAGAAGTATTAAAGGATGTATCCATCCGAAAGGCGCCAGTTGATTTAAATGAAGCACATGAGATGTTAAAGGAGCTAAAGGGTTATCCTCTGCTGGAAGGAGTAAGGGGCGAAAAACCGCGTGATATTGCTGCATTTGCAGAAGCACTTTCCAAAATCTCACAGTACGCCTCACAAAATAACGGTCAAATTAGTGAAATGGATATTAATCCAGTTTGGGTTTTTGAAGAAGGAAAAGGAATTGCGGCTTTAGATGGCGTCATTGTTTGGAAAGAATGCTTAGGAAAATCTGTGACAATTTAACTCTGAAAAAAATTAATTTATTGGACCAGGAGAGATAGGAATGAATGGCTATACTGCAAGTTCTTACTTACAATGGTTAAAAGATGAATTTGAGGGTTCTCCATTTTGGGGCCATATGGGTATTACATTTGAACGTTTAGAGCCGGGAGATGTCATTATTAAAATGCCGGTCAAAAAAGAGCTTTTGAATTCTAATAGCGTCATGCACGGGGGAGCAATAGCTTCAATCTTAGATTCTATTATTGGAGCTACAATTCGATCAACCAGAGAAGTACGGGTGGCTACGATTTCATTAACAACGCAGTACGTTGCTCCGTTTACGGAAGGAACTTTATTTGCAAGCGCTGCCATAATTAACCCCGGGAAACGTATACAATATGTAGAATCTAAAGCCATGAACGATGATGGTGAAATAATCGGAACAGCTTTAGGAACGTTTGCGATATTGAAGTAGTCATCGCTTGAAGGGATAATTTCATACACAAAACTTTAAAGATTACGCAAGAAAAAATTTATGTAAATTAGCTGCAATTCTGAGGAGGATTATTATTGGACTTCCAAACGAAGATTGGTAAATCAGCACCAGATAAAATTTTTGTTCATGGCTACAATTTAACAGAGGACTTAATTGGAAATATTACTCTGGCAGATATGGCTTTTCTTGGTGCAATGCATCGCAAGCCAACTGAAAATGAATCTAAAATGCTTAATGCACTTTTAGTAGCTATTTGTGAGCATGGGTTTACGCCCAGCTCAATCGCCACCCGTTTAACTTACCTGGGGGCACCGGAATCTGTTCAATCCGCAGTAGCCGCAGGATTGCTTGGGGCGGGAACTGTTTATCTGGGTGCAATGGAGTATGTCGCCGAAATGCTTCAAAATGCCTTTCAAAAATATGGAGAAGAATACGATATTAAAGAATTAGCTTCAATCATAATAAATGAAAGACAAGAGAACGGGCAGCAGCTTCCAGGGTTTGGCCATCCTGTTCATAAACCTGAAGACCCCCGAACTGTCAAATTATTCGAGATTGCTGAAAAGTTGGGTTTTAATGGTAAAAACTCACAACTTCTTCAAGAGATTCATAGGCAGTTTTGTGAAAAAAAAGGAAAAACAATAACTTTAAATGCTGTTGGTGCAATTGGTGCCATAATGGCTGACATGGAAATAGATTACCGTGCTGTAAAATCATTTGCGGTAGCTTCAAGAGCTGTTGGATTAGTGGCTCATATTGTAGAAGAAATCGAACTTGGCAGAAAGGAAAGTATTGGCCAGCAGCTGTTCGATTACATTGAAGAACATACTGATTATAAAGGATAAATATTTGCTTTATTTAAAGGATCATACTCTGATATCAGAGTATGATCCAATTTTCATTTTGATATTACTGGAGGAGGGCTTATGGCAATCCAAACGGATATAACTAAATTGCTAGGGATTAAATATCCTATTATACAAGGCGGATTACAAGGCTTAGGACGTGAACCCCTCGTTTCAGCTGTTTCAGAAGCAGGAGGTTTAGGATTAATAACCGCAGGTACATACGCTACAAAAATGGAAATGATAAATGATATAGAACTCGTTCGTAAAAAAACAAACAAACCATTTGGTGTGAATCTGGCAATTGGAATCCGCAAACCTATGGACGAATATGTTGAGGGTGTTATTGAATCTGGGGTTAACATTGTTTTTACATCTGGCTATAGTCCAGCTAAATTTATGGATCAATTAAAAAAAGCGGGAGTTAAGGTTGTTCATGTTGTACCATCTGTTAAATTTGCCAGAAAAGCTGAGGAATTAGGATGTGATGCTGTTGTAATTGTTGGATACGAATGCGGTGGGCATCCCGGAGCAGATGAAGTTACCTCTATGGTGAAAATTCCTAAAGTTGTAGATGCTGTTGATATCCCAGTAATTGCAGCTGGCGGCTTTTCAGATGGCCGAGGGTTAATCGCAGCCTTATCGCTCGGAGCACAAGGGATACAAATGGGAACCAGATTTGTAATGAGTCAGGAGTCACCTCTGCCTGAAAATATTAAAGAACAATTAATTAGAGCCAGTATAACAGACACTTTGATTATTAAGCGATCTATCAATAAACCAAATAGGGTTTATAAAAATAAAGCTGCCCTTAAAGTACTTGAACTAGAAGACCAGAATGCCAAAATAGAAGAATTATTGCCGATTATTGGAGGTGAAGCTTATAAAGTACTGATTCACGAAGGTGAAATTGATGCAGGTGTATTGTCGATTGGCCAGGTAATTGGACGGATCAATCAAATTCCAAGCGTTCAGGAAATCATTAATGGAATCATTATAGAAGCAGAATCGGTAATAAAAAAAATGAATCAGTATTGGCAGCCAGTGGAGCTTTAATGCCGGGTGACCAGAAATAAGCTTTTACCTTTTTATGGAAAACGTTCTGTCCCTCATTCTTGTTAAAAGTTTAGCTTCTGAGAATTATAAAAAATTAGGAAGGAGAGGTTCTATTGGAATACAAATATCTTTTGGAGGAGAAACTAGGCAGCATTTCTATCCTCCGATTAAATAAACCTGAAATGCGCAATGCTTTAGTAATGGAAATGAGAATGGAATTGCTCTCTGCATTGGAAAAAGCAGAAAGTGATGACGAAATAAAATGTATCATTCTTACCGGTGAGGATAAAGCATTTTCTGCAGGAGGAGATTTATCTGCTCTTAAAGATATGAAACCACTTGAAGGCAGAAAAAGGCTTCAAAAATCTTTTCCCCTGTTAATAAAGATACTTGAGATTGAGAAGCCCATTATTGCCGCTGTCAACGGAGCAGCCGCTGGAGCGGGTTTTAGCCTTACTTTGCTGTGTGATTTAATAATTGCTTCAGATGAGGCTTTTTTTGTGCAAAGTTTTGTAAATGTAGGGTTAATACCAGACTTTGCAGCAATACATTTCCTTCCTATGTTAATTGGACCCCATCGGGCAAGAGAACTAATGTTTTTAGGTGAACGTATTTCTTCTTTTGAGGCAGAGCGTATAGGAATTGTTAATAGAGTTGTACCTGCTGAATCATTACTTAAAGAAACAATTGATATAGCAGAAAGGTTAACGAAAAAATCAAGCATATCTATAGGAATGACAAAAAAAATAATGAATCAGCACTTGCATAAGGATTTAAAAGTACTTTTGGAATTGGAAGCCCAAGGGCAAGACATCTGTTTTCAGACTGAAGATTTTAAGGAAGGTGTAAAAGCATTTTTTGAAAAAAGGGAACCAAACTTTATCGGAAAGTAACATAAATTAAGTTTTCCCGTTTTATTCATTGAGGACGGCGGAGTCATTAATTTCGTCATTAGTATGATATTAATTAATTTGCAAAGGGGTTAAAAGATGAAAGAGATATTAAACGAACTGAAACCAGAAGCTAAACTAGGTGGAATGCCAGAGCCTAGAGGACTTAATTTTTATGACATAGATTCGAATCTGGATTTTTTAATTCGTTTCTACGTTTCGCAAGAAGAATATAAACGCGCTCTGCCTCTTTTATCAAACCTTGGTGCTGTCGCCGGTGGAGAATTGGATGATTTATCCAGGGAAGCCGATCGTCATCCACCGGAATTAAATCATTTCAATAAATATGGAGAACGGGTTGATCATGTGAAATATCACCCTGCTTATCAACAAATGGAGGAAATTGGGTACAGCCAGTTTGGGCTTGCAGCAATGTCTCATCGGCCTGGTGTAATGGGGTGGCCAACTCGGTTTTCAAGACTATTAAAATATTCTTTCTGGTATTTATTTGCTCAATCCGAATTTGGACTTTGCTGTCCTATGAGCATGACCGATTCTGCAGCTAGAGTCATAGATCAATTTGCCTCACCAGAAATTAAGAAATCTTTTTTATCACGGTTGACAAGCACAGATATGAGCAAGCTTTGGACGGCTGCTCAATTCATGACAGAAAAACAAGGCGGCTCCGATGTTGGGGAGAATACTTTAGTGGCTAAAAAGGTTGGGGATCATTGGGAGCTTTGGGGTGATAAATGGTTTTGTTCAAATGTAAGTGCTGATGTTGCTTTAGTATTAGCCCGCCCAGAAGGAGCTGAAAAAGGAACAAAAGGATTGGCTATGTTTTTGGTGCCAAAAAAGCTGGAGAACGGAGAGCGGAACCGATATTGTATAAACCGGCTGAAAGATAAGCTGGGCACAAAGGACATGGCTTCGGGGGAGGTTTCTTTTGAAGGTGCGACAGGATATGTAGTCGGTAATATTGATAATGGATTTAAGCAAATGATGTCTATGGTAAATTCATCCCGGCTATCCAATGCAGTTCGTTCAGCTGCAATGATGAGGAGAAGCTTTTTAGAAGCACAATATACAGCCAGAGGGAGAAAAGCCTTTGGCCATGCACTTATCCAATTGCCATTGATGAAAGAGAATATATTTGAAATACTTCTTGATACTGAAGCAGCAGCTTCAATGATCTTTTACACTGCTGATATTTTTGATAAAGCAGATAGCGGAAATGAGGAAAATAAGATCTTATTACGAATATTAACACCTTTGCTTAAAGGTTATATCTGCAAGCGCGCTCGCTATATAACAGCAGAAGCAATGGAAGTACGCGGAGGAAACGGATATATAGAAGAATGGGTTAATCCTAAACTAGTCCGAGACGCCCATTTAGGCTCCATTTGGGAAGGTACCACTAATATTGTTGCACTAGATGTGATAAGAGCTATAAATAAAGACCACGCTGGTAATGTGTTTATAAGGGATTTTAAAAAGCGGCTCTCCAGTTTGGAAGATGTTTTTGTGAGGCGTGCCGCAAAAATTTGCCTGATGAAAGCGGAAATATTGCAAAAACAATTTGATTCAATTGTCTTGAATCAAACATTTGAACATGAAATATCAGCAAAACGCTTAATGAATTATATGTATCATATCTGTGTTTCCAGTCTGCTGCTGCAAGAAGCGGATTATCAGATCTCGAATAATGGCGGATACAGAAAGCTGTTTATGTTTATGCATTATTTTCAAAGATACGTTCAATCTTCCACTGAAACAAGTATTTTTGATAGATCATTAAATAAGTGGTTAGAGCTAATAATTGACTGGGGAAACATACCCTCTGAAGCTGTAAATGAACTCTTAAATGAATTAGAGACTTGTATATTAAAAAGCTGTGTTTGAATGAACTGCTTCTGCTTAGATTATAGTTTTTAGAAATATATATTTAAATAGGGAGGAGCTTTAAATATGCATAATAAAATTTACACTTTCGATACAACGTTAAGGGACGGGGAACAAACACCAGGTGTCAATTTAAACCTGAAAGAAAAAGTTGAAATAGCCTTGCAGCTGGAAAAATTGGGTATTGATATTATTGAGGCAGGTTTTGCTGCTGCGTCTCCCGGAGATTTAAAAGCAGTCCGCGCTGTAGCAAAAGCAGTGAAAGAGCAAATAGTGGTGAGTTTGGCAAGAACAAATAAAGAGGATATTAATGCTGTTGTAAATGCTTTTGAAGGGATAAAAAATGTTGGAATTCATATTTTTATAGCTACCTCTCCAATTCATATGGAGAAAAAATTAAATTTAACAGAGGAACAAGTGATATTAAAATCAATAGAAGCAGTTCGGTATGCAAGGCAATTTTTTGAACATATTGAATTCTCCTTCGAAGATTCAACCCGTTCCGATATTAACTTTTTATGTTCTATTTCTGAAAGTGTAATTGAGGCTGGAGCTAAAGTATTAAATTATCCGGATACTGTAGGATATACTACTCCATGGGAATATAGTGAAAGATTTAAAATACTAAAAAATCGTGTAAAAGGAATTGATAAGGTAATATTAAGCTGCCATTGCCACAATGACCTTGGAATGGCAACTGTAAATTCTCTTGCAGCAATAGAAGCTGGAGTTAATCAAGTCGAAGGGTGTCTGAATGGCATTGGAGAAAGGGCGGGTAATGCTCCTTTAGAGGAAGTTGCTTTAGCACTGGAGACTCGCTATGACTATTTCCGGAAGAAAACAACGATGAATCTTAAGGAAATAGCTAAAACGAGTAAGCTTGTAAGCCGTTTAACAGCCATGCCAATTTCCGCTACAAAGCCAATTATTGGGGATAATGCTTTTGCACATGAATCCGGTATCCATCAGGACGGAGTTTTAAAAGATAAAGAGACTTATGAAATAATGAAACCAGAAACAGTCGGCTTAAAAGAAAGCAGCCTTATTTTAGGGAAGCTTTCCGGCCGGCATGCATTAAGGGGAAAATTGGCTGAGCTTGGCTATAGTTTAAGTGATGAGGAATTATCCTTTGTATTTAAAAAGTTCAAGGAACTAGCAGACCGAAAGAAACAGATTTTAGATGAGGATATAATCACATTGCTGGATAAGGAAATAACGAATGAAATTGAATTCTATAAATTGAAAGCACTTTATATCTCATATTCCACACCGGAACAGCCATATGCATCCGTTCAATTATATGATAAAAACGAACTGGTGCGAGAGGAAGGCGCATTTGGCAACGGTGCAGTAGATGCTATTTTTAATGCTATTGATCAAATCATTGATTTAAATATTGAATTACTTGATTATAAAATTCTTTCTGTTACAAAGGGGAAGGATGCTCAAGGAGAAGTTTATGTGCAAATGAAAAACGAGGAGACAGTATCACAGGGGCGGGGAATAAGTATAGATATCCTTGAAGCAAGTGCTAACGCATACATTATGGCAGTTAATCGAATTAAAAATAAAATTGAACAAAAAGTTTCATTTTAATATTTATAACATTCTTTTAAAAATAAGTTGCTGATTTTTTTTGGAAATAAAATAAATAATGTCATCTTGATAGAAGGAATGTTAATCATTAATATTCCTTTATTTTTTATTGCACTTAGTACCTCTAGATTAAGTACAGATGAAGGAGAAGGAAAGAATTTAGTAATGTTCTCTGACCTTGGCCAGAAGAGATTGAAGAAGAGGGAGGACGTTTAGATGATTGTGGCTAATGAAATCTTAAATCTATATGATTTATGTGATAAGGAAGATTCAGCATTAACTTCAAAGAGGTTCACTCCATGAAAAAGGATGTATATTATGGATGGTACATAGTTGCCTCAGCATCCGTCATAGTGCTTCTCACCATGGGACTTCGAATGGGAATTGGTCCGCTTGTTAATCCGATAATGCTCGATTTTGGATTATCCAGAACAGAGTTCTCCATCATCGCTGCAATTGGCATGATTATTTATGGTATAGGAATGCCTCTCGCCGGATTGCTTTTAAAAAGTTATAGTACAAAATTTGTTTTGTTAACCGGCTTGCTTACAGTTTGTTTATCAATATTATGGACAATAAACTCAGGAGGATTTTTCTCATTACTCTTTTCCTTTGGAATTTTTCTTTCACTAGGTCTTTCCTTTTTAAGTAATATTACTTTAGCTCCAATCGTCAGCAAGTGGTTTGTTCTCAAAAGGGGAAAGGCACTCTTCTATCTTTCTACAGGCGGTATGGCTGGAATTGCAGTCATGACTCCTGTTGAAGCTATATTAATTGATTTGGTTGGCTGGCAGCAAACACTTCTATTTTTTGCTGTGTTATTCATATGTGTAGTGCTTCCATCAGCAATTTTTGTAATACGGGAAGATGTACCTGAGGGTGCAGATGGTTCCGTTTTTCATAGGAATACAATTTTGAAGGATATACAGCCGGAAATTACTTGGAAAGAAGCTATTAAAACAAAGACGTATTGGCAGATTGTATTTGGGATGTTTGCCTGTGGTTTTGGCATGAACCTTATGGGATCCCATGCGGTACCTATGTTAGTGGATCATCATTTTAAGCCTATGACTGCTTCCTACGGTGTCGGGACAATTGGAGCTGTAGCTATATTCAGCACCTTATTCTTAGGATCGATTGCAGATCGCTACCCAAGAAAAAATATTCTCTTTTGGGTCTATTTAGTCCGCGGAGCAGGTTTCCTTGGTTTAGTATACGCAGCAAATCCATGGCAGCTGTTTCTTGTATCCGTTACTGGCGGCTTGGTATGGGCAGGGTCCATAGCAATATCATCTGCCATTCTAGGCGATTTATATGGAATTCAACTTCTGGGAATATTAAATGGCTGGGCTTTTTTAGTACATCAGATAGGAGGGGCTATTGGATCTTTTATTGGAGGATGGGGATTTGAAAGGTTTGACACTCATTTAATTTCTTTTGGATTAGCGGCTGTATTTGCATTTCTTGCAAGCTGGGCGTCCTTCAAATTACCCGAGAAACTCCGGTACGTTCAGAATACGAATATTAGTGGCGGTCAAGCTGTCATTAATAATAAGAGATAAAATGTTCAAGAAACTTCGGATTCCATTTAAACCAGAAATAATTAATCTCCAAACTTTTTTACAATAATGTATTAGTTGAAATATAGAGGAGGATTTAGATGATATATCAAAACATTTTAGTCAAGAGAAATAGTCGGCTTGCTTATATAATAATAAATCGTCAGGAGGTTAGAAATGCACTTAATTCGGAAACGGTTGATGAAATTCAAAGCGCTCTTAACGAGTTGGAATTGGATGAATCAATACGATGTATTGTTTTTACTGGGGCAGGAGAAAAATCCTTTGCTGCAGGCGCAGATATTTCACAGCTAAAGGATAGAACAGCAATAGAAACATTAAGAAATAGAGGGATGCAGCAGGTTTATGAATATATTGAAAGCTATCCTAAACCTACTATTGCCATGATTAATGGCTATGCGCTTGGAGGCGGCTGCGAGCTTGCCATGGCATGTGACATTCGAATTGCTTCGGAAAATGCAAAACTTGGCCTGCCGGAATTAAATTTATCTATCATTCCAGGAGCAGGCGGGACACAAAGATTGGCACGTCTTGTAGGGAAAGGAAAGGCATTAGAAATGATTCTGACAGGAAAAATCATCTCTGCTGAAGAGGCAAAAATGAGTGGACTTGTTTCAGAAGTTGTTTTACCTAATAATCTACAGGAAAAAACAGAGGAAATTGCTGAGTGCATTATTAATAAAGGCCCGCTAGCAGTCCAGCTCGCTAAATTATCAATAAATTCCGGAACAGAAACCGATTTGAAAACGGGACTTGTATTAGAAAAACTAGCCCAGGCATTTTTAATGTCAACTGAAGATAAAAAAGAAGGAACACTGGCATTTCTGGAAAAAAGAAAGCCAAAATTTCATGGGAAATAGGTGCAAAAGGATAAAAGTATTGCATTAGTATGCTTCTCAAGAGTGAATGAGGTAAAACAAAAACTAAGAGTAGAAGATTTGAATATATGAAAATTTAAGAATATTCATAATAATAATTGAAATTGTAGATTGGATACAGTATCCTATTTATATAAAGCTAAGAATTTTCCAACAAATCAATGGGGGAATAGTGCATGAAGTTAGTAAACGAAGTAACGATCTATGAAGTCGGTCTTCGGGATGGGCTTCAGCTTGAATCGAAAGTACTGACAGCAGAAGAGAAGCTTGATGTATTTAATTTATTGGATGAAGCAAAGGTTTCTGAGGTTGAGTTTGGTTCTTTTGTCCATCCCAGATTGGTTCCGCAAATGGCGAACACGTCAGATTTCTATTCTCAAATTCAGCAGCATGAGGCAAACATGGAGCTTGTTGCCCTTGTCCCTAATTTAAAAGGGCTAGAAATTGCAAAAGAAAATGGAGTACGGTCAGTTAATTATGTTTTATCAGCGAGTAATACGCATAATCAGCAGAATGTCCGCCAGACAACAGAAGAATCCCTGAACAGCTTTAAGGTTTTATCTCAGTTTGCATCTGAAAATGATATTGGATTGAATGTAACAGTTGCAACTTCATTTGGCTGTCCATTTGAAGGAACAGTCCCCCAGAATCGCATCATGAAAATATTAGATACTCTCCTTTTACATAACATCAAAAGAATTACACTTGCAGATACAACTGGCATGGCTAATCCGAAACAGGTTTATGACTTAACAAAAGCAGCTGCAGATGAATGGAGAAATTTTGAATTTGGCTGTCATTTTCATAATACAAGAGGCATGGGAATGGCAAATATTCTTGCCGGTATGGAGGCGGGAATCAGCATTTACGATGCATCAATAGGAGGTATTGGAGGCTGCCCATTTGCGCCTGGTGCTACAGGTAATGTATGTACAGAAGATGTAGTTCACATGCTGGAGGAAATGGGGGTAAGAACATCTATTGATCTTGATGCGCTAATTGCTGCTTCCCATAAATTAAAAGAAATACTTGGACATGATTTGCCGGGGCAAGTAGCAAAAGCAGGAAAAAGCTCTCGAAAGTATCCGGTACCAAACTGAAACTATAATGAAGGGATGAGTTAGATGCTAGTGCAAACGTATGAAACTATTAAACTCGAAAGTCCTCAAAATCATCAAGGCATTTTGCAAATAACTTTATACAGGCCCAATTCAATGAATGCCATGAATACAAAAATGGCATTGGAATTAATTGAAGTGCTCGATGAATTAAAATATGACGAGCATGTAAGGGTTCTCATTATAACGGGTTCTGGGACGAGGAGTTTTTGTGTAGGAGCCGATCTTAAAGAACGGAATGGAATGTCACAGAAAGAGTGGAAACAACAGCATGACTATTTTGAACAAGTAACTGAGAAAATCCGCGAGTTTCCTTTTCCAATAGTTGGAGCCATAAATGGATATGCATTAGGAGGCGGAATGGAAATTGCTCTAAGCTGCGATATTAGAACTGCGGCTCCGCATGCAGGAATGGGCCTTCCTGAATCTAAATTAGGCCTAATTCCGGGTATTGGGGGAACACAGCTTCTCCCGCGTATCATTCCTATAGGATTGGCTAAGGAAATGCTTTTCACGGGCAAACGGATTAGTGCTGAAGAAGGGAAGCAGCTTGGAATCATTAATCATATTTTCTCTGCTGAAACACTCATAGAAGAAACGGCTAAACTGGCTGAAACTATAGCTGCTAATGCGCCGCTTTCTTTAAAGGCTTTAAAGAAAGCAGTCAATAAAGGAACAGAAACAGATTTAGCAACAGGTCTGGCATTTGAACTGGAGGCTTATTATAAATGTGCAAATTCTGAAGATCGTTTAGAAGGCATCTATGCATTTAATGAAAAGCGCCCGCCTCAATGGAAAAGTAAGTAAAAAAATTAATTTCAAATAATTGGAGGGAACAGAGATGGCAAATAATACACAAACAATAGAAGATACTGAACATGAAATGATTAGGAAAAGTGTTCGCACTTTATGTGAGCGCTTTCCTGAAGAATACTGGAGAGATACAGATGAGAGAGATGCCTACCCAACGGCATTTGTCAAAGCCTTGACTGACGAAGGCTGGCTGTCGGTGCTAATTCCTGAAGAATATGGCGGCGCTGGGCTGGGGATGAAAGAAGCAGGCATAATCTTAGAGGAGATTAATCGCTCAGGCGGGAATGCAGGAGCTTGCCATGCTCAAATGTATACAATGGGTGCATTGCTTCGGCACGGAAACGAGGAGCAAAAGCAAAGGTTTCTTCCCAAAATTGCCAGCGGTGAATTAAGGCTTCAGGCTTTTGGCATTACTGAACCAACTGCAGGAAGTGATACAACAAGCATCCAAACTTTTGCTGAGAGAAAGGGAGACAAATATATCGTTCATGGGCAAAAAATTTGGACCTCCCGTGCTGAGCATTCAGATTTAATGATGCTCCTGGCTAGAACGACACCGAAAGACCAGGTGCAAAAGAAAACAGATGGACTGAGCCTTTTTATTCTGGATATGAAGGAACAGGCAGATAAAATTGATATCCGGCCAATTGATACGATGATCAATCATGCTACCACCGAAGTATTTTTTGAAGGGGCTGAGATTCCAGCTGAAAACCTGATTGGCGAAGAAGGCAAAGGCTTCCGCTATGTCCTTGGCGGAATGAATGCAGAACGCATTTTAATTGCCTCTGAATCGATCGGAGATGGAATGTATTTTGTTGATAAATCGGTTCAATATGCGAATGAGCGTGTCGTATTTAACAGGCCAATCGGGCAAAATCAAGGAGTTCAATTCCCTATTTCCAGGTCCTATATGGATATTCAGGCGGCGAAATTAATGCGTGATAAGGCAACTGAGATGTTTGATGCGGGTATGGATTGCGGTGCTGAGGCAAATATGGCTAAATACCTTGCATCAGAAGCCACCTGGCGTGCAGCCAATGCAGCCATGGACACATATGGCGGATATGGTTTTGCTAAGGAATACAATATTGAACGGAAATTTAGGGAAGCCCGGCTGTTTATCGTCGCTCCTATTACCAACAATCTCGTAGTAAGCTATGTCGGCCAGCATGTTCTAGGGCTGCCGCGCTCATTCTAAAAACAAAAATCCGAGGGCCATTATAATATTTGGTCCTCTCTTTAATAAGAAGGAGGAACCAGGATGGCAGGACCGTTGACAGGCATCACAGTTGTGGATGTTACAACAAATATTTCCGGACCTAGTTTAACCATGATTCTCGCAGACTTAGGTGCTGAAATCATCAAAATTGAAAGGCCGGTTACTGGAGATGACTCAAGGGGGATGGGACCCTTTTGGGAAGGTGAAGGTGTTTATTTCCTTCATATAAACCGCAATAAAAAATCTGTTGTCATTGACCTCAAGCAGGATGATGGCCGAAAAATAGTTTATGATCTTGTAGAGAAGGCTGATGTTTTTGTAGAGAACTTCCGTTTTAAAAAAGCGGAAAAAATGGGGCTTGGTTATGAAAAATTAAAAGAAATCAATCCTTCACTTGTTTATTGTTCCTTATCTGCTTATGGGCAGAATGGTCCTTTGCGTGAACGATCCGGGTACGATGCAATCGCCCAGGCGGATTCCGGCATCATCGGGATTAACGGGGCAGAAGGTTCAGAGATTGCAAGAGTTCCAGTATCTGTGCTGGATCAGGGAAGTGCCATGTGGGGAGCCATTGGCATTCTTTCTGCCCTCCTCCATAAAGAAAAAACAGGCGAAGGCCAGCTGGTCACAACCTCTCTCTATGAAACAGGCGTTTTTTGGGTTGGCTACCATATGTTATCATGGCTTGCTACAGGGGATGAGCCTAAAAAGAATGGTGCTGGCCACACAGCTTTTGCACCATATGGGGCATTTTATGCAAGCGATTCACCCGTCATGATTGGAATATCCAATAATTCATTATTCAGCCGTTTATGCAAAGTGCTTGGCAAAGAGGAATGGGTTACAGACACTCGATATGAGACGAACCCTAAAAGAGTTGAAAATCGGGAGAATTTGAGAGTAGCCATTGAAAATATCCTGCAATCAAAACCTGCTGAAGAGTGGGTACAGCTTTTGGCAGAAGCCGGGGTACCGTGCTCTAAGGTAAAAAAGATTTCAGAAGTAGTAGGGGATGAGCAGGCTGAAGCCATCAAAATGTGGGAGTGTGTGGAACATTCGAGCATCGAAGGGTTTAAGCTTCCCCGGCTTCCATTTGAACTAAGTACCTCAAGAGCTGGGATTAAACAAGGCCCACCCAAGCTGGGAGAAAACTCAAAGGACATTTTAAAAATGCTTGGGTATGATGAAGCGAAGGTTGAGGACCTGTTAAATAATAAAATCGTTCAAACACATGAAGAAAAAGCACAAACCCGGTAAATGAAATGCTATTTAGGGAGAGAGAAGAGAAAGGAGTGCATAGCGCAGGGGAGGTTCCGTTCTCATCAGGTAAAGTTTATGAACAGAAGCCAACTGGAGAGTTTAAAAGAACGCCCAAACTCCTGGCCAAAATGCCAGGAGTTTTTTATTGGTCTTTTATATATTTTTGAATTTTTCTATAGGCAGTTGATTGATTTATGCCAAGGGCTTTGCCGACTTTATAGGAGCTTCGGTATTTTTTATAAGCTTTTATTATTAATTGTTCCTCCAATTCCTCGTGTGCCTGCTTTAGGGTGCAAATTTCATTAATCTGGACTGTAAATTGCTTATGGCCGTTTGGTGAGCTAACAATCTTTTGCGGCAAATCGGTTAACTGAATTTCATCCCTGTCGGCGATAACAACCAAACGCTCCATTAAATTCTCCAATTCTCTTACGTTTCCAGGCCAACTGTAATTAATTAGCTTATTTTCTGCTTTCAGGCTGAGATAGGCAGATGTTCCATATTTTTTATTGTATTTTTCTAAAAAGTGATCCATTAAGTATGAAATATCCTCTGGTCTTGTATTTAAAGGAGGAATATAAATGGGTATCACATTTAAGCGGTAAAATAAATCTTCTCTGAATGTTCCGTCCTCCACCATTGTTTCCAGGTCTTTATTTGTTGCCGCAATAATTCTGGTATCTACGGGTATTGCTCTGGTTCCGCCAATCCGCTGAATTTCATTTTCCTGAAGGGCTTTTAATAGTTTTACCTGAAGGTTAAGGGGCATTTCGCCTATTTCGTCCAAAAATAATGTACCGCCATTTGCCGCTTCGAATAATCCTTTTTTGCCTTCTTTTTTCGCACCTGTAAAGGCGCCTGGTTCGTACCCGAAAAGTTCTGATTCAATAAGGGGCTCCGGTATTGCACCGCAATTTATATGTATGAAAGGCTGCTCCCTTCTTTTGCTTTTATTATGTATGTGAGATACGATTACACCTTTTCCAACTCCGGATTTTCCTGTAACAAGAACAGTAGAATCAACCTTTGCGATTTTATCTGCCATTTTCACTATTTTTCGCATATCGGGTGAAAAAGAAATAAAATCTTCTTCTTCTTTATTATGAAACCGCCTTAATTCTTCAAGCTCTTCCTGAAAGCTTTCAAGTAAATGTTCTGTACGCTCAATCTTGTTGCGAAGCTGTTTGATTTCAGTCAGGTCCCTTGAGGTAAAAACTATGAACTCTATATTTCCTTCTGTGTCCAAAGAGGGATTTCCTATGCAATGAATAGTTTGCCCTGTTCTTGTTCTTTGTATCATTGATACCCGCTCTTTCCGCTCTTTAACAATCGGAAACAAAGAGGGGGAAAATAATCCTTTACTCGCCAGTTCCTCTGTATTTTTTCCCACTATTTCAGCTGCCTTCATCCCATAAAACGCCTCACCTGCTGGATTCACTTTAAGTACTGTACCAATGCCGTCAGTAACAAAGATTTCATCAAAACAGGTATTAATAATGGTTTCTAATTCATGATTCAAATTCTTATATAATGTAAGCTCACAAATTTCCATAAATTCACCCTCACTTTGATAATTTGAGGTAGTTGAAAGCCGGTAATGAAATAATAGCATATTGAATAGGTATAAACAATTCGTAATATTTAGATAAATAGCTAAAAAATAATGCAGATGTGCATTATTACTAATGCGCTAAATCATTAACCCTGCTGCTGCAGAGTAAGAATTCTATTGCTAGCAGTAATATATTCCTGGCATAAAACTTGCATTATATTTTTTTGCGTCTTTTATATTAAACATATTTTATTAGGAGGTATTCGCAATGGCCAAGTATAATAATGAACAAATCAAGAAACTGCAAGAGCTGGACAAAAAGCATTATTTGCATCCAACATCTTCATTGAGACAGCATCAAGAGAGCGGTCCGAAACGTATTTTTACAGAAGGGAAAGGAATATACTTAACCGATGTAAATGGCGTAAGTTATATTGATGCACTGGCATCATTGTGGAATGTAAATGTGGGGCATGGCAGGAAAGATCTTGGGGAGGCAGCCAGCCAGCAGATGGGCAAGCTTGCTTATAGTTCCTCTTTCAATAATCTCTCCCACGAATCGGTTATTCAGCTGTCTGAGAAGCTGGCAAGCATTACACCTGGTGATTTAAATGTGTTCTTCTATACTTCTGGCGGATCTGAATCAAATGATACTGCTTTTAAGCTTGTAAGGCATTATTGGAAAATGAAGGGGCAGCCAGAAAAAAAGAAAATAATTGGATTAGAACGAGGTTATCATGGAATAACGATGGGGGCGACCAGTGCAACGGGCATTCAGCAATTTCAAAACATGACAACCTCGCTGGCACCGGATTTTCTCCATGCTGCAGCCCACAAAACGAATTGTGAATTGGGTGCCAGGAATGATCCGGACTTTTCGAGAAGCATTCGAGGGATTATTGAAACTGAAGGTCCAGAGAAGATTGCTGCTGTAATCGTTGAACCTATTCAGGGAGCTGGAGGAGTGATAATTCCGCCAAATGGATATCTCGAAGCTGTGCGTGAACTTTGCGATCAATACGGTATCTTAATGATAGCGGATGAAGTTATATGCGGTTTTGGCAGAACAGGGAAAATGTTTGGAGTAGAACATTGGGATGTTGTACCGGATGTCATGTGTATGGCTAAAGGAATTACTAGCGGCTATATCCCTCTCGGAGCAGTAGCGATTACTGAACGCTTAAGGGACAGCCTGGCAGAAGTATCGGATGATGTTTTATTCCATGGATTTACTTATAGCGGTCATCCAACTGCTTGCGCAGTTGCCTTGAAAAATATTGAAATTATTGAAAATGAAAGCCTGCCAGCTCATGCAAGCAAGATGGAAAAGGAACTGATAAAGGGGTTTGAGTATTTGACGGAAAAGCACTCAACTGTGACAAAATCCAGAGCGAAGGGCTTGATTGGTGCTTTTGAATTGTTTGAGGACAGGGATAAAGAAATTCCATTTGCACCTGAGAAATTGGCTGCTCAAAAACTGGTTGAAGAATGTCTTTCCAGGGGATTAATTGTCAGGGCAGTTACCTTCGGAGGAACAAACATCATTGCTCTTTCACCGCCGCTTATTATCAGAAAAGATGAAATCGAAAAAATGATTTCGATCCTTTCGGACGCTATTCACGTGGTTGAAAAGGGTTTAAAATTACAAAGTGTTTAATCGTTAAAAGGGGATATGGTGTCTATGCTATCAAAGCAGGCACCATATCGTAATAAAAATCAGAATATTAATTATATTTAGTGTTTTTATCGCTTTAGATTTATTGACTTGAAAATGAGTGGAGGTAACTGGATGAGTGAAAAAAGATTTATTAAAACACTTGGAAACCGTGATGTCCTTACTCTTGCCTTCGGGGCAATGATTGGCTGGGGATGGGTTGTTACAGCGGGACTGTGGATTACAGAAGCTGGTTCATTAGGTGCTATCCTTGCATTTGTTATTGGAGGCTTGCTTGTAACCTTTGTGGGTTTAACGTATGCAGAATTAGCATCAGCTCTTCCTTTGGCTGGAGGGGAACATGTTTATAGTTTTAAAGCCATGGGGAGGGTTGCCAGTTTTATCACAACATGGGCAATCGTTTTAGGCTATGTTTCTGTAGTAGCGTTCGAAGCAGTTGCACTGCCAACGGTTTTTGAGTATTTAATTCCCAATTATAGTACAGGCTATTTATACACAGTAGCAGACTGGGATGTAACGATTACTTGGGCAGGCGTAGGGATTACTGGGTCAATTTTGATCGCCTGGATTAATTATCGCGGCATTAAATTTTCTACTGCTGCCATGTTTATTTTGACATTATTAATTCTCATAGCTGGTGTTTTATTAATAACAGGCAGTTCCTTTTCAGGGGATACTCAAAATATGCAGCCATTATTTGAAAAAGGAATGGCTGGCATTTTAACTGTTGTCATTATGACACCGTTTATGTTTGTGGGATTTGATGTTATCCCGCAGGCAGCAGAAGAGATTAACCTTCCTCAAAAACAAATTGGGAAATTGCTGATTGTATCCGTTATAATGGCAATTGTTTGGTATATTGCGGTCATTTTCGGCGTTTCACGTGTATTAAGTCCAACTGAAATTGCCCAATCCAATCTTGTCACTGCTGATGCAATGGCAAAGGCTTTTGGGGATAGTCAAATAATGGGCCATATTCTTGTGCTTGGCGGAATTGGCGGCATATTAACAAGCTGGATTGGTTTTTATGTTGGAGGAAGCCGGGCAATTTATGCAATGGCAATGGCAGGAATGCTCCCGAAAACGCTAGGTGAACTGCACCCTAAATATAATACCCCTCATAAAGCGATTTTATTAATCGCTGTATTATCGACAGCTGCTCCATTGCTTGGAAGGCCTGCTTTAGTATGGCTGGTTGATGCTGGCGGTTTAGGTTTGGTAGTAGCTTGGTTTATGGTAGCACTTTCCTTTGTCATTTTACGCAAAAAAGCGCCGGATATGCAGAGGCCATTTCGCCTTAAAGGAGGAACTGCCATTGGATGGATTGCGGTCATTATGTCCCTTGGCGTAAGTATTCTCTATATGCCTGGAATGCCTTCTGCCTTAATCTGGCCTTATGAATGGGCCATTGTTTTTGCCTGGGCGATCCTTGGCTTCATATTCTATAAAACCTCAATGGCAAAATACGGAATAGAATACTCTGAGAAACATATGAATGAAGAAATAGCGCGAGTCATCAAATACGATGACCAAACCGACATCAAGGAAAAAAGCAGCTGATGGGTGCCAGGCATCTATACCGCTTAAGGTATAGATGCCTGGTGCTTTTTTGCGTATAAAAAAGGGTCAGCTGTTTAAAATAAAAACACTTTCTATTTTGGAGGTTGCCTGATGGGTGAAAAGTGTTTTTATTGCACTGATGAAATTGATGGAAATCAAATGCATTTGATTACATTTGATGTGGCTGATCAAGAGAGAGAAGAAGTTTTATGTAAAGGCTGTTATCATGAATGGCTGCATGGGATTAAGGACTAGAACAGATTATTGGGAGGCTATTATGAAAAAAGATAATTCTCAGTTTCGTCCTGAAAGCAGGAGTGAGGGATTTAGCAGTGAGCATTCGTCAGAAGGAACACTTGAAATTAGTTCAACGGGGTATGGGCTGGAATCTGTTTCGAAAGAAGAAGCCAGCCATCAGGAAAATTCATCCGGCTGTGGAGGATTATAATGCAAGCGTCTGCTAACTGCAGGCGTTTTTTTATTCAGGAAAAAAGGTACAAACTGAGCTGCTGCTGTGCAGGAATACCTCTTCCCCGACTTGAATACAATATGAAAATGGAAACGACTTCCTAAAGAAAGAAAGGAAGAATACAAGAAAAAGCTGGGGGAAAAATGAGTAAGCTAAAATGGGGAATTTTATTAATGTTGATTGGCAGTTTAATAGGTTTAGCTGGGTGTTCAGGAAAAGCAGCCGGAGATAATGAGCCGGAGAAAAAGGCAGCAGAAGAGAAGGTAAAGGAGGAAGAAAAGGCCAAAGAGGAGGCAAAGGAAGAGGAGCAGGCAAAAGAGGAGGATAAGAAGGAAGAAGTAAAACCGATTGTGGTTAATGTTATCGATCCCAATACAAAAGCTGTGCTTAAGACCTTCAGCCCAGATGAGATGGGATTTGGTGATGACGATGTAAAATATAAAGCAGATCTTGCCCAATGGGCCAAAGAGATGGCGCGTGGTACGGACACAAATAAAGGCTATGACCAAAGGATGACCCTTGATAAACTAGGACCGGATGGGAAGATAATTAAAGGACAGCCCGAAATCATCCTTGAAGAAAGTGAATTAGTGGATAAGATTATTGCTGCGTCTGTAAGCGGAGGGGATGTGGAATTGCCTCTCTATGTTACTGAAAGCGGATATAGCCCTGAAGATGTTCCAAGCTTGGATGAAGTGGTGGTCGCCTCTTATACGACCTACTTCAATAACGGAGTAGCCGGCAGAACGAAAAATATAGAGCTTTCCGCCGAGGCCATTAATAATATCATCCTTGGTGAGGGCGACCATTTTTCCTTTAATACAACGGTGGGTCCAAGTGACGCAGCCCATGGTTATCAGCCGGCAGAAGAAGCTATCAATGGTAAGCTGGTTATGGGAATTGGAGGCGGGATCTGCCAGACTTCCTCCACTTTATTTAACGCAGTTGACAAGGTCGGGGTGAGCTATGTAGAAAAGCATCACCATTCCGTAACAGTAGGATATGTTCCAAAAGGAAGAGATGCAACGGTATCTTATGGAGGCAAAGATTTTAGATTTGAAAACACAACAGGCATACCCCTCCTTGTAAAAGCACATTTCGGTAATGGCGTACTGACTATTGAGCTAAAAACCTCCAAGCAATATTCAGGAATTTTGAAAAAAGCTGTTTAATAAGTACCAGGTACCTGGACCCTTCAGCAAACTGGTAGGTACCTGGTGCATAAAATATTGAAATATTCAATTAATTGTTGTATAATGAGTTTAACAAACCGATGACAGCAATTTACTTGCTGCATGCACGGCTTGAAGTTTTAATTCAAAATAAATACCTATGGATTGACTTTGTTCACTTGAACTTCCTTTTTCGGAAGACGAGCCTTGAATAAGAGTCAGTAAGGCGTTCAATGTCTAAATAGACATTGTCTGTTTTGCTGGCTCTTTTTGTTTACTTAAATTTGTGAAAGAGGTGAAAACGTGAAGGGTGCTTTAGAGGGAATCCGAATAATCGATGTATCAAGGGTGCTGGCCGGTCCTTTTTGCTCCATGATTCTTGGTGATTTAGGAGCAGATGTGATTAAAATAGAACATTATAAAACCGGTGATGAAACACGGGGCTGGGGCCCGCCTTTTTTAAATGGAGAAAGTGCCTATTATTTATGTGCCAATCGGAATAAGCAGAGTATTTCATTAAACCTAAAAACTGAAGAGGGGAAAGATATTTTCAGGGAACTTGTCTCGATAAGCGACGTAGTTGTGCAAAATTTCAAAACAGGGACGCTGGAAAAAATGGATTTGGGCTACGAAAGATTGAAAGAGATGAACCCTTCTTTAATTATGGCTTCTATTACAGGATTTGGTTCAGCCGGACCATATAAGGACTTGCCAGGATATGATTACATTATTCAGGCGATGAGCGGATTAATGAGCATTACTGGAGAGCCGGATGGGAGCCCTTTGAAGGTTGGTGTTGCTATTGCGGATGTACTAACTGGCCTGTATACATGCATTGGCATTTTATCTGCTCTCCAGCATCGGTACAAAACTGGAGAGGGGCAGGAAATCGATATTTCCTTAATGGATTGTCAGGTTGCTTCACTAATTAATGTTGCCAGCAATTATTTGTGCACTGGAAGCACCCCAAAACGTTTAGGAAATCAGCATCCCAATATAGTTCCATACCAGGTGTTTTCTGTAAAAGATGGTGAAATGGTTGTAGCAGTAGGAAATGATGAGCAATTTAAGCGATTTTCAGCTGCATTAGGCAGGCAGGATTTATCTGAAAAGGAAGAGTTTATTCATAATAAAAATCGCTTGGAGAATAAATCAAAGCTTATTCCAATACTTGAAGAAATGCTCTCAAAAAAAACAAAAAAGGAGTGGAAAGACATTTTGGATAAAGCGGGAATTCCCAACGGTCCTATCAATACTGTTCAAGACATGTTTGATGATCCGCAAATAAGATCCAGAGAAATGGTAGTCGAAATGGATCATCCTACTATTGAAACTCTTAGACTTACCGGTTCACCGATCAAGCTCTCTAAATCACCTGTAAAAATGAGGCATCATCCTCCTATGTTTGGTGAGCATACAGAAACCATTTTGGAGCAGCTCGGTTACCATCCCGACCAAATTGACAGGTTTAGAAAAAATCAAATTATATAGGAGGAATTGAAATGATGAATTTCGAATTATCTGATGAACAGCAAAGTGTGAAAAAATTAGTGAAAAAGTTTGCAGACAAGGAAATTATCCCGAATATTCAGGAGTGGGACAGACAAGGTCATTTTGAACCTTCAATACTAAAAAAATTAGCTGAATTGCAATTAATGGGTGTTTGCATTCCTGAGGAATATGGTGGTGCTGGGATGGATTACAACACTTTGGCAATTGTCTGTGAAGAGCTGGAGCGTGGAGATACTGCCTACCGTACTGCGGTATCTGTCCATACAGGGTTAAATAGTATGACATTGCTGCAATGGGGAAACGAGGAGCAAAAACAGAAGTATTTAGTGCCGCAAGCACAAGGCAAACAGGTAGGAGCATTTGGCTTAACCGAGCCTAATGCAGGATCGGATGTAGCTGCAATGAATTCAACAGCCATTCGGGATGGAGACTCTTATATTCTAAATGGATCAAAGACGTGGATTTCACTTTGTGATGCAGCGGATAATTTCCTCATTTTTGCAAAAACAGAACATGATATTGGGCACAAGGGAATTACTGCATTTATAGTTGAACGAAACTTCCCAGGGTTAGAAACTAAGGCAATTAAAGGAAAGCTGGGAATAAGGGCAGGCAACACAGGCGAGGTATTTTTGTCTGATGTAAGAGTACCTGTATCAAATAGGCTTGGTGAAGAAGGAGAAGGATTTAAGATTGCCATGTCAGCATTAGATAATGGCCGATTTACTGTAGCAGCAGGGGCAGTTGGCTTAATTGAAGCCAGTCTGGAAGCAAGTCTAAAATATTGCCATGAACGCAAAGCTTTTGGCAAGGAAATTGGCAGGCATCAGCTCGTTCAGCAGATGATTGCAAAAATGAATGCCAATTTGGAGATTTCCAGATTGCTTGTGTTTAAGGCAGGCTGGCTAAAAAATCAAGGGAAAAGGAATACAAAAGAAACGTCCCTTGCGAAATGGATAGCATGTAATGCAGCCTTCGAAGCTGCCAATGATGCCGTTCAAATCCACGGGGCATATGGCTATTCGGATGAATATCCGGTTGAGCGCTTTTTAAGAAACTCAAAAGCCCCGGTGATTTACGAAGGAACTAGAGAAATTCACACCATTATGCAAGGAGAATATGCTCTGGGATACAGGGAGGATAAGCCGCTTCGAAAGCAGCTGCCAGCGTGGCCATTTGAAGAAGTATCTGTCCATTAAGGAATGGGAACATGACAGTTAGCTTTCGGTTTAATCGGCACACACCCCATTTTCCTGAGAGTGACAAAAGGGAGAACGATAGAATGAACACATATTTTATTGCCGGGCATGCCAAACTTCCGCAGGGAATGGCTGCGAGAAACCTATATGATACTATTACAATTACATTGGAACTGGACTTTAAATATGGCGTGATAGTCGATTCATCATGTACACTCGCCACTGAGCATGGCCGTGAATATATCCGCCAGCTGCTTAGAGGCTATTGTTTGGGCGAAGGGGTAGAAGAACTCATAGAAAAGGTTCAGCGTCATTACCGCGGGAAAGCCGGACAGGCGATTCAGGCAGCACTTAAGGATGTCTATCTCCAGTATGAGCTTGTTTTGTCTAAATAAAAAGTCAGGAGAGCCTAACCAGATAAAGACTTTAGAAGTGTTTGGGCTCAGTTAGATGAAAAAATAAGCAAATAGCGGAGGGGTTTGTCCACACCATTTCAATCACATTTAATACAATGATATAGAAGATCTCCTCCCTAAGGATCTTTGGTCTGCATAGTTGCCGCTAATCTGCCAGCCGGATTAGCGGCATTTTCTTTGTTTTATGCAAATAATCGCGAAAGGAGGAGAATTTTCTGTATATATGAACTTGCAGGTAAAAAGTACCTGACTTACCAGGTGTGTTCATGTTAAATTATAAGTAGAATATCCTATCTTATCTGGAAATGAGGAAAAGTCATGAAATTATCTGTGGCAAAAAAACTGTTCCTCGGGTTTTTGTCTGTCCTTTTATTATTTGGTCTTGTCGCCGGTTTATCTAATTATGAACTTGGCAATGTTAACCGAAATTATCAAAGCTTAATAGATGAAAATGTCTCTGAAGTGATGCTTGTAAAAACCCTAAAGGCAGAGCTTATGAATGAAGCAGGGGGAATCCGCGGCTATCTCCTGACAGGCGACTCTACATATCTCAGTGACTATGAAAGTTCCCGCAAGAGAATGGAACATCATATCAATGAACTGAATAAATTAACCAGCAATAATGAAGAGAAGGAATTGGCGAAAGAGCTGAAAGTGCTTCATGATCGCTACCAGAGCATTATTGATAAAGAAATTAAGTTTAAGCTGGAAGATAACAATGCATATATGTCATTAGTTGAAACTTCCGATAAACAGGTCAGCCAGGATTTTAACAATAAAGCGGATGAACTTGTAAAATTTTATGAAACCCAATTAGATGCTGGGATAAATGAAACCGTATCCAGCGTAAAATCCGCTCAGGTCATTACTTTACTTATTACGATTGCAGCCATTCTGGCTGCGGTGGCGATCGCTTATTTTATAAGCAGAATGATTTCAAGGCCGATAAATCTGGCTGCAGCTACGATAGACAAGGTGGCTGGAGGAGATTTAAGCCACGGCTCCATTAAAGTGAAAAACAGGGATGAAATAGGAGCGTTTATTTTATCTTTAAATAAGATGGTTAAAGACTTAAGGTCTGTGGTCAGCCAGGTAAGAAACACTTCAGAACAAGTTGCATCAAGCAGTGAGGAACTGGCTGCGAGTGCAGAGGAAAGTTCTTTGGCTTCTGAACAGGTTGCAGCTATTTCGCAAAAAAATGCTCTTGGCACTGAACAGCAGCTTTACCGTTTTAGAGAGGTAACTTCTTCAATGGAGGAGATAGCTTCCGGAATGCAGCAGATTTCTTCAAGCAGCGAGCTGATGCTTGAAGCAGCAGAAAAAACTGATTTCTTAACTAAAATAGGCACTAAATCAGTCGAAAATGTTGTAAGGCAGATGAATGAAATAAATATTTCAGTAGGCAATGCCACACAGTATATTAATACTCTCGAATCCCGATCAAAAGAAATCAGCAATATCGTGGAACTGATCACCACTATCGCCGAGCAGACCAATTTGCTTGCCCTAAATGCAGCCATTGAAGCTGCAAGGGCAGGTGAGCATGGCAGGGGCTTTTCGGTTGTAGCCGATGAAGTCCGCAAACTGGCAGAGGGTTCCAAACAATCTGCTGTTCAGATTCAGCAAATGATTGGACTTGTGCAGGAAGAAACAAAGCAGGCCGTTCAGGCAATGGAAAAAGGGAATGAACAGGTTAAAGAGGGACTGGAAGATACGATGGAAGCAAGTGCTGCTTTTGCAGAAATTGCCCATTCAATGGGTGATGTGACATATAAAGTCGAGGAAGTTTCTTCCTCAGTGGAGGAACTGACTGCCTTAACCAGCCAGATCATTGAAGTCATGACAAACGTGCAGGACATCTCAGAAAAAAATGCAGCAGCTTCACAGGAAACTTCAGCTGCAACAGAAGAACAGCTCGCCAGAATGGAAGAAGTATCATTATCAGCAGGATCACTTGCAAAACTTGCTGAAGATTTGCAGGAAGTTGTTTCGAGATTTAAATTATAAAAGGGACTCGGCTGAGTCCCTTTTAATTTTTACTATAAGATTCTAATGGTTAATGGGTACAGATATGGAATAAACGGCTCTTCAATTTCTTTCCATTCTTTAATTCTAATCAGTGGAAGCTCTGTCCCATTATAGGCTGCCTTATCTATGACTCCGCTAACTTTGACCCACATATTATCATAGAGTTCCGGAGCTTCCTCCATTTCTGAAAGAAAGCCAATCATACTTGCATCTGCCACACAATGCGTAATCAAAAACCTCGAAATGACAAGCTGATTAGAAGCCAGTCCTTTTTCTTTATAAATAAATCCCTGAAATTCAATTTCCCTGCCTGCGAACTTATCAATATCCTTACTGATTTCCTCATAATATAAGCTAAAAACTTTATCATCCATCTTAATAGCAGGAGACGAATACAGGTCCTTTTTTAATTGCTCAAATTCTTCATTGGATATTTCCTGTACCTCTTCATTTACAGATAGGTCATGCTCCAGCTTCTCGACTTCTTCCAGCTCTTCTTCAAGCGAATAATTCTCAAGGTTAATTTCCGATTGATCTTCTATTTCCTCAGAGTCCGACGAAACATTCTCCTCTTTATTTTGATTACCAAGTATGGCCAGCCCGCCTTTCTTATCAGCAATGGAAGCATCAAGCGTCTTTGCAGGCAAGAAGAATCCTGTTAATAGCGGAAATAATATAATGGAATATGACAGCAGCTTTTTACCTGTAAACGGTGTATCTCCATGATCATGATGATGAGAACAGCTATGATCATCATGGTGGCAGCAGTCCTTACCGTGAAGGTGTTCGTGACCCTCTTTTTCTCTATTGGAACTCCATATCCTGGTAATCTGAATAAAAAATAAAAATAAAAACAGAATGGAAGCGGATTGACTTAACCGGACATATTTCGGATTAATATATTTGGTTATGTCGCCTGTATAGTGAAGCTGAAAAATCAGTCCGCAAAAAGCCAGTAGAATCAGCGCCCTTAATGCCTGCTGAAAATGGATTTTCATAGCAATCCTCCTAAATGAAATTCTGTAAAAGAAGAAGCGTGAAAAAGACAACGGAAGCTGTCAGGGCTAATACCCCAAAAACAAACTTCATCTTAAACACACTAAGCATCATAATTGTATTTTTAAAGTCGATCATCGGCCCGAAGATCAGGAATCCCAGTACGGAAGACTTAGGAAATATACTGCTGAATGAGGCACCAATAAAAGCGTCGGCCTCTGAGCATAGTGACAAAACATAGGCAAAGCCCATCATGATTAGCAAGGATACTACCGGATTATCGGCATTTTGCAGAAATGTTTTTGCCGGCATATAGACTTGTACAATGGAAGCTAATAAAGCACCAATAATTAAATATTTGGCCATGTCAAAAAATTCATCGATTGAATGGGTCAGCATCGACCAAATCCTGTCCAGGAAAGAACGATTGTTTTCGCTGATGTGGGGTAAGTGAATACTATCTTTCAATTGCCCGGACTTAAAGATGATGCTCACGCTAAAGGCAACTATTATGGCAATTAGGAATCCCAGTCCCATTCGTAAGCCCGCCATTTCAAAATCGTTTCCAAAAGCCATGTATGTAGAAGCAATGACGATGGGATTAATCAGGGGTCCAGTCAGCATAAAACCAATCGCTGCATATACTGGAACACCCTTAGACATAAGCCGGCGAATGATGGGGACAATTCCGCATTCACACGCTGGAAAAAGGGCGCCTGCTACACAGCTCATGACAACTGCAGCCGTTCTATTTTTCGGGATCCACCTTTTTATATGGTCTTCTGTAATGAAAATTTGGATAAAGCCTGCAATCAGCACACCAATAAGGACAAAAGGCAACGCTTCTATTAGGATGCTGATAAAGATAACATTCAGATTTAACAGAGAAGGGGGGATATCAAAAGATAAACCTAAGCCAGAGCTGAAAGATATGAAATATACCAGAATGGCTATCAAAATTATGCCCGTTATATCAATGATATGGCTGCGAAAAAGTCGGTTCATAGTATCCTCCTGTATTTAAAAATCGTAATGATTTCGTTTTATACTCTATATTAATTTTATGAAAATGTAAATGGGATTATGAGCATTTTGAAAGGATAGGAGAATCGAAGGATAAAAAAATATAAAGTTTATCCTTGCAATCGAAAGAAAATTTTAATATGATTTAAATCGTAACAATTACGATTTGATGAAAACTTCCCAATATTCTCGAGTTAACACTGTCTGTATCTAATCACGAAGAGGGAGTATTAATCAGCTGTAAATCGGAATGAATACTGTTTATGCTGAAAAGGAGAGAAATCGATGACAAAGAAGATACCCGTCACTGTGCTGAGCGGCTATTTAGGTTCAGGAAAAACCACTCTGCTGAACCACATTTTAAATAATCGCAGCAATAAGAAAATTGCAGTAATTGTAAATGATATGAGTGAAGTCAATATTGACGCATCCATAGTACAAAAAGGCGGTTTTTCCAGAACCGATGAAAAACTCGTTGAGCTTCAAAATGGCTGCATCTGCTGTACTCTGAGAGAAGACTTGATGATGGAAGTGGAAAGGCTGATTAATGAAAGGGACATAGATTATATCCTGATTGAATCTTCCGGTATCTCAGAACCAATACCGGTTGCCCAAACATTTACTTATATGGATGAAAGTTTAGGAATTAATCTTTCAAAAAGGTGCACCCTTGACACAATGGTTACAGTTGTAGATGCAAATCGTTTTTGGCATGACTTTGCATCGGGAGAATCTCTGCTGGACCGCAAACAGGGCACAGACGAAAGCGATGACCGGGAAGTTGTTGACCTATTAATAGACCAGATTGAATTCGCCAATGTCCTGGTGCTGAACAAACTGGATCTGGTTGATTCAGAAAGTGCGGATGAACTTAAGGCCGTATTAGAAAAGTTAAACCCTGAAGCAAAAGTTATTAAAGCCGTAAATTCAGAGGTTGAACCGGAAGAAATCCTCGATACTCGTCGGTTTGATTTTGAAACGTCGAGCCAGGGAGCAGGCTGGATCAAAGAGCTGAATGAAGAACATACACCCGAAACTGAGGAATATGGAATTTCCTCCTTTTTATATAGAAGAAAAAGGCCTTTTCATCCGGAAAGGTTCATGCAATGGCTTGAGGATTTTCCTGCAGATATTGTGAGAGCCAAAGGATTTTTCTGGCTGGCTTCCCGCCATGACATGGCCGGTCTCCTTTCCCAGGCAGGACCATCCATAACGCTGCAAGGTGCTGGGGAATGGATTGCAGCCCTTCCAGAGGTGGAAAGAAACGAAATTTTAAAGGATGAACCAGAACTGCTTGATAGATGGGATAAGGATTTTGGAGACAGGATGACAGAACTTGTATTCATTGGCATGGGTATGAAACAAGAAGAGATTGCATCAAGTCTGAATGGCTGCTTACTAACCGATAAAGAAATGAGTTCAGACTGGTGCATGCTGGCAGACCGGCTGCCAGCTTTTAATTCTAATATGATGGAGGAAGTGAAATGAGATTGAAAATTACTTTGGCATGCACAGAAACAGGGGATCGCAACTATATTACAACCAAAAATAAACGAAATAATCCTGATAGAATTGAATTAATGAAATACTCTCCAAAACTAAAAAAACACACCCTTCACAGGGAAACAAAATAACATTATCGTTCCCTTTAATGTTTGGCTGAGCAATGACGAAAACTAACAGAGCAATCTGAAAAATGTGTTGCTTTTTCCTGGTCTTGCAGATATGCTCAAAATAGGAGATATACGGAAGGGGAATTGAGATTCTATTATGTGGCAGAACTTGTAATCATTAAAGCTTAAATAGAACAGCATCTTTTAATATAGGGAGAGGTTTGTCTATTCTTATAAATGATGAAACAAGGAATGCCTCCTGTGGAAACTCAGACCGTGAATGGCAGATACCTTGTTGTGTATCTGCCTTTTTATTGGAATCTTTATCTCCAGGCTAGTCGCAGCAGGCCCAAAATGGAGGGAACGCTGAATGGATCAACAGAATAAAACCGCAATTGTTACAGGCGTCAGCAGCCATAAAGGCATTGGTGCTGCTATTTGCCGAAAGCTAGCCAGCCGAAGTTTTAATATATTTTTTACTTATTGGGATGCTGAACCCCATTGGGAAAAAGAATTCAGCAAGGAAATATCGGCAAGCGGGGTTGCATGCAAAGGTCTTGAAGCAGACTTATCGGATGTTCAATCAGCAGAAAAGGTGCTGGGATCCGTTGCCTTAACAGTTGGAAAGCCGATGGTCCTCGTTAATAACGCAGCACATTCAACTAGAGATGGTTATCTTAATCTTGACGCAAACACTCTTGACGCACACTATGCGGTTAATATGAGAGCCGTATTTCTTCTTTGTACTGAATTTTCCAAAGGGTTTCCGGATTGGAAGTTGCCTTACGGACGAATCATTAATATGACTTCCGGACAAGAGCTGGGATCAATGCCCGGTGAATTGGCCTATGCTTCTACTAAAGCAGCCATAACGGCATTTACCAGATCTTTGTCAACAGAAATTGCCCATTTAGGAATAACCGTCAATGCGATTAACCCTGGTCCCACCGACTCTACATGGATGAATGAGGAGATAAGAAATCACCTTTCGCCTAAATTTCCAGCCGGCAGAATCGGCCAGCCTGAAGACGCAGCTAATCTGGCAGCATTTCTGGCAAGTGAAGATTCAAAGTGGATAACAGGGCAGGTGATTCATTCCGAGGGAGGGTTCATTCGCGGTTAACCTAAAGGCAAGTGACATTTATTTAACAAATCTCAGCTATTTATATCATTTTCGATACAAAATACCCAAACGGGTTTATGGATCTCCTCCAAATGTGTATAAATAGAAGTTAGTAGAGGGGAGAGACCTATGTTAAATTTATTAAATGACCCTGATTTTGTGCAAAAATGTGAAACTTCTTCCCCGCTTGAAATGGTTGAACATTTAACAGGCGGCAATATTAGAGGATTGGAAAAAATCGCTTTGGGTACGCTTGCAAGCAGAAAACTGCTGCCGCAAAATGTCGTGAATGTAATGATTGTTTATTTTTTCAGCACATTTGCCAATAAAGTTTATGACCGAAATGATCTTGCCAGGCTTTATGATTACTGGGCATCGAATCATGTATACAGTTTTGCAAAAGCACAGGAAATGACAGCCGAAGATATTGAAAAAGTCCTGGCCGGCTTAAAATAATAGAGTAAATGAAAAGTTCATCCCACTTGGGCTGAACTTTTTTTGATATAACCTATTTCTTTTTATTGCTGTATGCACCTTCTATAGTCTGTTTCATCATTTGATGTCCGAGAACCGCAACACCTGCCGCAACAATTCCGTTAAGGACCCCTTCAATTGAAAACCCAAATGCAAGGCTGCCTGCGGATACCGAAATGATCGCAAGAATCCATACGATGGACCAATCAGGAACTTTTGGCGTCTGTTTCAAGGCATACCCAATTACCCACAATGCAGGAACCAGCATGTAATAATTCTTGTTTAAAAAATCAAGTAAGTTCAATGCACTCACCTCCTAATTCTGTTTTCTATATTTTATGAAAGTCTCTTATAAATGGTTTGTCTGATTGTCTCTAAAAATGGGAGAAATTATTATTAATAGACTTATGCATAAATGGAAGGGGATAAATGGCGAAATAGTTTGAAAATTACTTTCTGAAGACGGCCGGTATAGTTGACATTCCTTCCTATAAGTGCTAAATTTGAATCAGCCGTTATGCATCGTGTTATATTTTGCTAGCTGCTTTTTCAACCGTTAGGGAATGGTCTGGATGAGTAATGAACGTAAAGTTATAAGCGTGTATATGGTGAATTTATACATGGCTTTTTCTAGCCAATAGGAGGATTTTTTTCATGAAAAACGGTAAAGTAAAATGGTTCAATGCTGAAAAAGGTTTCGGTTTCATCGAAGGTGAAGACGGAAACGACGTATTCGTACATTACTCTGCTATCCAATCTGAAGGTTTCAAATCTTTAGAAGAAGGCCAAGAAGTTTCTTTCGAAGTTGTTGAAGGTGCACGCGGACCTCAAGCAGCTAACGTAACTAAACTATAATCGACAGACCCATATAAAAACAGCCTGGCCATTAGGTCAGGCTGTTTTATTTTGCTCCAAATTTAATATTCCTCCATTAATTCAACACCCTATTAGAAAAAGGAGGGTGAATCCAGATGAATTTTGCCTGGCAATCAGTGATTCTGGTTTTCGCAGGAGTTTTGCTTTTACGAGTTGCCGGCAGGAAATCTATTTCACAAATGACACTGGCACAAACGGTAGTCATGATTTCCATTGGTTCTATCATCATTCAGCCAATCATAGAGACAAGTGTATGGAAAACCATCGTGGCTGCAGGTATTTTTGTTGGATCACTAATTTTGATGGAATACTTGCAGGTGTTTTGTTGAAAAATTTATTACAGGCAAATCCAAAATTGTGATTGAGAATGGGAAACTAAAATCAGCAAATATGAGGAAATTGCGCTTTACAGCTGATCAGCTGGAAATGAGGCTAAGAACCAGCGGAATCACAAAAATTTCAGATGTCAAAATGGCTACCCTTGAACCAAATGGACAGCTTGGGCATGAGTTAATGAATGATGCGAAGCCTTTGACTGTAGGAGAATTTAAAATGCTGATGGGGGAAATGATTTTGCAGTCACCCGTTCAGCCGGCCCATCAAGTATCAGATGATATTTTTCAGGAGCTGAAAAAGGGGCATTCCCCGCCAAATTCCAAAGATCTGCACTAGTTTTAAGCCGCATTGCGGCTTTTTTAATTCCAATACCCATCTTTCCCCTTTTAAAATATTATTCAGATTTTTAGTCCATAACAAAAAAGTGCTTGAAGTTTCACGAGTTTCCTGTATAATTTTCAAGCGTGAGTTATTTCAGAATAATTTCATATAAATCACTTATCAAGAGAGACTGAGGGACTGGCCCGAAGATGTCTCGGCAGCGGGCTCTATAGAGCGCTGTGCCAAATCCAGCAAGCATAGGTGCTTGGCAGATAAGAAGAGAACGATTGATTTGTTAAGATCTCTTCTTGCTTGAAGAGGTCTTTTTATTTTATGGAAAATCCATTTGGAGAGGAGATTTTTAATGAAAAACAAGGGCAATCCCTGGGCTTTATTGCCGCTTTTGGCTTTCCTTCTTATTTTTATTGGAAGCGGCATAGCAACAGGAGATTTTAATAGCATTCCAATCATTGTCATTGTATCTGCTGCAGCCGGAATTGCACTGGCAATGAACAGAAAAAAGCCATTTATGGAAAAAGTAGAGATATTCACTAAAGGGGCCGGACATCCTGATATCATATTAATGTCTATCATTTTTATCCTGGCAGGGGCCTTTTCTGGAACGGCTAAAGGAATGGGTGCGGTTGATTCCACTGTGAACCTTGCACTCTCTTTTATTCCACAGAATCTGCTTATGGTCGGAATTTTTATCATTGCATGCTTTATTTCATTATCGATGGGAACATCCATGGGGACAGTTGTGGCTCTTGCTCCAATTGGTGTAGCCCTTTCTGCAGAGACAGATATATCTGTAGCATTGGCCATGGCAGCAATCATAGGCGGTGCCATGTTTGGGGATAATCTTTCCGTCATTTCTGATACGACCATTGCAGCGGTCAGGACTCAAGGAACGAGAATGACCGATAAATTCCGTGTGAATTTCTTAATCGTTCTGCCTGCTGCATTGCTTACAGCTTTGATTCTTGGAATTTTAACAGCAGGTCAGGAAAGCGTGGTAACCAGCGGGGATTATAGCTTTTTGAAAGTAATTCCTTATCTGGGAGTATTGGCTGCAGCTTTACTTGGCATGAATGTCATTCTAGTGCTTAGCGGGGGTATAATGCTTGCTGGACTAATCGGAATTGCAGACGGCAGCTATACTTTTGTTTCATTCCTGCAAATGATTGCTGAGGGAATGGGCGGCATGCAGACCCTTGCGATAATTGCCATTCTCATTGGCGGATTGGTTGAGATCATCCGATTTAATGGCGGAATCGATTACTTGCTTCACATAGCTACAAGCAAAATAAAATCCCGCAGGGGAGCTGAATTCGGTATTGCGTCACTTGTCTCCCTGACAAATTTATCTACAGCCAATAACACAATTGCCATCATTATTGCAGGTCCGCTTGCCAAAAAAATTGCGGATCAATATAAGATTGACCCGCGTAAATCAGCAAGTATTCTTGATATATTTGCCTGTTTTGTACAAGGGACTATCCCATATGGGGCACAGATGCTCGCTGCTTCCGGACTCGCTGCGATTTCGCCGGTAAGCATTATGGCATATTCCATTTATCCGATATTAATTGGCATTTGCGGTATTATTGCCATTTTAATCAACTTCCCAAATCTAAAAAAATAATAGATGAAAGAGCCTATGCTGGGCTCTTTTTCTTTTCGAACAATGCTATGTTTTGGAAAAAAATTCTGGTATAATAAGAACGAATGTTCTGTAAAATCCTGCTGAGCCACTGCCCTTTTTTGATTTGGTATAATGGTAACATTGCAGAAAGAATCTCAGGCAAGGAAAAGAGGGTGCTAGATATGAAATTTATCCATACCGCTGATTGGCATTTGGGCAAGCTGGTCCATGGAGTATACATGACCGAAGATCAGCGTCATTTTTTGCATCAATTTATTGATGTGGTAGAGGAAGAAAAGCCGGATGCAGTCGTCATTGCAGGAGACTTATATGACCGGTCCGTACCTCCGACTGATGCTGTTGAATTGCTGAATGAAATTCTCTTTAAAATAAATGTAGAGCTCAATATACCTGTGGTAGCCATAGGCGGAAACCATGACAGCGCTGAAAGGCTGTCCTTTGGAAGCTCCTGGTATAAACAAAGCAAATTCTACTTGTCTGGAAAACTTGTAAATGATTTTATGCCCATACATATTAATGGTGTGAACTTTTTTCTGGTTCCTTATGCTGAACCCGGAATGGTCAGGCATTTGCTTGATGATGACCGGGTGCACTCCCATGATGATGCAATGAAGGCAATTGTGAGCAGAATTGAAGAGTACCTGAACCCAAATGAACCGAACGTTCTTGTCGGACATGCTTTTGTGCTGGGCGGTGCTACCAGTGATTCGGAGAGGACCCTCTCTGTCGGAGGATCAGGCTGTGTCCATTCAAGCTGCTTTGATCCTTTCTCCTATACGGCACTTGGACATTTGCATAGTCCTGATGCCATAAAGCATGACAAGATCCGCTATTCAGGCTCCCTATTAAAATATTCTTTTTCCGAAGCCAAACAGGAGAAATCCATTTCTATTATAGAAATGAAGGAAAATGGCGAATTTGACTTGCGTACCCGTTCCCTTAAGCCCAAAAAAGACTTGAGAGAGATCGAAGGGCATCTGGATGAACTGATGGATCCAGCTTTCTATGAAAAACAGAATCTTGATGACTATCTGAAAATCACCCTTTTTGATGAAGGTGCATTGCTTGATCCAATTAATAAGCTGAGACAGGTCTATCCGAATGTTCTTCACCTTGAAAGAAAGCTAGCGGTTACAGATATGAAGAAAAAAAGCTCCTTCATATCAATGAAAGAAGAGAAAAAGTCGGAGCTTGATCTGTTTAAACAATTCTATGAACAAATGACCACTTCAAAATTTACGGAAGATAAACAGCGGGTTATGACCGATGTAATCGAAAAAGTGCTGAGGGAGGAGGCGCTGAAATGAAGCCATTAAGATTAACGATGCAGGCGTTCGGCCCCTATGCAGACAGTGAGAGTATTGATTTTACCGAACTTGGAAATCGGACGATGTTTGTCATCTCCGGTAAGACGGGTTCAGGCAAAACCACTATTTTTGACGGTATTAGCTATGCGATTTATGGAAAGGCAAGCGGGGAGGATCGGAATGGTCCCGAACTTCGAAGCCAGTTCGCGAAAAATAATACACTAACCGAAATTTCCCTCGAATTCATTTTAAGAAATAAAAGGTATTACATTACAAGGTCTCCTCAGCAGGAAAAGAAAAAAGAGCGCGGCGATGGCACGACGACAGTGAGCGCCAAAGCAGAACTGTATATGCATGGTGAAAATGGAGAGCAAAAGCTCCTGGCTTCAAATGTCAGGGATGTTGATGAAAAGATAAAAGAAATCATGATCATCGACAGCAATCAGTTCAGGCAAATTCTGATGATCCCCCAGGGAGAGTTCCGAAAGCTCCTAACTTCTGAGAGCAAGGATAAGGAAATCATTCTTCAGCGGCTATTCCATACACAAATATACAAGCGCATAGAAGAAAAGTTAAAAGAAGATGCGACTGAATTAAAAAGAACGGTGGAAGAACAGATAAAGCTGAGAGATCAGTATTTTAATCAGGTGCAGGCTTTATACAGCGCGGAGCTGAAATCTTACCTCGAAGCAGGAAGTGTCAATGACATCCTGCTCCTGCCGCTTCTTGCAGAGGAAATTAAGGAGATGGCAAATGGCCTTGATGAAATGACAGAATCAGGCAGGAAAAAGAAGGAACAGAGAGATCAACTTCAGCAAAAGCTCTATGAAGCTGAAATGGTGCTCAAACAGATGAATACGAAAGAAGAGTTAAAGCTTAGGAAAGAAGAACTGGAAGGGCAAAGAGGCCAATTCGCTGGCAAAGAGAATGCCATAGCTCTTGCCCAGAAAGCAGCCCTGCTGAATCAGCAGGAGCAGCTCTGTCATGAACTGAAGAAAGATCTGGATGCGGCAAATGCCGATCTTAATGAGCTTCAGAAAAATATTGGCACTCTTGAAACTCTCCTAAAAGAAAAAAAAGATAAATGGGAGTCGGAAAAGAACCGTGAGGAAGAAAGAAAACAGGCTGCAGAACAGGTTAATCACCTGCATAGTATGAAAGAGGACATTCACTCTTATGCAAAAGTGGAAAAGCTGGTCCGTTCTCTTGAAAAAAATCTTGAAAACCTCCGGCTTCAAAAAAGACAGAAAGATGAAGCCTATAAAAAAGCTGATCTGCAAATAAAAACACTGGCTGAAGAAAAGCAGGACATTGAAAAGAGTAAGCTTGCACAGATTGAGAACGAACGAAACCTGGAGAAACTGACGGACGAAATAGAACGGCTTCAAAGATATGAAGATCTGCATAATGAGCATCAATTATTAATGAATGCCTGCAGCAATAAGAAAAATTATTTTGAAAAGATTTCATTCAGGCTGAATGATGCCAAACTGCTTGTGGAGGAACTGGAGGGCAAGTGGCTACATGGACAGGCATCAATCTTAGCAGACAGGCTCCAAAACGGGGAGGCATGCCCAGTCTGCGGCTCAGACCACCATCCAAATCCGGCTGTATCGCCACATGATATTCCGGATGAAAAAGACCTGAAGGAAGCAAAGAAACAGGCAGCTCAAATTGAAGCTGAGAAAGCTAAAGCTGAGTCGGCATTTTATGAAGCCCAGTCCCGCATGAATTCCAGCGAGAGTGGATTGGCTGAACTAACAGCCCAAATACAAAAACACCGTACTGATTTTAAACGGGATAGTTTGCTTGTGCTGAAAAATACTCTTGCCGATCAAAAAAAGGATCTACTGACACTTCATGCTGAACTGAAGAAGAAATCTTCAAGGCTGGAAAACTGTACTGCTGAGTTAGAAAAAACACAGCAGATGGAAGAAGCCTTAGCTGCAGAAATTGACCGGCTGCAAGACCAAATAAATGACGCGGCCATTATGCATGCGGAAAAGAAAAGCAACTTGGTGAGAATGACGGAAGCAATTCCTGAAAACCTGAGGTCTATTGAAGCTTATGAGTTAAGTTTGAAAAATGCGGCTGAAAAATTTGAAATTATGCAAAGACAGCTGGAAACAGCCCAGCAGAATTATCAAGATGCAAAGTCCGCCCATATGGCAGAACAGGCAAAGCTGGAGACACTTCAAAAGCAGGCTGTTAAAATCGAGGATAAGCTTGCAGCCGAAAGGCGGAATTTTGTGCAGCGCATGAAAGACCAGGGTTTTGAGGTCTATGGTGAATACCGGGATGCAAAAAAAACAGAAGATCAAATCAGGCAGCTTGAAGGTGAAGTAAGGGAATATCGTGAAGAGGTCCGTTCTGTACATGATCGATACGATGAGCTGATGCAGCTCTTGGAAGGGATTGAAAAACCTGACCTGGAAAGCTTGCAGGTATCATTACAAGAATCAGATGATCAATTGAAACTGCTGCAGGATCAATATACAAATCTGTTTATGAAGAAAAAGCAAAACGAAGAAACGATGCAAAAAATTACAGAGATAAATGAAAATATGAAAGCCATTGAGGAAAGGTACAAAGTAATCGGGCACTTGTATGAAATTTCAAAAGGGCAGAACACATACCGAATTACTTTTGAACGATTTGTCCTGGCGGCATTTTTAGATGATATACTGAGGGAAGCCAACGGACGTTTATCGAGGATGACCAGCGGAAGATATATGCTGCTTCGAAAAACTGACCGGTCAAAGGGTAACGCACAAAGCGGTCTGGAATTGCTTGTGTTCGATCAATACACTGGACAGGAAAGGCATGTAAAAACTTTATCTGGCGGAGAAAGCTTTAAAGCCGCGCTCGCACTTGCTCTTGGTCTGGCCGATGTGGTGCAGCAATACGCAGGAGGAGTTTCCCTTGAGACGATGTTCATTGATGAAGGATTTGGGACACTTGATCCCGAATCATTAGACCAGGCAATAGAAGCATTGATCGAAATTCAGAGCAGCGGCAGGCTTGTAGGAATCATCTCTCATGTTCCCGAGCTGAAGGAGAGGATTGATGCCCGTCTGGAAGTAACTGCAAGCCAGTCAGGAAGCCGCACACAGTTTCAATTTATAAATTAGGATTCAGGGGAAAAAGGATAGACCATCTATCCTTTTTCCCATACTATTAGAGTTGGTGATGACTTTTGAAGAAGAAAGTGGTTTTATCCTGGAGCGGAGGCAAAGACAGCTGCCTGGCTCTTGATGTGCTGATAAAACAGGGGTATGAGGTTGCATGCCTTCTGACAACGGTTCCGCAGGAGATTGGCAGAACCTTCGGGCATGGAGAAAAAAAGGAATTAATTCAGCTTCAGGCAAAATGCTTATCCATACCTGCAGAGTTTATTTATTGTACTTTTGAAGATTACTCGGAGCGTTTTGTGAGTGATTTAGGAAAAATAAAAGATACATATGGGATAACAGGCATTGCATATGGGGATCTTTACTTGGATGGACACCGCGAATGGGGAGAAAAAACAGCAGCTGAAGCAGGATTGGATGCGGTATATCCTTTATGGATGGAGGAGAAAGATAGTCTTAAGGCTTTAAAGGCTTTTGTGGAGTCTGGCTTTAAAGCAAAAGTCATACGTGTCCGGGAAGATGTATTAGACAGCTCCTGGCTCGGCAAAGAACTAAATCATGACTTTTTAAGCAAAATTGAAGCTGAACCCGTTTGTCCGATGGGTGAATCAGGTGAATATCATACCTTTGTTTATGACGGTCCGCTATTTTCTAATAGCATCCAGCTGGACTCTCCTGAAATTATTCAGCTTGAAACCACAAAGAAATTGGAATTTGGTGAGTTTAGGCTCGCTGAAAAATAATAATAAACGTCATTGACGAGAATGTGCAGGTAACGAAATGATTGAAATTAAGACATCAACAGTAAGCGATGGCGAACATAACAGAGGAGTCTTTGCTACTCGTGATATTAAGAAGGGTGAACTGATTCATGAAGCTCCGGTCCTTCCTTATCCAAACAAGGAGCATCAGCATATTGAAAAAACGGCTCTGGCTGATTATGCATTTGAATACGGGAAAAATCACAGTGCCATTTTATTAGGCTATGGGATGCTTTTTAACCATTCATACAAGCCAAATGCAGTATATGATATCAATTTTGACAATCATACTTTTGACTTTTTCGCCTATAGAGACATTAAAGCAGGTGAAGAGGTATTGATTAATTATAATGGGGAAGCTGATAATGATGATCCCCTTTGGTTTAATAAATAATTTAATTGGAGACTAGTCCTTTCCTGCTCGGAGAGTAGTCTCCAGCCCGGAAGGGGGAGAATTTTTTGTCCGGAGTATTTTCTCATGATTATAAAGCTTTCCCTTTTATGGTTTTTTCCGCATCTCATATTGTCATGATTGTGTTATTTGCAGCAGCAGCCGCGCTTTTATTCTTATTAAGAAAAGTGCTATACAGGCTTGATCAAAAATTCAGGCTGTATATGTTTCTATTGCTTTTTACATTGGAACTGCTTTACCATATCTGGCTTTATCTTGGCGGGAAATGGGACATTTCCTTCACTCTGCCGCTTCAGCTTTGCTCCATAAGCTTAGTTCTTTGCTTGTTATTATTAGCATCGAAATCTAAGGACGTCTTCCAGATTGTCTATTTCATAGGCGTCATGGTGGCATTAATGGCCATCCTGACTCCTGAGCTGTTTTTAGGCTTTCCTCATTTTCGCTATTTTCAATTTTTTATTACTCATAATCTAATCGTTTGGACTTGCCTTTATTTCGTATTTGTACATCAATTCAGGCCAACAGGAAAGGGTATGTACCAATCTTTTATCTTCCTGAATCTCTGCGCAGCCGCGGCATTACTCGCAAACAAGCTAACAGGAGGAAACTATATGTTCCTGTCCCGTAAGCCGGAGAATACTTCATTATTAGATTACTTCGGGCCTTATCCTTATTACATAATAACACTGGAAATATCGGCATTATTCCTGTTTTCATTACTGTTGCTGCCATTTATAATGATTGGCAAAAATAAAGCTGGAAAGGCGGAATCTGCTTGAAGCCTGCAAAAATAGGAATTGATGCTGGAGGTTCTCTGCTGAAAATGGCTTTTGAAGAACATGGTCAAATCCATTACAAAAGCTATTCGATTGATGAACTAAATAGTTCTATGAATTGGCTGAAGATGACTGCTGCTGATTCGCCAATTGCCTTGACAGGCGGGAAAGCTGAATATCTTAAAAAAGAGTTTTTTCATAATGCCCGGATTGTTCCTGAATTTGAGTCTTGCGGTTTAGGTGTATCCTATTTGAAGCAAGATGGATTATCATACGAGAATTTTCTTGTAATAATTATAGGCACAGGAACATCAATTTGCCTAAATTGCGGCGGGAAAGTCTCAAGGATTTCCGGGAGCGGCATCGGCGGTGGCACATTAATGGGCCTGGGGAGATTGCTGACTGGTGAAAAAGATTTTTCAACGCTCGTTTCGCTGGCTGGAAGCGGGAGAGCAGAGAATGCAGATTTAATGGTCAAAGATATTTATGCACCATTCGATTCACCGATAGATGGGAGCCTGACTGCCAGCAATTTTGGGAAAATTAAGGATGATCATGTAAGCAAGGAAGACAAAGCTGCCAGTTTAACTAACATGATTGCAGAAACAATTGTACTCCTAAGCACTCAGGCAGCATTTCAGCACCAAATTGACGACATTATTTATATAGGAAGCACGCTTCAGTATAATGACCCGTTAAAGCACCTTTTAGAGAAGTATACGGCCATGCTTGGCAAGAAACCTGTTTTTATTCAAAATGGGGCATATTGCGGAGCTATAGGTGCGCTGCTGTCCTTATAAAACCAAGATGATTGAAAGATTCTTTTTTTCAGGATACAGTAAAAAAAGAATGCAAAAAGAAGCAGGTGGCAGATTTGACGAAAAGATACTTTACAATCGGTATGGCAGGCCATATCGATCATGGAAAAACAACATTGACAAAGGCCTTAACAAATGTGGATACAGATAGGCTCAAAGAAGAAAAAGAAAGGCAAATATCCATAGAACTCGGATTTGCCCCTTTACATGAAGATGAGGAAATTCAAATTTCAGTAGTAGATGTACCGGGTCATGAACGTTTTATCAGGCAGATGATTGCAGGTGTTGCAGGTATAGACTTAGTCATCCTGGCTGTTGCAGCAGACGAAGGGGTTATGCCGCAGACGAGAGAACATCTGGAAATTCTCGATTTTCTTGGGATCCGCAATGGCATCGTCGCCATAACAAAGATTGATCGTGTGGACGAAGAGTTCGCCGTCCTTGTAAAAGAAGAAATTCTTGAGGAACTGAAAGGAACTGTTTTTGAAGATGTTCCATTTATTTTAACAGATAGCCTGTCGGGCAAAGGGGTTGAAGAGTTAAAGCAGCTGATTATCCATATGCTGAAAGAACAGGACACGCGGGATGCAAAAGGCGCATTCCGCCTTCCAATCGATCAGGTATTTACGGTGAAAGGCCAGGGAACCGTAGTCAGAGGCACTGTTTATGAAGGAAAAGTCGAAGAAGGACAGCTTTTGAAAATCATGCCAAATGGTATCGAGACCAGGGCACGCCAGCTGCAGGTACATCATCAGCCTGCAAAAGCGGCATTTGCAGGGCAAAGGGCAGCGATTAACCTATCGGGTGTTTCGAAGGAGGATATAGAGCGTGGGGAGGTCCTTGTATCCTCTGAGCATTTCAGCGTCACGAAAACCATTGATGTAGCTGTAAGAATGGTGGGAGATTTAGAGCATATCGTCAAACAGAGAATGCCGATCAAATGTCATATTGGTACTGCTGAAGTCATGGGCAAAATCGTCTTCTTTGACCGTAATGAATTATCCAATTCAGAAGGAGAAATTCTCTGCCAGCTCCGTTTAGAAGAGGAAATTGTCGCCAAAAGGGGAGACAGGTTCATTTTAAGACGGCCAAGTCCCCAGGAGACAATCGGCGGGGGCTGGGTTATCGATCCCAACGGGGAAAAATACCGTTTCGGCCAAAAAACCATCGAAGACTTAAGCAGGAAGAAAGAAGGGACACCGAAAGATCGCATTAAAGCGGCGTTGTCCGAAGATAAGGTCCTTTCGGTTTCAGAGATTACAGCGAAAACTTCACTGGATGAATTGACGGTTAAAGAAATACTTAAAGAAGAAGATTTCCAGAGCATTAACAGAAAGGAATTCACTTTATTAGTCATAAGAGAGGCAATAGAGGAAGAAATAGCTGACCGCCTGAATGAGTTCCACCTGGAAAATCCTATGAAGCAAGGGGTCAATAAAGCAGAATTACTGCAGGCAATGCAGAATAAATATCCTAAAACCCTGGTTGAATTTGTCTTGAATTCAGGGATTGAAGAGAGAGCGTTCCAACGAAAAGGTCAGTTTCTGCAGAATAAAGGTTTCAATCCTCATGTACCGAAAAGCTGGCAAAAACGCACTGACAATCTTCTTGCTGAATTAAAAAAAGATGGCTATAAAGTAAAGCCTTTCGATGAATATTATGCTTCTGTAGGAATCCCTGAGAATCTCAAAGGAGACTTAAAACGATATTTAGAAGACCAGGAAATCGTCGTACCGCTCGATGCTCAGTACTATTGGCATGGTGATCATTTTAGAGAAGCAGTAGAAGAACTCAAAACGAGCACAGCTGCTGAATTTGAAGTGGGCAATGCAAAGGAAGTATTGGGCCTTTCCAGAAAGTATATGATACCTTTCCTTGAAAAACTTGATTCTTTGGGAATTACACGGAGAGCAGAAAATAAGAGAATATGGATTTAAATAGTTTTCTTTAAATAGATCAGCTTGTGAATGCTGATCTATTTTTGTTTGTGAAGAAGAAAGTTTAATTAGAATAATAAGAAATATGACGAAAAACTACCTGGTTTTGCCTGTTAGAATGGAAATAACTGCTAATTAATACAGGATAAATTTACTACAAATTAACCACTTGAGGTAATACTATGAAATTATAGATATTTTTACCTGTTTATCCATTATTTTTAGATAGGATTTTACTAGAAATATTACTAATATTAGGTTGTCAAAGAAATTTAAGGAGTGTACAACTTGAAGAAACAACTACTTACAATGGCTGCGACAGCTGGTTTTTTGATTACACCGTTCAATGGAGAAGCAAGTGCACATGAAAATAAATATATAATTCAGTCTGGAGACACTCTTTGGGGAATCTCCCGCTCTAATAATCTTTCAATCGAAGAGTTAAAGACATGGAATAATATATCAGGATCGAAAATATATAAAGGACAAGCTCTGACTCTGCTGGCACCGCACAGCCATGACGCTTCAACAGGCGGGTCTTCTAGCGGTACAGTCAGCTACACAGTGAAATCAGGCGATACTTTATGGGGAATTGCAAGAACACACGGCCTTTCCGTCAGTACATTAAAGAGTCTAAACGGAATCAGCAGTGACACGATATATCCAGGCCAAAAGCTAAAAGTAAAAGGTTCGGCTAACACTGCTGCACCTTCTGCTCCTTCAAGCACTGGATCTTATACCATCCAAAGAGGAGACACTCTTTCAGGTATTGCATCTCGCCATAACTTATCGGTTTCACAACTAAAGGCAATGAACAACCTATCCTCTGATTTGATTTTTGCTGGCCAAACACTGAAAGTATCTGGTACCGCAGCAAGCAAGCCGGCAGAATCACAGGTAGCAGGCCAAACGACATCAAAGGTGAGTGAACTGATTGCTGAAGCAAAGAAATACATTGGCTCACCTTACGAATGGGCAGGAAGCACGCCTGCTGGATTTGACTGCAGCGGTTACCTGAACTATGTATATGGGAAAGCAGGAATCTCTATTCCTCGTACTGTAGCATCCATTTGGAGCGCGACAAAACATGTTGCAGCACCAAGAGTGGGCGATTTGGTTTTCTTTGAAACATACAAGTCAGGCCCATCACATGCGGGTATTTATCTTGGTAACTACAAATTCATTCATGCTGGTTCTTCACGTGGTGTAGAAATCAGCGACATGAATAATTCATATTGGAAGCCTCGTTATTTAGGGGCAAAAACGACTTTTTAATAAATCTTCTCATGGAAAAGTACTCAACGCTCTTAAGCAGCGTTGAGTACTTTTATTAATCTCTGCGATCATTGAAAGTCTTTGACAGTGCTTCCTTTGCATCTCCCCATTTTTCCTGTGCCTGCCCTTTTATTTTATCCATATTTCCTTCAGCTTCTTTGGATTCATTATTGGTCAGCTTGCCGTATTGCTTTTTAAATTCACCTTTTAATTGATCCGCATTGCCGTTTGTTTGATCTTTGTTCATAAGTATCTCCTCCTCAGTTATGGCTTTCTATTTTTTATACCCAAAACTTTTTTTCCAAAACAAATAAATCTATTTTTTCTTTCCGGCAAATGAATTTATTTGCTTGTCTAGCTGTAAGGATTGACTTTCTATTATTAAATATGGAATTTATTCTTTAAAAAGGTGAAGTTTCGATAAAGTCTTGCTAAAATAAGAAGAATCAATCTGCGGAAGCCTCAAAGAAAGGATAAAAAACCTTGCTTTTTAGACAATTAAGAAGATTTCTTGTTTTTTTATTATTGATATCAACTATCGGACTTTTATTTTATCAATATATTCATTTTATAGAAGAACCTGACTTAACAGAAGTTCCACCGCCAACTGCTCTGCACCCTGTCGTTGCTGAAAAGAAAGATGAACTTATAGCACAGGCTGCTGACAAAGGTATTAACGTAGTCATCACACAGGATTTCAGAAGTATAGAAGAACAGAATGCCCTATACGAAAAAGGGCGCACATCGGAGGGGAATATTGTTACGCATGCTAAAGGGGGAGAGTCTTACCATAATTTCGGTATGGCGATTGATTTCGCCCTGATGTCGGTAGATGGCCAGGTTATCTGGGATATGCAGTATGACGGCAACGGCAACAGCAAGGCGGATTGGATGGAAGTCGTTGAAATGGCAAAGGATCTTGGTTTTGAATGGGGAGGGGATTGGACACAATTCAAGGACTACCCTCATCTCCAAATGGACTTTGGACTTTCCATCTGGGAGCTGCAAAGAGGCAAGAGGCCGCCTGAAACTGAATGATGATATAAAAGAACCTGCACTCACAGTATATGGGTGCAGGTTCTTCCTTCTTTGTTAAATTACCATCTCTGACTGTACATAGTGATACAGCAGCTTAGCTGTATTCTCAATTGAATCCTCATGTGTACGTTCGAATGCATGGGAAGAATCAATTCCAGGACCGATTAAGCCGTGGACAATATCATGGCCAGCACGGATGGCTGCCGAAGCATCGGATCCGTAAAAAGGGTAAATATCCAGTTTGTACTCAATTCCATTTTCCTTGGCAAGCTGAACCAGACGCTTCCTTAATTCGTAGTGATAGGGGCCGCTTGCATCCTTCACACAGATGGAAACGGTATACTCATCAGTCGATTGTCCGTCTCCCATAGCACCCATATCAACAGCGAGATATTCTACAGTCTCTGGTGTGATATTGGAATTGCCGCCATATCCAATTTCTTCATTATTTGAAATGAGGAAGTGGGTAGTATATGGCAGCTCAATGTTATCGGACTTCAGTTGTTTAATCAGCTGAAGAAGGATGGCGACACTCGCCTTGTCGTCAAGATGGCGTGATTTAATGAATCCTGCTGGAGTGGTTTGCACACGAGGATCAAAGGAAACAAAATCCCCAACTTCTATGCCCAGTGCACGCACATCCTCAGCATTATGTACTTTTTCATCAACGCGGACTTCCATGTTTTCCTGGTTTCTTTCTGCTTTTCCGGCATCTTTATATACATGAACAGAGGTTTGATGCATAAGAATGGTGCCGGTGAATTTATTGCCTGAAGATGTTTCGATTTCACAATATTCGCCTTCAATAGAGTTATATTTGAATCCGCCGATCAGGTCAATCTTCAGGCGTCCGCTAGGCTTAATTTCTTTCACAATCGCTCCAAGGGTATCAACATGGGCAGTCAGCATCCGGTGATGATTTTGGTCTTTTCCGGGAAGGGCAGCAATTAGCCCTCCTTTGCGGTTGCGTTTTGTTTCAACATTAAGCTCATTTAAAAACTTTTCCACATATGTAATCACTTCATTGGTATTTCCGGAGGGACTTGGAATAGAAACGATTTCTTTCAGTAAGTTAATGGTTTCTTTTGTATTTGGATATGCCATTCAGAAAATCTCCTCTCAAATTATTCACGCGCAATTCTTATTATACTGTTATTTCTTGGGATAAGCATGCCCTATAAATAAAAAAACTGCCGGAACGGCAGTCACACTCTTTATATTTCTTCTGAAAGCAAGCTTTTCCTTGTTCTTAAACGGTAAAACCTTCTAAAGTCTTTTACAAGTACCTTAACGACGGAATAGAACGGAATGGCAATGAGGATTCCGACAAAACCATAAATTGATCCTGCAGCCATTAGGATAATAATAACTGTAAGGGGATGGAGGTTAAGCCTTTTGCCCATCACATGAGGGGAAACGAGATTACTTTCAAGCAGCTGAACAGCGATCAATACCAGTATTATTTTTAATACCATTCCGGGGCCTTGCAGTAATCCGATGAAAATGGCGGGTATGATACCCAGTACCGGACCAAGAAATGGCACGACAGTAAGGAACATCGCAAAGAATGCTAAAATTAATGCATATTCCAAACCTATTATCTTATAACCGAAATACATTAACACACCATCTACGACTGCCACAATAAACTGGCCGGTAACATAGGAAAATAAGGTCTTATCAATATCTCCGAGAATTTTATTGCCTTCTTCCTCGTGTTTATCAGGAAGATATTTTAACAGAAAAGGGCGAAGCTTGTGGTCATCCTTAAGGAAGTAGAAAAGGATAAAGGGCACCACAACCATGACAGTGAGAATGCTTGTAATGGTGGAGAAGACTTTCATCACGTTTTCGCCAGCGCCTGATAAAATGGTTTCTAAAAAGTTTAAGGCTTTGTTTTTGACTTGATCATAAGAAAACATGCCCATATTGTTTTTTTCGACCACTTTCTCCGTTTCATCCGATAAGTCTTCCATCTTTGCCGGCAGGTTTTCGCTTAGTTCAGTAACCTGACTGCCAATCAAATTGCCGATTGAGTTAGATACTAAATACCCTGCACCCAAAACCACAGCAAAAATGACGATAATGCTGGCTGTTTTGGGTAAAGACTTAGAAACCAATCTAACAAGAGGCCTCATTATATAGTAAAGAATACCGGCGATCAACACCGGAAAGAAAATGGTGGCAACCAAAGCCCGAATGGGCCATAGGAAGTAATCAATCTTCCCAAGCAGAAAAATGATGACTAATACGAAAATAGTGCCTGCTGCATATTTAAAAAATGGTTTATTAATCCACATTCATGTACCCCAACCTTAATATATGTATTTACTATCCACCTTTCCTTTTTTCAAACAGTATTAAACACAGCCGTTTAAGAATCGATGTAAGAGGAATAGGTAAAACATTAAAAACGCGACAGGTGAGGGAGTCTAAATATGCTGTTTATAAAAAATGTAACCATTAAGGAAGCAATGCTTTTTTTATTGTTTGCAGGAGTGATATTGGCTGCCAAATGGACAGTTAACTTACTTCTGAAAAAGAGGAAGGGCAAGTCAGTACAAGTCGACCGGATCATGCAGGGAATTTCTTCACTCGTGAACTGGGCAGCTTTTTATGGAATTATCATTCTATTCTTGTTCTTTTTTTCAAGGGAGAAATGGCTTTTTTATACCTTGTTCACAGCAGGGGAGGTAGATGTCACGCTAAATTTAATCATTGTAGCGTTTTTGACAGTCTCGCTTGCAAATCGGATCGTAAAAGTATTCACCAAATATGTATTAACATCTGTTTATGAATTCTATGGAGTTGATCGGGGGCTCGGCTATTCATTCAACAGAATGATCTATTATACCGTCATGATTGCAGCGCTCGCCATCAGCCTGACAGCGGTTGGACTTGATTTAACAGCGGCTGCTGCCATACTGGGTGTTCTCGGCATTGGTATAGGGTTCGGCATGCGCAATATTGCCGGTAACTTTATTTCAGGCATCATCATCCTATTCGAACGGCCAATTGAAATTGGGGAAGTGATCGAGATCAATAATAAGATCGGGAAAATAGAAAGCATCCGTCTCAGATCCACTATCGTCCGCACAGCTAAAGAAGGAACCCTCATCGTCCCAAACCAATACTTCATCGAACAAATCATCAAGAACCGGACAGGCTCAGAAATGCTTGCCCAGGTTCTAATCAGCGTAGCGTACGGCACTGATACAGATAAAGTTGAAAAGCTTCTTAGAGAAGCAGTGGACGTGGAAATGCCAAAAACAGAAGGGGTTTTAACGGCACCTGCACCTGATATCCGTTTTGTGGATTTTCGCAATAAGGCAATGGATTTTTTGATAGAAGTACCTGTTGCAAACTTTGAAGCCAAACAGAAATTTGAAAGCCGGCTAAGACATGTAATTGCAGAGAATTTTTATAAAAACGGAATTGAACTTGCCTCAGCACAGCTTCTGCCCGGTGAATGACGGGTTCAATTAAAGAAGAAAAAATGAAAACACCAGCCTCCTTTGGCTGGTGTTTTTCGAGTTATAATCTATTTCCCTAACAAAGCCTTCACTCCAAGATAAAGAACGGCAAGACCAAATATGATCATAGCCAGACCGCCGACAATGGAGAAAAAGCTGGCAATGCCTGAAGTAATAACTGCAGTAACAGGTACCATTGTCATGCCGTAGCCAGCAAGCATACAAGCAAGATATAATAATGCCAATTGATACATTATAGATCCCTCCTTTCCATACTAAAATATGAAAAGGGAGAAATCTTGCTTGGTCTAATATCACGAATCTTCCGAATAAAACAAAAACAGTTCTTTAGAATTATCTATTTTTACTGATTCTTCTTTACTTCCTTCAAAGCAATGATTTTCAGGGCAGTTAATTCTTCCTCTGATAACCTTTTTGTTAATAGACTGTATAATTCATTCTGCTCTTCAGCAGTCAGTCCGCCTTTTACTTTTAAGACACTCTGCTGGATTTCCTTCATCGAAAAGCTTTCTGAAATCTTCTTCACAGCCACTTCTTTTGTCTTGATCGGCAATGATGTCTCTTCAAGATTTACAGCTTTTAAATCATCCTGGCTGCTTCCAAGCAGGGTCTCTACATTTGGATCACTGGCAAGCATCTCCAGATCATCCTCAGTGATGCTGCCGGCAACTTCTGTCATTACTTTATTTGATATCAAATCCATTGAAGCAAAATAAATGAGGAATCCCAATAAAATAATAGACCCTCCAGTTATTGTCCAAAAAATAATTTTTTTCAACTTTTTGGGCTGCTCAAATTACGAACAGATCCGTTCACACTCCTCCCATTTTCCATCTCTTTAAATTGTATATGGTCTTTTCCTGATTTTGCAAATCTTTCTCACCTATAGAACGTATGTGCTATAATAGGGAAATAATAAAGCAAGGAGCCGTTTCCATGCCTAATAAGATAAAAATATCGGTTAGATCGTTAGTTGAATATGTTTATAAAAGCGGCAGCATTGAAACAGGCTTCCGTTCTGCAGTGCCGCTTTCAGAAGGAACCAGGATTCATCAGAGAATTCAAAAACTATATGGGGAAGAAGATCAAAAAGAAGTGTATCTGCACACAGCCTTAAACTTCAATCACCTTGACTTTCAGCTGGAAGGAAGGTGTGACGGGCTATTCATCAGAAATGAAGAACGTATTATTGATGAAATTAAGTCTGTTTCCCTCCCGCTATCTGAAATTGATGAATTTGCTTATCCTGTCCATTGGGCTCAGGCTAAATGCTATGCATTCATGTATGCAAAAGATCATAATCTTCCAGAAATGGCGGTTCAATTAACATATGTACAGTCTAAAACAGAAGAAGTGAAAAGATTTCAGCAAAGCTATTCTTTTCGTGAACTTGAAGAATTTATACTTTACCTTCTGGAATCCTATTTTCCATACGCCGACTTGAGAATTCAGCATCAACACGCATTAATAAGCAGCGTGCGAGAACTGGCTTTTCCTTTTCCTGCCTACCGATATGGCCAGAGAAAATTTGCAGGGGCAGTATACAAAACCATTTCTGAAGGGAAAAACTTATTTGCGAACGCACCTACTGGCATCGGCAAAACTATTTCTACCCTTTTTCCAGCATTAAAAGCCATTGGGGAAGGACATATTCATAGGATCATTTATGCTACAGCTAAAACCATTACCCGTCAGGCTGCTGAAGGGGCCATTGCCATGATGGAGGCTGATGGATTGAATCTAAAATCGGTTACAATCACGGCCAAGGACAAAATTTGCTTTAAGGAAGAAACCAATTGCCAAAAAGACAGCTGTGAATTTGCCAATGGATATTACGACCGGATAAACCATGCTGTACTTGACCTTCTGAAGAATGAGAACATGATAACCAGAACGACAATTGAAAAATATGCTATGAAGCATAAAGTCTGCCCTTTTGAATTTTCATTGGATGCTGCATACGCCGCCGACGCCATTATCGGTGATTATAACTATATTTTTGATCCGAGGGTCTCACTTAAGCGATTGCTGGAAGAGGAGAAAAAGAAAACGGCGCTCCTGATCGATGAAGCGCATAACCTTGTGGACCGTGGAAGGGAAATGTATTCAAGTTCCCTCGAGAAATCAGCATTTCTTCAATTGAGCAGAAGCTTTAAGGGGAAGGATAAAGGGATTCAAAAAAGCGCTAAACGAGTTAATGAAATTTTTATTGCATTAAAAAAGAAATGCGGTGAAAATCAGGAAATCGCTGAAAAGGATCCCCCTGAAGAAATTTTTAATGTTCTCGAGGAATTTGTTCATTATGCCGAAAACTATCTGGGGCAAACCAGAAACAGTACGGATGAAGAATTGCTGGAAGTTTTCTTTGCTGCACAGAATTTTATAAGAATAGGGAAACTGTATGATGAAAGATTTGTAACGTATATTCAAAAGCAGAGGAATGACCTGATTATCAAGTTATTTTGCCTGGATCCTTCGTATCTTCTGCAGAAGGCCAGAAAAGGATTTAAATCGGCTATCTTTTTTTCAGCTACCTTATTGCCTCTCAATTATTATTTGGACATGCTTGGCTTTCAGGAAGAAGATTTTATTTTATCCATTCCTTCACCATTCTCAAAAGATCAGGCAAAGGTCTACATACAGCCGCTTTCCACAAGATATCGTGACCGGGAAAGATCAATTGAACCAATCGTCATCACCATTAAGAACATGCTAAAGGGTCAAAATGGAAATTACCTGATCTTCTTTCCATCCTATCAATATATGGAGAATGTTTATGGTAGGTTCCTCGATGAGGAAATGCCAATACATACAATCATTCAAAAGACTGGAATGGATGAAAGAGAAAGGGAAGAGTTTCTGGATGCATTCCAGCCAAAAGCTGCTGGAACTCTGTTAGGGTTCGCAGTCATGGGCGGAATATTTTCGGAAGGAATTGATTTACAGGGGGATAGGCTGAATGGTGTATTTGTGGTGGGTGTGGGTCTTCCCCAGATCGGCTTTGAGCGTAATATAATGAAAGCTTATTTCCAGCTGCAAGGAAAAAACGGCTATGATTATGCCTATACCTATCCTGGAATGAACAAAGTCCTTCAGGCAGGAGGCAGACTTATTCGTTCTGAAAACGATACAGGAATAATTGTCTTAATGGATGACAGGTATGTTCAGGCAAAGTATCAGGCCCTGCTGCCAGAAGAATGGAAGGATTTTATTTTGGTAAGAAGGTAAAAACCTGCTCAGTAAGAGCAGGATGTTGGTGATCATTTGGTAATAAGCGGGCCTTTAGGCGCCTGCATTTTTTCAAGCATTTTTTCGAAAATAGGGTAAAAGAATTGTACTGCCAGACCAAGTGTTAATGTTACCACAATCGTGCCTACACCGATTGCACCTTTGAATAAAAATGCAAGAAGCAGGGCAAAGCTTTCGCTGATGATCCTTGAATTTCTTAAATTTAATCCAAATCTTGTGTGAATAGCTACCATCAATGTATCCATCGGACTTGCCGGAAATTTGGCCTGAAGATAGATGGCAACTCCCATTCCCATCGAAAGGATGCCAAAAAGCAATATGAATGATTGACCTGCCAATGTTTGCGGGGAAAGGTCACCAAAAATAACGAGAAGCCAGAAGTCAATTAGTGCGCCAATAATTAAGATGGAAATGGCTGCAAGGACTTCAGGCTTTTTTTTCATTAAAAAAGCATTTATAAAAATAAGTGCGATTCCATTAATAAAAACAAAGGTGCCAACTGTTAAGTTAAACATTTGAGATTCACCAACAGCCAAGGCATCCCATGCAGAAGCTCCAAGGTTTGACCTGATAATCAGGGCTACACCCATTGTCAGGATCAGCATCCCAATGATAAAAAATAAGAAACGTTCTTTCATGAAGACTCTCCAATCAACTATGTTTAATATTTTAGCTTGACCCTTTTTAAAATCAATACTCCCTCAGCACTGAAATTATGAAAGGAAAATTCATTTTATCATCAGATTATATTGGTTAACAGATAATTTTTTTGAAAAGTTGTTGGATTTTGCAGGAAAAAGGCGAAAGGTATTAAGAAGATATCAGTTTTCATTCATCTGAAACTGTGCTATATTATTTTACATTCATTCACCATTTATTAATGCTGGCTCTACATATTTTTTACATATAAAAACTTAGCCGCTGCTAAGTTTTTCGCATGTTTACAATTTAAGAGGTGAAACCACACTTATGGGAAAGTTATTTAAATCGCCTAAGAAATTGGCGAAAAACAGCCTTGCTGTGTTCTTTCTGATTGTTATCCTTTTTTGGCTAAAAACGTATATAGCCTATCGCATTGAATTTAATTTAGGGATCAACAATGATATACAGCGATTTCTGCTGTTTCTGAATCCTTTAAGTTCAACACTGATATTCCTGGGATTTGCTTTGTTTTTTAAAGGGAAATTGCAATCAGGCATGCTTATTGGCTTGAATTTATTTTTATCTTTCCTGCTTTATGCAAATGTCGTATATTATAGATTCTTTAACGACTTTATTACAGTTCCCGTACTAATGCAGGCAAAAGTAAATGGGGGGCAGCTGGGGGATAGTGCACTTTCTTTAATGTCTCCATGGGATATTTTTTATTTTACAGATACACTGCTGCTCATCTTCCTGGCAGTCAGGAAATGGTACAAACCAGGAAAGAAAATTAGCCGAAAACCCGCATTGGCTGTTATCGCTGCAGGTATCATTGTATTCTTCATTAATCTTGAAATTGCTGAGAATGACCGGCCTGAATTGCTTACACGTTCCTTCGACCGCAATTATTTGGTGAAATACCTTGGAGCATACAATTTCACGGTATATGATATTGTGCAAAATGCGAAGTCTGCCAGCCAAAGGGCTCTTGCGGATAATAACGATGTGACTGAAGTGGAGAACTATGTAAAAGCCAAGTATGCACCTCCGAACCCTGAATACTTCGGAAAAGCTAAGGGCATGAATGTTATTTACGTGTCCATGGAATCACTTCAGACTTTTATTATTGACTACAAGCTGAATGGAAAAGAAGTTACCCCATTCCTTAACTCACTTGCACATAGCGGCAAGACATTTTATTTTGATAATATTGTTAATCAAACCGGACAGGGAAAGACTTCCGATGCCGAGTTCATCATGGATACATCGCTATATCCGATGTCACAGGGAGCGGTTTATGTAACAAAAGCACAAAATACCTTCCATGGCACACCTGCTATTTTAAAGTCACATGGCTATACTTCAGCAGCTTTCCACGGAAACTACAAGACATTCTGGAACCGTAACGAAATGTATAAAACCATGGGCTATGACAAGTTTTTTGATGCCGAGTATTACAATATGAACGATGAAAACACTAAAAACTATGGGTTGAAGGATAAGCCGTTTTTCAAGGAATCCATGCCGATGCTGACCAGTCTTCCTCAGCCATTTTATACAAAATTCATCACTCTTTCTAATCACTTTCCTTTTAAAATGGATGAGTGGGATACTGATTTCCCTGCAGGCGAAACGGATAATGATGTGGTTAACCACTATTTCCAGTCGGCGAATTATATGGACCAGGCACTCCAGCAGTTCTTTGAGGATTTAAAGGAATCCGGCTTATATGATCATACTGTAGTTGTCCTGTATGGCGATCACTACGGAATTTCCGAAAACCACAATGAGGCAATGGCGGAAGTGATCGGAAAAGAGATTACACCATTTGAATATGCCAGGCTTCAAAGAGTGCCAGTATTCATTCATGTACCTGGAGTGGATGGCGGCATTGTCCATAATGTTGGCGGACAGATAGATGTGCGTCCAACATTACTTCACCTGCTGGGCATTGATACAAAAAATTACCTGGAAATGGGATCAGATCTGTTATCAGATAAGCACCGTGAAGTACTCCCATTCCGAAACGGCAACTTCATTTCACCTGAATATACACAGATTGAAGAAACCTGTTATTTTTCTGTAACTGGCGAAATAGCTGAGGCTATTGCATGTAAGCCATTTTCCGATCAGGCGAAAAAAGAGCTTGAAATGTCAGACAACATTGTTTACAAAGACCTGATGCGCTTTTATAAGCCGGAAGGATTTGTTCCAGTCAACCGGAATGATTACTCTTATGTAAAGAAAGAGGTGCCATTTAAAGAGGAAAGAAATGGCCCGGGTATACAGAAGTAAGATTTAGGAGCAGAGAGATAACTCTCTGCTTTTTTTTTTGAGGGATAAGAAAGTATCATTTTTGAACGCCGATATCTGTCTAGTTCCAACGCCTACCCCCTCGAGGTCACAAGCTTGTCTAGTTGCGGCTCCTAGGGACTCGGGGTCATAAGCCGTTTCCTTTCAGAAGGAAGAACGCCTTCTTACAGGAACAGTCTTATGCCTGTCGTCCCTGGGCAGTCGCCTCCACATATCGGGCAATCCTCCCAAAAAGGCAAAGTACGCCTTTCAGGGAGGCTCGTCTTGTGCTTGAGGCCCCCAGGATGGGGGTCATGCAGACGTTGCCACAGGACGTGGCGTTCTTAGTCTGCGTTCCTTTTGTGGGCAAGGCGCTTCCGCTTTTCTTGGCAGCCGCAATATATGCAGAAAGTATGCAGTTTACTAAGAGAATGCACGGGTAGAGTATCTTTGTAAAGAGATTAAAGGAAGGATGATATAATGTATAACAAATCTTTTGAAGAATGCATCCAGGCTTGTTTAGAATGCATGAAGGCCTGTAATGTATGCTATGATGCATGCTTAGGAGAAGAGGAAGTTAAAATGATGGCAGATTGTATCCGCCTGGACAGGGAGTGTGCTGATATCTGTGCCTTTGCAGCTAAGGCAATGCAGTCAAACAGCCCTTTTGCCAAGCAAATTTGCACTCTATGTGCAGACATTTGTGAAGCGTGCGGAAATGAGTGCAAAAAACACGACCACGGCCATTGCCAGCGCTGTGCTGAGGCATGCTTTAAGTGTGCGGAAGAATGCCGTAAAATGGCTGCTTGAATTAGCAGACAAAACAGACATCCAGCAGGGTGTCTGTTTTCAATGATTTTATTTGCAATATTCGGTTATGAAGAAATGTACATATTTTCCTTATTTTAAGCGAGTATTATTTTTAGACTTTTGTATGCCTGTTCCATAGTTTCTGCACAATTTATTGCCATACTAACTTCATAAAGAAAAGGAGGAATAGATATGCTAACAAGTAAAAAATTCGCCATCTGGTTTGTTTCTCTGGCTGCAGCTTTAACTTTAACTGCCTGCGGCGGAAATGACGGGGATGCCGGACAGGAAGGTACCAGCAATGAAGAAAGCACAACCAATAATGAAAGCAGCGGCCATTCAGGAGACCATTCAGGCATGGACCATTCCGGCTCCGGAGAAGTCCCTGAAGGAATAAAGGAAGCAGAAAATCCAACATATGAAGTTGGAAGCAAGGCCTTTATTACAGAAGGACATATGGAAGGGATGGAGGGAGCTGAAGCAACAGTTGCAGGTGCATATGATACAACAGTCTATACGGTCTCTTATACACCAACCACCGGCGGTAAAAAAGTTAAAAATCATAAATGGGTAGTTCACGAAGAGATTGCTGATGCGGGAGAGGAACCATTTAAAGAAGGCGACGAGGTAAAAATTAATGCAAGCCACATGGAGGGGATGGAAGGAGCATCTGCTGAAATCGATTCTGTGCAGGAAACAACAGTCTATACAGTTGACTTTACTACAGCTGACGGGAAGGAAGTAAAAAACCACATGTGGGTAACAGAAAACGAGCTTTCTCCATCAGAATAATATAGAATAAAGAGCTTATCTTCCGAAGATAAGCTCTTTAACTAAATTTATAATTTTTACACAAATAATAAACCAAAAAGGAAAAAGCAGCTAAAAGGAAAATGGCTATTTGCAGCTCCATTTTTAATTTTAGTGCATGTGAAACCGCAAAGGCTTCAATAACTAAAGCAGGTATTTTTCCGATGGTGCTGGCAATGCCAAAGGGCAGAAGCCTCATTTTGCTGTATGCTGCTGCCAGCGTGACTGCACCTGATGGGACAAATGGCAAGACTCTCAGCAAAACAACTAAGAAATACGCATCTGGACCTTCCGCATTCTGGAGCTTTGAAAAAAATTTATTATTCTTTAACCGAGGAAAAGAGGAGGTAAGCTTGGTGATTCCTTTGCGAAAAAGAATAAAACTAATAATAGCTCCTGCTGCTTCTCCGATGATTAATAGGATCAGCCCCATTTTGAGATCGAAAGCGGCAACTGTTCCCGCAGTAATAAAGGCACTAGGAAGGACACCCGTTATCGCGGCAGCAATGTTCATAGATATGCTAAAAAAAGCTGCCAATATCGGATCCTCTGATAGCCAGCCGATTGATTCAGAAAACATCCCTTAATCCTTCCCGGCCCATTTATAGCCCATTCCCCAGACAGTGGTCAGATACTCATCTGCAGGAAACCCGGCTTTCCTTAATTTTTCCCGTAAATTTCTGACATGCGAATCGATGGTACGGTCTTCGATTGACACCCCATAGCCCCATACAGAGCCTATTAAATGCTCACGTGAAAAAACTCTGTTCAGGTTGGTGAGGAATAGGCTTAACATTGAAAACTCTTTTGGAGTCAAAAGGATTTCCTTATTTTTATAGGATAGCTCAAAAGAATCTTCTTTAAGTTCCAGCCCTTTAAAAGTTTTGGTTTTTCCATCTTTTTTGCTTCTTCTCAGAACCGCTTCAATCCTTGCAGATAATTCCTCTTCATCGAATGGCTTTAGAATATAATCATCTGCTCCGATGTTCAGCCCTTTTACAATGTCCGGCTTTTCACTTTTGGCAGTAAGCATGATGATTGGAATATCCCAATATTTTTTTATTTCCTCGCATACCTTCCATCCATCCATTTCAGGCATCATGACATCCAAAAGTACGAGATCTGCAGAATGGGTTTCTAAGTAAAGCAGGGCATCTGAACCTGAAGCCAATTTTATGCACTTGTAGCCTCGGGGAGTTAAGTATAAAGAAATTAGATCAAGCATTCTAGTTTCATCGTCAACCAAAAGTATTGTTTTCACATTCCGTTTCTCCCTTAAAAACAATTTCAAATTCTGTTCCGTCACCTTCGCTGCTGCAGACAGCTATAGTCCCTCCATGCGCATGGACAAGTTCCTTAACAATGGCGAGTCCGAGACCTGTCCCTCCAAGAGCTCTTGCACGTGATTTATCCACTCGGTAAAACCGATTAAAGATAAAGGGCAGTTCCTCTTCAGAGATCCCTCTTCCGGTATCATTTATGTTAATGGTGACATGTTTTTTGGTCCTGCTTATAGTAATTGTTGTTTTATCTCCAGCTGAGGAATACTTAATGGCGTTATCCAGAAGATTAAAAACGATCTGTTCTAGCCTTGATGCATCCGCAGATATAGTGATTGATTCACAGCAAATAACAGAAAGCTGCATGCCTTTTTCAGTGAAAGCCGGAGAAAATTTTGTTTCAATTTTTCTCATAAAATCTTGCAGGTCAATAGGCGTTTTTATTATATCAAAGGTATTTTTATCGATCTTAGCCAAATCAAAAAGATTTTTAACCATATCTGAAAGCCGGTTGGTTTCCTCCAGGATAATTGATAAATACTGATTTCTTTCTTCCGGGCTTAGGTTCCGCTTCTGAACGATATCCGCATACCCCTTTATATAAGTAAGAGGTGTGCGAAGTTCGTGCGATATGCTGGATAAAAATTCATTGCGTTCTTCTCTGAGATAATTCAGGTCATTGGCCAATAACTGAATGGACCGTGCTAAATCCCCAAGTTCATCGTCACCGGTTTTAGGAAGGGAAACTGAAAAATCACCGCTGCTTAATTGTGAGGTAGCTTCCTTCATTTTAATCAGCGGTTTTGCCAGTGCCTTTGATAAAAAGATGATGATAGTAATGGTAAAAATGACGGCAATAAACCCGGCGATTAAAAATTGTTCATTCAAGCGCGAAATTAACGACTGAATCCAGGCTGTATCCTGAAACATATATACATGGCCAATCAGCACTCCATCCTGTTCGATCGGGCTGACTGTTGAGATATAATCTTCTTCTTTCCAATTGTCCTCGATGGTTTTGCCTTCCCTTATAGAAGATGATAGGGGCCTTTCTATGTACATTTGGATCAAACTGATATCAACAGAAGCACCAAGGACATCTTTATCCGAATTTGTAATGACTACATCTGTATTTGCTTCGGATTCCATCAGAGCTACATGGGAAATCGTATTTTCATCAAAATGCTTTTCGAGTATAGCACGGTGTGAATTGCCGCGTGTCTGCAGAGCTATAAGCTCTTCCTCCACACGTGATTCAACAAGGGTACTATGTAAAAAGAAGAACATAATTGTTTCAAGCCCGAAAAGGATCAGAAAGAACAGCAGGCCAAGCTTCATGGAAAGTTTATTCAAAGGACTCACTCATTTCAAAATCAATTACTTCTATTATAGTCGAAATGTTTGAAGAAACTATGCAGAAGAGGTATATGTTTTAATAGGACTGTAGAAGGTAAAATAGAATAATGATTTATCATTTTGAAAAAAGCAAGTAACAGTCATACAGGAGGTTTTTTTTTATGAGTGAATGTAAATTGGATCACACACCGGAAGATGTACAAAATAAGTTTGAACAGCAGAAAGAATTTCTGCCGGACGATATGAGTTCTTTGTTTCAATCTTTTTTTCAGCAGGAACATACACAGGATATTTTAAATGAGGTATTCCATTTGCTGAAAAAATTTGATCTTGCTTCCGAGGAGGAACGAACCGAGCGAGTCAACAGGCTTTATCTTGTATTAAAAAATGTATAATATAGAAATGCCGCATCTGATTAATTGCTGCGGCAATTTTTTATGTATCTTACAATTTTTTTGTAACTATTAAAATTTTGTTTTAACAATGTATGTTTTTATGTTAATATGCAATTATAGAGAAATATAGAGTAGTATAATAATGAAAGCGATTTCATAAAAGGGAGTGACAAAGTTGAAGGAATGCCATAGACCTGTTTTTGACTTGGCGATCCGGACCGCAGATATGCTTGTCCGAATGTTTGGCTCCCGCTGTGAAGTGGCCGTGCACGATTTCAGCGACTTAAAAAAATCGCTTATTCATATAGCAGGAGATATAACGGACAGGAAGATCGGCTCACCCATCACAGATCTCGTATTGAATGAATTAGCCAAACATAAAAACGAAGTTAATGATATAGCCAATTATAAAACACAATCCAAAAAAGGAAATATCATGAAATCATCCACGATTTTTCTCCGGGATGATGAAAATAAAGTAATTGGTGCATTATGCCTTAATTATGATATTAGTCTGCTCATGCAATTTGGAGGAGAAATTGAAGAGTTTATCAGTTTTGATGAACATTCTTCTAAATCGGAGACCTTTTTTAATTCCGTCCAGGATGTTATTCACGAGATGGTGGATCAAGTACTTCAAGGCTTTAGGAAGGCACCTTCATTGATGACGCTCGAAGAAAAAGTTGAATGTGTCCGCCAGCTTGAAGATAAAGGGACATTCCTCATTAAAGGGGCAACTGATTATGTCGCATCTGTGCTCGGGGTTTCCAAATTCACTATTTATAATTACCTGCAGAAAATCAGAACAATTAATGAGCTGCAGCCGGAAGCTGCCGTGGAGCATAAATAAGAAAATTTTTGGGAAAAGGTAACTGTAATCTTTTATTGCAGCTATCTGAATTTAAAGAACTTAAAAGTAAAGGGGCATACAAAATGAAATACAGATCAGCATTTGATATTATTGGCCCGGTTATGATCGGACCTTCAAGTTCCCATACTGCTGGAGCTGCACGCATTGGGCGTGTTGCCCGGACTCTTTTCGGAAAACAGCCGTCCAAAGCCGAGATTTCTTTATATGGTTCTTTTGCAAAAACCTATAAAGGACATGGTACGGATGTTGCAATTGTCGGCGGAATCCTCGACTTTGATACTTTTGACGAGCGTATTCCTTCTGCCCTGCAATTAGCTGAAGAAGCAGGGATTGAAGTCATTTTTACAGTTGAAGATACCGTTACAGACCATCCCAATACTGTAAGAGTCAAGCTTATCGATGGAGAACGTGACCTTGAACTTGTAGGAATATCCATTGGCGGCGGCACAATTGAAATAACCGAACTGAATTCCTTTGAACTTAAATTATCTGGTGAACATCCTGCCATTTTAGTTGTTCATAACGATCAGTTTGGAGTTATCTCCGCTGTTACGAATATTTTATCAAAGCACCAGATTAATATTGGACATATGGAAGTTTCACGCAAGGAAAAAGGAAAAATGGCAATCATGGTTATTGAAGTGGATCAGAAGATCGGCCATGATGTGATGACGGAGCTTGAAGGGCTTCCGAATATCACACAAATTATCAGAATGGTTGACTAATAGTTAGCTGGTCATCAGGAGGGAAAGTCTAATGTTGTTTAGAAATGTTGCTGAGCTTGTTGAGCTCGCTGAAAATAAAGGTGTAAAAATTGCTGAAATCATGATTCAGCAGGAGATAGAAGTTACTGGTTTAACTCGAGATGAAATAATCGCTAAAATGGACCGTAATCTGACTGTCATGGAACAGGCAGTTGAAAGGGGATTGAAAGGCGTCACGTCTGTTACAGGTCTGACTGGCGGAGATGCAGTCCTTTTGCAAAAGTACATTCAGAGCGGAAAGGCATTATCAGGAAACATTTTATTGGACGCTGTCAGCAAAGCAGTTGCAACCAATGAAGTGAATGCAGCAATGGGTACAATTTGTGCCACCCCTACAGCTGGTTCGGCAGGTGTAGTGCCAGGTACATTGTTCGCTGTAAAAGAAGTCCTCAATCCTACACGAATGGAAATGATAGAATTTCTATTTACTTCAGCAGCATTTGGCTTTGTTGTGGCAAACAATGCCTCCATATCCGGTGCAGCAGGAGGATGTCAGGCTGAGGTAGGGTCTGCAAGCGGCATGGCGGCCGCATCCATTGTAGAAATGGCAGGCGGGACACCAAAACAGGCTGCTGAAGCAATGGCAATAACGCTTAAAAACATGCTGGGCCTTGTGTGTGATCCAGTTGCCGGACTAGTAGAAGTCCCATGCGTAAAACGAAATGCCATGGGTGCTTCCAACGCCATGACAGCAGCAGACATGGCCCTAGCCGGAATTACAAGCAGAATTCCATGTGATGAAGTCATCAACGCAATGTTCCTTATCGGGCAATCCATGCCTTCAGCACTCAGGGAAACAGCTGAGGGAGGACTGGCTGCAACGCCAACCGGAAGAAGACTGCAGGAAGAGATTTTTGGGAAAAAACTGTAAATTTAAATTGGCTGTTTTGTAAGATTGTTCCTATTAAACTTTTCAATTAAGTTTAACAATCTGAGTTGATTGGAACGGAGGGTACTTGATCCTCGAATATGCATCCGCATTTTCTTCGTGCGGTGTTGATTCAGGGAAGTTTATTCAATGTCCTGCGGGAGGAGAGGGAGTGAGAGACCCCACAGGCATAGCCGAGGAGGCTCTCATTCCTCCCCGCGGAAAGCAAGTGCCCGCTGCGGAAATCAACGGCCGCGTTCATAAGCATACAAAAAATTATGAGAAAAGGGCTTATGTTCAACACCAATTCTTAAGTGAATTGGTGTTTATATTTGTGTGGAAAAAAGTTATGCTTATTTAGGATAATTGTAAAAAGGGGAGAGAAAAAAGAGTTTGAAAGTTATAAGAGGGACTATTATCACTATTGTTATTGTGTTTATGCTGTTACTGGGAATTGCAGTTCCTGCCGCACTTATTGGGTTAGCTGTCTTTTTAATTGGATTATATTTAAATAATCAGTACCGGAAATTTAAGATAAATTTTAAAAAATCTGGCTGGATTATGGCTGCTGGCTTTGTGTTATCCATTTTTTTAGCAACTGCAGATTCTGATGCAACAAAAACAGTAAGTGAACCTGAGAAAGAACAAATAATGACAGATCAGGATGAAGCAGATAAGAAGGCAGAAGAAGAAAAGCTTGCTGAAGAGAAGGCTAAAGAAGAGGAAGCTAAGAAGCAGGAAGAGGAGCAAGCACGGCTGGAAGCAGAACAGGAAGAAAAACAGAAACAAGAAGAAGCTGAAAAGCAAAAACAGGAACAGGGTCAAAAACAGGCTGCAGAGAGCTTGGGCCTGGAACTAGTAACCATTGGCAGAGTCGTAGACGGTGATACAATTGAAACATCAGACGGAAGAAAGGTCCGCCTAATTGGAGTGAACACTCCCGAATCGACAACAAGAGTCGAAGAATACGGAAAAGAAGCAAGCCAATTTACCACATCTGAGCTGACTGGCAAGAAAATCTGGATGCAAAAGGATGTCTCTGACACAGACCGGTATGGCCGCCTGCTGAGAATCATTTGGGTGGACATCCCAACTGATGATATGGACGAAAATGAAATACGTGAAAAAATGTTCAATGCACACTTGGTTCTGAATGGCTATGCTGAGCCATCCACCTACAATCCGGATGTAAAATACAGTCAATACTTCAGAGTATTTGGAAGGGAAGCTAGGGAAGCCAATAAAGGGTTATGGGCTCTCGGGGATGAGGGAACAACTAAAGGGGACCTGGATTCTGCAGCAGCCAGCAGTTCTTCATCAAGTTCGGGGATTGCCGGCGGCAGCGGGTCGAATGACAGCAGTGGTACAGCCAGCAATTCGGCTTCTGCAGAAGGCAGCACTGAGTCCTACCAAAACTGTACAGAGTTAAGGAAGGTATATCCAAATGGTGTGCCTTCTACACATCCTGCCTATAACTCAAAACATGATAGAGACAAGGATAACTTTGCTTGCGAACGATAAGAGAAGGGTTGGCTCTATATATAGTGCCGGCTTCTTTTTTTGTAAAAAGGGAACCGGGGCGTACATGACCAAATTTAAATAGAGAACACGGGCTCCTGGCCAGTGTTCTATGAGGTTCTTTTATGATGGTCATTTAATTTAATAAGGGAACCCCTTTTTATCCAATAATGAAAATTTTCTGCTGGGAAGACCCCGCGTCCATTTGATCTGTCCATCTGGATGACTACGCTGTTCTGGGTCACCTCCAGAATTTTAAGTGTTTGGGAACGGTTAAGATTTGGCATGAAGGTACTTTTGATTTCAAATTGCATATCCTTATCAAGGTTCAATGATGACACCTCCTAAATATTTTATTATTTCTAATGTTCCCATTCACTTTTATTTCTATCCAATTATTGGCCGGTATATTTTTGACTAATCGAAGTGCAAAGCTTTTTTAACTAATAGAGGATTTACAACTTTTGAATTTTTGCAATAAACTGTATAATTCAGTGGAGAACTATGAAATTTAACAAGCAGGTGAAGTGTGTTGAAGGAAAAAATTAAAGTTGGATTAATAGGAATGGGTGCAGTAGGGGAAAGGATCCTTCGTCAATTTCGACAGCATGAAGAGTTTGAGATTGCAGCACTTTGTGATCGAAATGCCGAACGATTAGATAAATTTAAGGCTGAGCTGCCAGATGCCTCATTACATACCAATCATTTGGAACTGCTTCAGGATGAAACCATCAAACTCATCTATTTAGGTGTTCCGCCAAAATTTCATTATTCAATTAGCATGGATATAATAAAGAGCCGCAAGCATCTTCTTTGTGAAAAGCCTCTGGCCAATTCCATTGAAGAGGCTAAGGATATGTATGAAGCTGCTGAAAATGCCGGAATTATACATGCAATGAATTTTCCAATGGCATACAGCCCGGCCTTTAAAGTGTTTAGGGAAAAGATACAGAATGGTGAACTGGGTGAGATTAAGAAGGTAGAACTGCAACTGCAATTTACACAATGGCCGCGTGAATGGCAGCAGAACGAATGGATTTCCAGCAGGGAACAAGGGGGCTTTATCCGGGAAGTTTCTCCTCACTTTATTCATATGATTCAGGATACCTTCGGAGAGCTGCTCAATGTCCGTTCTTTTGTGGAATACCCGGATGATGAACGTTTATGTGAAAACAGCTTTACCACATTATTGAAGCTTCCAGGCGGCATTCCTGTTCTATTTAACGGAATTGCGGGAATTGGACAAAAAGAACATCTGTCTTTTAAAGTTTTTGGTGATAAAGGAACTTTGGATATGCAGAACTGGGGTGTTCTTGTACAAAGTACGTCCGAAAACAGCGGAGAGATGATAAGGCTTGATGAGCCGGAAAACAGTCTTTCTGCAGAACTCCTCAAAGCAATAAGAGGAGACAATGCATTATTGGTTTCCTTTAAAGAAGGGTATCAGGTGCAAAAGGTGCTTGAAAAAATCCTATTAAGCTAATGTGTCTCTTTTTTATTCATCTAAACCGCACAGTTATCCCATCCTTCTTCTTATGAAACAATACTCGAAAAAGTCCTGTGTTTTAATGTATAATATTCAGGTGAGAGTTCTTCCGATTTCTGTGAAGACTCTATTACTTATCATAAATTTCATAGATCCAAAGTTGAAAGAGAGTGGGACATATGGGCCGTAAATGGAACAATATTAAAGAAAAGAAAGCATCAAAAGACGCAAATACGAGCCGTGTATATTCCAAGTTTGCACTTGAAATATATGTGGTTGCCAAGCAAGGTGAGCCTGATCCGGAAGCAAACCAGGCTTTAAAATTTGTGCTCGAACGTGCAAAAACATATAACGTGCCAAGAAATATCATTGATCGTGCAATTGAAAAAGCAAAGGGCGGAGCGGAAGAAAACTATGATGAGCTACGCTACGAAGGATTCGGGCCTAGCGGATCCATGGTTATAGTCGATGCATTAACTAATAACGTAAATCGCACAGCTTCTAACGTACGTGCTGCATTCGGAAAAAATGGCGGGAATATGGGTGTGAGCGGATCTGTTTCCTATATGTTCGACTCAACCGCTGTTATCGGCATTGAAGGCAAATCGGAGGAAGAAGTGCTGGAAATCCTCATGGAAGCAGACGTAGATGCACGTGATATTCTGGAAGAAGATGATACGGTAATTGTTTATGCAGAACCCGATCAGTTTCATGCAGTTCAGGAAGCATTCAAGTCAGCAGGCATCAATGAGTTTGCTGTTGCTGAATTAACAATGCTCCCGCAAAATGAAGTCACCCTTGAGGCTGATGCACAGGCGCAATTTGAAAAGCTGATTGACGCTCTTGAAGACCTGGAAGATGTCCAGCGTGTTTATCATAATGCAGACCTTGGTGAATAACTGAGAAGAGGAGTCCGCTTAATTGCTGGACTCTTTTTTATTCAAATATAATGTTTTACATAATTTTACTATGTAAATTAATTTTGTTATTGCCCGGATTAATAATTATATGCACCTAAATATGCTTTCTTTTGAAAACGGCTGAAACAATTGTGGTTTTATGGTGATATCATTCGATATCTGTCGAGTATCATTTTGCTAGCTTGCGCTATCTTCTCGCCGAATATAAGTTATTGCCCTTAACTTCCCATCGAGAGATACATTGGAGTTTTATCTGACTAATGGAAAATAACTGCAATAGAAATTTCTGTGTTTAAACACTGTATACACGGGAACATGAATGGGGAAAGGAGAGTTTAGCTCACATGAATACGTTTAAGGTTATTTATACTTTTGAAAAAGGTGTTACCGTAACAGAAGAGGTTGAAGCAGAAAATAAATCCGAAGTAATCGGAAGCATTAAAGACCTGGAAGGATTTGTAGAACTAACTTGTTCTGAAGGTCACTACCATCGTTTTGATTTTGCAGATGTAAAGTTAGTCACAATTACAGAATAAAAGGAAGGCCAAAAACGGCCTCCCTCTAAAAGCCCGCCTGGTCAGCGGGTTTTTTATTTTCTTACAAGATCTCCAACAAGTATATACCTCTGTGGTGCATCTCCAATAAAGTCAAAAGGATAGCAGGTTGTTACAGTTAGAGTTGCTCTTGGCTTAGGTACAATTACTGTTCTGTCATCTGCATCGACGATTCTTACTTTACGAACTTTATAGGTAAATTCACCAGCAGAAGTGTTTACGACAAGCAAATCGCCAATCTCTACTTCTCCAAGTTTGCGAAAGACTGTATCCCGGTGGCCGGAAAGGACTGAATTGTCTTCTTCTCCTGGAAGGACGCTGCCGGCATAATGGCCAACTCCCTTTTCAAGCTCATCTTCATCCGTACCATGAAAGATAGGCAGATGTGCTGATATCTTAGGTATTGATAAAACGCCCATTTCTTCTCCCATTTTAGGTCGTACGGTGTATAGGCTATGTTGTTCCGTTTTTTGTTCAGCCTTCACTTCTGTTTTTACAGTGCTGGAGGAATCTTTATGGGCTGAAGTTTTTTGACTATTCAAATATGGCATGAGATTTGAAGCTGCAATCCAAATTCCGCCCAAAATAAAAATTAGACCAATAGCTCCTTTTAATGAGAGATTCCTTTTCACGCAGCTTTCACTTTTCGTCTGCGGAAAATGGCAATTCCTATAAGGGTTAGGCCAATGCCTGCTAATACTCCTTCAGTATAGTGGCCTGCTGTGTTTGGCAGTTTTCCGCCTTTTACAGTTTTTACGTGTTTAGAAACTGGTTTCACTTTAGCAGGCTCCTGTTTTTTGATAACAGTTTCAGCCTGATCCAAATCTGTCACTGTGTCTTCAATTAGCTCTGAACTGAACATCTCTGCTGTAATAATCATATCTGCCAGGAACTGGCCTTGAGTATTATAAAGTTCAATAAGCAGGTCATAGCCATTTGTCTCTTCCAAAGCAATCATTTCAGCTGTTGTTAAATGGATCTTTTCACCATCTTTCACAAGATAAAACTCGGCATCAAGCTGGAACAGATCCATCATTTCCTGCATAATGCTGATAAGTTCAGCTATTTCTGCTTCTGTTAAATCCTCGGCACTGTCAAACTCCCCAAATGCCATTAAACGGCTTTCAAGGTCCATCATTTTATCAAGCAAGTCTGGATTCTCGAAATCCAAAGTCATAAAATGTGCAAATAATGCTTCAAGTTCTTCATCTGTAAGATCTATATCTGAGAGTATTTGGTTCATTTCGTCTTCACCAGGTAATTCATCTCCACCCAGATAAATGGATACCATGATATCAAGGTCCTCAATATATTCGTAGTTTTCAAGGGAGTCATCGTTCTCCTCAAGCAGGGAGATGAGCTCCTCTTTTGTAAGTCCGTAATCATTTAATAGCTGCTGAAGAGTTTCATCGTTAATTTCAGTGCCTGTATATGTTAAAAAAGAAACAGTGGAATCTAAAGCATCAATATATCGAAAAACATCCCTAACATCGTCAGTCGTTTCCATTTCTCCATTCTCCGCAAGCAGTGCCACTAACTCTTCCTCATTTTCAAAAGCATAGTCAGCTAAGAGCTGCTGAAGGTTTTCTTCAGTAATAGGCTCACCGAGATATTCAATCATTTCCTCCATCGTATCGAAATCTTCGAAATTCATATCCCAAAAATATTCCAGATGGTCATTTAATCCTTCTTCAGTCCAATTTGTTTCCTTCAGGAATTCAGCCACTTCATTATCGCTTGGTGCTGCATTGCTGACAGCCGGAAACAAGCTCAGCAATAGGATGAATGCAATAACAATACTTAGTCTTTTCAATGATATTTCCTCCATGTAAGATAATAAATTCTAGAATAATATAATGGAAAAAATATTTTTCGGATAGAATTGTTATTTGAAATTTTATTAGATATAATATTTGGATTTTTTTTCAGCAGAAAGAGAGGGGGAAATACTGGTTTATCAAGGGGTTTAATTATTATGCTGAGAAGATCCGGTTTAGAAGAGCGCCGGTAATTCCTTATTAATCCATTTTTTCCACTAATTAAATAATTATTATATACACATACATGTGAAGTAAAAAATGCCAAACAAGGGATTGATTAATTATTTCAAAATGTGTAAAATTACACTAATTGAACCAAGTGAATATTATTCTATTTAAAAGAGGTGAATCCATTGAACCCCAAAACAGAAAAATATCATCAGAACATATTTCAACTTGAACTCACGAAATTGAAAGAGAAAGACTATATATCAACTGAACATTATGAAATCACCTTGAGCGCCCATCTTCAGTACTATCAGGACCTTGAAGAACTGAAACAAATGCAGGTAAAAGCAGCAAAAGCTGCAGAAGAAATCAGGCAAATGCCCGTTCAACAGGCAAAAAAACCTGCGAAAAAGAAATTATCTCAGGAAGAAGTCCGTGAAAGAAACATTTCCTGGCTGCTGAATGTTGGAGTCATTTTGCTTCTCATCGGCGGGTTATTTGTTGCCACAAGCAACTGGGATACGATGTCTAATTTTATGAAAAGTGCATCCATTGCAGTAGTTTCACTTCTTTTCTATGGCTTTGCGTTTATTTCCGGAAAGGTATTAAAAATTGAAAGAACATCATTTGCTTTCATTGTTCTTGGAAGTTTATTTTTGCCAATATTTATTTTGTCTATTGGCTGGTTCGAATTGCTTGGCTCATATCTTTCCTTTTATGGGGAAGGACGCTTTATACTCGGAGCGGCTGGCAGTTTATTGATCGTCCCAGTATACAGTGTATTTGCACAGAAACTGGGCTCACGTCTTTTTGTCTGGTTTGCCTATATTGCCCTGACTGCTGGGGCTGGTTCTACACTGGCAGCATTCAAGCTTGAAAATGACAGTTTTTATCTTGGATTGATGATTTTCAATGCTATGCTGTCTGCAGCCTATCACCGCATGAAAAAACAGGCTTCCCTAAAATTGTTTTCGAGAGAAATGGTTTTCTTTGCTCAAATCAATTTAGTGATCTCTACTTTATTGATGCTTGTATTTTTCAATAGCCCTGTTTTTTACAGTGTGAATATTCTGGTGACAGCAGCTGTTTATTTATCAATGGTGTATATAACAGGCAGGAAGGAGTTTCATTTCGTCTTCAGCTTACTGATTGTCTATGGTGCCTATCAGCTGATTGAAAATACTATGTTAAATGCAGCTGGCCCAGTTTTCTTTGTGCTTGTAGGTATTGGTTTTCTGTTTGTTCCTGGAGTTATGGATAAGCAATATTCCTGGGATAAGATTTTTAGACTGACCAGTGCAGCGGTTTCGATACTTGCTTTTCTCTATATTTCAGCTGAAGGAATCCTGTTAATGGCCGGCGAACCCTCTGCATCACTGCTGCTGGCTTATATTATACTCGCGGTGCAGTTTATATATTTGGCAAGTGTTATGGCAAACAGGCTATTTGCTTACCTGGCACCCGTATTTTTATCCTCTGCTTTATTCGAAGTAGTACTAATGCTGGATAAAGCAGCCCCGTTCAATAATCTTTCTTTACCTGTTTTCTTCATTGGCTTTGTGCTTTTTATAAGTTTCGGGTATCTGCTTAAGTATCCGCTCTTAAAAGTGGTGGAATTAAGCTCACGGGATGTGGCTGTTAGTATAATGTTATTTTCGGTTGTGATTGCAGCAGGATTTCTTGATTGGCTCGCTGCAGGCACCATGTTATTAATCTTCAGCTTTGTCATGTACCTCATGAATAAGGCTGAAAATCGGATTTTTTATACAGAAGCGATTCCCTGGGCCATCCATTTGTCAATCGGGTTCGCATTTATGTTTTATGGAGAACATATACGCTGGAACTCAAGTTTTTATCAGAATGAGTTAGGAATAGCTATGAATACCATAATGGCGAGTATTTCCCTCCTTATACTTGCTGGTGCTCTTTATAAGAAGAGACAAAAAGATCAAGCCAGAAATGTATTTTTGATCGCGCTCGGCTTTTATACAATCTCCCTATTTACAGCAACAGCATTGACAATAAATGAAGTTTGGATGAGGCCTGCAGTATTTATAGGCGGCATTTTCATGTATTTGTTCTTATATCATATATTAAAACAAAAGTGGGTTCCCTTTGCTGGAGCATCGATATCACTTTTTGCTTACTTTATGATCTTGATTGGTTTACCATTTATCTTTATCTTTTTCAATTGGATAGAACTTCCAATGGGGGCATGGATCCTGCTTGCTGCAGCATATTATATTTCAAAAAAAGATCTTGTCCTGGCAAAGGGGTTCAGCTGGATTGGCCATATTTACATGCCGCTTGCCTTGATTCTGACCTATTTCATCTACAGGGAAAACAGTATCTGGCCCTTCCTTGTCACCCTGGCTGTCTATTGGATCAGTTTCAGGGTTTCTGTTAAAGAGTGGAAGGCAAAGATATTCCTCTACAGTTCATTCTTAACTTTGTTCATGGTAGTCTTGACGGGTTTGGATCATATTTGGGAGGAGAACTTAAGTGAGTATGCCGTTCTTTTAGTCAGCTGTTCAGTATTCATATTCTGGCTAACCGGAAAAACTCAAGATAAACAGAGAAGTGTTTACTTTCTTATACCTTGGTCTGTGATTGGGATCCTGGCATTTTTAACTTCATATCCCTTTGGGTATGTGCCGTTTATCATTTCTATTATCTATTCTGCAGGATTGATCGCATATTTGCATAGAACTAAATTTGATATTTTGGCTGCTGTTCCATTGTTATTATTATATGTGGCAGTGCTCAAATTCCTGTTCATTAACGGAATCGCTCCGGATATGAAAATTCTGGTTTCCGCAGGTTTTGGACTGTTTTCGGCAATCATTGGCAAAATGGTATATGCCAAAATTTTAATGAACAAAAAAGCTGATAGCTACACTATTATCTCTTTGTTATTTTTCCTTGCTGCCTATCTTTTTCCGGCAATTTCCCTATGGGCGGAAGTTCTCCCTGGACTCCTGATCAGTACACTTTTATTTTTACAGAGGGGCAGGATGGCATCAAAACACGTATGGCTGCCTGGATTGCTGTCGGGAGCTGTATTGCTGGAGCCTTATTATAGTTTATTAAAGAATATTGACTTGCCTGACCTTTTCATAAGGGAGGCTTACGTGCTTCCATGGATTATCCTGATTATTTTTATCAGGAAAGTGCTGAAAGGGCAATACGCAGCACTAACTAACAAAATTCAGTGGGCAGTCCTAATATTGGTTTCCCTGCTGCTTGTACAGGATGGCCTTGCAAGCAATACGGTTTATGATGCGCTCATAGTCGGTACCCTCTCCCTGATTTCGATGCTTGCTGGCACCTGCTGGAGGATAAAGTCCTATTTCTTTGTAGGCTCTGGCGTTCTTCTGCTGAATGTGCTGCTTCAGACAAGACCTTATTGGGGGAATCTCCCTTGGTGGGCGTATCTATTAATTGCAGGCTCTATTCTCATTTCTGCAGCAAGCTATAATGAATGGCAGAAACAAAAAACAGCAAAAGGTGAGGAGCCTTTAATATCTAAATGGAAAAATAACATAATGAACAAATTAAAAGAATGGTCCTAAGAAAGTTAACCTAGCCCTCGGGCTAGGTCTTTTTATTATTTTCCAAATAAATGAGTAAATTTTCAGAAAATAAGTTGACTTTTCCCTGTTTACACGGTATCTTTGTGTTAAATATATAACACATATTTTATCTTACGATATTTTAACGTTATATAAAATAATTATCTTAATATGATGATAATTTGGGAGGTCATGTCTTGATTCTGCATGATATTGAAACGGAAAGCCGCGATTTTATAGAAGAATTGCAGTTGGACCGGCTCAAGCAGACAGTGGAAAGAGTATTTAATCATGTGCCTTTTTATCGGAAAAAGTTTTTGAAAAGTAATATTGCACCTGAAGACGTTACCAGCCTGGATGATATTCAAAAGCTGCCCTTTACTGTTAAAGCAGATTTGCGGGAACATTACCCATTCGGGCTTTTTGCTGTGGATAAAAAAGAAATTGTCCGTCTGCACGCTTCATCGGGAACGAGCGGCAAGCCGACAGTAGTGGGCTACACAAGAAATGACATTAAAATGTGGAGCAATCTGATAGCCAGGGCAATCTTAATCGGAGGAGGCGAACCTGGCCATACATTGCATAATGCTTACGGATACGGTCTCTTTACAGGTGGATTGGGACTGCATTATGGCAGCGAACAGCTTGGCATGGCTACCGTACCTGTTTCTGGAGGAAATACTGACAGACAAATTATGCTGATTCAAGACTTTAAGCCAGACGTTATTTGCGGAACTCCTTCCTACATCCTCAATTTAGCAGAGAAGATGGAAGAGAGAGGAATGGACCCGGCGGATACATCCTTAAAGTATGGGATATTTGGTGCAGAGCCTTGGTCTGAAGAAATGAGGAAAACACTAGAAGCTAAGCTTGGGATTAAAGCATGCGATATTTATGGACTGAGTGAAGTTCTTGGACCAGGTGTCGCCATGGAATGCCATGAATCTCAGGATGGGCTGCACATTGCAGAGGATCATTTTTATGCAGAAGTGATCGATCCGATAAAAATGATACCGCTTCCAGACGGGGAGGAAGGTGAGCTTGTCTTTACAAGCTTAACGAAGGAAGCTTTTCCGGTGATTCGCTACCGAACTGGTGATATTGCCTCCCTTTCTAAAGAGAAGTGTGTTTGCGGGAGAACTACGATTCGCATGAGCCGTGTGAATGGCCGCATAGACGATATGCTTAATGTAAATGGTGTAAATGTCTTTCCTTCCGAGATTGAACGGTGCATTCTTCAGATGCCTGAGCTTTCTCCGCATTACCATATCCAAGTCTATAAGAGGGGAAGTTTAAAATTTTTGGAGCTTCATGCTGAATGGAGCGAAGAGTTTTATAGAGATATCGGAGAAGCAGAACATGTAAAAAAGAAGATCCAGGAAGCAGTGAAGCAAAATTGCTTTATTAACATCGGACTTGTCCTCCATCCGCCTAAAATGCTTCCACGATCGGAAGGGAAAGCTGTCAGAATTATAAATGCGGCAGTGAAAAATGCAGTAACCCGAATGAATAATTTTTAACTCACTGGGGGTGAATCACATGTCAGAAGCTCTTTTCTTTCAAGAAATGACGGAAGAAGAAAAATACGTGCAGTTCATGAAACGCATTAATGCAGAAGAAAAAATTGAAGCGGATGATTGGATGCCGGAAGATTACCGAATGACATTAATCAAATTGATTTCGATGCATGGAATCAGTGAAATTATGGGAGCACTTCCTGAAAAGGAGTGGGTGCCAAAAGCCCCTTCATTAAAACGGAAGCTGGGAATCATGGCAAAGGTGCAGGATGAGATGGGACATGGACAGCTGCTGCTCCGTGTTGCAGAGGATTTAATGAAGCCTCTCGGCAAAACCCGTGAAGATATTATGCAGGATTTATTCAGCGGAAGACTGAAGTTCCACAATGTTTTTCATATGGAGGCTCCAACATGGGGGGATGCAGGGCTGATTGGCTGGCTGGTTGACGGTGCTGCTATTATTACCCAGACAAATATGCTTAATGCTTCATACGGCCCTTATGCAAGAGCGCTTAAACGGATTTGCGCGGAAGAGGTTTTTCATGCCCAGCATGGTGAAGCAATCATCATGGCGCTTGCAGAAGGAACCGAGGAGCAGAAAGCGATGGTTCAGGATGCGGTTAACCGCTGGTGGGAAGCGCTGTTAATGTTCTTTGGCCCCGGTGATGCCTCTACTACCGGCACTTCCAAACAGGATACAACGATAAAATACAGAATCCGGACAAAGACGAACGAAGACTTAAGGCAAGACTTTTTTACAAAGTATATTCCCCGTGTTCTCTCGCTTGGCATCAAACTGCCGGATGAGACAATGCATTTTGACCAGGATCAGGAGCTATGGGTTTATAGGCAGCCTGACTGGAATAAGTTCAAGGACATTATTAAAAATAATGGGCCAAAATCTCAGGAGCGGCTCGGACTCCGCCGCACAGCTTATGAGACTAACAAATGGGTGCGCGAAGCGCTCAATACTGCAAACTAAACCGTTCAGATGGGAGGGATCCCTTTGGGAAACGATGGGTTTTATCAGGAATTCGAAGTCTTTAGTCAAAGAACCGATACCTCGCCTCTGCAATATCAATTTTCCCTGCTGGCGCCAAATCGAGAGCTTGCACTCGTCATGGCACAGGAAAATTTTATGAGGAGAGAACCGGTTGCTGATATCTGGGTCGTCAAACGCTCTGATATCCGGAAGCTGACACCGGAAGAAAAGCACTCACTTCAGCGTCTGGACAACAAAGATTACCGCACGACAAAAGGATACGGATATTTGAAGAAAAAGTGGCGCCACTACGAGCAGGAAATGCTTGATGAAAAGGAAATTCTGTCATGGGGAGGGATGAAGAAAGGTGACTGAGCCAGTTAGTAAAATGCCAATCGACGCTAAGGTTAAGCCGGCACTGACATCATTATTATATCAGCTTGCTGACGATGACTTCATACTTGCCTACCGGGGTTCAGAGTGGCTTGGCCTGGCACCTCATATAGAGGAGGATGTCGCCTTTTCATCCATCAGCCAGGATACCATGGGCCATGCCGCCATGTTTTATCAGCTGCTGGAGGATCTTGGAGAAGGCAATGTAGATAGTCTTGCACATGCAAGAGAAGCTTCTGAAAGGAGAAATGCTGTCCTTTTGGAAGTGGTAAATGGTCCAGGTCATTACTTGTCTTCAGCACAATATGACTGGGCATTCGCAGTAGTAAGAAATTATTTTTATATCCAATCGAAAAAAATCAGATTGGAATCTCTTAAAAATTCTTCTTATCGGCCATTAGCCGAGGTGGCATTAAAGGTTAATATGGAGCTTTATTATCATCTCCTTCACTGGAAAATATGGTTTATCCAGCTGATGCAGGCTGACGGGGAAGCCAGAACGAGGATGGAAGCGGCCATTGGGAAGGTTTTAGCTGATTTTGAAGGAGTCATAACATTGGGACCGCTGGCAAAAGATATGGCGGAACATGGCCTCATTGAGAAGGAAGAAATATTAAAGCAGCGCTGGCTGCTTACAATGAAGCCTGTTTTTGAATCTATCAATCTGGCAGTCTCAGAGGCAGACCTTGCAATGGAAAATGGAAATGGCCGCATAGGAGAGCATACTGCCGACCTTGAGTCAGCTTTAGCCACTTTGAGCGAGGTGTATAACATACATCCAGCTGCAAGCTGGTAAGTTTTTTAAAGGGTGATGTAAATGGAGCAGGATCAAATGTTGATAAAAACCGCGTTGGAAGCGCTTCATAATGTTAAAGACCCTGAAATAGATAGCATTTCAATCGTTGATTTAGGAATGCTGGAGCAGATTGAGGCGGAGGGCAATTCAGTATTGGTTAAACTCCTGCCTACTTTTATGGGATGCCCTGCACTGGATATCATTCGAAAAAACGTGGAAACCGAAATAGACAAGGCAGGGATATTTGAAAAAATAGAGGTCCGGTTTATCTATCATCCGCCCTGGACGTCTGACCGGATAACAGAAACAGGAAGGTTAAAGCTAAAGGAATTCGGAATTGCGCCGCCTCCAAAATTAATATGTGAAACAGGTGAATGGCATGTGGATTGTCCTTTTTGCGGGTCCACATATACGACAATGGAAAACCTGTTTGGCCCTACTGCCTGCCGCAGCATTTTATACTGCAAATCCTGCAGGAATCCCTTTGAAGCTATGAAACCTGTATCAACAATGATGTAGCTATAAGGACTTTCGAATTTGTTATGAAAACCGGTCAATTGTTTCTAGTGCTATTTTTAAGATGCTGGAAAACTGTTAAACCTTCAATGATAAATTCCTGGAGATAACACAAATAACATATGAATCCGGCTCCAGGAATACTATTAAATGAATCAAATCCACTAAACCTGAAAGGAAGTTGACAAATGGTAAAATTAATCGCTCTTTATAAGCACCCTGAAAATAAGGAGGCATTTGATGACCATTATTTTAATACGCACGCGCCGCTTACAGCCAAAATTCCGGGTCTCCGCAAAATGGAAGTTACAAAAATTGTTGGCAGTCCTATGGGGGGCGAAGGGAAGTACTATTTGATGTGCGAAATGTACTATGACAGCCATGAATCTTTACAGGAGGCTATGAGAACAGATGAAGGCAAGGCATCGGGAAAAGACGCCATGAAATTTGCAGGTGATATTATCACTCTTATGATTGGTGAGGAAGCAGATGAGTAAAAGCTATGAAGCTATTGAAGTTTCACAGCATGGAAAGCTTGGTTTAATTGCTTTAAACCGGCCAAAAGTCTTAAATGCAATCAACCGCCCTATGGTTTCAGAGATTCTGGAAGTGATGGAAGGGTTTGAGGCTGACAGCACCATTAATGCTATCGTATTAAGCGGCAATGGCAGAGCATTTGCAGCCGGAGCAGATATTGATGAGATGGCAAACGACCAGGCAATAGATTTTGAGCTTCGCAATCAATTTAAGGATTGGGATCGCCTTGCCATGATCAAGAAACCGATTATCGGGGCGGTTCATGGTTTTGCCCTTGGCGGCGGCTTTGAGCTTGCTTTATGCTGTGATTTGCTTTATGCCGCTGATAACGCGGAGTTTGGCTTTCCGGAGGTAAACCTGGGAGTAATGCCAGGTGCAGGCGGAACGCAGAGGCTTACTAAGCTTGTCGGAAAAACGAAAGCAATGGAATGGCTTTTTACCGGCAAAAGAATCACCGCCAAAGAAGCGCTTCAACATGGCATCGTCAACCAGCTTATATCAGAGGAGCTTCTTTTAGAAGAAACGATGAAGGCTGCTGAACAAATTGCCAATCAGGCGCCAATCGCCATACGGCTAATAAAAGAAGCAGTCCTTAAAGCAGTTGATACTTCTTTAATTGAGGGAATGGAATTCGAACGGAAGAATTTTTATCTATTATTCTCGACAGAAGATCAAAAAGAAGGAATGAAGGCCTTTATTGAAAAACGCAAGCCTCAATTCAAAGGGAAGTAGAGGAGGTGTACATAGCAAATGTTTGAAACGGTGAAATATGAGGTCGCAAACGGTGTTGCCTGGATTTCATTAAATCGCCCGGATAAACTGAATGCATTCACAGAACAGCTTAATAAAGAGGTTCAGCAGGCCATAAAACTGGCAAGCCGGGATAACGAAGTCCGATGTCTTGTTATAACAGGTGAAGGACGCGCATTTTGCTCTGGCCAGGACCTTCAGGGGGTAAATGAGGATATGGATCACGGTGAGGTACTCCGCCGGTTCTATAATCCAATGGTTTTGGAGCTTCATAAATGTAAAAAGCCGGTTATCGCTGCGGTTAATGGGGTGGCAGCAGGTGCAGGTATGAGTCTCGCATTAGCTTGCGATTTTAGGCTCCTATCTGATAAAGCCAGTTTTTTAGAAGCTTTTATCCATGTCGGGCTGGTGCCTGATGCTGGGAATCTCTACTTTCTGCCAAAGCTGATCGGTCATGCGAAAGCCATGGAGCTTGCAGTGCTCGGTGAAAAGGTTAATGCACAGGAAGCCAAAGAGCTTGGCCTGGCTACCAAGGTAATTCCTATGGAGAAATGGCAGGATGAAATAACGGCTTTTGCAGAAAGGCTGGCCAGCATGCCGACAGCAGCCATTGCCATAATAAAGAAGAACCTGAAAGCGAGCTGGGAAACCACTTTAGAAGAATGTTTGGAGAGAGATGCACAGGGTCAGCGGCTGGCAGGACTTACTCTTGACCATAAAGAGGGTGTAGCAGCATTTATGCAAAAGCGCAAGCCTGTGTTTCAAGGGAAGTAGAACTTGCTGGATTAAAAGACTTAGAATCCTATTAAAATATTTGCCCGTTTTATGTTCTTCTTGCGAGCATCTCGTTTCGGGTGCTCGTCTTTTTTTAAACTGAAAGGAGGATTACACCATGAAAAATATAGTCGTGATTGGTTCAGGCGTGATGGGGCGTGGGATTGCGTATGTCAGTGCAGTCGGGGGATTTCACACCACCCTTGTAGATATCAGCCGGGAACAATTAATCGGTGCGGAAAAAGAGGTTGATAGCATCTTTGAAAAAGGACTCGCCAGGAATAAAATAACAGCCGCTGATATGCAAGCAAGCAAAAACCGTCTTACCTATTCTGTAAGTCTTGCTCAGCATGTAAGTGAAGCTGATCTTGTTATTGAGGCAGTCCCTGAAGTGATGGATATTAAGAAAAATATTTTCGAGGTGATTGATCAGCACGCACCTGAACACTGCTGTTTTGCTACAAACACTTCTACCATGAGTCCAACCGAGATTGGATCATTTACAAAACGCCCGGACAAAGTGATTGCCATGCACTTCTTTAATCCCGTCCAAAAAATGCCGCTTGTTGAAATTATTAAAGGGCTTGAAACAAGTGAAGAAACAGCACAGTTAATTAAACGTGCTGCCGAGCAAATGGGAAAAGAAACAGTAGTCATTAATGAGTTTCCAGGCTTTGTAACAAGCAGGATCAGTGCACTCGTTGGAAATGAGGCTTTTTATATGCTGCAGGAAGGTCTTGGCACACCTGAAGAAATTGATAAGGCAATTAAGCTTGGGCTGAATTATCCTATGGGGCCATTCGAACTTGGGGACCTTGTCGGCCTCGATACGCGCTTGAATAATTTAAAATACCTTCACAGCAAGCTGGGAGAAAAATACCGGCCGGCACCGCTCCTTGAACAATATGTCAAAGCTGGCAGGCTTGGACGCAAAACAGGCAGGGGTGTTTATGATTACACTGCCAGAGAGGGAGTTAAGCAATGAGAAAAGCAGTAATTGTGGATGCTGTAAGGACTCCGATCGGGAGATATAAAGGTGGTTTAAAGGATATTCGTCCGGATGATTTGGGAGCTATCGTCATTAGAGCTCTGCTGGATAGAAATCCGAAGGTGAATCCTGCAGAAATTGAAGAGGTCATACTGGGAAATGCCAATCAGGCAGGAGAAGATAATCGCAATGTTGCCAGGATGGCAGCTTTGCTTGCAGGTTTGCCTGTCGAAGTGGCTGCTTCAACAGTTAACCGGCTTTGCGGGTCTGGTTTAGACGCTGTTAATTATGCTGCACGGGCCATTTTAGCCGGAGAAGGAGATATTTTTATTGCAGGCGGTACGGAAAGCATGACACGTGCCCCATTTGTCATGGCAAAGCCAAGCAGCGAGTTTCCAAGAGGGAATATGGAGATGTATGACACAACCATCGGCTGGCGATTTACAAACAGCAGGCTTGAGAAAATGTACGGTGCTGAAAGCATGCCTAAGACGGCAGAAAATGTTGCAGAAAAGTATGGCATATCCCGTGAAGAGCAGGATCTGTTTGCTTATGAAAGCCAGAAGAGAGCAAAATCAGCTATTGAAAAAGGCATATTCCACGATGAAATTATTCCCGTTACATATATAGATAAAAATGGGAGTGAGGTGACGATTTCAATTGATGAGCATCCCCGGCCCGAAACAACTTATGAAAAGCTCTCAAGCTTAAAACCTATTTTTCAGGGCGGAACTGTAACTGCGGGCAATGCTTCAGGGGTTAACGACGGTGCGTCTGCATTGTTGCTGATGTCTGAGGAAAAAGCGCGTGAACTAGGATTAAAGCCCCTTGGAACTTATATTGTATCCGCAGCAGCAGGACTTGAGCCTTCGATTATGGGGGCAGGTCCTGTTTATTCCACTCAGAAAGCTTTGAAGAGGGCTGGCCTTACCATGAATGATATAGACTTAACCGAATTGAATGAAGCTTTTGCTTCACAATCCCTTGCCTGCATAAAAGAACTTGGTGCCGATTCGGAGCGGGTAAATGTAAATGGCGGAGCAATTGCATTTGGCCATCCGCTTGGGGCGAGCGGTGCCCGTATTCTGACTACTTTATTGCATGAAATGAAGCGCAGGAATTCAAAATACGGCCTGGCAACGATGTGTGTGGGAGTTGGCCAGGGGATTTCAACAATCGTTGAGCGCTGACCATAGAGATTTTATTCTCTATGGTTTTTAGGGTTATAAAGACTTTGGCGGTGATGTATAAAGGCAGAGGCAGGCAAATTATTTAGTATGCCGAAAAAGTATTGTTCAAAACTGCCTAATTTTAGTACAATTGTATATAACGAATTTTTTCCGTTCAACCCACATGATGAAATGAGGATGAAAGCAAGTTGAATACAAGGTCTATGATTTTCACACTTTATGGCGATTATATTTCACATTATGGAAGCAAAATTTGGATTGGAAGCCTTATAAAGCTTTTGAGCGAATTTGGTCATAATGATCAGTCTGTCAGAGCAGCTATTTCAAGAATGAATAAGCAGGGATGGGTAAGCTCAGAGAAGATCGGCAATAAAAGCTATTATTCCTTAACGCCAAGAGGGCAGAAAAGGATTGAGGAAGCGGCTAAGCGCATCTTTAAACTAAAGCCTGAAGAGTGGGATGGCATGTGGCGCATACTTATGTATACAATCCCGGAAGAAATCCGCAATGTGCGGGATGAATTGCGGAAGGAACTTGTTTGGAGCGGTTTTGGCTCCATGTCCAGCAGCTGCTGGATTTCAGCTAATAATCTTGAGAAACAAGTATTTGATTTGATCGAGAAATATGATATTGCCGACTATGTTGATTTCTTTATTGCCAGGTATGCAGGTCCGCATAAGAATATCGAAATTGTTGAAAAAAGCTGGAACCTGACAGAGATCAATGAAAGATACCAGGAGTTTATTTCCGAATACAGCCAAAAATATATCATTGATAAAAATAAAATCCAGAAGGGAAATATGACTGATGCAGAATGTTTTGTGGAAAGAACAAAGCTTGTGCATGAATACCGGAAATTCCTCTTTGTGGATCCGGGGCTTCCGGAAGAACTTCTTCCAGATAAATGGCTGGGCAGTCATGCTGCTGCATTATTCAGTGAATATTATAAAGAACTGGCTGAACCGGCATCAAGATTTTTTGAAAGTGTTTTTAAGGAAGGAAACGAACTTAAAAACAGGGATGCTGATTATGACGCATTAAATCATCCCTATATGGTTGAGTGAGAAAGAGCCATCTTGCAGGATGGCTTTTTCATTTATACAATCATAGGATTAATGAATAAATGCATCATACCCAAAACAATATTAAATGTAGGATGATATTTAAAAAAAAGCCCTCATAAGGTGATTTAATGGTTCTGCCTGCAGCACTTGTAATTGCATTTTATACCCTAAGTTTCTTTTACTTTATAGAAAAAAAGCTTTCCTTTTTGCAAAACTCTCTCGTACTTATGCTAATTTCAATTGCAGCCCGAAATTATACAACCATACTTGCTCTTCAATTAAAGTGGATTCATATTACAGAAGATTCTATTTTATTTATTGTGTTCTTGATTCATCGTGAAATTATTGGCCCCTTTCTAGTTCTTATGTTTATTAATATTTATTGGAAAACTCAATCTGGCGTAAAAAGGATAAAATCTTCGCCATATTCTTAATCTGTCTTCTTGGAATGGATCTTTTCAGCTTAACGTCCGGAGTAATTACATTTTTAGACTGGAATTTAATTAAAGCAGGCATAGAAAATTCGGCCTTTTTGATTGCCGGGCTCGGATTGTCCAGGGGGATAATGTATCTAAAGCAGGAGCCTGCTAATTATGGAAAAGGTATATGAAAGAGCTTTTGACGTAAATGAATGGTTTGTATTAGCAAGTTTACTGGTATCGCTAATTCTTATATGGAAACTGCCCAAAAAATTATCTGGCTTGGAAACGGCAGTTCATATCACCATTGGCGTATTTATCGGAATGTTCTTCGATCATACCATTAGTATCAGGCCATGGGATTTATATGATGTAAATGATACATCGAATTATCAAATCATTGATCTTTTGAGCTATATTATGTACGGGCCATTTAGTTATTTTTTTGTTTATTTATATGTGAAACTAAATCTAAAGGGATATAAGAATATCCTGTATGTCACCCTCTGGTCTATTCTTGCAGTACTGATTGAATGGTCCTCTGCTAAGCTCGGAATATTTCATTATGAAAAAGGCTATCAGATGGCCTGGTCTTTTCCTATTTATGCATTTGTTCAAACCCTGCAAATCATGTTTTATAAAATTTCACTAAAAAGGGAAAAGCTGAGTGAATAGAGGACTGCCTGCAAAACGGCGATGTGCATGAAACGGTCATTTTTATCTGAGGCATTGACTGCACCCTTTATTGCTAAGTATGTGTGTTCCTAATTGTCAAACTATTAAAATTAGTATAACATTATTTTAACGAAGGAGGAATTTTATTGAATATATTAACGGACATTTTAAATATTAAATATCCAATTATTCAGGGCGGCATGGGGAATATTAGCAACGCCATTTTAACAGCGGCTGTCTCGGAAGCCGGAGGGCTTGGCACTATCGGGGCAGGAACAATGCCTCCTATGGAAGTTGAGAAGATAATTGAGGAAACAAAGAGTTTAACAAAGAAGCCATTTGCTGTTAACGTTGCATTAAGTGTCTCCCCTTATGTAAAGGAAATCCTGTCCCTTGTAATTAAACATAATATTCCGGCAGTTTCCCTTTCGGCCGGAAACCCGGCTCCCTTTATCCCTAAGCTGCATGAAAAAGGTGTGAAGGTCATAACCGTAGCTGCTTCGGTTCGACAGGCGCTGAAAGCAGAGGCAGCCGGGGCGGATATCATTGCTGCTGAAGGGTATGAGGCAGCAGGAATCAATAGTTCTCTTGAAACTACTACACTCGTATTGATTCCTCAGATAACAGGCGAGGTGTCAGTTCCTGTCGTGGCTGCCGGGGGAATCGGTGATGGCAGAGGGCTTGCTGCCATGCTTGCACTGGGGGCAAGCGGGGTGCAAATGGGCACTAGATTCATAGCAACCAAGGAGGCACCATTCCACCAGCAATATAAAAAGAAAATTATTGAAGCATCCGATCATGAAACTCTTATATTGGGGCGTTCAGTTGGCAGAATACGAAGAGTGCTTTCCACCGGTTATGCCAATAAATTGCTGGATTACGAAAAACAGGGCATCAGTCTTGATGAGTTTAATAAACTCACTTCAGAAGACTTTCATAAAATTGGAGCGATAAATGGAAACGGTGATGAAGGGTTTATGAACAGCGGCCAGATAGCTGGCCTGATTGATGATCTTCCAAGCGTAAAGGAACTTTTAGATACAATGATAGAAGATGCCAATCTTCAGCTTCAAAATGCAAAGAAGCTATTAAACTAGCAAGCAGGCAATTATATTCCTGCTTGCTTTTTTATGTAATCATAACTTGTTATAATATATTTAATTTTTAGAATATTATTGACACTCCAATACTTAGGGTGATAATATAACGTTGTATTTACGATATTAAAAGTAAATATCATATAAATGGTGAAAACCAGTTTACGTACTGTTTCCACTCCGAGATGTAAGCGCATACATAATAGGTTTAAATTATCAGCAAGCTGATAGTTAATAAATTTGAATAGGGGGTCATATAATGAAAAAATCGTTAAAAGCTCTTTCCTTGTTAATGGCTGCAGGGATGCTTGTTTTGAGCGGCTGCGGACAGGAAAAATCCAGTGGTTCTTCTTCAGCAGGAGATGAGAAGAAGCAATACACAATTGGCATCACACAATTTGTTGAACATCCATCTTTAGATGCTGCGACAGAAGGATTTAAAAAAGCATTGGAGGATGAAGGCTTTAAAGAAGGCGATAATGTAAAATTCGATTTTCAAAATGCTCAGGCTGATATGAATAATACGCAGTCGATTGCAAATAATTTCGTCGGCGATAAAGTGGATATGATTTTTGCAAACGCTACTCCGAGTGCCGTCAGTGCTCTTAATGCGACTAAGGACATTCCAATTCTCTTCACATCTGTTACAGACCCTATTGGAGCCGGCCTTGTTGAATCCTTTGATCAGCCTGGAGACAATATCACAGGTACTACTGATAACCATCCGGAAGGAACTTCAAAAACAATTGATTTTATGATTGATGAAGCGGGAGTTAAAAATATTGGCATCATTTACAATTCTGGAGAGCAAAATTCCGAGGTTCAGGTTAAACAGGTAAAAGAACTTGCTGAACCAAAAGGAGCAAAAATTGTTGAAGCATCTGTTTCAACCTCTGCTGAAGTTAAGCAGGCCGCCGACTCTCTTGTTGGAAGGGTAGATGCAATTTATATCCCTACAGATAACACGGTTGTGTCGGCGCTTGAATCGGTTATTTCTGTCGCTGACAGCAAAAAGATTCCTTTATTCGTGGGTGAACTGGATTCCATGAAACGCGGGGCTATAGCAGCCAGCGGTTTCAACTATTTTGATCTTGGTTATCAGACAGGCAAAATGGCCGCTGAGATCTTAAAAGGAAATAAAAAAACATCTGAAATTCCGGTTGAGCTTCCTGGAAGCCTTAAACTGGTTATCAATAAAAAAGCAGCTGAAGCACAAGGGCTGGAAGTAAAAGAAGAATGGGCAGATTTCGCTGAGTTCCATGAAGAGTAAATGAAAATCCGCCGGCTGGCAACACAATGTCACGCCGGCTGCTTTTTAAACTATTAGCCAAGAAGAAAAGTGGAAACGCCTGCTTCAACCCCAACACCTAAAAGGGGGTAGGCGCTCCTCCTAAAAGCTAACGCTTTTAGTCGTGCGATGATAAAGCTGTCGAAGCATTCCTTGTGGAGCTAGACAGTTTCGGCGTTCAAAGCGTTTTAATTTCTTATTCTTTTTATAAAGGGTGTGATTCTTAATGTTTACAGCCATATTCGGTGCGTTCGAGTCAGGGATTATCTACGCAATTATGGCACTTGGAGTATATTTATCGTTCAGGGTCCTGGACTTTCCGGATTTAACGGTTGATGGAAGTTTTGTGACTGGAGCGGCGGTAGCTGCAACCATGATTGTCAGCGGTGCTAATCCTTTTCTGGCAACGATCACTGCATTATTTGCAGGTTTTATAGCCGGCTGCCTTACTGGTATTATTCATACTTTTGGAAAAATCAATGCTCTGTTATCAGGAATCCTGATGATGATTGCTCTGTATTCGATAAACCTTCGTATCATGGGTAAATCAAATGTTCCCCTCTTGAACACAGAAACAGCTATTACAAATGTCAGGGATTTTTGGGATAAAACAGGAATTGATCCTTTTTTCAACGGTATATTGACCATGGTGGGGCTTGGCGACAGCCTCCCAAGAACATGGGGCATTATCCTCTTTATGTTAGTTGTAACATTGGCAATAAAATTCTTGACAGATCGGTTTCTTCAGACAGAGATTGGATTAGCTTTAAGGGCTACAGGTGACAACAAGAGGATGATCCGCAGTCTTTCTGCCAATACCAACATGATGGTGATTTTGGGGCTGGGCATTTCCAATGCAATGGTTGCTTTCTCCGGAGCATTGATTGCACAGCAAGGAGGATTCGCCGATGTTGGTATGGGTATCGGAATGATTATCATCGGTCTGGCTTCAGTCATAATCGGTGAAGCATTATTTGGCACAAAAACAATTGCCAGAACTACCCTGGCGGTTATTGGAGGAGCGATTATCTACCGCATCGTAGTTACCATGGCGCTGAGGGTAGAGTTCCTGGAACCTGGTGATATGAAGCTGATTACAGCAACTATTGTAATCCTTGCCTTAATAATGCCGAAGATTATTGACCGCACGAAGGAGAAGAAACGGAAAGCCAAAAGACTGGCAGGAAGCATGAACATAAGTGAATTGCCATCAGGCGGAAAGGGTGAGACTGGTGCTGCAATTAAATCAGATTCATAAAGTCTTCAATGAAGGTACTCCAGATGAAAAGATTGCACTGGATACGATCAATCTCACATTGAATGAGGGGGACTTTGTCACCGTTATCGGAAGTAATGGGGCAGGGAAGTCCACTTTAATGAATATTATCTCCGGTGTCATGATTCCTGATGCCGGGTCCGTTTATATCGATGGCCAAAATGTGACTGGCATGTCTGAATATAAAAGGGCAAAGCTCATAGGCCGGGTTTTTCAGGATCCGATGGCCGGTACCGCTCCGTCCATGACAATTGAAGAAAATCTCGCCATGGCGTATTCAAGGAATAAAACAAGAACATTAAGAAAAGGAGTTACGAAAAAGCGCAAAGACTATTTTCGTGAAGTTCTTGAAACGCTTCATCTTGGCCTTGAAGACCGTTTAAATGCAAAGGTTGGTTTATTATCAGGAGGAGAAAGGCAGGCACTTTCATTATTAATGGCTACCTTCACAGAGCCATCCATTCTTTTGCTCGATGAACATACCGCTGCTCTTGATCCGGCTCGCGCAGAGCTTATAACGAATCTGACAAAGGAAATTGTAGAAAAGTACAATTTAACCACTTTAATGGTCACTCATAATATGCAGCAGGCGCTGGATTTAGGAAATAGGCTGATTATGATGGATAAAGGCCAGATTATTCTTGAAGTAGATGATGGACAGAAACAGCATCTGACAATTGAACAGCTTCTAAACGAATTTCAGCGGATTCGCGGAACAAAAATGGCAAGTGATCGTGCTTTGCTTTCTTAGAATAATAAAAAGGATTAGCCAATTTTGCTGGTTAATCCTTTTTGCATGGCTGAGAATCATAAGAATTTTTAAAGTTTTTACAATTTATTGACTATTTATTTAACGTAATGGTATCATATCGTTAAATAAACGTCATACATATTTTATGAATAACAGGGAGGGATGGTATGAAACCTGGGCTGCAAATTGGGAACCAGGCAGTTGTCCATGCAGTGGTTTCCCCTGAGATGTTCGCACAGTTTGAAGGGGAGGTCATTCATCCTGCCTATTCAACCGTAACGATGATCTATCACATGGAATGGGCATCCCGCCTGCTGATCATCCCCTACTTGGATGAGGAAGAAGAAGGAATGGGGGGAGCTGTTACAGCCAGGCATTTATCGCCTTCACCTGAAGGGTCATCCATTATCATAACAGCTACCGTATCCAGGCTGGATGGAAATTCAGTTTACTCAACTGTAACTGTCCATAATGGAAAAATACTTGCTGGCGAAGGTGAAGTCAAACAGGTGATTCTGAAAAAAAGCAGGATTGCAGAATTGTTAAAGAGAGACTAAAAGAATAGAAGTATCTTAGCCTTAAAAAAGGCATTTTAATTTTATCTTATTGTAAGCGCTATCATATATAAAGGGGAGAATGAAATGACAGATATGTTCCAAAAAATTAAAGATCATGAACAAGTCGTTTTCTGCAACGATGAATCTACTGGTTTAAAGGCAATCATTGCAATCCACAGCACTAGATTGGGTCCGGCATTGGGAGGCTGCCGTATGTTTCCATACAACAGCGTCGATGATGCCCTTGAAGATGTCCTCCGATTATCAAAAGGCATGACCTATAAATGTGCAGCAGCCGATTGTGACTTCGGAGGCGGGAAGGCTGTAATTATCGGGGATCCATTAAAAGATAAAACACCCGAACTATTCCGCGCTTTTGGCCAATTTGTTGAATCATTGAACGGGCGGTTCTACACAGGAACAGACATGGGTACTTCCACAGAAGATTTTGTTCATGCCCTGAAGGAAACGAATTGCATTGTAGGGGTAGATGAGGTTTATGGAGGAAGCGGCGATTCTTCGGTACCAACCGCACAGGGTGTTATTTATGGTCTTCAGGCAACAAATAAAGCACTGAATGGAACAGACGACCTTTCAGGCAAAAGTTATGCCATTCAGGGACTTGGCAAAGTTGGATATAAAGTGGCAGAAAGACTGCTGGAGGAAGGGGCAGATTTATTTGTGACAGATATCAGCCGGCAGGCAATCGACCAGCTTCTCAGTAAAGCGAAAGAAATGGGTGCCGGAGTGAAGGTATTATCCAGCAATGAAATATATGATGCCCAGGCAGACTTTTTTGTTCCATGTGCAATGGGCGGCGTCATTAATGATGACACAATCGGCAAGCTTAAAGTAAAAGCAATCGTAGGTTCTGCCAATAACCAGCTTATGGATATGCGCCATGGACAAATCCTTAATAATAAGGGCATCTTATACGCTCCCGATTATATTGTGAATGCAGGGGGATTAATCCAGGTCGCAGACGAATTATACACACCTAATAAAGAAAGGGTACTCCGCAAAACAAAAGCTATTTATAACTCTCTTCTGAACATCTACGAACATGCTGAAGCAAATGGAATAACAACGGTGGAAGCATCCAACCAATTCTGCGAGAGCCGCATAGAAGCGCGCACACGCAGAAATAGCTTTTTTTCCCATATGAAACGCCCGAAGTGGGCAGTAAGAACCTAATTTTTTTGCTTGGATAACAATATATGTACCGTATAAAAGTGATAAAAATAATTCAATAGCCAAAGGGTGAGAAGATGGAAAATCACTTTCCGATCAGACGGATAATGGACGAAAATGGAAACATCATCAATTCCGACTATGAAGAAAAAATAACTGAAAAACTTGTAAAAGAGTTTTATAGAAATATGGCAAGAATCCGTATTTTTGACCGCAAGGCTATTTCACTCCAGCGCCAGGGCAGGATAGGCACATATGCACCTTATGAAGGACAGGAGGCTTCCCAGGTCGGAACTGCTGCTGCCCTAAAGGAGAACGATTGGATGTTTCCTACCTATCGCGATCACGGAGCAGCTATGACCTTTGGCCACTCACTGAGAAATATCCTCTTGTTTTGGAACGGAAGAAATGAAGGGTGTGTGCCGCCTGACGGAAAGAAAATTTTTCCTCCGGCCATCCCGATTGCGACACAAATCCCTCATGCGGCAGGAGCTGCTTTCGCTGAAAGGAAAAAAGGTACATCAAATGCCGCTATTGCTTATTTTGGAGACGGTGCGACTTCCGAGGGGGATTTTCATGAAGGGTTGAATTTCGCCAGTATTTTTAAAGCGCCGGTTGTCTTTTTTAATCAGAACAATCAATACGCCATATCTGTTCCTTTTAACAAGCAGATGAATACAAAAACAATTGCACAAAAAGCCCTGGCTTACGATATTCCGGGAGTCAGAATCGATGGCAATGATGTTTTCATGGTTTATTTTGAAACCTTAAATGCTTTAGAAAAGGCACGTAAAGGTGAAGGGCCGACACTAATCGAAGCAGTTACGTGGAGATATGGGGCACATACCACTGCAGATGATCCATCTAAGTACCGTGATCAATCGGAAAGCAGCAATAGAAGACAGGAGACTGACCCCATTTTAAGACTTGAGCGGTGGATGAAAAATATGGGGATATTCGATGAGAAATGGGTGCAGACCACTGAAGAAAAAGCAGCTGCTGAAATAGATAAGGCTATAGCCGAAATGGAGGATTTTCCTCCTGCCGATCCAGCAGTTATTTTTGACCATGTCTTTGCAGAGCCGACATGGCAAATCAGGCAGCAGAAAGAAGAGTACCTGAAGCTGATGGGAGGTGGCCGATAATGAAAACGGCAGTTGAAGCAAAAACCATGACATTGGTTCAAGCCATTACCGATGCACTAGATACCATGCTGAATGAAAAAGAAGAGGTTTTGCTGCTGGGCGAAGATATCGGAAAGAACGGTGGTGTTTTTCGTGCAACTGATGGTCTTCAGGCTAAGTATGGCGAGGGCCGTGTTATTGATACTCCTTTAAGTGAAGCGGGTTTTGTCGGAGCGGGGATTGGCATGGCTGTAAATGGATTTTTACCGGTAATTGAAATTCAGTTTCTGGGTTTTATCTATCCTGCATATGAACAAATTATGACGCATGCTTCGAGGATCCGAATGAGGACTATGGGACATTATACTGTTCCGATGGTTATAAGGGCTCCATATGGTGCAGGTGTAAGGGCTCCGGAAATTCACTGTGATTCAACTGAAGCCATTTTTACTCATATGCCTGGCATTAAAGTAGTCTGCCCATCCAGTCCTTATGACGCGAAAGGACTGCTGATTGCTGCCATTGAAGACCCGGATCCAGTTCTTTTTCTAGAGCCGATGCGCTGCTATCGTTCGGCCAAGGAGGAAGTTCCTGAAGGGAAGTATAGCATTGAAATTGGAAAAGGCAATAAGCTCATGGAGGGTGATGATGTGACGGTCATTACGTGGGGAGCAATGGTGCCTGAAGCTATGAAAGCGGCAAAGCTGATGAAAGAAAAGAACACTCATTGTGATGTGATTGATTTAAGAACCCTTTTCCCCCTGGATAAAGATATGATCGCAGAATCTGTCCAAAAGACAGGGAGAACAGTCATTGTCCATGAAGCTCATGCTACCGGTGGAGTAGGAAATGATGTGCTTGCCATCATTAATGATACATCGTTTTTATATCAAAAAGCACCTGTTGAACGGGTTACTGGATTTGATGCACCAGTGCCATATTTCGGTTTTGAGGACCATTACCTGCCAACTCCGGCAAGGATCCAGCAAGCAATAGAAAAAGTTATGAAGTTTTAGGAGGAGAAGCCGTGGAAGTGAAACTTCACGATATTGGAGAAGGCATGACAGAAGCAGATATCAATTGCTTTTTAGTCAAACCAGGGGATGCAGTCAAAGCCGATGATCCGCTGGTTGAAGTACAGACTGATAAAATGACTGCTGAAATACCTGCTCCCAGAGCGGGAATTATTAAGGAATTTAAAGTGGAGCCTGGCGATACGGTTACAGTGGGGACGACCATTCTAATTTTAGAGGCGGAGGGACATGATGGCATTGAGAAGGTGAAGGTTACTTCTCATCCTGCAAACTCTCATAAGCCGCAGGAGCCATTTCAATCTTTTGCGGCATTCAAAGGAAAACGGGTGCTTGCATCTCCATTTACAAGAAAAATAGCACGGGAAAATTCGATAAACATCGAGAATATTACTGGGACAGGTCCTGCCGGTCGAATTTTGGATGAAGACATCTATCAATACTTAGCATCCGCACAGAGTAAGCCTGAGCCAGCTGAAGAGGAGCAAGCTGTTTCGATGGATACTATAATAAGCCCTCCTGCTGAAAAAGGAATCATTCCATTTAGGGGCAGAAGGAAACAGATTGCCAGGAAAATGGCACAATCCCTCTATACCATTCCGCATTGTACCCATTTTGAAGAAATCGATGTAACGGAGCTGATTACTTTCAGAAAAGAACTTAAAATTCTGAATCAAAATATATCTGCAACAGCCTTTTTCCTGAAGGCATTGTCAATTTGCCTGAAAGAATTTCCTGTGTTCAATTCAGTCCTGCATGAAGAAATGGAAGAAATACATTTGGCAAGTGTACACCATATCGGTATTGCGGTTGATACCGATGAGGGGCTCATCGTTCCGGTCATTAACCATGTTGAGAATAAGACAATCAGAGAAATTCATGAGGAAATGAAACAGCTCACGGAAAAAGCGGTGGAAAATAAGCTTTCTGTCAAAGAAATATCTGGCGGAACATTCACGATCAGCAATGTAGGACCGCTTGGCGGAAGCTTTGGAGCGACACCGATTATTCAGCATCCGCAAACCGCACTGGTTTCTTTTCATAAAACAAAAAAGATGCCTGTTGTGACAGACGATGACCAGATTGTGATCCGCTCAATGATGAATATATCTATGTCTTTTGATCATAGAGTTGCAGACGGGGCGACAGCTGTACGCTTTACAAACCGGTTTGCTGAATTGATTAAAAATCCGAAAATGATTGTTCTGGAGATGGTATAAATGGTAGTTGGAGAACTGGCACATGAGCGCGATGTCATCATTATCGGAGGCGGCCCTGGAGGGTATCATGCTGCGATCCGTGCTGCACAGCTCGGGCACAGTGTTACCTTGGTTGAACAGGAACAGCTTGGCGGGATCTGTTTAAATAAAGGCTGCATACCTTCAAAGATCCTTACACAGTCTGCAGAAAAATTCACTTCATTTCAAGAGGGGGAAAATTGGGGGCTGGAAGGAGGAGATATATCGTTTAATTTAAACAAACTTCAGCAATACAAACAGAAGAAAATTGAACAGCTCCGGGCAGGAGTTGAAGCCCTCTGTCAAGCCAATAATATTGAAATACTTAATGGTTCAGCTTTTTTTCTGTCTGAGGATAAGGTTGGCATCGAAAAAGGAGACAAATTTGATGTTTTCAGATTCAGGGATGCAATCATTGCGACCGGCGGAATACCTGAAAAACCACCTTGGACAAGAGAGTTAAGTGAAATGGTATTAGATCAGCATTCCATTTCAGATTTGAGTGAAATACCCGATAAACTATTAATCTATGGCAGTGACTATATTGCGCTTGAAATTGGTATGGCTTTTCAGGCCCTGGGATCTAAAGTGACTTTAATCCTCGAAGATGGGAAAGAGGATTTTGATTTCGATCAGTCCATTTGCCGGGAACTGAAAAGGATTTTAAAAAAGAAAAAAATAGACATAGTAAGAAATTCAGATGTATTGGAATTACAGCATAAGGAAGACATGTTTACAGTAACTTTTGAATTGAAGGGAGAAATAGAAACAATTTCAGGCACACATTTATTTGTTTCAACTGCCATTAGACCAAACACCGAACAGCTGGGACTATCCCGAATAGGGGTTGAACAATGTGCAGCGGGGTTTATAAAGGTGGATGCCCAAAGCAGGACAACACAGAATCATATCTTCGCAGTGGGTGATGTAACAGATGGTCCGGCACTTGCTGTAAAGGCAATTAAACAAGGAAAAACAGCTGCAGAAGCGATTGCGGGGTTTCAATCAGAATCAGATTTCCATTTCATTCCGATTGCAGCTCATACACAGCCTCCTATTGCGAGTGCCGGGTTAACGGAAAAGGAAGCAATTAACATGGGCAAGGATATTGAAATTGGCCATTTTTCATTGTCTGCTAACGGATTTAGCATTTTGGCCGGAAAAAAAGAAGGATTTATAAAAGTGATCAGCTGCAAGGAAAAACAAGTTCTTTTGGGAATCCACATGGTAGGCACTGGGGCAATAGAGCTAATTTCAGCCGGCATTACTGCATTGGAAATGGCAGCCAGGGATGAAGATCTAATTTTCCCGAACTATCCCCATCCCAGTGTAAATGAAGGCTTGCTTGAAGCTGTAGAAGCTTTAAGGAATCAGGCTATTCACATCCCGCCAAAAAGCAAAAATGAGCAAAAGTTAAAAGTGTAACTTACTTTAATGCAGAAGTGCATTATAGCTTTAACTTGAACTCTTGAGAACGTTTGCAGATTTCATATATGATAAATTCAAAATATTATTAATATTTGAAATGGAGGGGTTAGTATGCAAGATGAAAAAATGTTAAGGGAACAAAAGAAAGCCGATTTCTTTCCTGTGAAGGAGGTAGATTATTTAGAAATCTACTCAGGGAATGCGAAACAGTCCTGCCATTATTTCTGCACGGCTTTCGGCTTTAAGCCAGTTGCTTATTCTGGTCTGGAAACAGGCAATAGGGAAACGGTGTCTTATGTTCTTCAGCAAAGAAAGATCCGCCTCGTGATCACCGGAACTTTAAATGACAGTTCCAGAGTATCGAATTTCATTAAAAAGCATGGGGATGGCGTTAAAGATATAGCCTTAGCTGTCGATGATGTTGAAACGGCCTACAGTGCGGCAGTCGAAAGAGGCGCAATTGAAATACAGCCGCCTTTTGAAATACAGGATGCGCATGGCACAGTAAAAAAAGCAGTTATTGGTACATATGGAGATACAATTCACACACTTGTCGAACGCAATAACTATAATGGCGTATTCATGCCTGGCTTTGAGCCTTATCAAACTGAAGTTCCATTTGAAGATGCCGGCTTTATCGGAATCGACCATGTTGTTGGAAATGTAGAGAGAATGGAGGAATGGGTGAATTATTATGCAAAT